>JAHQVJ010000161.1 GCA_019634415.1 Myxococcales bacterium
GGACTGCTTGGCAGTGTTCTGGTGGAGGAAGCCGCCTCACGCTCACATGGGCTGCGCCTGCTGTCCCGTCGCGAGATTCCATCGTCGAGTCTGCCAAGGGGGACCGTTGTCATCCAGGGTGACTACATGGATCCGGAGGCCGTGACGGCGACGCTCGACGGCGCCGACGCTGTTCTCTCCACAATCGGGCCACCAGCCACTCGAAACACCACGCTGAAGCCCGATGACTTCGGACGCGCGATGGAGCATCTGGTGGCCGAGATGAACCGCATGGGCCTGAAGCGAATCATCAATGTGGCGAGCACGGGAACGAGGTACGGCGACGAACGGTTCCGGTTCATGCGACGCGTCATCACGACCCTTCTGAACCTCGCGTTCCCCATCGTAATTGCAGGCAAAGAGAGCGAACTCGCCGTCTTGTCGCGATCCGATCTGGACTGGACAACGATCCGCTCGCCTCTGATCAGGACTGGAGTTGGCGGATCCCTGGTGGTCGGAGACACCGTGGACTTGGGGTCTCGCGTCGACACCCATCTGTTGGCACGCTTCATGCTCGATGAGCTCGAGAGCGACACCTGGGTGAAACGAGCACCCTTTGTCGCCTCATAGCGGC
This sequence comes from Myxococcales bacterium, assembly GCA_019634415.1. Taxonomy (GTDB): domain Bacteria; phylum Myxococcota_A; class UBA796; order UBA796; genus DRPG01. The sequence goes on from JAHQVJ010000161.1 coordinate 614, forward strand.
ACGATCCGTGCTCCACGTCCTATCCACCCGCAGAGCAGTCCCAGGTAAGACAGCTCTCTCCGAGGGGACCTCAGGGGATGGCGTCGACCAGCTCGAACACGAACAGCAGATCCAAGTCGGTGTGCTCCAGTAGTCCCGCCGGATCGTTGCCCGCCTCGAAGTACTCCTCTCCCAGAGCGAACGTGTTGGGCTCGATCTTCTGGTCCGTCGAGGCAAGCTCACATGCCGCCTCGTAGCCGAGCGCCCACCCGATCTCGGTGGCGGAACGTTGGTCCAGGCTCAGGTACGCGCCCAAGATGTACGGCTCGTAGTCCAGCGCCCAGTTGCCCTTGGCGTTGGTGACCTTGCTCTCGTAGGACGCGGCGTGCTGCGACAATGAGCCAAACCCGACGCCCCAAGGCACGGCCTCGACCAGATCCCGAAGATCACTGAATCCGCTGTGATTGGTCGGGTTCACCGTGTTGCAGTCGCTGAACCCGTTGGACAAGGTCAGATCGAAGGAGTCGTACAGATCTTCGCCGCCGTTCGCGGCCCATACGGCGTGGGCGCTCCTGCTGGACGACAGGTCGTAGATGATCGAGCACACCGGGATCTGCGCAGCACCGAGGAAGTCGAAGAAGATGCGCGCAGAGCGGTTCGAACCGGCGATGCTGAAGTCCTCGAAGTTCCCACCGTTGACGATGCCTTCCCAGCGAACCCGGACATAGACGGGAACAACGTCAGGTCCGGCAGGCTCCGCCGACGTCTGGGTGAGGTTGTCGGGATAGACGCAGGCCGCGTCATCCGACGCGTCGAGTGGATCGGTGTCGCTACCGATCTCGGCTCCGTCGTTGCTGACACCGCCATCATCGTCGGAGTTCGCAGGATCGGTCCCGTACAAGTAGACCTCGTCGCCATCGGACAGCCCGTCGCCGTCCGTGTCGCGGTTGCGCGTATCCGTGGGCCAGTCGTCGATCTCCTCGCCGTCCAATGCCCCGTCGTCGTCCATGTCGGGATCGAGGGGATCGGTGCCGTGGGTGAAGATCTCCTCGCCGTCCTCGAGGCCGTCTCCGTCGGTGTCGGGCACGGCCGGCTGGGTGCCGTAGATGGTCGGCGTCTTCCCGGTTCTTGCAGGCGCCCGCCATCTCCGCAGCTCGGGTCACCTCCTGGCAGCGGTCCGATGCAACGCCTTGGGAGCACAGGGCTGGGGCCGCGTTGCCCTCGCGGGGGGCAGCTTGAGCGGCACTTCAATCCGCAAGCCGGTTCTCTCCCGGCCGCAACATGGCGCCCACCAACACGAGGAACACACCCGTCGTGAGCACCGCGACGAACGTGGGAAAGAAGGTCATCGACAAGGCGCAGACCACACCCGCCAGTGTCGTGTGAAGTGCACGGTCCACCTTCGTCCGGGTGCGCGCGATCTGGACGCCGAACCCCATCAGCAGCGCACCCATCGCCAGGCTGAGGCCCTGGTGCACCTGCAGGATCGAGACCTCGTTGCCCACCGTGAGCAACGCCTCCGCCATCGCCGCCCGTAGCTCGGGGTGCGGGCTCGGGAGCCACTCGACGACGAGGTGGGTGCTCGTGTGTCCGAGACCGATGGCCGTCATCCCGGCTCCAGCGATGCGGTCCAGTGTGGTGCCAGCGCGCGTCATGCTCACCTCCGTGTGGGGCGGGCGGATCGTCCAGCCTCACACTCGGTGAGTATATTCAATGAACGCATTCATCAACGATTCCTCTGAACTCGCCCAGTCGAGCCTCCCGAGCTCTCGGCATCGTCCGGACCAGGGCCCGGTAACAGCGGATTGTTGCGCACCGATACGTCGATCGAGGGGCCGATCTCGCTAGCCTCGTTGTCTCCTCGGAGACCTCATGCGCCGACCCATCGCTTCCACCCTAGGGGCCTTTGCTCTGGTCGGGCTCACGACCACTGCGGGAGCCACGGAGCCTCCGAAAGGCCCGCAGCCGGAGGCGTGGGCCCAAGGGAATCGTAGCGCGACGGAGTCGCGCGGAATTCCGGTCCACATCGATGCTGGGATCTCGGCGTCGTTCGCTCCTCGCATCGTCTTCCGAGGCGAACGCTACTCGGGAGCCCACGGCTCGCTCGTGGGAACCCTCAGCGTGGGACACGCGGTGGGTCAGATCCAGTTCGATCGTGCGGCAGTGTCGACCTTTCGCGGACCCGACGCCAGTCGGCTGCTCGGGGCCACCAGCGTGGTCGGCTCTGCCGGATATCGCCTCGGTGATCTCGAGGGCGTTGCGGTGGATCTCCTGGCGACGGGCGGCGTAGCTTGGATCGGCTACGAGGCGAACAACAACGACTGGGCAGATGTGAGCCCGCAGCTCGGGATCACCCTGTCTCCTCGGGTGGTCCTCATCGAGCGGCTCGTGCTGTCGTGCTCCGTACGGCACTTGGTTGGCTGGGACGTGGATCCCTGGAACTCTCGGGCGATTGGGCGCACCGACGTGGGCTTGGCCGTGCAGCTGCGCATCTTCTGACGACGGTCAGCGACGGTTCCGCACGGTGGGGTTCCAACCCGCACGCCGATCCGGGTTCTCGCGCACTTTCGGCGAGAGCATGCTGTACAGGAAGCCTGCATTGGACAGGAACACCAGCTGACGACCATCGATGGCGGGCAGTGCGCTCACGCCCTGCAAGCGCCAGGGCTCGTGCCAACGCCACAGCTCCTCTCCCGACTTCGGGTCCACCAAGTACACCCCTCCCTCGGAGGAGCCCACCAGCAGCCCTGCATCGGTGACGAGCGGCGTGGTCAACGCGCCCGTGGTGTCCGAGGACCATCGCCAGAGCTCGGCCCCCGTCAGGGCAGCCACCGCCCGCAGGGAGCCGTCGGTTCCGGGGTGATACAGCACCACCGCTCCGTCTCGCGTACCGATGGAGACGGGATGGGCGGCTCCCACGTCGAGCCGCCAGCGGATGTTGTGGGACGGCATGTCGATGGCCACGAGCGGCCGGAAGTAGCCGCTCGTGAACAGGTCCGTGCCCTCGGCCACCGGATCAGCCACGATGTCGGGATACCGGCCCTCGCCCACACTGCGGGACCAGCGCTCCTCACCCGTCTGGAGCTCCACGGCCACGACCATGCCGTTGGAGAAGCCGAGGGCCACCTCGTCGCCATGGATGACGGCACCCGGTGCCGCGAACAACGACAGCTCTGCTTGCCGGGTGAGGTCCCGCTTGGCCTTGTATTGCCACTTCAGCTCGCCGCTGACGGCGTCGAGTGCGACGGCCAGATCGTCGACGTTGGTGACCACCACCCAGATGCCGTCGTCGCTCACCGTGGGGGCCACCAGCACCGGCGCGTTGCCGTCGTGCGTCCACTGCAGCTCACCGGCCAGGTCGTAGCAGAAGGTGTTCCCGCCCGTGTCGCTGAAGTACACACGGTCGCCCACGATGGTGGGCTGGGCCTCCACGGAGGCGGACGCCTCGTAGACGCGCCGCACGCTTCCATCCTGTCTCGACAGTGCGTACAAGGCGTTGCCAGCGGCCGAGCCCGTGAAGACGAAGTCGCCGTACAGGACGGGGTCGCTCCACTCCGCGTGGGTCACCGCGTTCAGCGCCCCACCCGGCAGGCGGGCCCTGACGTGGAACGCCGGTGATCGCGCGAAGGAGCCCTCGAACCTCGATGGCTGTGGCTCCAAGCTGCTGTCCAGGAACGTCCAGTCGCCTCTGGCGGGCGCCACGAGGGGTGGGGCCGCCTTGCGTCGGCGCTCGGGTTTGCTCCGCGCCTCGGACGGGGGGCGCTCCGCGGTCTCCTGCTCCGTTGCGCGGTGCTGCTCTGGCTCGGTCTGGGCGAAGGCGCCGTCGACGGCCAGTGTGGCGAGCAGCGCGATCAACCGGACACCCGCTTGCGCCGCTCCTGCACCTCGCTCAGCTTGGGGGACTCGGGCCACTCGGAGAGGAACTCGTCGTAGACCTGAACGGCCTCGTCGCTGCGGCCGATCTGCTCCAACGCGAGCCCGAGATCCAGCGCCGCCTGCTGGGCCAAGAAGCCGTCCTGGCTCCTCTTGAGGTCCCGCAGACGAGTCACGGCTTCGTCGTGCTCGCCCAGCTCGAGCTCGAGGTTGGCCAGTGCGCCCTGAGCCGCGAAGGCCATCACACCTTCGGCTCCGTCGACGGCCTGGGACAGCGCGTTGCGCCGCTTCTCGGTGTTGTCGAGGGTGCGGTAGATCTCGGCGGCCTTGAGCAGTGCCTCCGCCCGACTCGCTCCCCAGCATCCCTCGGCGTGGGTCACGAGGTCGTCCGCCACCTTCTCCAGCTCGCCGTCCTCTCCGGCATCGATGCCGAAGGACTTGGCCCTCGCCAGGACCTCCACGGAGGTGGGCAGCTCCGACTCCAGCTTGGCGATCTCTGCCGTCATGCCCCGCTGCGTTCGCTGCACGTAGGTGATGTACTGGCCGTAGAACAGGAAGATGAGCAGGCCCGTCACCACCACGGCGAGCATGTGGCGCCAATACCCGAGGACCGTGTTGGTGGCCCACATCTCCGCACGAAACAGCGCACCCGCGTCCGCGGGCTGCAGGTCGAGATCATCGTCTTCGGGCTCGGCCACGGCTATGCCTCCAGGGCCCACGCACTAACCCGTTGTCCGGGTTGTGTGCGTTCTGGGGACGGGGTAGAACGAGCCGATGCTTCACCATGCCGTCTGGACGCCGTGGAGAACTGCGGCATTTGCCGCCTTTTCGCTCATCCTCTCCGGGGGATGTGACGAATGGCCACGTTTCTCCAATCTTCCACCGGACGATCTCGCCACTGTCTCGGAGGTTCCCGTCCTCGTCATCACCGAGGCGGTGGACGAAGGGGCGGTCGGGGATTTCCCCGACACACCATCGGGGTTGAAGGGAGATCGGATCGAGCTCCAGACCGGGATGGCCCTGCGCTGGCGCGGCGAGCTGGGCTGGGGCCGTGCTGTCCACGAGACGGTGGAGGACTTCGGCTGCCCCGAGATCGACCCCATCCTGCCACTCTCCTACACAGGCGACGTGGACTTCTACGCGTTCGATCACCAGGGCGGCCCGCTCTGTCTGTCGCTCCGAAGCTCGCTGCAGCCCATCCCCGCGGGCATGTCGGCAGCTCTCGAGTGCGACGATCCGATGTCTCCCGAGTGGGAGCTGCCGCTCTGGCGCTTCGACGAGGAGCGTCGATGCGCGACCGGGGCCTGGCTCAACCGAGACATCCTGGGCGAAGCCAGCCAAGGCGGCGAGCCGCCGGTCTACCCCGAGTGGGTCACGGATGGTCCCTTGTTCTTCGGCTTCCTGGAGCCTGGAGCCTACACCGGCATGGTCGCTGCCATCTGCGGCCGATATGGCCCGGCCACTCCGGGGAACTGTGGCGGCCCCGACGGTGTGGAGTGTGTGCCGTACAGCATCGTCGCCGCCCGCGTCGGCAGCCCCGAAGCCTGTCGCGCATTTCATGACTCCATGGCGGAGGGCGCTCGATGACCACGCTGCTGGCCATCTGGGCCACCACCACCACGGCACAGGCCGACGATCCCCAGTACCGCGAGCTCACCCTGGTGGACGGACGCGTCCTGGTGGCCGAGATCCTCTCCACAGAGGCCCAAGGCTTGCGGGTGCAGATGCCCCAGGGCCGAGCGGTCGTGTCCTTCGAGTTGCTCCAGGACATGGTTCCCACCGACGCAGCCGCCTACGCTGATCAGCCCGAGTGGTTGGTCTGGGTGCAGGTGCCCGAGGCGTATCAGGAGCAGGTGGAGACCCTGCTCGACGAGATGCCCGGCATCGACGGTGCGCTGGCAGGCTACGGCGGAGGCGCCTCGGCCGACATGACGGCACAGATCGTCAACTGCAACGCCGACGTGGAATGCATCGCCGCCGCCTCTGCGGGAACGCCGTGGAAGTGGATCATCACGGGCTCGGACACGCCCTTCGGTGAGCTGGAGCTCTTCGCGCGCACCAACGCCGATGTTGGCGTGCGCGCCTCGAGCGTGACCCTGGAAGGCACGAGTCGCGATGACTTCTGGTTCGCGATCCACGATCTGCTGCGCCTGGAGCGCCCCCTGCTCGGAGCGCCCTCTGCCGTCGAGCAGGTGGCTCCGCCCCCCGAGGTGCCCGTAGCCGACGAGCGTCGCGTCGTGGCGCTGTCCTTCGTGCCCGTGCCCGGCCTGCCCTCCCTGGCCCAGAAGGATCCCGTGGGGTTCGGTGTCGCAATGGGGATCGTCGTGCCGAGCACGGCATTGTGGATCGGGGCCGTTGGCGAGACGGGGCAGAGCTCGGCCGAGTTCCTGGCGCTCTCGGCGGCGGGTTTCTACGCAGCCACCGTCCTCACCAACCAGGTGCTGGGCCTGCGCTCCTTGCGCCGCCGCAAGGCCATGGTGACCGTGGTCCCCACAGAGCAAGGCACGGCGACGATGACGGTGGGCGCCTCGTTCTAAGGCTGCTCTGGCAGCGTCAGGGCTTGTTCGGTCCGGTGAAGGGTAGCTGGATCACCAAGCGCCCATCGTAGATGCGCTCCAGCTCTTCGTGACCGGTGCAGTGGGGCTCGTCGCCCACGATCTTGAAGGTATAGGTGCCGCCCTCGAGCGCCTTGAAGCGAAACGGCAGCTTCGCAGGTCCCTCCCCTTTCGCGCTCTGGACGGCGGACCCATCGACCAGCTCGCCGTTCATCTCCACATGACACCCGTTGGCGCCCTCCACGAACACGACGGGACCCGCTACGGACCCTACTCGAGCAGGATTGGCGAGGGCGGGCCGCTTCAGCGGCATGGAGCGTGGTGGCGCGGGCTCGGGTGCAGGTGCAGGTGCGGGGGCTGTCTCCACGGTGGACGTTCCACACGCGGTCAGACCGAAGAGCCAGATCACTGGTTTGCTCCCAAGGGCAGCTCGATGGCGGGCCCACCTGTGTAGTTGATGCGCACGGCCTCCCCCTGACACTTCTCTTGGATGCCGGCCACCTGCAGCACGTGAGGGCCATGGGTGAGCGCCTCGAACATGAGCGGCAGGGCGACCTGCGAGTCGTCGCTGGCCCCCTTGACGTGCGAAGCTCGCACGGGCTTGCCATCGAGGAGCAACGAGCAACCCGTCGGCCCCGTCACGAAGGGCTGGCCAACGGGGGGCGGCTCGGACGGTGTGATCTTGGCTTGCTGGGGTTCTTCGGACGTGCCCGCTGGCTGCGGGGCTGGACGTGTCGGAGCGGGATCGGGGCGCGCAGGCCGTGGACTCGACACCTCTGGGGGGGCGGGCTCGTCGAGCTCGGGGTCCAGCTCGTCGTCGAAGAGCGGGTCGTCGTCGAATGTGGGGGTCGGCTCGTCCGGTGTGAGGTCGATCGGCTCGGCCAATCCCATCCGAGTGAACGCTCGTGGCGGGATGGTGAAGTTCCCCTCGGACGCCAGGAACCCGTCCTTGTGGATCACGTAGGGGTAGGTGGTGCCCGCCATGAGGCTGATCGGCTCTCCGGCGACGACCTGGTTTCCATCGATGAGCACGTTGGCGTCTGGTGGGAAGGTCTCGATGAAGAACTGCACGTTGGTGGTGGACGGCACGTCGGACAGTGGAACGGGGATGTTGGCCAGCCGAGGCTGGACCACGGCCCGTTCGACGCGGGGAGGCGGCGGTGTGACGGCGGCGACCGGCACCTCGACCCCCTCCTGCCCGTCGTTGGACAGCCAGTTCATGCCCACGAAGGCGAAGGCCGCCATCACGACGGTCACCATCACCAAGCCAGCGATCCCGATGCCGAGCATCACCAACCCAGCGCGGTCGCCCCCATCGGCGGGCACGGCCATGTCGGCCGCCATGGGCATGGACAGGTGCGGGTGGGAGTCGAGCGGCGGTGGCGTGCCGGTGGCCACCTGGTCGCCCTGGGACACTGGACGCCCACGGGGTGCCGTGGCGTCGAGGTCTGGCGGAGGGCTCAGCTCGGTGAGCGGCAGCGTCTGGCCCATGGTGGAGGGCACGGGAGGCGGCGGCGCGGCGGCGGGGCCCGATGGCGGCGGCGGGCCGCCCACCGTGGGCTCCATCAGCCCCGGAGAGGCACCGTTCGGCTCGGCTTCCGGGTCGGGCAACGGCGCGGGCCGCTCGGGAGCATCGATCGCTGCCTGGGGGATCGGAAAGGGCTTGGTCTCGGCAGCGGATGGGCTGGCCTCGGAGATGACGGCCGCCCCTGCCAACACAGCGGCCGCCGCTGCCACCTCGGGGGGCTCTACGTCGGTCAGCTCGTCGTCTTCGTCGATGACCGTGGCGGCCTCGGAGGTCTGCACGGGCGGCAGGGGTGCGGTGGCCTCGGTCGCCTCGGTGATCTCGTCCCCGGACACCGAAGGCGGTGTGGCGAAGACGACCTCATCGAAGGAGTCGGCGGTCACCTCGGCGCGGGCCAGCCCTCCGTCGGGCATCGCGACGTTGGGGCTGCTCACGGGCGTGATCCCTGCCCCATCCTCGGTGAGATCGGGCTCGGGAAGATCCGACTGCTCCATCGCGGAGTGCGGCCTGGGCATCGCCTCGGTGACGGTGAGATCGGCCGATTGGTTGACCTGCGCGGGCAGATCGCCAGTGGCCAGACCTGGACCCGTGCTCTCTGAGGCTTCGACGGGCAGCAGCACCTCCCCGTCGTTGAAACAGAAGTCCACGCACTCCTTGTAGGTGTCGCCGCAAAGGTGGCAGACCTTCATCACGCCCCAGTCCTCGCGCCCCAGAGGGAAGCGCAGTCAGTATACGCAGCCCCACCCACAGTGGGCAAACGTGCCTGCGACGTGCACATCTCGACGGTGTGGCAATGTTGCACCTTCACACCTCCGAGTAGGCCCGCTTGAGGTGTCTGGAGATCACCAGGCGCTGGACCTGGTTGGTCCCCTCCACGATCTGCATGACCTTCGCGTCGCGCATGTAGCGCTCCACCGGGTGCTCCTTGGTGTACCCGTAGCCGCCCAGCACCTGAACGGCGTCCGTGGTGACGGCCATCGCCGCGTCGGTGGCCACCACCTTCGCCATGGCCGCTTGCTTGGAGAATGGCTTCGACGCATCTTTCAGGGCCGCCGCGGCGAGCACCATGTGCCGTGAGGCCTCGATGCGGCATGCCATGTCGGCGAGCATGAAGCCGACCCCCTGGAAGTCGATGATGGGCGTGTCGAACTGCTTGCGCTGGGTGGCGTAGCTCGCCGAGACGTCCAGGGCGGCCTGCGACAAGCCGACGCTCGTTGCGCCGATGGTGATCCGCCCAGAGTCCAAGGCGGACATGGCCACGGTGAAGCCGCTTCCCTCGGCGCCGATCCTGCCGTCCGCCGGGACCTCGACGTCTTCGAGCACCACCTCCACCGTGGGAGAGGCTCGCAGCCCCATCTTGTCTTCCTTTTTGCCGAACGACAGACCGGCTGCATCGCCAGGCACCAGGAAGGCCGACACGCCGCGCGCGCCCGGCCCTCCCGTGCGCGCCATGACCACGTAGAGGTCGGCGACGCCGCCGTGGGTGATCCAGAACTTGGTGCCGTTCAACAGATACCGATCCCCCTCGAGGCGCGCCGTGGTCCTCAGGGAGGCTGCATCGGATCCGCTGCCCGGTTCACTCAGGGCGAAGGCACCGAGTGCCTGCCCGGTGGCCAGCGCGGGGAGCCATCGGTCCTTCTGCCCTTCGCTTCCGAACTGCGCCAGGATGATCTGCGGCAGTCCCGTGACGGCCACGCTCACGGCGTAGGAAGCGCTGACTCTGGCAATCTCCTCGAGCACCATGCTGTATTCGACATAGCCGAGTCCGAGCCCGCCGTACTGCTCTGGCGTGGGCACGCCGCACAGCCCGTGCTCTCCGAGCGCATGGATGTACTCCTTGCGGAACACGCCCTGCGCGTCGTCTTCCTCGGCGGTGGGTCCGAGCGTACCCGCACAGAACTCCCTCGCCGCTTCCGCGAGGGCCCGCTGCTCGTCGGTTGCCTCCAGCACGCTCCCTCCAAGGCCCATCTACTTACCTCGGAGTGGCCGGGGCGCGCTCGCCTCGCTCCGCCTCGGATCCCGCCCAACCGGAGCAGATGGGCCTCACGTCGGCTTGTCCGTCGCTCATCAACGTGTCCTGCCTGACCACCACCGCCCGCGACGGCTCCTCGGTCAGTAGGGGCAACAGCTCGCGCACCTTTGCCGCGATCCCATCCACCTTCACGATGCGGATCGACACCGACGGCGTGCCTGCCTCCCCCTCGGAGACCGACGCGTGACGGACGCTGGGGCGAATGTCCACGATGCGGTTGGGGTCTTGGTTGCGCCGCCGCCGCTTCTTCGTGCGCCGCGCCACCTCGATGCGTTCGGAGGCCAGAAGCTCCGCCATGCGCGTCTCGACCTCCTGGTGGGACTGCCCCGGTAGGTGCACGACGTAGTCGGCACCCACGTTGATCGACATCAGGGACGGCGCCTTGAGGGGCACCTCACCCACGCCGTGCACGCCGAATCCCTCGGGGAGCACACCAGCGAGCTCGGCGAACAAGCGCTCCGGCTCCACCCGCTTCACGAGGGTGATGTCCATGTACTCGCCGAGGCTCTGGCTGTTCAACGGCATGGCCGAGGAGAAGGCGAGCTTGGGATGGGGGTGGAACCCCTGGCTGTAGGACAGCGGCACCTTGGCGCGACGCAGCGCCCGCAGCCAGGCGTTCATGGCCTCGAGGTGTGCCAGGTAGCGCCCGGTGCCCGTGCGGCTCACCTTCAGCCACAGTCGCTGGACGGGCGGGGGCTCCACGTGGGGCTCCGACGTCTTTCGCTCCCACTCCGACTCTGGGGTCCGTCCCTTGATGGAGCGCCGCAGCATGCTGGCGCACAGGGGCCGCTCGTGGTCGATGACGCCGCACTTGTGGCACTTGCTGTGGCGACAGTCGGGCGCATGCTGGAGCACCAGCGCCCGCTTCCAGTCCTCGACGAACCACTCTTTGTCGACGAGGATGTCGATGTGGTCCCAAGGGAGCCGCTCCTCGAGATCACGCTCGCGCAGGGCGTCTGCCACGTCGAAGCCGATCTCGTCGATCGCGCGCTCCCAGGCGGCGAAGTCGAGATGCTCCCGCCAGGCGTCGAACCGGGCCCCCTGGCGGAAGGCCGCCTCGATCAGATCACCGGCCCGACGATCGGAGCGACTCACCAGCCCCTCGAGGAAGGTCTCCTGGGGGTCGTGGCGACCGAACTTGATGCGACTGTCGCGGCCGAGGGCCTCCTGCAGTACGTCCTGGCGTCGCTCGGTCTCCGACAGGCCGATCTGGGCGGCCCACTGGAAGGGGGTGAAGGGCTTCGGCACGAAGGTGGAGACACCCAGGTTGGCCTTGGCGCGGCCGTGGATCTCCCGGCCTCGCTTCACCGCGCGCTTGGCCAGGTCCGCGATGGCCAGCACGTCGTCGTCGCGCTCGGTGGGGAGCCCGATCATGAAGTACATCTTCACGTGGTCCCAGCCGCGCTGGTAAGCGCCGAGCGTCATCTCCAGGAGCTCCTCGTCGGGGATCCACTTGTTGATGACGGCGCGCAGGCGCGGGCTGGCGGCCTCGGGTGCCACGGTGAGTCCGGTGCGACGCGTCTCTGCGACCATGTCGGCCAGCTCAACGCTGAAGCTGTCGAGCCGGAGGGACGGCAACGACACGCTGACCCGCTGCGGGCGGGCCCGCTCCACCGTGTTCTCCACCAGCTGCCGGACTCGGCTGTAGTCGCAGGTGGACAGGCTCACCAGCGACACCTCTTCGTAGCCGGTGGTGTCGAGGGTGCGCTGCAGCAGGTCGTCCACGTTCTCGAGGTCTCGCTCGCGAACCGGACGCGTGGTCATGCCCGCCTGACAGAACCGGCACCCCTGAGTGCAGCCGCGGAGCACCTCCAGGCTGATGCGATCGTGCACCTGTTGGGTGTAGGGCACGATGTAGTCCACGGGAAAGGTGGCCCCGTTGAGATCCTTCGTGATCCGCTTGCGGATCTTGGGCCCGTCGAGGGGAGGCAACACCCGCCCGTCGGGCATCGTCTCCATGGGGTACAGCGCAGGCACGTAGACGCCTTCGAGCTCGGCGAGGGCAGCGAGCTTGTCGGCCCTGCTCGATCCCGCCGTGCGCTTCAGCAGCTGCGCGATCTCCAGGATGGCGTCCTCGCCGTCGCCGATCACGAAGAAGTCGATGAAGGGAGCCAGGGGCTCTGGGTTGAAGACGGCCGGCCCACCAGCACAGGTGAGCGGGTCGTCCTCGCGCCGGTCGCACGTGCGCAGCGAGAGGCCTGCGAGATCCAGCAGGTTGAGGATGTTGGTGTAGGTCAGCTCCGACTGCAGCGTGAACCCGATCAGGTCCATCTCCGCGGCGGGGCTCTTGCTCTCCAGGGTGAACAGCGGCAGGCCGCGGTTCCTCAGCTGTTCTTCCATGTCGTGCGCTGGCGCGTAGATGCGCTCGCAGCAGGCCCAGGGCAGCGCGTTGACGGCTGCGTAGAGGATGTGGATGCCGAGGTTGCCCAGCCCCAGATCGTACAGATCCGGAAACGCCAGGGCCATGCGGACGTCGACGTCTTCGGCGGGCTTGTGCACCGCGTTGACCTCGTTTCCGAGGTAGCGCGAGGGTTTGTCCACCAGTGGGAGCACGTCGTCGTGGAGGATACGGGTCAAGTCCATCGGGCGTACCTATTGTTCGTGGGTCAGCTCCGTCCAGTTCGAGGGGATGTCCATGACTCTGCTCACCGCTCTGTCGCTCGTCGCCTGCTCTGACGGCGCCGAGGCCTCCGAGGCCACGCCTGTGGCCCCCACGCTGTCTTCGGCTTTCTGGGACCACTGGGGAGACGGTCGCGCAGAGCTGTCTGGCTACCGCCTCAAGACGCCTCGCTACGGAGAGATCCGAGAGGGTCGAGCCACCTTGGTGGTGGTCACGGAGACCTTCACCGACGCGACGCGGGTGAAGTCGGATGGTCGCCACGACGACGAGTACCCGGTCCTCAAGCTCAACGAGGTGCGTGACTTCCAGACGGGGATCTACGACTACAACGTGATGACCAGCAGCTTCCTGCGCCTCGACGGCTCAGGGCCGATCGGCGAGCCCGTGAAGGTCTCGATGGGCATGCAGGAGTGGTGCGGTCACGTCTACGAGCAGCTCGTGCCCCGAGACGACGCACTGACCTGGACGAGCCACAGCTACTTCGATGGCGAGGCCGACAGAGAGCGCGCGCTGCCGCGCAAGCGGGGTGGTGTGCTGCTGGATGCCCTGCCCTTGCTGGTGCGCGGCCTGGTGGGGCCGCTCGTGAAGCCCGGAGCGCGCGCCACCTACCCGGCGCTCCCCACCCTCACCCACGGACGGCTGGCCCACACCGATCCCCGCTGGACCACCGTCTCGATTCAGCACGACGCAGACTCCACCTCGGTCACGGTCCCCGCCGGCACCTTCGAGACCACCACGGTGCACACGTCCGTGGCGGGTGGTGCGAGCACGACCTGGTCGGTGGAGACGGCGTGGCCCCATCGCCTGATCCGGTGGGAGCGCTCCGACGGGGAGGTGGCGGAGCTGCTGGGGGTGGAGCGACTGGCCTATTGGCAGCGAAATCGGGAAGGAGACGAGTCCCTGGTCGAGGGACTGGGACACCCCCGTCCAGCGCCGGCCTGGCGGTGATCCCCTGGGTGATCATGGGGATCGGCTGCGCGGGTGGCCCACCCCAGTCCGTTCTGCCGAGACAGGAGCAGACCTACGACATGACGGTGGCCTTGGGGGCTGGAGAGTGGCGCCTGGTGGCCCGCTACGAGCTCCGGGCGCAGCACGTTCGCGGCGGGGTCTGGTCGTTGGCCACACAGCGCAGTCGCGCCACCATTGCCCAGCGCGACGCGGAGCACAGCTTCGACAGCGATGCTCCCGCGGCGACGGATCCGTGGCCGGTGCGCATGCAGCACCTGGTCTCGAGCGTGCCGGTGTGGGTGGCGTTCGACGCCCAGGGGCGCCCGGTTCGGCTGGAGGACACCGAGGCCTGGGCTGCGGAAGCGCGCCGCGTGCTCTATGCCTCCGAGCTGCCGACGGAGGCTTGGGCGGCTGGCGAGGCCCTGATCGATCCTGCGGGAGTGCTCGCGGACATGCAGCGCACCTTCCCTGGCACGCCGCGGCCCGATTGGCGCCGAGCGGAGCGCATCGCAGGGGTGCCCGCCGAGCGTGAGGAGGAGTGCGAGCGCGAGGAGCACGCGAGCGGCGCGGTGTGGACCTGTCGCGGCATCGCGCGCGCTCGCACCGATGGCCTCGGCCGGTTGCACGAGCTGCAGACGTGGACCATCGTGGACGTCGATCGGAAGGGGCTACTACGCATGGAGTCCGGCTACGAGGGCACCCGTGTGGGGGTGGACGCGATCACGGGAGCGCCGCGGGACGAGCCCGTGGCCGAGCGCCGCGAGGTGGTTCGCCGATGAACGTGCGGGGCCTGGGTGACGAGTACGCGCTGCAGCGACTCCTGTGGCTGCTGGTGGCCACCGTCATCGTGCCCACCATCCTGCTGTCGCTGTTCGGGGTGATGGCGATCCGCAACCAGCGCGCCGCCATCCTTCAGCGTCTCGACGACGACTTGGTGGAGCGGCTGGCCATCGCGGCCCGAGGTCTTCGAGGCGTGGTGGACGACTTCGAGTCGGCGGCGGTGGCTCGCGCGGATGCGTGCACGGACGCTGCTCTGGACTGCGCGCTCGAGGTCGCGGGCGCGGAGCGTTCCTGGCGCTGGCACGCAGAGGATCCGGTCCCCGAAGAGCTCCGCGTCATCGGAGCTGGGGAGGCGCGCATCGAGGGAACCGACGTGGTGTGGGTGACGCCTTCGAGCGGCGCGGCCCCCGTGGCGATGCTGGCACGGGGTGACGTTCGCCTGAGCTGGCGCGTGGACCCCGCGGCGTGGATCAAGGCGCTGACTGCACGGGTGGGTCATCGCTTGCCCTCCGACACGCAGCTCGTCCTGGAGCCACCGGCACCGGGGTGGAGCTCGGCGATGGAGGAGGCCATCGCCCGCCTCTCTGCGCCCCGACGGGATCAGCTGGCGCTGGTGGGGCCGCTGGCGGGGTGGCGCCTGCGGGTGGCCGAGCAGGACCCCACCCGGGCCGTCATCCAGCGCAACTCCTGGGTCTACGCGCTGTCGCTGGTGCTGTTGGTCACGTTGGTGCTCGTCGGTGCGGTGGTGACCCTGGGCGCGGCCGCACGCGAGATCCGGCTGTCTCGGCTCCAGACGGACTTCGTCTCGGGGGTGTCCCACGATCTGCGCACGCCGCTCACGTCCATCCGGCTGTTCGTGGAGACGCTGCAGTCGGGTCGCCTACGGGAGCCAGCTAAGGTAGAGGAGTGCCTCGATCTGTTGGCGCTGGAGACCGATCGGCTCTCCCGGATGATCGAGCGAGTGCTCGACTGGGCGCGCATGGAGGCAGGGCGTCGGGTCTACGACTTCGAGCCCGTCGAGGCCGCGGAGTTGGCGTCGGCAGCCCTGCGGGCGCTGCGGTCCCATCACCTCCTGTCCGACGACCCCATCGACGTGCAGGTGGAGCCTGACCTGCCAGCCCTGTCGGTGGACCGGGACGCCATCGTGGAGGCACTGCTGAACCTGCTGCAGAACGCCGTGAAGTACACGCCGCCTCCACGACGGATCACCCTTCGGGCGCAGCGCCAGGGCCGCGGCGTGGCGCTGGTGGTCTCCGACAACGGGCCCGGTATTCCCCGCCGCGAGTGGTCCCGGATCTTCGAGAAGTTCTACCAGGTCGATGCACGACTCTCGACGCCGAGCCAGGGCCGGGTGGACCGAGGCAGCGGGCTGGGGTTGTCCATCGTTCGGGCGGTGGCCCGCGCGCATGGGGGCCGTGTTCGGGTACAGAGCGAGGTGGGGCGCGGCTCGCGCTTCATCCTGTGGTTGCCCGTCGCCACGGTCCAGTCCGGGACCGGTTAGGGCGCAACCCTGCTGGGAGGATGCGTGAGGTTCATGGTAGTGGCGCTGCTCAGCGCACTGTCCGTCGGGTGTGCGGCGTCCGAGACCGCAAAGCTCGAGAACGAGGTCTCGGCGCTGCGTCAGCGACTTCAGCACATGGAGCAACGGATCAAGCGCCTCGAGGGCGGTGGCCGTGGCACCAAGGCGAAGGCCGGCCGGGCGAAGATGTCCAAGAACAAGGCCGTCGGCCTTCAAGGGGGCGGCACCCAGTCGGGCAAGGTGAAGGCCACGAAGAACAAGACGCGCTCCAAGGCCAAGCGCAAGGCGAAGGCAGGTGGCGCTGCCGCCGAAGGGCAGGACCCCTCGGCCGAGTAGAACCCACGGTCAGGGAGCGGTTCGGCCCGTCGAGGTTCCCGACCAGCCGGTGCTGCGACTGCGGCGCAGCGAGTACGGGCTGTCCCAGCCGCCGCTCGAGTCGAGCTGCAGGTGCAGCGACACGGTGTCGGCTCGCACTTCGAGGAGCCACCAGCCGAGCACCGGTGCCAACGCCGGCGGAAACACGCCGCTGTTGCGCACTCCGTCGAGGTCACTGCCGGTGCGCGCCTCGAACGAACGGATGAGGGCCGTCAGTAGCTCGTCCTCGAGCTCCATGGCGCCGATACGCGCATGGAGGGGCGCAGCTGGCGCGGAGGTCCGCCCCGTCGATACCCACGCCTCGCCCCACCGACCGCCAGGGACGACAGCGGCCGGCACGTCCGCGCCTCCCGAGAGCACCAGCGAGAAGCGCGATGGATCGGCGTGGCGTCGCACCAGGTCGAGGAGCGCTTCGGCGCCAGGGGAGACGGACGACAGGCCGTCCATGTGGCCAGGCCCCTCGCCGATGGCGACGATGAGCTGGTCGTAGTCCTCTCCACCCACCACCTTCGGCACCCAGAACAGCTGATCCATCCAGCGGCTTCCGAGGGACTGTCGGTCGGGATCGAGCACCACCAGGCGCCACAGCGTCTGTCCGTTGGACAGCTCGAAGGCCAGCCAAGGATCCGAGGTGTCCAGCCCAGCGACTCCGAGCCCCTCCCAGGCGGCCGAGAAGCCTCGAAGAGCGCGGTCCCCTCGCCGCTCGTTTCGGCCCACGAGTGGTACCACGGCCAGATCCCGAACTCGATGCTGCAGCTGCGCCCACTCCTCGTGGTGGGAGCGGCGCACGGCGTCTCCCATGAGGAGGACGAGATCTGGATCCAGCTCGCGCAGGTGGTCGAACAGGTCGTCGCTCGCAGTGGCTGCGTGGCCCACCACCGCGATGCGCAGCGCGACGTTGCTCATGACGTGCGCACCGTCCTGCACGCCGACGGCCACGGGCGTGATCCGCGACGTGCGCGGGCCGCACCCGAGCAGGAGCCCCGCCATGAGCCCGAACACGACCTGGGTGCGGCGAATCATGGGGGCGTTGTAGCCGATGCGGTTACGTCGGGCCGCATGGCAGCTCGGATCCTCGTGGTGGAGGACGATCCTTCGATCCTGAGGGGGTTGGAGCTCAACCTGCAGCTCGAGGGCTTCGACACCGTGGTGGCGGCGGACGGCCGCGCAGCGCTAGAGCGTGCGATGGAGGGCGTGGACTTGGTGGTCCTCGATCTCATGCTGCCGCACGTGCACGGCTACGAGGTGTGCCGAACCCTGCGGACCCAGGGCGTGCAGGTGCCGATCATCCTGTTGTCGGCCCGGACGGCCGAGGCCGACATCGTGCGCGGGCTGGAGCTGGGCGCAGACGACTACGTCACCAAGCCCTTCCGCATCGCGGAGCTGATGGCCCGCGTGAAGGCCCATCTGCGCCGCCACGCCCCGAGTGCGGTGGTTCAGTTCGCGGACGTGGAGGTGGCCCTCGACAAGCGCCTGGTGCATCGGAGCGGCCAGGTGGTGGAGCTGACTCCCCGAGAGTACGAGCTGCTGGCGTTCCTGATCCACAACGAGGGTCGGGCGGTCACCCGTGAGGCGATCCTACAGGCGGTGTGGGGCACCGCCTACGTGGGCACGGACCGCACGGTGGACAACTTCATCACGAGCCTGCGCCAGAAGCTGGACACCCCCGGCAGCCCTCGCCACTTCCTCACGGTGCGCGGCGTGGGCTATCGCTTCGTGGCCGAGGGCACGACATGATCGGAGGGTGGCGACGCCGCCTGTTCCCGAACGCCTCGGCGGTGCTCCACCTGGGTCTCGGCTCCCAGTGGTTCTGGCTGGGCCGCCCGGCTGTGAGTGACGGCGAGCGCCTGTGGTGGTGCCGCGGTGCTCGGGTGTTTCCCCTGCCCTGGCCTGGCGTGCAGCAGGTGCAGCCGTGCCAGGGAGGCGTCGAGGCCTGGCTCGCGGACGGGCGGCACGTGCGCGCTGGTGTGCGCGGGCACGAGGTGGTGCGTCGTGGCTGCCGGATCGCGGGCCGCACGGAGGCCTGGGCCTCGGAGGGCTACCTGTACGCTCGGACCGCCGCGGGTGTGCGTGCGCTGGACGTGATCCGGCCGTCGGAGCGCGTGGTCGCCGGGGGTGGCTGGGTGCTGCTGGGAAGCGAGACGCTGTCGCGGGCGGCACGAACCGGCGCCACACCGGCCCCGCTGGGCCTGGAGCTGCAGGCCTCCTCGGTGCGAGTCGGGCGGCGGGGGCGAGTCCAGGGCCTCGATGCCACGGGCGCGCGCGTCACCTTGGATCTGCAGCGAGGCACCGCTCGTCTGGGTGAGGGCCTGCCCGTGGGGCCCGAGCACCACGTCGACGCCCACGGCAGGCTGCGCCGAGGGCAGCGCGTATACCGGCGGGGGCTGGTGGAAGCCTCGTGCGCGCGCTGGGAGGATCTGCTCGCGGGTCCTGCTGGTGTGGTGTGGTCACTGACCACCGGGCGGCCTCTGTTCCGACGGCCGGCGATCCGGCTCGGCGTGACGGTGGGGAGCCCAGCGGGCTTCGTCACGGTGGACTGGGACACCCACGAGGGGGTGACGGTGGATCCGCACACGGGGCAGCAGCGGGACGCCTTCCGCCTGCCTCTGGAGCCGGAGGACACGGTGGTGGCAGGTAGCTACGCAGACGGTGCCGTGCACCTCACCACCGCCCTCGGGGTCGGTCTGCGCGTGGTCGGAGGGAGGGTGGAGACCTCCCAGGTGGTGGTGGCCGAGCCTGCAGCGGAGCGGGTGCTCGTCACCGACGCGGGAGACGTGCCGTGCGCAGACATCGCCGACGTGGGCGGTCACCGCTTCGGCTGGACCGAGGACGGCTGGTTGCTCGCTATTCCTCGGTCGTAGCGCCGGCGTCGGCGACCAACGGCAGCTCGTAGGTGCGATACGTCTTGTAGATGGTGCCGCCGAGCTTCTCCACGGCCCCGCGCATGCGGTGGTTGTTGTCGAGGATCAGCGAGCACTCGGCACCGCGGATGGGCAGCTTCAGGCCCTCCTCCCAGGTCTTGATGTACAGGGGGGCGCCGAGCGGCAGGTGCTGGAACTTCTGGCGAATGCCCAGGACGAAGACGCGCAGGGCGTCGATCTGGCTGCGCTTGGTCAGGAAGTGGTACCAGCCGAACGGGAAGATGCTGCCGTTCATGTGCTTGACCA
The DNA here is from genome assembly GCA_019634415.1 of Myxococcales bacterium. GTDB lineage: Bacteria > Myxococcota_A > UBA796 > UBA796 > DRPG01. The sequence goes on from JAHQVJ010000161.1 coordinate 19,987, forward strand.
CCTGGTTGTAGTCGGGAAGCGTGACGGTCACGCCGGCGATCTCGTCGCCCACGTAGGCGAACCAGACCAGGTTGGGGTTCACCACGGCCTTCAGCCCGGTGACCATGAAGTCGAACTCGTCCTTGTGGAAGTGGATGTGACCCCAGTTGTCGGTCCACGCATCGTTGTAGACCTGCCAGAGCAGCTCGGCCTCCTGATCGAAGTTGGACATGTCGGCCTTGCGGAGTCGGATCTCGGGGTTCCGCTTGAGGATCCGCTCGCTGATGCGGGCCACGCGCTCGGGCAGCGGGCCAGCGTCGAGCCAGTAGGCATACCAGTCCATGGCCGGCTCGAGTCCGATGCTCTCGTACACGCGACCGTAGTAGTGGCGGTTGTGCGGGTTGGAGATCATCGGGGGCGTGTCGAAGCCGTCCACGAGCAGGCCGAACTCGTGGTTGCTGTTGAAGTTGAACGGGCCTTGAGCCTTGGTCATGCCCTGCTGGCGCAGCCAGGTGGTGGCAGTGTCGAGGAGTGCGGCTGCCACCTCCTCGTCGTCGATGAACTCGAAGAACCCGAAGTTACCGGTTCCCTTCTCTTCGTCTTGCAGCTTGTGATCGACGCAGGCCGCGATCGTCCCGACGGGTCCGCCGTTTCGAAAGGCGATCCAGCACTGGATGGTGGCGTGCTGGAAGTAGGGGTTCTTCCTGGGGTCGAAGAACATCTTTCGCTCGAAGACGAGGGGTGGAACCCACTGCTCGTCGCCTTCGTAGATGGGCCACCAGCTTCGGACGAACCGGGCTGCATCCCTGGGAAGCTCGATCGCTCTTACCTCGACGTTCACCGCCCCTCCGCGCCGCGGCCTGCTATTCCACCGTGACGGACTTCGCGAGGTTGCGAGGCTTGTCGATGTCGCGCCCCAGCGCGAGACCCACGTGGTACGCGATGAGTTGCAGGGGCAGCACGGTGAGCAGCGGCGTGGCGAAGTCGGCCGTGTCCGGCACCGGGATGGAGACGTCTGCGAGGGCTTCGATCTCGTCATCGCCCTTGGTGTGCACGCAGATGAGCGTGGCTCCTCGCGCCTTCACCTCCATCATGTTGGCGATGGCCTTCTCCTTCTGGCCGTCGTCGGGGCTGATGAACACCACCGGGGCGCCGGGATCGAGCATGGCGATGGGGCCGTGCTTCATCTCGCCCGCGGGGTAGCCCTCGCACGGAACGTACGCGATCTCCTTGAGCTTGAGCGCGCCCTCCAAGGCGACGGGGTAGCTGTACCCGCGCCCGAGGAACAGTACGTAGCGGGCGTCGCGGATGAGCTGCACGGCCTGGTCGATGGGGCCGGGCTCGCGCAGGTACTGCGCCACCTTGCTCGGGATGTCGTCGAGTGCGGAGGCCACGGCCTGCCCCTGCTCGAGGGACAGGTTGCGGCACCGGGCGAGCATCAGGGTGAACACCAGCATGGCGGCCACCTGCGATGTGAACGCCTTGGTGGAGGCCACGGCGATCTCGGGCCCGGAGTGCACGTAGACGCCGCGACCGCACGTGCGCGCGGCCGTGGAGCCCACGACGTTGACGATGCCCATCACGGCCCCGCCCTTGAGCTGGACCTCGGACACGGCGCCGAGCGTGTCTGCCGTCTCCCCCGACTGGGACACGGCGAAGAACAGGGCGTCGCGAGGGATGATGGGATGTCGGTAGCGGAACTCGCTGGCGATCTCGGCGCGGGCAGGCACCCGCGCCAGGGCCTCGATGGCCATCGCAGCTGTCATGCCTGCGTGGTAGCTGGTGCCACACCCGAGGTTGATCACTCGCTGGACGGCCACCAGGTCCCGCGGGGTCATGTTCAGCCCGCCGAGCTTGGCGTTGCCTTCGTTCACCTGGATCCGACCACGCAGCGCTCGCTTGATGCTCCGGGGCTGCTCGTGGATCTCCTTGAGCATGAAGTGGTCGAAGCCCTCCTTGCTGGCCAGCGCATAGTCGCTGTCGAGGGTCTCGATGGCCGAGTCGACAGTGTCGCCGTCGAGGGTCTGCACGTCGACGCCCTCGGCCGTGAGCACGGCGAGCTCTCGGTCCTGCAGGTACACGACCCGGCGGGTGTGGGCGACCACGGCCTGCGGATCCGACGCGAGCACGGTCTCCCCCTGACCGATCCCCACGACCAGCGGTGAGCCGTTTCGGGCGGCGACGAGCACGTCGGGATGGGCGGCGAACAGCACGGCGAGCCCGTAGGTGCCGCGCACGTGCTTCAGGGCGTCACGGACGGCCTGCACCGGATCCCCGTCGTAGTGCTTGCGGACGAGGTGCGCGAGAAGCTCGGTGTCCGTCTCCGAGCGGAAGGACACCCCCTGGGAGGTCAACATCGCGCGCAGCGGGTTGGTGTTGTCGATGATGCCGTTGTGCACCAGCGCGATGGTCTCGGTGACGTCGGTGTGGGGGTGGGCGTTGACCTGCGTCACGCCGCCGTGGGTGGCCCAGCGTGTGTGGCCGATCCCCACGTTCGACTCTGGACCGTCTCGCAGCTGCGACGCCAGGTCGGCAACGCGGCCCACTTCCTTGCGCAGCCAGAGCTTTCCTTCGTGGGCGAGGGCCAGGCCCGCGGAGTCATAGCCGCGGTACTCCATGCGGCGTAGCCCGTCGACGATCCGCGGCAGCGCGGGGTTGGGTCCGATGTACGCGATGATTCCACACATGATGCAACTCCAGGTCGATCCGGCCCCGCCAGACTGGACCCCTCTCTCCCCTTACCGGGGCCACGCTCCCTGTGCGGCTACTCCATGTCGCGCAGCTGGGACTCCAGCTCGTCGGTGCTGAACCAGTGGTCCACCATGTACCGGCCGATGCCAGCGCGATCGACCACCCAGGTGGTCGGGACCCGCTGCACACCGAAGCGCTGGCCGAGTTGGGGGGCGTGGACGAGCTCGCCCCATCGCTGTCCGAGGCGGTACACGCGCTGGAAGGCTTGCTCGTCATCGTCGAGGGACACTCCGATCATGACGGTGTCACGTCCCTCCTTCTTCAACCTTCGTGCCACGGAGCCCATGCTGGGCATCATCTGCAGGCACTCGCCGCAATCCTCCCGGTAGAACGTGATGATGAGTGCCCTGCCCTTCAGCGCCTGGGTCGACAAGGTGCCGCGATCGGTCTCGACGGAGAACGTCGGGAAGGGCCGGCCGAGCTTTGGTGCGGTGCCAGGGCGCCCCGACTTCGGGCGCCGCTGCCTCGGTACAGACTGGGTCACCGTGCCCTCGGGGGGCGCGGTGGTCTCGGGGGGCGCACCACCCAGGGCGGACGCAGCGGCCTCCCAGCCACTCAGGCCCACGTAGGTCTCGCCCAGGGACACCTCCAGATCGGGTACTCCGAGTCCACGAGCGACGGCGAGGGCCGCGAAGGCGGCGTCCTTCTCGCCGAGTCTCTCGTGCATCTGGCCACGGAATGCCCACCACCAGGGCTGCTGATCTCGTCCCACCAACAGCGTGGCCATCGCGGCCGCACGGCGCGCCTCCATGATGCGTCCGAACTTGGCCTCGACTCGCGCCAAGGTCATGAGGAGAGGGGCGAACACCCCCTCGTAGGCATCTGGATCCTCGGCGGTGCGCATCCCACCGCGGGTGCCGACGGCGGCCAAGAACATGGCCTTGACGACGTGATCCACCGCGTCGTCGCGTGTCTCGCTGCGCTCGGCGGCGGCCATGGCGCGGTCCCACTTGAGGCCGCGACCGTAGGGCTTGCCCACCACGGCTTCCAAGGGGGCGTTCACCTCGTGCAGGTACTCGGCGAGCTTGTCGTCCATGACCTCGCGCGCGAACAGGTGCGCGAGCGCGAGATCGCTGTGGGCCTGGATGCCGAACCCGCCGCCACGGTAGGCGCGAGCCCGCACGTACAGCGCTCGCGACACGGCACTTCGCTGGGCCTCCTCGTTCATGGCCATCAGATCCAGCGACCGGGGTGCCGTGGCACGATTCAGCCCTGCGTCTGCAGCCCGGATGGCGGCCTCGTAGTCCTCGTGGGCCACCCAGGCCTCGGCCTCCCCGATGAACCCGATGGGATCGTCGCTGCGGTCCTGCAGCTGCTGGTAGGCCAGTGCCGCATGGCGCGTGCGACCCGCCTTGTGGAGGATGCGAGCCAAGCGCTCGGTGACGTCCACGAGCTCCGACGGGTAGCCCCACGGCAGCGCGGGGATCTCGTCCTTCGAGATCTGCAAGGCCATGTCGCTGCGCTGCACGCGTGTCCGCGGCTCACGAGCGGGAGGAGGCTCCTCGCCCCGGTCCTCGATCTCGGCCTCCACCAGGGCTCGCCCGTCGGTGTCGCCGATCTCCACGAGCAAGCGACGCAGGCGGTACAGCGGCGTGAGCTCGGCGCTGTCGAGGACCTTCTGCGACAGTACGGGCTTGAGCAGCTTGTCGCCGAGCTTGGCGAGCTTGGGGCTGTCTGCGTCCCAGAGAGGACGAAGCAGGTGGGGATGCCCGCCGAACTGGTCCCGCAGCTCCCCCGCCGCGGACTTCGCAGCCTTGACGTCTCCCGAGTCGACGGCCTCCACCAATGCAGAGTGAGCGCTGAACCAGCGAGGGGTGTCGCGGTCGCGGGTGAGCAGCTCCTGTAGACCGCGCGTGCCGAGTCCTGCGGCTGCCGTGGTGTCGACGTAGAGGTCTTGTGCCTCGCCGTTGCCGGGCGCCTGACGCAGCGCCTCCAGGGCGAGGTCACGAGCCTCGCCGTATCGCTCCAGCGACGCGGCGACGCGCCCTCGCTCGATCTCGAGATCAGGCGCAGCGTGCGCGCTTCCCACCGTGAATCCGAACAACCACAGCCACATCGGGGGGGCTCCCAGGTCAGCAGCTGCAGGATATTCCAAGCGACGCCGCAGGGTGAACCGAGAGGAGATCACCGGAGCGTGTGGGCCTCGATGCCAATGGACGTTCGCTCAGGGGGACGCGGGAGCCACGCCCTCGAGCGCCTTCAGCACAGCTGGGGGCACGTAGGCTGCCACGTCGCCACCGTTGAGCGCGATCTCCTTGACCAGCGACGAGGAGAGGAAGATGTGGCGGGGGTCCGCCAGCAGGAACAACGTCTCGATGCCCGTGAGGTCACGGTTGGCGAGGCCGTAGCGGGACTCCAGCTCCACGTCGCCCGCGGAGCGGACGCCGCGCAGGATGACGGACGCGCCGTGGCGCTTCGCGGCTTCCACCAGCAGCCCCTCGAAGGCCACGACCCTGGCCGGTGTGTGCGCGATGCTGGCGCGCATCAGCGCCTCGCGCTCCGACAGGTCGAACAGGTAGCGCTTGGCAGGGTTGTGCCCGATCGCGACCACCAGCTCGTCGAAGAGCGCACAGCCGCGCTCGATGAGGTCGACGTGGCCGAGCGTGACGGGATCGAAGGAGCCGGCGAACAAGGCCTTGCGCACGGTCAGTCCTGGAGCGGTGAGTCGTCGCCGTAGAACTCGAGCAGGATGCTCCGGAACCGCTCGCTGCCGCGGAGCTTGGCGAAGCTCGGATCCACGCGGATGTCCTGGCGGAACTCGATGTGGTGGAGCGTGTCGAGGCGCGCCATGCCCTCCAACGCCTTGCGCAGGTACACGAGCGCCTGATCCTCTTCGCCCATCTCGGCGTAGATCTTGGAGCGGTGCAGATCGGCGTAGGGATCTTCGGGGTCGAGGGTCTCGAGCTGCTGCATGACCGCCAGCGCTTCCTCGAAGCGCCCCTGGTGGGCCAGGTTGACCGCGAGGTTGTTCATCGCCGTGACGTCCATGGGCTGGTACGTCAGCGCCACCCGGTACAGCTGCTCCTCCTCGTCGTACTTGCCGCGGCGCTTGTAGACGAGGGCCTTGTTGTTGTAGCCCGCGGGGTTGTCGGGCATCAGCTCGATGATGCGGTCGTAGGTGTCGAGGGCCGCGTCGAAGTCCTCGGCCAGGTACTGGTAGTACGACAGGATCGACAGCGCACCGGGGTCGTTGGGATCGATGCGGAGGCGATGCTGTGCCATGCGCAGCATGAGCTCGATCTCGAGCTCCTCCATCTGCGCATCCCGTTCGTCGTACCAGTCCTGAACGCCCCAGCCCTCCTCCTCCTCGGAGGGAGGATCGGCAGACAGGTCTTGCTCCTCTTCGGGCACCACCTCGTCGAAGCCGTCTGCGATGCCGTCCTGCTCGTCGGTTTCTTCGGCTTCGGCGACCTGCGCTTCCGACCCCTCCATGAAGAGCGGGACTTCCTCCTCCTGGGAGCGCTGCGGAAGCGGGATGTCCTCGTCGTCCACCGACCGGACGGGCTCGGGAGAGACCTCTTCCGCTCCTCCCATCTCGGTGATGGGCCCCTCGTCGCCGGCGGGGAGGTACACGTCGTTGGTCAGCTCGCGCTCGGCATCCGGCCGATCGATCTCGAGTTCGACGACGCCTTGGTCCTCGCCTTCGTAGTCCTCCTTGAGGAGGCGCGCGAGGTACTCGGCGCTGAAGAAACTCCCGGCGATGGAGTCGGCGCTGCTGTCGTAGCAGTACGAGAAGCGCTCTTGGCTGACGCGCTCGGGCAGGATCGTGGTGACGGCGAAGCAGAAGTGCTCGTTCGCCCACGTCGCCTGCATGGTGAGGAGGGTGGACATCAGGACCACGGCGAGCCAGGCGAGGCTCAAGGTGGTGGAGATGGGCTGGGCCCGCCGGATCCGGAACTGCTCCACCATGTAGAGGTGCAGCGACACGGGTCCCAGCTCGATGGTGATGTCGGAGTCGGGGCCGAGCTCGTGCAGGTTGCCCAAGCCGTCACGGACGGTGCACGAGGCGGGGCCGTTCCAGAGCACCCGGGCCACGTAAGGACACCCTTCCGGGACGGGCACCGCCAGCGTGGGTGAGTTCCCGATCTGGAGCGGCTCGCCCGTCCGGACGAACCCTTCCTCGACCACTTCGCCGTGGAAGCTTGCGGAGGCGTAGAGTGCGTAGGTGGTTTGTGCCACGGAACCCCGTACGAGGTGGAGTGTATCTGTTGTCGTCATCTGCTGGAATGACAGCAACAACCCGTTACAGGTTTCGGTTCCTAGGGTCCAGGTTCGAGGTCGACAAGCTGAAGCTGTGCTCTGAGGGCCCTCACCGCCTCCGCCAGTCGCTCGGGATCGCGCCCGTCGACGCTCACCATGACCTTGAAGTCGGCTTCGCCCCAGCGAGGGTAGCTGCCGATGTTCACCGAAGGGTGTGCATCTTGGACTGCCCTCAAGGCGTCTGCGATGTCGAACTCGTGCTGGGAGCAGTACAGCCGCTGGCTGATGACCTGGGAGCCGGCGAAGTGGGTGCTGACGTCCTCGAACTTCATCTGCATGAGCTTGGGGATCCCCGGAAACACCCAGACGTTGCGCGCACGGACGACCGGGAACGAGGATCCAGGCGAGCGGACGAGCTGCGACGTGGCGGGGACCTGTGCCATGCGGCGATTCGCGGGCGTGTCGGGGAGGCCGAAGCTGTGGAGCAGGGCGACGAGGTCCTCGCGCTCCTCCAGCGCTAGGTCCAGCGCGGCGGCAACGCCCTCGAGCGTGCGATCGTCGTGGGTGGGGCCCACCCCGCCGGTGGTGATCACGTGGTCGTGGGAGGACGCGCAGGTGCGTACCTCCGTAGCGATCTCCTGCACCTCGTCGCCGATGGTGACGAGCCGCTTCAGATCACACCCCAGCTGCCCGAGCCGACGGATCAGAAAGGGTCCGTTGGCGTCCTCGAACTTCCCAGAGAGGATCTCGTCTCCGATGATGACGACGGCGGCAGTGGGCATGCAGCTTCCAAGTCAGTCGCCGTCCGCAGCCAGTGGCAGGGACAGCTGTGGGCCGAGGGCCAGGATCCGTCGAGCAAGCGTCGAGAGTGCCACATCGGCTGGATCCCTCACCACTCGGACCTCGGTGTAGTAGTCGAGGGCGCGGGGCTCCCCCTGCCCACGTACATCGTAGACGGTGCAGGTGAGCTTGCGGTGGGTGAAGGTGTGGACCACCTGGCCTCGGCGCTGAGCGACCTGCACTGCGAGCCCGCATCGCTCGGAGAAGGCGCGCACCACGCTCGGACGCAGGGCGTCGCCCTTGTCGAGCTCGAGGGAGATGGGCTCCCACATCCCTCCGAGCAGCCCGGGGGGACGGCGCCCCATCACGACACCTCCCTCGATCCGGAGCAGTCCCGCCACGCCTCGCACGAGGGTGGGCTTTCGCCGCGCGGCGCGCACGGGCAACGACTCCGGATCCTCTCCGGACGCCCGCACCACGCAGTGAGGGCGCACCGGGCATTCGGAGCACTGGGGCCGACGCGGCGTGCAGACGGTGGCCCCCAGCTCCATGAGCGCTTGGTTGAGATCTCCGTGTCGACCGCTCGCCTCGGTGGCGTCGTGCAGCTGCTGGGCCCTGGCCCACAGGGCCTTGCGCCCCTGAGTGGAGCGCGGGTCGGCGCTCCTCCCGTCGAGACGGGACAGCACCCGCTCCACGTTGCCATCCACCACGGGCGCCGAGACCCCGAAGGCGATGGAAGCCACTGCACCTGCGGTATAGGGCCCGATCCCCGGCAAGGCCTCGAGCCCTGGCACGTCCTGCGGCAGGCCGCCGTCCGCGGCGGCCTTCTGGGCACACGCCAGTAGGTTCCGCGCTCGACTGTAGTAGCCCAGGCCCGCCCACGCCTTCAGCACCTCGTCCTCCGTGGCGCGAGCGAATGCCTCGAGGGTCGGCCACATCGCGAGAAACCGCTCGAAGTAGGGCACCACCGTGTCCACGCGAGTCTGCTGGAGCATCAGCTCCGAGAGCAGCACATGGTACGGATCTCCAGCCTCTCCGCCGGGAGTCGGCCGCCAGGGCAGGCGGCGATGAGCAGCCTCGTACCAGGGTAGCAATGCGGAGACGATCTGAGGTGCCGTAGCCGTCATGGCGGCCGCGTATCACCTCGTCGAGCCAGGCTCGTCGGGGCTCTCGTGACCCCTCCGGTTGCGGCAAAGTTGTCGCGCCGAGGAGCTGGAGAAGCTGAAAACCCCTTCGCTATTGGGTCGCACAATTGGCATGGCCCTTGCTTTAGACCATGACGAATCGCGGTGCGTCGGCATGCTCCTCTGTCGGCGTACCGTACCTTTGCGACGATCCGGTGGAGGTGCCCCAGCTCTCGGGGGGGATCTGCGGCACCACCACCGGGTCCTCTCTTCCTCGCCGCTCACTCGAGGAAGAGGGACCCCACCCACACGGCCACGCCCAGGCCGAACATCACCACGCCGGCGACGATGGCGCCGATGCCCGTGTTGGCCGCCAAGCTCACGTCGGATTCCGTGAACAGCTCCAAGGGGATGCCCGCGAGGGCCAGTGCGCCGAGGAAGGCTGCGAGCATGCCGAGACATCCGCAGCCACACCCTGCTCCACTGGTGATGTTGCGCAGGGCCGAGGGTTCCGGTTCCTCTTCCATGGGGGACGGTTAACCGACAGCCCTTCCACTGGGTTGGGGGTGATGCATGGAGATCCTCGGCGATCCCGAGGCGCCACGGTCCGTTTGGTTCGTGCACGGGATCTTGGGTCAGGGGCGCAACTGGCGGAGCTTCGCGCGGCGGCTGATCGGGCCTCATGCCGATCTGAAGGCGGTCCTGCCGGATCTGCGCAATCACGGTGACCATCCGCCCACGTCGCCGCCTCACACGCTGCAGGCCGCCGCGACGGATCTCCAGGCTGCGGCCGACACCCTCGGCCCCCCGAGCGTGGTCGTCGGGCACTCCCTGGGCGGGAAGGTGGCGTTGTCGTGGCTGGCAGCAGGCACACTGCCTGCCGATACGGCCATCTGGGTGCTGGACAGCCCTCCGGGTCCCGACACCAGCAGCACCGGCATCGACGCCGACACGGATCCGGCTCGCGTCCTCCAGGCCTTGCGGGCGGTGCGAGTCCCCGCGGCGTCCCGTGAGCCGGTGCGCGCCGCACTGGCGGAGGCAGGACTACCTGCACCCATCGTCGCCTGGCTGCTCACCTCACTGAAGCGAGGCCCCGAGGGGTGGGCCTGGGTCTACGACCTGGACGGAGTGCAGGCGATGCTCGACGACTATCGAGCGACGAATCTGTGGCCCGCGATCCTGGCGGCTCCACAGCGCGTGCAGCTGGTGCGGGCGGGTGCGTCCGATCGGTGGTCTGCCCAGCAGGTCAGCCAGGCCGAAGAGGCGGCACGCGCAGGAGCGGGCTGGCATCTGCTCGCGAACGCGGGGCATTGGGTGCACGTGGATGCCCCAGATGCCACGCTGGCGCTGCTGGCTCCTTCGGTGGGGCCCTAGGGCTACAGGCGGCCTGCCACGGCATGCTTGACCACGGACAGCACCTCTCGGAAGGCATGGCGCCATCGCGATCGCGTGGGTGGGGTCACGCCGACCGCCTCGGCGTCCTCGAAGAACCGGCGGAACATCCGCTGGCATCGGAAGGCGTGGTAGCTATCGGTCACCACGAGCACGCGACCAGACACGAGGCGCGCCGCGAAGGCTGCATTCTCGTAGGTGGTCGTAGACGCACCTTCGCGCACCAAGGCCCGCTCCTCCACTCCCAGCCCCTGGCACATGCGCGCGGCAGCCTCGGCCTCGGTGATGGGGCCGTCCCCCAGCCCACCGGTGAGCACGATTCGAGGGGCTGCCCCGTCGTGGTACAGCGCCACGGCACGGCGCACGCGTCGAGCCAGGGCACCGCTGGGACGACCATCCGGCATCACGCGGCACCCGGGCACCACGATGGCGTCGTAGGGGCCTGGAGGTGCGGGGCGGTGGCCGCGCGCATCGAGCCAGATCGCGGCAACGGACCACGCCAAGGCGGCTGCGAGCACCAAGCTGATCATGGCCACTCCAGCTGCTCGAGTAGCGCGGATGTGTGGGGCGCCTGCCCAGGCTGCAGCAGGCTCTTCAGGCGCTCGAGATCCGCCAGCTCGTCCACGTCGAAGTGCTCGGGTAGCTCCGCTGGCGACAGCCCATGGGTCACCAAGCGGATCCGTGTGGCTCCCCATGTGCTCGGCTGACTCCATGGCAGATCCGCGAGGAGCCCGAGCGGGCAGCGCCGCACCCCGAGTGCATAGAACCCTCCGTCTTCGGTCCGACCCAAGACGGCAGCCTTCGCGCCCAGGGAGCGCACGGCCAGCTGATACGTGTCGATGGACACGATGGGGGCATCTGCGCCCACGGCGATGGCGGCAGGGGCTAGCGTCAGCGCTCGTCGCAGCATGCGCTCCACCCGCTGCCCGAGATCTCCCGTTCCCTGATCCCAGGCAGCAACGCCGGCAGACAGACCGTGGTCCGCCGTTGGATCCGTCGTCGCGAGCACCGGCTGCACCAGCGGTGTCGCTGAGATCGCCTCGTAGGTGTCGCGCAGCATGGCACGGGCCACATGGGCCGCGGCGTCGGCCCCGATCGTGCGACCCAAGCGTGTTTTCACACGGCCGGGCTGGGGTGGTTTGGCGAACAGCAGGCAGATTACCCGCATCGTGGACTGGCTCCGTCGCGACGTTTTAGGTACTAAGGCCGGCCGGAGAGTGCATGTCGGGCGCCCATCGTGACGATCCTGAACGTGGACCCGGAGATCGTGCCACCGTCGAGCGCCTCCTAGCGGGAGATCGCGAGGCGTTCGCTGCCTTGGTCGACAAGCACAACGACACCATGCTCCGCGTGGCCCGAGCCATGCTCCCGAGTCGAGGTGTGGCCGAAGAGGTGGTGCAGGAGACATGGCTCGCCATCTTGAAGGGTCTGAGCCGCTTCGAGGGCCGCTCCTCCCTCAAGACGTGGATGTTCCGGATCCTCACCAATCGAGCTCGCACGCGCGCCCGGCGCGAGGGGCGCACCACCCCCATGTCGGCCATGGGCAAGGAAGAGGAGCCGCTGGATGCCGATCGCTTCGACACGCGGGGCATGTGGCGGAACCCACCCGACGCCTGGGACGGCACACCCGAGAAGCTGGCGGTGGACAAGGAGATCGGAAGCCAGATCGAGGCGGCCATCGAAACCCTGCCTGAACGCCAGCGAATGGTGCTCGTGCTACGAGATGTGAAGGGTTGGTCGAGCCCCGAGGTGTGTAACGTGATGGAGATCAGCGAGACCAACCAGCGCGTGCTGCTCCACAGAGCGCGCGCCAAGGTTCGGAGCGTTCTCGCCCGCTACCTCGAGGGTCGATCGTGATCATGACGCTGATGACAGCAGGGTTGTCCTGCAAGCAGGTCGGCGAGCAAGGCAGCGCCTTTCTCGACGGCGAGCTGTCGACCACCCAGTGGCTACGCTTCCGCTGGCACCTGTTGAACTGCCGCCCGTGTGCGGAGTTCCTCCGCCAGCTGGACATCACTGTCGATGCGGTGCGGTCGCTGCCCGGAGAGGAGGGTCAGCAGATGCGAGGAGAGCTGCTCGACGTGTTCGAAGAGTGGTGCGCTCAGGGCGCTCACGACCACGACGCCGAGCTCCCGGAGGAGTAGAGAAAGTAGGGGCGGAGGGAGTCGAACCCTCATGGGCGAGCCCACTCGATTTTGAATCGAGCGCGTATACCGATTCCGCCACACCCCCGCGCTCGCAATACGCGAACCACGACTTCATAATCAGAATCGTGTGGGGAGGCTCCATCGACCTGCGCTGTAGCGCACTCGGTGGGTGTCTTTGAGCGCGCGGAGCACGGCGGTGACCTCTGCCGGAAGGAGGTCGGGGTACCGCGACTTGGCCTGATGGCGCACCCCAGCCACGAGCACGTGCTCCCCCAAGCCGTTCTCCGACGCTCGAGCGAGCTTCTCCAGACACAGATCCTGGATGAAGGCGCTTCGCTCGGTGTCGCCAACGGGACGGGAGCTCCCTCCTCCGCCGCCCGAGCTCCGACGAGTGCCCCGCCCCCGTCGCTCACGAGGTGCCGAGCTGGCCTCCCTCGCCACGCCACGGCGCTTGACCTCCGCCCGCGTGACTCGCGCCTGCCGCGCGTTCAGCTCGAAGGGCGTCGGCTCCTGGCCCGACCACCGCTCCAGCAAGGTGGTGATCCGGTCGCCGATCCGCTCGTCCCGCTCGATCTGCTCAAGCAAGATCTCCCGGAACCGATTCGGCACCCGAGCTCCCTCGAGGTCCTCGAGTTCTTCGACGAACTCCTCGATGGGGCGACCGGAGGGAATGTCGGCGATCTGCCGCGCCACTCCTTCCACGAAGGCATCCAGCCCGCGCGCCAGCGACCGTGGACGCCCCTCGGTGTGCGCCAGCTCGATCAGGTCCATCACGTTGATGGGAGCGAGTTGCCCCAGTGGTTTGCGCAGCATCTCGCTGAGCTGGACCTCGAGGAGCGTGGGATCAGAACCTCGGATCTGTTGTACGGGAACGCGGCGATTCACCGAACCTCCGATGACGGCCGCCCGAGGCGACCCGGCAACGCTCCCACGCAGTAACCCGGATACGGTGTCTGCCCCCAAGGGAGGACGTCGTGCGTATCACCAAGGTCTACACTCGCACGGGTGATGCAGGTTCAACCCGCCTGGTGGGGGGCGGAAAAGTGCCGAAGGACGATCCCCGCATCGAAGCCTACGGCACCGTCGACGAGCTGAACTCCGTGCTCGGAGTGGTGCGATCGTTCCTCGATACGCTTCCCACCGACGTAGCCTCCACCCTCGACGAGATCCTGGCCTCGGTGCAGGACGACCTGTTCAACGTAGGAACCGAGCTCGCGACGCCGGCAGATGCGCGCTGGGAAGGCATGTATCGGGTGGGGTCGAGCGAGACGTCCCGGTTGGAGCAGCGAATCGACGACCTCAACGAGACGCTGCCGGCCCTGGAGGAGTTCATCCTGCCGGGCGGTGGCCGTGTGGGGGCGCTGCTGCATCAGGGTCGCACGGTGTGTCGACGTGCCGAGCGCTGCAGCCTGGCCTTGCTCGAGGTTCAGCCAGACGTGGTGGATGGCCCGATCCCCTACCTGAACCGCCTGTCGGATCTACTCTTCGTGGCAGCACGCTTCAGCGCGGTGGCGGCCGGGATCCCGGAGGTGACCTGGCGCAATCCGGCCAAGCGAGGCGACGGCTGACGGTTCATTGCTCGAAGCGGCCCATCCAGTGCAGGTTGGCCACGTTGATGACGAAGTGGGCGACGGCCGGTGCCAGCACGCCCCCGGTCTGTTGGTACAGCACCCCGAACACCAGGCCTGCGCCGAAGGCCGACACGGGCCACAGCCACAGATCCCGCTCCATGGGGACGTGTGCGCAGGCGAAGAGCAAGGCGCCGGCCCCCAACCCGAGCTGGGCCTGGATCACCGCGCGGAACAACAGCTCCTCCCCGATGGCGCTCGCCAGGGCCACGACGATGCAGGTGGGCCACGACAGCTCGCCGAGCACCCGGGAGAGCCCCACGGCGAGGCGCTGAAACGGCTCGAGCTGTGAAGCGGCCACGCGGCTGACGAGGAGCATCACGAGTCCCACGACCACTCCGAGCGCCAGGCCGCGGCTCGGCTCGTCTCCGAGGAGCCGTCGCTCTATGGCGTAGGGCCCGCCGATGTAGTTGAGGTACGCCAGCGACCCCACCGCGACGGGGAGGTAGAACGACACCACCACGGCGTTCCAGGTCCACTCGTCGACGATGCCCTCGAAGCCGTCGTCGGCGCTCACAGCTCCACACGCAGGCCTGGCATCGGCCGCGCGGAGCCGTCGAGGATCACGCCCCAGGTGAGCGTTCCTGCGCCAGCTGCCGCCAGCGCCCAGCTCACCACCACCAACCGGTTGATGACGGGTCGAAGCTGAGTGACGCGCTCCGAGGACCCGGGGCCGTCCAGCTCGTTGTAGAGCCGCCGACGCTCCCACGCGGCAGCATAGGTGCCGCCTGCGGCGAGCCCCATGGCGACACCACCGATGATGAGCGGCGTCTTCTCCCACGGCGTCTTGCGTGACGCCTTCAGCGTGATCTCGTCCGGATCCACCGAGTTGGCCGCGCTGCGTCGCCTGGGTCGCCCCCCGGTCTCCCCTTCGGAGACAACGGGCTGTGCGTCGACCACGGCGTCGTCGCTCTCGACTTCGGCTTCGACGACGATCGGCTCCGTGGGCAGCCCGTCGATCTCGAAGGCCTCGTCGGGAAAGTCGGCACCTCCGATGGTCCAGGAGCGCACGGGTTCCACGTCGAGCTGGAGCAGATGGGGTCGACCGGGGAGCGCCGTGGGCGCATCGAGTCGTCTCCCGTCGAGGAAGGCGGGCACCTGGAAGCTCCGATCGCCAGGTGCGGTCACGGGGCGGTCCGACAGCTCCCGCTTCACCTCCTCGTAGACGGAGCGGATGGGGTGTACGGGGGGAAGATCCTCGAGCCCGTACTCGAACGTGGGCTCGACCTCGTGTGCGGACCGAAGCCATGCGACCCCGCGTCCGGAGTCACCGCCAGCGGTGTAGCCGCCTCCGATGGCTCGATAGGTGCGCCCCACGATCACGCGCGGAATCACCTGGTCCAGGCACAGCAGGCCACCGTGAAGCGCCTCGGCGCGCTCGCTCGCGCGCACGCCGTCGTCGGCCCGAAGCGACGCCTCCACGGTGACGAGGTCGGCAAGCAGATGGTCGAGGGTGTACCGAACCGAGCAGCCGTCGTCGTCGGCCCATGCCGAAGAGGGCAGCAACGTCACGATAGCCACGATCCACGCGATGGTGCGAATGAGCCCCCCGGAGCCGAGACGTGGCGGGAGCCTACCTCAGAACCGGATGTCGAGGCTCGGCCGAGGGTCGCCGTCCACCACGTAGAACAACAACCCGAAGCTCAAGGCAGACACCCCCACTGCTGCCGCGGCGCCGGAGCCCACCGCCAATCGATTGGTGGCGCCGCGGTAGCGGTCGATGTCGCGAGTGTTGGTGGATGCGAGGAAGTTGGCCTCGGTCTGGGTCGACAACGCATACAGCAGCGCAGAGCCGGCAATGGCCGACAGCCCTCCGGACACGAGCGCCACACGTTCGCTGGGCCAGGCCTTGGGCCGGACCACGACCACATCGACCCCAGATCCGGGCGCCAGGGGTGCAGGCACGTCCTCGGGCTCTGCTCGATCCTTGCCTCGGGTGGTGTCCACCACGGCACGGCGCCCCTCCCGCACCACCAAAGCACCAGACGGAAACTCGGTGCCCACCATGATCTCGGTACGGAGGGGGCGGCCCTCTGCAGCGCGGTGCTGGTAGACGTGGGGCACGTTGGGATGAGCGACGGGCTCGGTGAGAGGCATACCGTCGAGCCAGTGCTCCCCAGGGGCCAGTTCCCGATTCTCTCGCAGCTCGGGCTGTGCCAGCGAGGCGCGATCGAGCACCGTGCCCCAGGCCGGAAAGAGGGGGTGGAGCTCGGCGAGGTTCTCGAGGGTGTAGCGGTACTCGGGGTCTGCGGCCGCGGCGGACTCGAGCCACCCGAGCGCCTCCACGTGCTGACGCACCAACAGGCCGGCCCCGATGGCCCGCAGGGTCCGAGCCCCGATGATGGCGGGCAACGGCTCCTCGACACACACGATGCGTGTCCTCATGCGGGTGGCCGCACCGCCTGCGAGGCCATGGGTGCCGGACGCCAGGCCGCTCTCCACCTCGCCCATGTCGTCGAGGAGCACGTCGAGGGGGTACGGCTGTGCACAGGTCGCCTGTGCCGAGGCCAGCTGGCTCGCCATCCACAGGATCACGTGGCACCTTCCGTCGGCGCAGCCGGGCCAATCCAGAACAGTGCTTGACCGGACTGGACCGAGTCACCATCCGAGACGAGCACGCGGCGCACGACGCCCGCGCAGGGACTGCGGAGCGGCGTGAAGGTCTTCATGACCTCGACGAGCCCCAAGGTCGCGGAGGGCTCCACAGTGCCTCCGACGGCCACGAACGAGGGCGCCGCTGGATCGGGGCGTGCGAAGAAGAGCCCGTCGGTGTCGGCGCGCACCACGGTGACGTCCTCGGGCACTCCCTGCGACGCAGCATCCTCCGACGCCGCCTCGGCCACGGCCTCCGAGGCGCTGGCGGCACGCAGCACCAGCAGCGGTACTCCGCGATCCACCCACTCGCCGTCGGCGATGTCCACGGCCATTCCCGAGGCGCCGTCCGGAGCCACGATGGAGACGCTGCTCCCCGCCTGACGAATCACCCCGAGCAGGCTGCCTGCGGTCACCGTGGCGCCAGCGGACACCTGGGCCTGGAAGGTTCCCACCGTGGGGGCACAGACGCTGTCCTCACGGAGCAGTGCTGCGTCCGTTCGCATTCCGAGAGCTCGTCTGGGCGCCGCCAACACCTCGATCTCGTGCAGACTCCAGATCCGTGGGTTCTTGGTGCGGCGGTACCCGGTCTGCTGCCAGGCGGCCTCCACCAAGCACTCGAGCCACCCGCGCAGCTGACTGACGGGGACGACCTCGTCGGTGTCCATCACGGACGCTGCGCGCATCGGATCCATGTCCCGATCGATCCGGGCCGCTGTCTCGGCCATGCCGGCCTCGATCTGGGCTCGTTCCTCGGGGTCGGTGGTCCGGATCTCGAAGTCGTCGTCGAGCTTGGAGTTGAAGGCCGCGATGGCCAGGGTGCGCCCTTCCATGACGGCCAAGCGGGTCATCGGGGTGGAAAGCTGCACCACGGGCTCGTACGGAATGCCGCTCATGGCGTAGAACCCTGCCCCGCTGGCCTTGCGGAGGAGGACGGTGAAGAACGGGACCGGCTGAGTGCTGTTCCCGTAGATCAGGTTGCTGCCGAAGCCCAGCAGCCCGAGGTGCTCGGCTTGCACACCGATGTCGAAGCCAGAGATGTCCTGCAGCCACACCACGGGGATCCCGTCTTCGCCGCAGGCCCTCGAGAACGTGCTGATCTTTGCGATGCCCTCGCGGTAGAGCACGCCACCGGCCCGCCGTCCGATCCCTGGCTCGTCGACGATGCCCTGGCGGTTGGCGATGAGACCGACCCACAGGCCCCCCACCCTGGCGACTCCGGTGACCATCTCCCGCCCGACATCCGGGAGGAACTCGTGGAACAGGGAGCCGTCCACGAGGCGGGCGATGACCTGCTCCACGTCGTAGGCCTGGCGTGGGTCCTGCGGGAACAGCTTCGCCAGCTCCTCGGGCGCGAAGCGGGGCTGTTGCGCCGACGCACCATACCGATAGAAATCCGCGGCGGATCCGGGCAGACGCTGTAGGGTCTGCCGCACGATGCGGATCGCCGTGTCGTCGTCGGGGGCGCGCTCGTCGGCGCAGCGACTCTGGTGCACGTGAACCTCGGGCCCCCCGATGTCGAGGCTCGTGAGGTGCAGCGACTTGGCGCCCTTGATCAGGGCAGCACCCGCGATGACCATGTACGCCTGCTCGGTCATCACCACGTGGTCGCTGATGATCGGCATGTAGCCGCCACCTGCGATGCAGTCGCCGAACACCGCCGCCACCTGGGGCACACCGGCGTCTGCCAGCCGCGCGTTCATGGTGAAGATGTGCCCCGCACCCGTGGGGCCTGCGAAGGAGTTGCTCTGCTCGGGAAGGAACAGGCCCGAGCAGTCCACCAGGTACACGATGGGCAGCCGCAGCCGCAGCGCCACCTGCTGCGCGCGCTGGATCTTCTCGGGCGTGAGCGGCCACCAGGCGCCGCTGGCGACGGTGTTGTCGTTGGCGACCACCACCGTGAGCCGTCCCGCCACGCGCGTGATCCCGGTGATCACTCCTGCGCCGGGGCTGGGTCTCCGACTGCCCTCGAACTCGCGCCCCCAGTTGACGAAGGTTCCCAAGCAGAACAGCTCGGCACCCTCGTCCTTCAGCGAGTCGATGCGCTCCCAGGCCGTCATCTTGCCCTTGGCGTGCACGCGGTCGACGTACTTGTCGCCCCAGCCTCGACGCACGGTGTCGACGTCGGCGGCGAGCGCGTCGTCCAACGATGCCATGTGGGTCGCATTTCGTTCTGCTTCGTCCGGACCCACGGCGGCACCGAGCTCCGAGCCGATGGGATGCAGGGTGAAGCGCGCCATCACGCCATCCAAGATTCGAGGGAGGTGGTGTCGTAGATGCCTGAGCGAAAGGCATCCCACTGAAGGATGCGCTGGTGCAGGGCCACGTTGGTGGTCACCCCTTCGATCCGGATCCGTTGCAGCGCTTTTCCCATGGCCTCGATGGCGCTGGCCCGATCGGCGGCGTGCACGATGACCTTGGCGATCATGGAGTCGTAGTCGGGCGGGATCCGGTCACCCGCGCGCAGGTGCGTGTCCACGCGCACACCGTCTGCTTCGGGGAGCTCGAAGACGCCCAGGATGCCCGGGCTGGGCCGAAAGCCGTTGTCGGGATCCTCGGCGTTGATGCGACACTCCAGGGCGTGGCCGGTGTGTGCGATCTCCTCCTGCGTGCACGGCAGGGGCTCGTTGGCGGCGATGCGCAGTTGCCACTCCACCAGGTCGATGCCGGTGGTGGCCTCGCTCACGGGGTGTTCCACCTGCAGTCGCGTGTTCATCTCCATGAACCACAGGTTGTCGTCGGCGTCGAGCAGCATCTCCACCGTGCCCGCGTTTCGGTAGCCGGAGCGCGCGACGACCTCGGCGACCAGCGGAAGCGTCTGCTGGCGCTGGGCCGCAGACAGCGCCGGGCTGGGCGCCTCCTCCAGCACCTTCTGATGGCGCCGCTGCAGGGAGCACTCCCGCTCCCCCAGGTGAACGGCGTTGCCGAAGCGGTCCCCCACCACCTGGACCTCGACGTGACGCCCCCCCACGATGCGCCGCTCCAGATACAGGCGGCCGTCACCGAAGGAGGCTGTGGCTTCGGCTTGGGCTTCGGAGAACGCCGCCTCGAGCTCGCTGGGATCGTCCACCCGGCGCATGCCTCGGCCACCGCCTCCGCTCACGGCCTTCAGCAGGATGGGGAAGCCGACCTCCTCGGCCGCTGCGCGAGCCTCCTGCAGGCTTCCCAGCGGTCGTCGGGTGCCCGGGATCACCGGCAAGCCCAGTCGCGCCATCGTGCTGCGCGCGGCGGCCTTGTCGCCCATGAGCCGCAGATGCACGGGGTCGGGGCCCACGAAGGTGAGGCCTGCGGCGGCGCACTGCGTGGCGAAGGCCTCGTTCTCCGACAGGAAGCCCCAGCCAGGATGCACGGCCGAGCAACGGTGATGGAGGGCTGCCTCGATGAGGGCTGAGGAGTCGAGGTACGAGCGCTGCGCGCGGGAAGCCCCGATCGAGACGACCTCGGTGGCGTCGGCGAGCCAGGAGGCTTCCCGATCGGCATCGGAGGCCACGGCCACCACCTCGACTCCCAGGCGCGTGCACGTGCGCAGAACGCGCGCCGCGACCTCTCCACGGTTGGCGATCAAGATGCGGCGGAACATGTGGATCCCGAGACTGCAGTGATCATGCGTGCACGACGCGGGTACCCGCGAGGCGATCGTGCAGAGTGCTGCCCCCGGACGTGAACACGAGGGCGCCGTCCACCAAGGGCACGAGGAACCAGCCCACGACGGGCACCATGAGGCACAGCAGCCCGAAGACCACCTGGCGCACGAGCAACCCCTGCACCACCCCGGCGGGTCGGCCGTCCGCCGCGACGATTCGCAGCCCCATGAAGCGCTTGCCGACCGACTGGCCATCTCGTCCGAGCAGCGTCATCTGGCCGAACGCCAAGGCCATGAGGGTGGCCAGCGTCACCACCAGGACAGCCACCACCACCAATCCCTCTGGCGTCGCGACGGCGTCGGGCGACAGGCCGATGGCGACCACGATGCCCGGCAAGATGATGCCCCAGGACAGCGCGAAGTCGATGGCGAAGGCAGCCACGCGTGGCCCGGGCCTGGCAGCCACGAGCTGATCGCTCGCGACGACCTCGCGGGTGGGGGGCGCCTCTTCGGGAGCGGGTGCCGCGGTGGCCTCCGCGGCTGCTGGAGCCTCGCCCGAGCGCTCGTCCGATCCGGCTCCCCCCGCGGAGCCGCCCGACACCTTCATCTCGACGCCCCGCAGCACCGCCACGTCCCGAACGGCTTCGTCGAGATCGTCACGCTCGCGCCGCTGACGTGCGGACATCATCGCGGAGCTCGCCCAGCCCATGCCCGTCAGCAACCCCACCAGGGGCAAGCCGAGCAGCAAGAGGCCCCCTGCCCTCACCGCTCCACGAGCCAACACCAACAACGCACTGGGCTCCTCCAGGATGACGGTGCCGTCTGCCTCGATCAGGGCACCAAAGCCCGCCAGATCGGGATTCAGCTGGATGACCACCGCCGTGAGCAGCGCCCAGAACGGCAGCAGCACCGTGGCGACCCCACCGAAGCCCACCCAGACCCAGCCCCGCAGCTCTTCACGCGCTTCGTTCACGACTCGACCACCCCCGGCTCCAGGTCCTGTTTGGTCCCCTCCAGATCGACTCGGTCGGGGTGGGCGGACCACCCCTGCTGGTCCAGCCGGAGCAAGAACCACACGGACACACCGAACAACAGGACCATCCCGTACTGCGCGGGCGTCAGGCCGAGGTAGCGCGCATCCTGGTGGGACAGGTCGTTGTTGCGCAGAAAGTCCAGCAGGAACCGGAACGGGGCATACAGCGCACCAAACCAACCGAGGAAGAAGCCTGGCACCCGGTCGCTTCGCCCCCAGTACAGGAAGAGGGCTGCCACGGGGACCATGTACATCATCTCGTACAGACCCAGCTCGTGCCGGATCCCGGTGGCGTACTGAGCTCCCTCCACCCAGGGGCCGAACCCTGCGTCGAAGTTCATGGCCAGAGGGAAGCTCGTCACGGACCCGATGTGGTCGTGCACCACGCCACAGCCCATTCGACCGAAGAACCAGCCGAACGGAAAGCCGAAGCAGATCACGTCGGCATGGCGGAGCGCGCCCCTCGGGCGTATCCGGGTGTAGAACAGCCAAGCACCCAGCACCGCACCCAGGAACCCGCCCGTGGAGCTGAAGCCTTCCCACACGCGCAGGATCGCCCAGATCCCGCTCTCCGTGAGTCGCTCGGGGAAGTAGAACAGGACGGTGACGATGTGGGCCACCACGAAGCCCACCACCACGGTGAACACGGCGCCATCCACCACGTCACGGGTGTCGAGGCGCAGGCGGATCCCACGCCACCGCGCCACCTCGAGCCCCACCACGAAGCCGATGCACACCAGCGTGGCCCAAGGATCGATGGGCAAGACGCCCACTCCGGGCACGTGGAGGTTGTAGACCTCGAGTTGGAAGAACGGGATGGCGGCGAACATCTCAGTAGGATCCGAAGTAGTTTGCGATCACTCGATCCCACTCTGCCGGGCCCGCGGTCAGCGGCCGACGCTCGTACTCGCACAGGTGCACCACCTGCATGAGCAGGTCGCGTGGGTGACACATGCGCATGGGGCGGTCCTGCATCTTGTAGTGTCGGTCGATGAGGTAGCGCACGGACCGGTTCTGTAGCGTGACGCCCATCTTGGCCGCCACGGTCTCCACCAGTGCCTCGAACTCGTCTTCGAGTGGGTCGCCCACGTAGATCTTGTAGGGGATGCGCCTGAGGAAGGCCTCGTCTGCCAAATCGCGCGGCTCCAGGTTGGTGGAGAACACGAGCAGGCAGTCGAAGGGTGCCGTGAACTTCCGACCATCGGGCAGCGACAGGAAATCCCGCCGCTTCTCCAGCGGAAAGATCCATCGGTTGAGCAGATCGCGGGGTGAGGTGTTGCCTCGTCCGAAGTCGTCCACCACGAAGGTGCCCATGTTGGCCTTCAGGTGCAGCGGCGACTCACAGACGTTGTTCACCGGATCGTGCTTGATCTCGAGCATGTCGAGGGTGAGCTCACCTCCGGCGATCACCGTGGGGCGCTCGATACGGGCCCAGCGCCTGTCGTACCGACTCCGCAGCTGGGGATCGACCTCGAGCTCCCGGTGGATGGCGGGATCGAACAGCTTCACGTAGTGACCACCGATCTCGATGGTGTACGGGATCCACACGCTGCCACCGAAGCAGCGAGTCATCCGCTCGGCGAGGCTCGTCTTCCCGTTCCCGGGCTCACCGTGCAGGAACAGGGCCCGGCCAGAGGTGACGGCGGGTCCGAGTCGATCGAACAGATCTTCGTTCACGGACAGATCGGCGAAGGCACGCTGCAGATCCTCGATGCCGGGAGACACGGCGGACAGGGCCTGGTAGCGCAGCGCTTCTTGGTAGTGGTTCCACGGCACCGGGGCTGGCCCCACGTAGGCCGTGAGCTTGCGTGACTCGATGGCCTTGTTCTGACCTTCCTCGGTGAGCTCCGTGACGAAATCCCCCATCACGGTGGTGCCACGGTAGTTGACGAGCTTCTTGTCCTTCAGCTTGTCGAGCACGTCCTGGATGAGACCGAGATCCAGCCGCACGCGGTCCGCGAGACTACGCCCCGTCTCGGCACCGCTTCCGAGCAGGGTGCGGAGCACCAGGGTCTCGGCGGCGGACACGTCGATGCCCGACTCCTCCCAGCTGCGTGGCTCCAGCGGGAAGAACTCGCGCCGCTGGCGCGGGGACGGTTGCTGGCGAAAGGCGCGGCTCGCAGCCTGCTCGCTGGGCAGCACCGGCCGGCCACGCTTCATGGACACCGACGCCACGGCCCGAGCCTGGGCTTGCTGCACCTGCTCGGGAACACGTCGGGGCTGGCCCTGCGGGGGATTGGGTGCCTTTCGGCCCTCCGTCCACTGAACGGAGGCGGGCGTACGCATGCGCTTGCGGCGGTCGTCTTCGGACATGGTCGGTCAACCTTCGAGGGAGGGACAGTCCAGGGGCCTGGGAGGCGGAGGCGGGTTGCCCGTGACGCTGCACAGGCACGCATCACCCTCCTCGGTGGCGGAGACCGTGCCCTGTGCACAGGTCTGCCAGCTCTCGTGGCTCATGGAGGGAGGGCAGTCCACGGCCTGGCGCGGACGTGGGCGGAACGACAGCTGCCGCTCACCCTCGGCGAGCGGTGGCAGGGGAAGCTGCACGTAGCAGCCTCCGTCGGCGGCTCTGAAGATGCGGCCATGTTCGGCATGCTCTGCGTTGAGTACGCGAACGTAGGTGTTGCTGGTTCCGGTGCCGAGCAACGGCGAGGGCACGGGACCCTCGGAGGCCGGAGCGGGCTCGGCCTGTGTGGGCTCGGCGGGCATCTGCGGTACGGGTGCTTCCGCCGCAGCTCCCTCGGGAGCCGTCTTCTGGCTCGAGCCGCACGCCAGGGTCCCCAGGAGCGTGACCACCACCCTTCGCCGCATCTGCCCTCCACCCCGACCGTATCACCGCCCCGTCGAGGGGTCGCAAGGCAAGCCGCTGGCGGCGGACGCCGTCAGAGCGTGGGCTGCTCTCGGTATTCGCCGAAGACGGCGCGCAACGTGTGGGCGATCTCCCCGAGGGTGCACCGTGCCTTCACGGCAGCCAGGATCGGATCCATCACGTTGTCGGTGCCCGACGCGGCCTGACCTACGGCGTCGAGCGCTGCCTGGGCAGCGGCGGCGTCGCGGCTCTCGCGCAGCTGCCGAACGCGCTGAACCTGTGCGTCTTCGAGTGCAGAGTCCACACGTAGGAGCGTGGGCTGCTCCGAGGCGTCTCCGTCGGCGAACCGGTTCACGCCGACGACCACCTGCTCCTGGCGCTCGATGGCCAGCTGCGTGGCGTAGGCCGCGGTCTGGATCTCGCGCTGTGGGAAACCCGCCTCGATGGCAGCCACCATGCCTCCCATCCCATCGATCTCGTCGATCAATCGCTTGGCGTCGGCTTCGATCTCGTCGGTGAAGCGCTCCACCGCCCAGCTGCCACCCAGAGGGTCCACGACATCGGCCACGCCGGTCTCGTGGGCGATGATCTGCTGAGTGCGCAGGGCCAACCGAGCACTCCGCTCCGTGGGTAGCGCGAGGGCCTCGTCCTTGCCGTTGGTGTGCAACGACTGCGTGCCGCCGAGCACGGCCGCCAAGGCCTGCAGGGCCACGCGAACCACGTTGTTGTCGATCTGCTGCGCAGCGAGGGTGGATCCCCCCGTCTGGGTGTGGAAACGAAGGCGCATGCTGCGCGCCTGCGTGGCGCCGAAGCGGTCCCGCATGAGCGTGGCCCACAGGCGACGGGCTGCGCGGAACTTCGCCACCTCTTCCAGCAGGTTGTTGTGGGCGTTGAAGAAGAACGACAGCCGCGGTGCGAAGGTCGACACCTCGAGGCCCGCCGTCAGGGCCGCGTCCACGTACGCGATGCCGTCGGCCAGGGTGAAGGCCAGCTCCTGCGCGGCGGTGCTGCCCGCCTCGCGGATGTGGTAGCCGCTGATGGAGATGGTGTTCCACTTCGGGGTGTGCTGGGCGCACCAGCGGAACATGTCCGTCACCACGCGCATGCTCGGGCGAGGCGGGTAGATGTAGGTGCCGCGCGCGATGTACTCCTTGAGGATGTCGTTCTGGACGGTGCCGCGCAGGGCACCGGGGTCGACCCCGCGCTCCTGCGCCACGGCGACGTAGAGTGCCAGCAGCGTGCTCGCCGTGGCGTTGATCGTCATCGATGTGCTGACCTGATCCAGGGGGATCGAGTCGAGCAGCACCCGCATGTCCTCGATGCTGTCGATGGCCACGCCCACGCGCCCCACCTCACCGAGCGCCATGTCGTCGTCGGAGTCGAACCCCATCTGAGTGGGGAGATCGAACGCCACGGACAGGCCGGTGGTTCCCTGTGCGAGCAGGTACCGGTAGCGGGCGTTCGACTCGGCGGCGGTGCCGAAGCCGGCGTACTGGCGCATGGTCCACAGGGACGCCCGGTACATGGTGGGCTGGGCGCCTCGGGTGAACGGGAACTCACCAGGAAACCCGATGCGCTCGAAGTCGGGCAGATCGAGGGGGGTGTGCAGCTCCGCGACGGGCTCTCCGCCCGAGCGGGCGAGCTTGTCGCGCTCGGGCACGCGTGCCAACGCCTTGGCACGCACGGTCCGCCTCCAGCGCTCGAGATCTTCGGGGCTCACGATTCGGGCTCCGTGAGGGTGATGAGCACAGCGCCTCCGTCCACCGAGTCTCCGGCCTTCACGTGGATCTTGTCCACGCGTCCATCCGAGGGAGCCTTGAACTCGTTCTCCATCTTCATCGCCTCGACCACGACGAGGACCTGGCCCTTGCGCACCACGTCGCCCTGCTCCACCTGCACACGCACCACGGCACCCGGCATCGGCGTCGCGACGTCGCCCTGGCCGGAGCCGGACAGCTCCTGCAGCGCCCGGTCTCGGGGGTCCACGACCTCGCCCGTCAGGCCCCGTCCGTTCAGCTGGGCGCTCAGCCGCTCGCCCTGAACGGCGACGGCCACGGTTCGCAGCGCGCCGTCCTGCACCAGCGACCACTCGGCGTTGCCCAGCCGAGATCCGGTGACGTGCATGCGTTCCCCATCGTCGAGCCGGATCCACCAGCCCCCTTCGGGATGTCGCTCCACCTGCACGCGCCCGTGCCGCTGACCGAGGGTCACCTCGTAGATCATCGCCATACCCCCTGCATGGTGCGCCACTGGTGCACCCTCTTCCAGCCCCGATCCCCCGCGGAGTCGGACGCCTTGTGCGCGGTGCCGCGCTGCGCCTCGAATCGGGCGATGGCAGCCGCGATCATGGCTTCGTCGGGCGGCTCCCCTGCCCCCAGCTGCTCCTCCAGCCACTCGGGGGTGATGAAGCCCGTGTCGTAGCGACCCGAGCAGAAGGCATCGTCGTCGAACAAGGCCAGGAAGAAGGGGATGGACGTGGGTACTCCCACGATGTGGAAGTCCTGCAGCGCACGACGACAGCGCGCGATGGCCTGGTCGCGGTCCGCTCCCCAGACGACGAGCTTCGCGATCATCGGATCGTAGTGGATGGGCACCTGGGTGCCCTCCAGCACGCCACTGTCGACGCGAACCCACGCACCCGTGGGCTCGCGATAGCCGTGCAGCGGTCCGGGAGAAGGTCGGAAGTTCGCCGAGGCATCCTCGGCGTAGATGCGGCACTCGATGGCGTGCCCCGTCACTGCGAGGGAGGCCTGGTCGAACCACAGCGGCTCACCGGCTGCCACGCGCAGCTGGGCGTGCACCAAGTCCACCCCGGTGATCATCTCGGTGATCGGGTGCTCAACCTGCAGGCGGGTGTTCATCTCCAAGAAGTAGAAGCTGTCGGCCTGCTGGTCGTACAGGAACTCCACCGTGCCGGCGCCCACGTAGTCCACGGCCCGCGCCGCATCGACCGCCGCCTTGCACATGGCCTGACGGGTGGCCTCGGGGAGCACGGGACTAGGCGCTTCCTCGACCACCTTCTGATGGCGTCGCTGGATGGAGCAGTCTCGCTCGAAGAGGTGCACCACCGTTCCGTGCGCATCGGCCAACACCTGGATCTCGATGTGGCGGGGAGCGACCACCAGCTTCTCGATGTAGACGCTGTCGTCGCCGAAGGACTTGCGCGCCTCGGACTGGGCCGCCATCAGCGCGTTGGCCACATCTTCGGTCCGCTCGACGGCCCGCATCCCCTTCCCGCCTCCGCCGGCGGCCGCCTTGAGCATCACCGGAAGACCGATATCGGCGATGATCCGTTGCGCCTCTTCGCCGTCGGAGACCGGGTCCACGGTGCCCGGCACCACGGGAACCCCTGCGTCGCGCATGAGCCGGCGCGCCGCCGTCTTGCTGCCCATGGAGGCGATGGACTCGGGCGGAGGACCGATCCACACGAGGCCTGCCTCCTCCACGGCCCGCGCGAAGCCCTCGTTCTCGGAGAGGAAGCCATATCCCGGGTGGATGGCATCGCAGCCTGCGCGACGAGCCACGTCGAGGATCACATCGCTGCGCAGATAGGACTCGGCGCTAGGGGCAGGGCCGATGGCGTAGGCCGCATCGGCGAGGCGCGTGTGCAGCGCGCCAGCGTCGGCCTCGGAGTAGACGGCTACGGCTTCGAGGCCGCGCTCGTGACAGCCTCGGATCACCCGCGCGGCGATCTCGCCGCGATTGGCGACGAGCACGCGCTGAAACGGTCTTGGTTGCATGGACGCGGGGGTAACCTGGGGCCCAGCGAGCCCCAAGAGGAACCTCGCACCCGGTCCTCAGGCCAGAGGAGCCGCCGAACCACCCGCGCTCTCTTCGGCTGCCTCGGCCTGCTTGCGCAGTGCGTGACGACGCCTGGCCTCCGCCAGGTTGTCGGCACCCAAGGCGAGATCGAGGACCTCCTCCATGCGGCTGACGAACCGGAAGTCCAGGGCCTCCTGGATCTCGTCGGGCACCTCCACCAAGTCCTTCCGGCACTTCTCGGGAAGCACGACGGTCTTGATGCCGGCACGGTGAGCCGCGAGCACCTTCTCCTTGACGCCACCCACGGGAAGCACGGCGCCCCGCAGGGTGATCTCGCCGGTCATGGCGATGGTGGGATCCACCTTGAGCCCCGTGAGCAGGCTCGAGATGGCCGTGATCATGGTGACGCCAGCCGACGGGCCGTCCTTGGGGATCGCCCCCGAAGGGACGTGCACGTGCAGGTCGAGGGTGTCGAAGTCTCGATCGTCGATGCCGATGTCGATCGCGCTGGAGCGGATGAAGCTGCGAGCGACGCTGACGGACTCCTTCATGACGTCGCCCAGCGATCCCGTGAGGGTGAGCGTGCCCTTGCCCCGCATCTTGGTGGCCTCGATGAACAGGATCTCCCCACCGGTGCTCGTCCACGCCAAGCCCGTGGCCACGCCGGCCACCGCGGTGCGCTCCGCGACCTCCTTCCAGTAGTGGATGGGACCGCGGATCTCCTCGAGGAGCTCCTTGGTGATCTCGAAGCCCGCCTCGCGCTTCGCGCTGGCGATCTCACGAGCCGTCCAACGACAGATGGCGGCGAGCTCTCGCTTCAGGGACCGAACCCCTGCCTCGCGGGTGTAGCTCTCGATCACCATGTCGAGCGTGTCCTGCGGAAGGGTGACCATCTCGTCGGTCAGGCCATGATCCTCGAGACACTCGGGCCACAGGTAGCGCTTGGCGATCTGCTCCTTCTCGTTGTGCGTGTAGCCAGCGATCCGGATGATCTCCATGCGGTCCCGCAGGGGTCCGGGGATCGTGTCGGGCACGTTGGCCGTGGCGATGAACAGCACCTTCGACAGATCGAACTGCACGTCGAGGTAGTGGTCGGTGAAGGAGTCGTTCTGCTCGGGGTCGAGGACCTCGAGCAGCGCCGAGCTCGGATCGCCCCGGTAGTCCGCACCCAGCTTGTCGATCTCGTCGAGCACGAAGACGGGGTTGTTGGTGGTGGACTTCTTGAGCCCCTTGATCACCTTGCCTGGCATGGAGCCGATGTAGGTCCGGCGGTGGCCCCGGATCTCGGCTTCGTCCCGCACCCCGCCCAGCGCGATGCGGTGCATCTTGCGACCCAGGGCGCGAGCCACGGACTTGGCCAGAGAGGTCTTGCCGACCCCTGGCGGGCCCACGAGGCAGAGGATGGGTCCCTTCATGTCCTGCTTGAGCTTGCGCACCGCCAGGAACTCGAGGATGCGCTGCTTGACCTTGTCGAGGCCGTAGTGGTCTTCCTCGAGGATCCGCTCCGCCTCGTTGACGTCGAGCCGATCCTTGCTCGAGACGGACCAAGGCAGATCGCACAGCCAGTCGATGTAGGTGCGACTGACGGTGTACTCGGCCGCCCCGGGGCTCATGCGGCTCATGCGCTTGAGCTCTTTGTAGGCGATCTCCTCGACGTCCTTGGGCATCTTCGCGCGCTTGATGGCACGCTTGATCTCCTCGAACTCCTCCTGGCGCTCGTCGACCTCGCCCAGTTCCTTCTGGATGGCCTTGAGCTGCTCGCGCAAGAAATACTCGCGCTGAGCCTTGTCCATCTCCCCTTTGACCTCGGTCTGGATCTTGTTGGAGAGCTCGAGGACCTGGATCTCCTTGTTGAGGAGCGCGATGACCTTCTGCATCCGCTCGTGGGTGTTGAAGGTCTCCAGCAGGTCCTGCTTCTCGTCGGGCGGGATGTTGAGGTTGCTGGCGACGATGTCTGCCAGCACACCCGGCTCGTCGATGGAGCGGACCAGGAAGCTCGCCTCGGCGGGGATCTGGGGCGACAGGTCGATGATGCGCTGCGCGAGCTCGCGGAGCGTGTCCATCAACTGCTCGGCCTCTTCCCCAGGCGGCTCCGGCCGGAACGTGTCGAGCCGGGCACGAAGGTACGGCCCGTCCTCACGCCAGTCCTGGACCTGCGCCCGAGCCAGTCCTTGGATGATGACGTTGAGCTTGTTGCCTGGAACCTTGACCATCTTCAGGATCTTGACGACCGTGCCTACTTGGTAGAGATCGCTGGGGTCCGGGTCGTCCGTCTTCGGGTCCCGCTGGGCGAAGATGCCCAGGTACTTCTCTTCCGTCGCCAGGGCCTCCTCTACCGCGCGGACGGACTTGGTCCGACCCACGTTGATGGGGAACGCCAGCACGGGGAAGATCACCGTGTTCCGGATTGCCAAGACCGGGATGTCCAGATTCGCTGGAACGTCTGCGGTGGTAGTCTCTGTCGGGGACTCGAATGCCATCAGCTCCTCTCGATTGGGCGCGCGCACCAACCCTACACACGACCGTACCGTGAACAAGTCCAACGGGCGACCACGTAGACACGAGCTACCTTTCGGCAGACCACGTGTACCGCAGGACGGCCCAGTCCACGATGATGACGATCGCGAGCAGGACGGCCGCTGCCTCGCGCCAACCGACGTGGAAGAATCCAGGTTCCAAAATGGTCTCTCCTTGCCGTGAGCGAGGGCTGGAGTCGCCGTTGCTCTCTATCGGCTGTCGGCTGTCGGCTGTCGGGCCGAGTTGGTACAGTGCACCCACCCACCCGAGAACGCCCTTGTCCGACGACGGTCAGCGCCGATTGCCGAAGCCCATCCTCGTCCTGTCCGACGGCACGGGGGAGACCGCCGAGAAGATGGTGCGAGCTGCGCTCCAGCAGTTCCAGGGACACCTCGTGCACGTGCGCACGTACTCCCACATCACCAAGCCAGACCAGCTGGGTAGCTGGTTCCGGGTGGCGAGCCGCCAGCAGGCTGCCGTGGTGACGACGCTGGTGTCGACGGACATGCGCGCCTACGCCAGGGAGCTGTCGAGCGAGCTCGGCGTAGAGCACCTCGACGTGATGGACAACCTGATCGCCATGCTGGCCGACTACCTGGAGCAGGAGCCCGTGGGCGTGCCCGGCTTGTTCCATCAGGCCGACGAGACGTACTTCCGCCGCATCGAGGCCGTGGAGTACACGGTGAAGGCCGACGACGGCAAGGAGCCGCGGGTGCTCAGCGAGGCGGACATCATCTTGGTGGGAGTGTCCCGCACGAGCAAGACTCCCCTCTCCACCTACCTGGCACACAAGGGCTACAAGGTCGGCAACGTGCCCATCGTGTTCGAGCACCCCCCGCCTCCCCAGCTCGCCGAGGTGGACCAGCAGAGGGTGTTCGCCCTCACCATCGACGCCGATGCGCTGCGGAGCATCCGCCAGGCTCGAATGAAGGCCATGGGCATGGTTCGGCACGTCAACTACTGCGACATGGACTACATCCTCGCAGAGCTGGAGTACGCCGACGACCTGTTTCGAGGCCACCGGGAGTGGCCGGTGATCGACGTGACGGGGAAGGCTGTGGAGGAGTCGGCAGCCACCATCCTGGGCATCCTCAACGACCGAGGACTGGTGGGACCCGTGACGGAATACGGATCGTGACCGCTGGTGAACTCACGATGAGCCCGACGCGCCGCGTGTTCTCCGGTTATAGTGGGACCCACTCCCTCCACCCCTTGGTGGACGATTGATCGGCACCACCCTCGACAAGTACGAGGTCCTCCAGAAGGTCGGCGAAGGCGGCATGGCGACGGTGTACCGTGGCCGCCACTCCACCCTTCGGCGCGACGTTGCGATCAAGGTGCTTCACCCTCACCTTTCATCGTCCACGCGGAATCGCATGCGGTTCGCTCGCGAGGCCAAGGCGGTGGAGCGACTCCGGCACGACAACATCCTCGAGATCTTCGACTATTCGGGCGACGAGGCGAACGACTGCTACATCGTCACGGAGTTCGTCGACGGCGAGACGCTGACGAGTCTGCTGTCGCGCTGTGGTCGCCTCCCCTCCGAGGTGGTCGCGCTCATCGGGGTGCACGTCACCCGGGCTCTGGCCTTCGCCCATGCCGAAGGCATCCTCCACCGCGACCTGAAGCCCGACAACATCATGATCCGCGTGGATGGCACGCTGAAGCTCATGGACTTCGGCATCGCGAGGTTCCTCGACGAGTCCCAGGTCACCATGACGGGCGCCCTCGTGGGCTCCCCCGCGTTCATGAGTCCCGAGCAGGCTCGAGAGAGCGATCTGGACCTCCGGTCCGACCTGTTCTCCCTCGGCACCGTGCTCTTCTACCTGGTCACGGGCCACCTGCCGTTCTCGGGATCCAACCCGAGCCTGATCCTCAAGAACGTCATCGAGGGGAACCGCCCCAACGTCTCCGAGCTGTCACCCAGCATGTCTGCGTCACTGGCCGACGTGGTGGAGCGGCTCATGGCCACCTCCGCTGACGACCGGTATGTGTCTGCAGAGGACGTGGAGCGCCAGCTCCTGCGGTGCTTGTCCGAGGTGGGGATCGACATCGACGATCCTGCGTGGCACCTCAAGCGCTTCGTGGACGAGCCAGAAGCGTATGAAGGGAGACTCGAGAACCACCTGCGAGTGGTGCTGCTGACGGAGGGCCGGCGGCTGCTACAGCAGGGGGACCACCTGGCCGCCCTGCGACTCCTGAATCGCCTGTTGTCGCTGGACGAGGACAACGAAGAGGTCCTGGAGCTGGTTCAGAACCTGCACGGTGACGTTGCTCTGTCCGGCCGTCGCGGCGTGTGGCTCACGGCGACGGCGCTGCTCGGCTTCGTGGCCGTGCTCGTGGCGCTGTGGGCGGCTGGTGGCATGGGGGCGAAGGCCACGGCGCTACCCTCCGTGCCTCCCGCTGTACCTGAGCCCACGGCAGGAGCAGCCGTCGTGCAGTCCAGTCCGCCTGGCCAAGCGGCTGCTTCCATCCCCGACGAGGCCCCTGCCCCTCAGCCTTCCCAGCCAGAGCCGGCGGGCGACGACAGCGAGCACGCAGCCGCGGCACCCACTCCAGAGCCGGTACGGGCAAGGCGCGAGCGGCCCACGGAGGTGAAGTCCACGCATCGGATCGAGCGCACACGCCCCTCGCAGCCCGAGCCTGCGCCGCTGTCGGCGCCCGAGGAGCCCAAGTTCGGCACCGTCGTGGTGCAGCCCGCGGGAGGATTGCACGCCTACGTCTATGTGATGGGCAATCGGATGGGCCCTACACACCAGGCGATCTCGCTGCCGGTAGGCAGTCATGATCTGGAGATCCGGTCCCCATACACCGAGCCCTATGTGGCCGAGGGGGTGGAGGTCAGCAACGGCGAGAAGCGCACCGTGAGCGTGAGCCTGAAGGTGCGCCCTGCGCATGTGGTCTTCCCAGACGGCTGGGATGCGGAGTGTCGAGTTTCTGTCAAGGAAGGGAGGGCGCCACCCACGAACGCAGGAACCCTCGGCGCCCTAGGCTTCCGCCTGGAGGCGGCTTCACCCCACGAGCCCGTCTCGGTGGACGTGACGTGCCCCGACGGAGAGCTGCGCACCAAGAAGTGGCGGATGCTCGAGACTGCCGAGGTCGCATTCCCGCCGCCCGCTGCGGGCACGGATCGACCGTGACTGCGGTGTCTCGATCTCACTGTGGCAGGTCACAGTGGTGGCCTCACATGCTCGGATTGTCCAGTCGCCCCTTGGCTCGGACGCTCTGGTACGTGGCTTGCATGGCCCTTGGTGGTTGCCTGTACATCGCCCCTGTCGTGAGTGAACCGGTGAACACCGCCCCAGACATCCTCGACCCACCCGAGTGGGACGACAATCCCAACGGCCGATTCCTGCGGCTGCTGATCAACCCCAACGTCAACACCCTGAAGGTCGTGGCCACCGATGCAGACGGCGACGAGCTGCGAGTCAGCTGGAACGTTCCGATCGCCCACGACACGAGGGTGGCAGAGGACGACGACAACACCACGTTCTTCGTCGATCTGCCGCGAGACGAGATCCTGGATGGAAACGTGATCAGCGCTACCATCTGGGACGTTCGACCAGTTCCGGAAGAGGTGCAGGTCCGTTTTCTCCTGGAGGTGCCCTGATGCGCGCTCCGAATGTGTGGATGATCTTGGCGCTGGTTGGCTGTGGCGGAGGCGCGGACGGTACCGTCGCGGACTTGACCACATCGGACACCGATGAGCCGGACCCCAACTTCACCGAGCAGAGCCCCTTCACCGTCCGCGTCGACGTGTTGCCAGCCTCCGTGCTGGAGGAGGACTCCAGCGTCGATGATCTGCAGTTCCGCGCACTGCCGCAGAGCAAGGACGCCGCTGCCCGCCAGGGCGAAGTGGTCACGGTGAACATGCGATTGCGGAGCCCGGTTCAGATGCAGGGCTCCGTGACGGGGTTCGCCCAGAACCCCGTCGTCGGCATCTTGCCGGGACTCGTCCAGCCCGTGGCTGGGACCGTGTTCTTGGACAAGGCGGGCTCGCTTCAGTCCTACGCGACCCGCACCGACGACCTCGGGGAGTTCTCTCTGTGGCTCGTGCCGCAAGACGCCTATGTGCTCTCTGTGGTCCCCGACGATCCGATCTTTCCACTGTGGAGCACCTCGCTGGTGGTGGAAGACGAGATCTCGGTGCAGGATCTCGACATCACCGAGAGCGCGCCCATCTACGGTGTGGTCTCGTCGACGGAGGGTCCCGTGATGGGCGCTCACGTGTACGCCGAAGATCCTCATGGCGTGCGCTCCGCCTCCGCCGTCACCGACGACAACGGGCACTACACCCTCCACGTCCAGCGAACCAAGGGCAAGCAGGGCTACGCGGTGGTCTGCGAAGGTCGGGAGCTCTTTGCGGATCCCGTCTGGCGTCAGCCCGGTCCGTTCGGTCTCGGCTTCGATGTCGGGGAGGACGGGCTGAAGATCGACTTCCCCTACCCGACGGCCCTGCCGCAGGACGTCGTGGACGGCCGAGTCGTCACCGACGTGGCGCAGTCCTTGACGGGCACCACGGTGCGCTTCGTCGCCCAGGAGCTCACTGGCTACGAAGGCTTGGACGTCTCATGGGTCCGTGAGACCGCGATCGATCTCGACGGGTCCTTCATCGCCAGGGTGCCCCCTGGCCTGTTTCGCGTCGATGTGTTGCCTCCCGCTCCCGTCGTCTCGCCAGATTCTCCGGACGCGGCCCCGGCCCTGTCGCCCTTCCGGCTCGTCGACTTGGCCTTGCCGGCTGACGTGGGTACCCTCGAGCTGCTGTCGACGGTGGAGGTGTCGGGTACCGTCGCATCAGGCGAGGATGGCCGGCCGCTGGCTGGCGCCAGCATCGACTGCTCCGAGATCGGCTTCGCTCAACGGTCGTGGTTCACGACGAGCCAAGAAGACGGGCGCTTCACGATGCACCTGCCCGACGTGGACACGCGCTGTATCGTAGGCCCACCCGGAGGTGTGGATCTCGCCCGCAGGCGATTCGTGATCAGCCCTGGTGACGGGGACGATGTGCGCTTCGAGCTGATGGAAGGAGTGCAGTTCGTCGGGCAGGTCCAGGGACCCGACGACGAACCCGAGCGCTTCGCCGCGGTGGAGATCCGCGACCTCGGGGAGAGGCTCCTCGCCTTCGGCTTGACGGACGAAGACGGCAACTATCAGCTCCGCGTAGAGCTGGAAGATGGTCGCGTGAGCACGACGCCCGAGTAGCTACACAGCTATAGCGCCAATCGACGAAGTTGATTGGATGCCGTAGTGAGCGACAGACCCGTAGGGCTCGATGTGCGCGACGCCCAGTCTATCGTTTGGTAGCCATGCTCCTGCGGCGCGCGCGTCGATTATGTCCCGGAAGGTCGGAGCGACCAACACAAGGTCAGCGCGGTCCACTCCGTCGAGCTGTACGGGCTTCACAGGTCATCACCCGCAAAGCCCGCAACTCGTGTCGTGAGGGGATCAGACGACCGAGCCGATCCACTCGAGAGACACGATCTGTCCCAGGCCCGCAGCCTCCGCGCGGTTCGCAGCTTCCGCCAACGAGCCGGCGACCACCACGCGAACCGCTTGGCTGCCACCGTTCTCCGTGGTCACTCGCCATGCGCCATCGTCGGCTGCGGAATCCCGCAACGTGATGGCCGTGGCATGTGCCACCTGGGGCATGGGTGTGGCGGCGCGGCCTGCGGCCTGGATTCCTCGCTTGGCGCGATAGTTCCGAACGGCGTTCAGCGTGACTCCGGCTTTCTCGGCGACCACCCGGTCGGGGACCTGGCCCAGCAGCTCCGCAAACGCATCGATCTTCGAGCGCCGTCCACCACCCTTCTTACGCCGACGACGGGGCCCCGTGTACCCAGCGATGCCGTTGCGCGCCCGGAAGGACGCAATGGTGCGGACCGACACGCCTGCCTCGTCCGCCACCTCGGCATCCGGGACGTTCCCGAGCTTGCCCTTGAAGGGAAGGATCAGTGCATCCTTGCTGCCGGGGCGCGCCGAATCCGACGACTCTCCCGGCTCGGGCGGTAATGCCTCGGCATCGACTCTCGACTTGCGACGGGCACGCGGGCCTGGGGGAGCGGCCCTCCGCGTGACGCCAGTGCGCTTGAAAGCGGCCGAAATGGCCCCGGGGGTGACCTTGAATTGCTCGGCCAGCTCTCGCAAGGACAGGTCGTCCTTCAGCCTCACCAGATCGTCCCACCAGTCGTTCGTCTCGATGCGTCGCATTCTTTAGTTCCGCCTCAGTCAGGAATGCCGAAATACTAACAACCGATACAGTCACTTTCCAGCGATTGACCAGACGTTGGTCGTGGGGCTACGTTCCGACCCGTTCGGGGAGCAGATGCACCTAGTCTCCATTTTCTGGGTCGCTGGGCTGTCTTGGGCGGAACCACTGGTTCCTCCAGAAGACTCAGGCGCAGGCACGACAACCAGTGAGTCCTCGGGCGAGCTGAGCGACTCCGCTCCCCCATCCCCGAACAGCTTCGAGAGCGTGCTGCGCGCCGCAAAGGAGCGACATTTCGCAGGGGAGAGCGTGGCAGCACGAAATCTACTCGTGGGCCTGAGCGAGCGGTTGGAAGCTGGCGAGGATCCCGGCGAAGAACTCGCCGTGGAGGCCATGACCTATCTGGGCGAGGTTCACCACAAGCTCGACGAACGCTCGGAGGCCCGTGCTGCGTTTCGCTGGATCCTCGAACGTGATCCGGAGACCCCAATTTCGCCATTCCACCACTCCTTCGATGTGGTGAATCTGTTCGATCTGGTTCGAGCCGAGGTCCTTCGCGAGCAGGACGTGGTGCCACCACCCGACCCCGGGCGCCCCAAGCTCGGTCCCCCTCCCCTGTGGACGTTCGCTCCACTGGGGATCCCGCAGCTCGCCCAGCGGCGACCTGGTGCCTTTCTGTTGTTCGGGGGACTGCAAGCCGGCTTCGGAGTGGCTTCGCTCGTGGTGTACCGGGACCTGACGCGTCTGAACGTGGAGCGCCCCAGAGACACCTCTCCTGCCGAGTACGAGGCGTTCAGGAACGAGGTTCGTCAGAGGAGGCTGCGCGCTCAATGGCCCCTGACGTTCGCGTTCTACGGGACCTGGGCACTGTCGATGGTAGACGCTTCAGGTCAGTGGCGGAGGCGTCAGATCGAGGCTCAGGTGGGAGTCGGGCTCGTCGGGCCAGGCACGCCCGGCGTGCGTTTCACGGGCACCTTCTAGACTCCGCTTCGGCTGCTTCCCTCCGACGGTCCTGACACGCTTGGTCGCGCAGTGGTCGCCTGCGTGGCCAAGGAGAGCGCACTGTGCCATGCTGAGCGACCCGAGGGGTTCATGGCCTTCTTCCGCTGCGAGCACACTATCCAAAAAACGAGTCGCAACTTCGCGATTCGCAAAGCCTTGACCTCGATTGGGCGCTCGGAGGGCAACGATCTGGTCCTCGATGACCCCATGGTGCGACCCACCCATGCCAACGTGGTCCGCCAAGGCGACAGCTACACCGTGTCGCTGCTCGGCGCTGGCGAGCTGTACGTCAACGGCAGGCGGGTACGAACCGCCCAGCTGAGCGACGGGGACCAGGTGTTGTTGGGTGCCTGGCAGCTGGTGTGGACCGAGGGTCAGCCCGAGATCTCGAAGGACGAGTCCGAGGAGGTGCTATCTCTCGATGTCATGCAGGCGTTGGTGGACCTGTCCGAGTCCATGATGCGAGACACCGCACCCGAGCGTCTCTTCGCCGCGATGTTGCGCGGCTTGGTCACGCTGACGGGAGCGGAGAAGGGCTTCGTCATCGTCATGCAAGATGGTGAGCGTCACCTGGCTGCGTCACACAACGTCGACAACGAACGACTCGACATCACGAAAGTGAGCGACTCCATCGTGGATCAGGTGGTGGAGCACCTGCAGCCCCTCCTCGTCTCCGATGCCACCAAGGACTCCCGGTTCGGTCGGGCGAAGTCCGTCGTGGACCTCAAGCTGTCGTCGGTGATGTGTGTCCCACTCAACTACCGGCGCGACTTACTGGGTGTGTTGTACCTGGCCAACGACTCCGTGACCGATCTGTTCACCGATCGGGATCTGGCCGTGCTGCAGGTCTTCTCGGCCCAGGCCTCGATCATCGTCTTCCATGCGCTGCAGCTCAACCAGCTCCGGCTCGACAACCGCAACCTGCGCTCCCAGCTGCAGCAAGCCTCTCAGGGCGAGATGTTGGGCACGTGTCCTCCCATGAAGGCCGTGTTCAAGGTCCTCCGCCGCGTGGCCCCCACAGATCTGTCCGTGCTGATCCTGGGGGAGACGGGAACGGGAAAGGAGCTCGTCGCCAAGGAGCTTCATCGCCTGTCTGCTCGACGCGAGAGGCCGTTCGTCGCCATCAACTGCGGCGCCATTCCCGAGAATCTGTTGGAATCAGAGCTCTTCGGACACAAGAAGGGCAGCTTCACGGGGGCGGTGGCCGACAAGATCGGAAAGGTGGAGGCAGCCAACGAGGGCACGCTCTTCCTCGACGAGATCGGCGAGATGCCGATGAACCTCCAGGTCAAGCTTCTACGCGTGCTGCAGGAGCGGGTCATCGAGCGCGTGGGGGATCTGTCGCCACGGCCGGTGGACATTCGCGTCGTCGCAGCGACGAACAAGGATCTGCAGGAACTCATCGCCGCTGGTGATTTCCGTGAGGACCTGTACTATCGCCTCAACGAGATGGCCGTCGGGCTTCCGCCCCTGCGGGACCGTGGCGAGGACGTCGTCGTGCTGGCGCAGTACTTTCTCAACCAGTATCGCGAGCAGTACGGCTCCAAGCCGAGGGGATTCACGAACCAGGCACTGTTGGCGATGAAGAACTATTTCTGGCCTGGAAACGTGAGGGAGCTGGAGAACCGTGTCAAGAAAGCGGTGATCATGAGTGATCGGGCACTGGTGAATCCTGACGACCTGGATCTGCAAGAGGGCCAGAAGCGCGCCATCGTCACGCTGTCCGAGGCGGAGGAGCAGTTCAAGCTCGACTACATCCGCAAGGCCCTGGATCTCAACAACTGGAACAAGGCACAGACGGCTCGCGATCTGGGTGTCGACGCGCGAACGGTGTTTCGGTACATCGAGCGGATCAAGGAACTCGAGACCTGATCGTCAGGCCAGCTCCGCCCATACCTCCAGCACGCGAGCCCGCAGCTCCTGCAGGGAGCCGTCGTTGGTGATGACGTGGTCGGCGACGGCCACCTTCTGCTCCATGGGGAGCTGCGTGGCGATGAGGCTGCGTGCCTGGGCTTCGGTGGAGCCATCGCGGGCGACCACACGCGCCACCTGGGTCTCCGGATCGCAGCGAACCACGACCAGCGCATCGTACAGTCGATAGCTACCCGTCTCCACCATC
Source organism: Myxococcales bacterium (assembly GCA_019634415.1). Classification (GTDB taxonomy): domain Bacteria; phylum Myxococcota_A; class UBA796; order UBA796; genus DRPG01. The sequence goes on from JAHQVJ010000161.1 coordinate 59,610, forward strand.
AGCGCAGCTTCCACCACGGCCGCTGAATGCCCGGCCTGCGCTAGAGAGGAGAGCTCCGCGGTGATGGCCTGTCGAATCGCGGGGTGCGTGATTCCCTCCAGTGTGCGGCGTGCTTCAGGATCGTGCGCGATGCGGCTCCGCATGCTGCGCCGGTCGAGCGCCCCGGTCTGGTCGAGCACCTCGGGGCCGAACGCCTCCACGATGGCAGCCAGCGCGTCGCTGCCCGGCTCGACCACCTGTCGCGCGGTGACATCGGCATCCACGACGGGCACACCGTGCTCCGCAAGCACGCGGCCCACGGTGGACTTGCCGGTGGCGATGCCCCCTGTCAGCCCGACGACCTTCACCCGATCTCCAGCAGGGAACGCGTCTCCACATCGAGCTTGTCACGCCCGCTCAAGAAGGACAGCTCGATGAGGAAGCAACATCCTACGACCTCGCCTCCGAGCTGCTGCACCAAGCGAACCGTGGCCTCGGCGGTTCCCCCCGTGGCCAGCAGGTCGTCCACGACGAGCACCCGCTGTCCGGGAGTGATGGCGTCGGTGTGCATCTCGAGGGTCGCCTGTCCATACTCGAGATCGTAGCTGACGGAGGTGGTGTCCCAAGGCAGCTTCCCTTGCTTGCGCGCGAGTGCCAGGCCAGCCTGCAGCGGTTGCATCATCGCAGGAGCGAAGAGGAAGCCTCGGCTCTCCATGGCCACGAGCATGTCCACATCGCCCCACCCTGCCGCCATCCACTGGACCACGTCTGCGTACAGGGTCGGGTCCTGAAGCACCGGTGTGATGTCCTTGAACAGGATCCCCGGCTTGGGGAAGTCGGGGACGTCCCGAACAGCACTGGACACACGAGCGGCGAGATCGTCCATGGCACCCCCTGTCGGCAGCAGCGACTGCTAACGCAGGTCGTCCTGTTCGCCGCCCTCTTTGTGGCTCCACCGCGCGATCCCGAGCGTCAATCCCAGCCCGACTGCGATGAGCAGCACACTGCCCCCCACCTGGCCCGCTGTGGGGCGGAACCACTGCGTGGGGTAGTCCTCGGGCTCGAGCTCCTCGAGGAACGCGGCGGTGACCTCCTGGCCCTTCCACACGGCGCCGATCTCGGGCTGCACCCCCTGCTGAAATGGCCACAAGCCGACGACGGCGCCCAACAGCAGACCCAAGAGCACCCCGAGGGTCTGCTTGGCGTAGGCGCGCAGGAGCCACCGCAGCAGGTTGCTCACGGCCACGACGCCTCCCACGACGCCGATGCCCACGGGAATCACCACGTCCAGGGTCGGACGCCACAGCAGATCGATGTCGGCGCTCGACAGCCCCTCCTTGAAGGCGTCGACACCCGCCAGAATGGGCACGTACATACCCATCACCAGCAGCAAGTAGCCGCCGGAGACCCCAGGGAGGATCATGGCCGATGCACCGGCCACACCTGCGAGGAGGAACATGAGGGGAGACGCCCCCTCCCCACCGACGGCGGTCACCCCCTGTGCCTGCACCCAGGCAAGGGTGGCCATGCCCGCGAAGCCCACGATGACGCCACCGTAGGCTTGGGGCGTCATGGGGCCGATCAGTCGCCGGACCACCGGCACGCCACCCAACGTGAGGCCCACGAACAGGCTGTACATGGCCCATCGGTAGCCCACCACGAGGTCCTTCACGGGTCCGGCGAAGAGCAGGATGGCAAGCCCGGCAGAGCCGACGACACCTGCGAGGATCGCAATGGAAGGAGCCCGCAACCGCAAGGTGGTGACGTCGGCGATAGCGGCGATGAAGCGTGGATAGATGCCCGCGGCCAACAGCATGGTCCCGCCGCTGATGCCAGGTACCAGGTTGGCCAGCCCCATGAGGCTGCCCCCCACCGCCGACCGCCCCAGGAGCAGTGGCAGGGACTCGCTGGAGTCAGCGGGCGAGTCAGTCGTCGGTCCAGTCACGCAGGCGCTCCATTTCGTCGGTGGCGGTGATCGCAGCAGACAGCGGAGTGATGCTGGCCCACCCTGCCTCGACCGCGTTGCCGTCCGTGTCGTCGCCACCTTCGAAGCGAACGTGAGGCCCCCCGATCCAGACGTACAAGCGGCCGCGAGGATCGGATCGGCGATCCACCATGGGAGCGTAGACCCGATCTCCGAGCCGGCAGACCTTGAGGCCCCGAAGCTCCGCCGATGGGAGGTTGGGGACGTTTATGCTCCAGAATACTCCCCTGGGTGGTGGCGCACGATGCATGGCACCGATGGCGCGCTCCACCACCTCCACGGCCGCCTCCCAGTGAGCGCGCTCCCCCTCGGCGGGACTCACGAGCGACACCGCAATGGCAGGATGCCCCTGCAGCGTTCCCTCCCTCGCTGCAGCCACGGTGCCGCTGTAGTGGACGTCCGTGCCGAGGTTCGAGCCGTGGTTGATGCCGCTGATCACCATGTCGGGGGGCTCTGACAGCAGACCATGGAGCGCCACGTAGACGGAATCTGCGGGCGTGCCCGAAACGGCATACCTCCGAGGACCGAGCTGTTGGACTCTGAGGGGATCGTGCATCGTGAAGCTGTGACTCTTGGCGGACTGTTCGGTGGCGGGCGCCACGACCCACACCTCGTGGTTCTCCCGAAGCCCGTCGGCCAAGGCCGCCAAGCCGGGGGCGTCCACGCCATCATCATTGGAGAGCAACAGTCTCACGGCACGTCCTGCACGGCCTCACTAATCGAGGGTTGATCCATGAGCGAGCCCATCTCGGCGCCCGTCCCTGCATCCCCGGTCTACGTCAACCGCGAGCTGTCCTGGCTCGCCTTCAACGCCCGGGTCCTCAACGAAGCACTCGACTCGAACAACCCCCTCATCGAGCGACTCCGCTTCCTCATCATCTTCCACACGAACCTGGACGAGTTCTTCATGGTCCGGGTGTCGGGGATCAAGGAACAGATCGCCAACGAGGTGGAGGTGCGCTCCATCGACGGCCTGACCCCCCGAATGCAGCTGGATGCCATCCACGAGCGGGTGGAGCCCCTCATCGCTGCGGCGCAGGCATGTCTCCTCGACGATCTGCTTCCAGGCCTGGCCGCACACGGGGTGCGCCTGGTCCACTACGACGACTTGAGCAAGACGGAGCGGAAGTGGGCGGACGCCTGGTTCAAGCGCCGGGTGTTTCCCATCCTCACGCCCTTGGCCGTGGGGCCGACGCATCCGTTTCCGTTCATCTCCAACCTCTCCCTCAACCTGGCGATGATGGTCAAGGATCCGCACGGGGACTCGAGGCTCGCGCGAGTGAAGGTCCCGCTGCAGAGCCTGCCTCGTCTGGTTCGGCTGCCGGGCTCCGGCACGGATCTGCCCGCACGCTTCGTGTTCCTAGAGGACGTGATCGCCACCAACCTGAAGTCGCTGTTTCCAGGCATGAAGGTGGGGAAACCCTGGCAGTTCAGGGTCACGCGAGACGCCGACCTCGACATCCGCGAGGACGAAGCTGACGACCTGATGTCGACGTTGCAGCAGGAGCTTCGGAAGCGCCGGTTCGGTCAGGCGGTTCGACTGGAGGTCCAGCGCGGCATCCCGGCGAAGGTCCTCCAGGGCTTGGTGGAGGGCCTGTCCCTGACCGAGACGGATGTGGTGAAAGCCCAGGGCCCCTTGGCCGTGCCGCGTCTCTCTGGCCTGCTGTCGCTGGACCTTCCGGAGCACAAGTACCCACCCTATGCCCCGCGCGAGCCTCCCGGCCTGGAGCCCGAAGCGGATCTGTTCCGGCTGATCCGCCGGCGCGACGTGCTCGTGCATCACCCCTACGAGTCCTTCGATCCCGTGGTGGGCTTCGTGCGGCGAGCCGCAGACGATCCGGACGTGGTGGCGATCAAGCAGACGCTGTACCGCACCAGCGGCGACTCCCCCATCATCGCTGCCCTGGAGACGGCGGTGGAGAAGGGCAAGCAGGTGGCGGTGGTCGTGGAGCTGAAGGCTCGCTTCGACGAGGAGAACAACATCGTCTGGGCGCGCCGGCTGGAGGAGGCTGGTGTGCACGTCATCTATGGGGTGCGGGGGCTGAAGACCCACAGCAAGCTCGCCCTCATCGTGCGTCGAGAGGGCGACGAGCTGGTCCGGTACGTCCACGTCGGCACGGGCAACTACAACCCTTCCACCGCGCGGATCTACACTGATTTGGGCCTGTTCACGAGCCATCCCGACATCACCGAAGAAGTCGGTCAGGTGTTCAATCGACTCACGGGATTCGCTCGACCGAACGGCTACAGTCACCTCCTCGTGGCCCCCTCGCACATGAAGGGTCCCCTGCTGGACCTGATCGCGCACGAGGCGGAGCTGGCGTCTCAAGGCAAGCCTGCCCACATCATCGTGAAGTGCAACGCCGTGACCCACGCCGAGATGATCGATGCCCTGTACGCGGCGAGCCAAGCAGGCGTGCAGGTGGACATGCTCATTCGTGGGATCTGTCGGCTGGTGCCCGGTGTGCCGGGCTTGTCCGAGAACATTCGGGTGCGCTCGGTGGTCGGGCGCTTCCTCGAGCACGATCGGATCTACTGGTTCCTCCACGGTGGAAAGCCACGCGTGTACATCGGTAGCGCCGACTGGATGGAGCGAAACCTGGATCGACGCGTGGAGGTACTCGCCCCGATCCTCGACCCCACCATCGCGAGGAGGATCCGGCAGGACATCCTCCAGCGCTACCTCGATGATCGAGCTCGGACATGGGAGATGCAGAGCGACGCTAGCTATCGGCGCCTCGGAGAGGGCCCAGACGACCCAGACGTGCACCGCTCGTTCATGGAAGGCTGATGGTTCGACACGCTCTGCATCGATTGTGGCGACGGCTCACGGGACGCCCCGTCTCCGTGTGGTTCCATTCCACCTACCGCTTGCCCATCCCCCAGGGTCAGATCCGCGGCATGAGCAGTCATCGCGCGCAGGACGCCCTGACGTGGTGCCTGGAATCCCGCATCCTGCAGCGAGCCGAGGTTCAGCAACCCGCCGAGGTGGCCTGGGACGACGTGGGACTGGTGCACCACCACACGCTGCTGGAGCAGCTGGACGATGCCGATGTCCTGGCGGAGATCTTGGGTGTGGATCGTGCGGTGATCCCGGTACCGGAGCTGCTCGAGACCTGGCGACGAGCCACCGCGGCGACCATCGAAGCAGCCCGCTGGGCTGTTCGTCACCGCGGGCGTGCCATCAACCTGCTCGGCGGCTTCCATCATGCGACCCCCACGCGCGGAGCGGGCCTGTGCGGCATCAACGACGTGGCTGTGGCCGTGGCTGCGCTGCGACGAGACGGGCTCGTGGGACCCGTGCTCATCCTGGATCTGGACGCTCACCCGCCAGACGGTGTGGTGGCCTGCTTGGGGGACGATCCTGACGTGAGTGTGCTGTCGATCTCCACCGAGTCCTCGTGGGAGGTCGAGACGGACACAGCGGCCACCGTGGTGGATCGTCGCATTCCCGTGGGCACGACCTCGGACACCTACCTCACCGAGGTGGTCGCGCTGCTGGAGCAAGTGCCTCCGGAGTGCGAGGTGGCCCTGTACATCGCGGGTGGCGACCCCCTGCGGGGCGACCCCCTGGGCCAGCTCGATGTAGACCTGGAGACGCTGCGAAGGCGAGACCGCTTCGTGTTCGCAGCGCTCGGAACCACCCCGACCGTGGCGATGCCCGGAGGAGGCTACACCGACCACTCCTGGAAGGTCTTGGCAGGCACCATCGCCGAGGCCTTGGGCTGGCGTGGGAGCATCCCCACCGGGTACGATCCGGTGTTCCGACGATCGCTGCGCGTGATGCGCCAGCTCGACGACGAGGCCCTCACCGGTGAATCCACAGCACTGATCACGGAAGACGAGTTGCTGGAGTCCCTGGGGATCCCGCCCACGCGACGGGACGCGCGCTTCCTGGGCTTCTACACGCGCCACGGTCTCGAGCACGCGATGGTGGCCTACGGCTACCTGCCTGCGCTCAAGCGGCTGGGGTTCCGCGATCTGAAGGTGGGGATCGAGACGGGGCGGGGCCCGCACCGACTGATGGTCACCACGCTGATCGACGGGAAGCGAGAGGCTCTGATGGACATGAGTGTGTCCATTCGCCCGGTGGAAGACTGGCGCACACTGTTCATCGAGTGGCTCGAGCTCCGCGATCCGCGCACGGACTTCTCGAAGCGGAGGCCACAGCTACCTGGGCAGCGCGGTCCGGGTTTGGGCATGGCAGACGAGACCATGCAGCTGATGGGCCGGGCCGCAGATCGGCTGGGCCTCGCGGGTGTGTCCTTCGTGCCCTCGCACTACCACATCGCCTGGATGGCGCGAGGCCGCTTCGTGACCGCCGATCCGGAGCGACGAGGCAAGAACCGTGCACTGCGAAGGTTCTTCGACGGCGTACCGCTGCTCGAGGTGTCTCGGATCTTGCACGGCGCAGGACTCACGTTGCGCGACGGCACCACCATCCACTGGGAGCCGACCCCGATGGTGATCGCCCGCGACGTGGACTTCCAGGAGTGGATCGCGTCGACGGAGGAGGAGGCCCATCGAGCCGAGGAAGCCTACTTCGAGCACCTGGAGGGAGCGACGCCGGCCTCAGGCTGATCTGCTCTCGTCGCGTCGCTCCACCAGGTGCACGAGCTCGCCAGCCACCTCGAGAGTGGTTCCCGGACCGAGCACCCGGGTGGCGAGCCCACGGTACTGCTGACCCATGCCCCGGTCGCGCCCTCCGAGGCTGCGCAGGGGAAAGGTCGCCACGAGCCAGCGCGCACGCAGGCGCTCCACCAGCTGCACAGCACTGCCGGAGGCTTGGCGCTCCACCGTGGGCAGCAGCTTGGCCATCAGCACCACGTCCACCTCGGGCCACGGTGCCTCGCCGCGCACATCACGCGCCTCGATCCGCACGTGTGGCCAGCGAGGGCGCAGAGCGGCTTGTAGCGCCTCGCAGAGCGGCCCATCGAGATCCACCCCCAGGTACCGAACATCGACCGGAAGCTGCGTCCAGGGCAGCACGGCAGGAGCCAGCCCACACCCGAGATCCAGCACCGACCGCACTGTCCCGACGTGGTCGAGGATGACCGACCACAGGTCCTCCAGCCCGCCGGACTCGAGCCGCTCGGCGGTGGAGGCGTGCAGAGACAACGCTTGTCGCAGCAGTGCGGTGTGCGCCTGGGGATCCGTTGCCCCAGCCGCGGCTGCGAGCACGGAGAGCAGCTCCTTACGGCGAGCCGAGGGCAGGAACGATCCGAACGCTTGATGCAGCTTCCGCTTGGCGACCTTGAGGGCCAGCTTCTCCGAGCGCTGCTCGCGGAGCCCCTGCTGGACCGCCCAGACCAGCAGGTCGTCGCACAACCCCGCGTACTTGGGCGCCTGGCGCAGCCGCTCCACCAGCCTCTGCACGACCTCGCTAGGCGACATCTCGGCCTTCGACGGCGCGCAGCGTTCGCATCAGCCGTGCGAGGAACGCCAGGTTGTGCAACGTGGCGAGCACGGCGGCTGCGGGATCCTCCACGCGGAACAGATGGGCGAGGTAGCCGCGACCGTAGCGTCGACAGAGTGGACAGCGGCAGGTCTCGTCCACGGGCCGGTCATCGCGCCAGTGGCGCTCGGAGGTGGCATCCAGATAGCGACTGACAGTGACTGCGGAGGCGACCACCTCGGGTGCGTCGACGTCCACGGTGGGCGCGTACAGGAGCCCACGGCGGGCCTCGCGGGTTGGAGCCACCGAGTCGAATGTGCGCCAGCCCGCACGCCAGGCGGCGAGCACGGTGTTGGGTCGCCCCACGCCGAGTGCGTGCAGCGGTACATCGTCGGGAAGCAGCTCCGCCACCAGGTGCACCTGGTCCACCAGCCCAGACTCCGCGTCGGGATCGATGGGCACGCCCCCGAAACCGAAGCCATCGAAGCCAATCTCGAGCAAGCCCTCGACGCATCGCTCGCGGAGATGTCGCTCGGCTCCCCCCTGCACCACCGCGAACAGCAACGGGCGCCGCTCTGGAGGCCGCTGATCCACGATCTCGCGACATCGACGCGCCCACTTCAGCGTGCGCCGCACGGACGCTTCCTGCACCTCCAGAGGGTCGCCGGGGTGCGTACACTGATCCAGGCAGAACACGATGTCGCCCCCCAGCTTCAGCTGGTTGGCCATCGCCTTGTCGGGGGTGAAGATCTGACGCTTCCGGCCAGCTGCGGCGGGCAGCACGAACCCACGCTCTGTGACCGTGCCCTCCCCGCCTCGGTCTCGCGCCAGCGACCACACCTGAAAGCCGCCGGAGTCGGTGGCGATGGGGCCATCCCATCCCACGAAGCGATGCAGCCCCCCGAGCGCCCGCACCGTCTCGGCGCCCGGCCGCTCCCCCAGATGGAGCGCATTGCACATGAGCACGTCCACGCCGGCGTCTGCGAGCAGGTGGGTGGGAACGCTCCGGATCGTGCCACGCGTGGCGTCAGGGAGGAACGCTGGGAGCTGGACGACCCCATGAGAGGTGGTGATCGTCGATCGGCTCAACGAGCCCCCGATCCATCGGGATTGAAGATGTGGTCGGGGCGACTGGATTCGAACCAGCGACCACCAGACCCCCAGTCTGGTGCGCTACCAGGCTGCGCTACGCCCCGACAACTCCACGCAGCTAACCGTCGGCCCATGAGGCGGCAACGCCAACTTGCCACCTGCTCTAGGATCGGCTGGTCCCTGCGGGCCCAGCGGTGGCGACCCGCTCACGAAGCGCAGCCACACGGCGTCGCACCGCTGCCAGCGCAGACATCACGTCGTGAAGCTGTGTCGTCGGTAGGTCCATCGGTCCCTCGGGAGGATCCAGGAGCCTACGCGCACCCTCTACGGTGAAGCCTCGATCGATCATCAGGTCTCGCAGCCGGAGGAAGCGAGCGACGTGGTGTCGCTGATAGATCCGCTGCCCAGAGGAGGAACGGGCCGGCTCGATGTCGAACTCCGCCTCCCAGCTCCGCAGGACGCTGTTCCCCACGCCCACCAGCTGTGCCGTCTCCCCGATTCGGAAGTTCTCCTTGTCGGGGATCTCAGGGACCTCGCTGGCGGTGGGCTCGGTCGGCTCGGGCTCCGAGGCGCTCACTGCGTCTCCGTGCCCGCCGTGGGTTGGAGCTCCTCGGGCTGCCACAGCACCACGCGAAACACATCGTCGCGCGTCTCCCCCTCGATTCCCTGGGATTGGAGGCTGATGGCGTAGACGGGTGCGGCGGAATCGCGCTCGAGCACGTACTCCTGCTCTCCCCGACTCTCGAGGTCTCCATCTTCGTCCACGTCGATGGAGGGGTCTGCATCGATGGTGACGGTCACCCGTCCCACGACGTCTTCCCACTGCTCCATCACTTCCACCACCAGCTCGTGCGTGGTGCCGACGGGGCCGCAGGGTGGGTCGACGGTGGCCGTGCCCACATCGCGCTGCCCGAGACTGGAGGTCAGCGTGAGCGTGCCGGCCTCTGGCTCGCAGGTCTGACCCACCGCAATGACGAGATCCTGCCCTTCGTCATTGTTGAAGGGCACCCAGACGACTTCGTCCTGAGGACAACCGGCCAACAAGACGCACATGGCGACAGGGAGGAGGGAGGTTCGCTTCGGGATGACGCTCATGCCGCCCACGTTACCCGGTCTGACCATGCCGAGCTACTCGGGGTCGCGCAAGGCGACAACCCGAGACTCGCCGAAGCTTGCTCGTCAGGAAGCGATGGCAGCCTTGGCTTGCTCCGCGAGAGCGCTGAAGGCTGCCGGTTCCCGAACGGCGAGGTCCGCCAGCATCTTCCGGTTGACCTGAATGCCGGCCTGCTTGAGGCCGTGAATCAACCGAGAGTAGGTCGTGCCGTTTTGCCGGGCGGCCGCATTGATCCGCTGCGTCCACAGGCGACGGAACGCCCGCTTGCGCTGCTTGCGGCCGATGTATTCCTGCTTCTCGGCCTTCATGCGGGCTTCGATCGCCTGCCGCAACCGGCGGCGGCCTACGAAGAAGCCACGAACACGACGAAACAGGTTCTTCTTGCGCGTCTTGCGGATCTGTGCCCGCTTGATGCGTGCCATTGTTCACCTCTGCTTGGTGCCGCTTCCCGACCGTTCGGTGGTGGCGGCGGAGTGTGGATGTGGGATCGACGAGTGTTCAGTCGCCGCGCAGGAGGCGGTCCACCGCTGGCTGATCGACAGGGTCGAGGTAGCCGGGCTTACGCAACTTCCGCTTCGTGGACGTCTGCTGCGAACTCAGGTTGTGTCGCAGGTACGCACGCTTGAAGCGGATCCTGCCCGAACCCGTCTTGCGGAAGCGCTTTGCTGCACCTCGGTGGGTCTTCATCTTGGGCATTCGAAATACTCCGGAAACGCCGTGTGGCTAACCGCCACCACCGGCTGATGCATCCTATTCTTCGCCTTCGGGAACAGTCTCCCCAGCCTCGCCCGTCTCGCCAGCTTCAGCCTCGGCTTGTGCTTGCTCTGCACGCTCGGCTGCGCGCGCGCGTGTGCGAGCGTTCGGGGCGATGATCATGAACATCTGCCGGCCGTCCATCCGAGGATGGGTCTCGATGGCGGCCAGGTCCTCGCACTCTCGTGCCACGCGGAGGCACTGCTGGGAGCCGATGTCCTTGTGGGCGAGCTCACGACCGCGAAAGCGAATCGTGACCTTCACCTTGTTGCCCTCTTCGAGGAACCGCCTTGCGTGTCGCACCTTCACGGCGATGTCGTGGTCGTCCGTCTTGGGGCGGAGTTTGACCTCCTTGATCTGCACCTGGACTTGGTTCTTGCGGGCGTGGGCCGCTCGCTTCTTTCGCTCGTACTTGAGCTTTCCGTAGTCCTGGATCCGGCAGACGGGCGGTCGACCGTTGGGAGCCACCTCGATCAGATCGAGTCCTCTGTCTTCAGCCAGCCGCACGGCGTCCTCGGTGAGGAACTCTCCGAGCTTGTTTCCCTCCTCGTCGATCACGAGGACGCGGGGAACTCGAATTCTGCGGTTGACACGGGGTTCGTTTCGATCGGGCTCCGGCTGGGGGCGACGACGGGGTCCTCTTCTCAATGTCCCTCTCTGGGCTGTTGGGATGCCAGCAGGTCTGGCGCGTTTCACGAGGATAGCCCACGGAGTGAGCCAAAAAAAGCCTCGATGGTGCAACTGGCGTGGAAAGGTGGGGCGGCGCGGTCGGGCGACGATCTCGAACGGGAAGTCCGGAGGTCTGTCACGAAGGACCGCGGCGCGATGGGATGGTAGGCACGAGCGGATTTGAACCGCTGACCCCCGCCGTGTCAGGGCGGTGCTCTCCCGCTGAGCTACGTGCCTGCGACTACGCTTCGTTAATCGCGGTGCGGCAGGTGGTCAAGGTAGGCATGGAGAACCTCCGCCCCGACGTGATCGGCCACCTCGTGTGGATCAGGGCTGTCCCCCAGTTGCTCGGCCAGTGAGGTCACACCTCCGTCCGTGATGCCACACGGAACGATCCTCCGAAACGGCTCGAGATCGCAGGTCAGATTGAGCGCGAACCCATGCATCGACACCCCCCGCCGGAAGTGCATGCCGATGGCACAAATCTTGTCGTCACTCACCCAAACACCTGGATGGCCCTCTCGGCGGTGGGCAGTAAGCCCGACGCGTCCCAGCCAGTGAATCACGCCTTGTTCCACGGCGCAGATAGTGCCCTTCACGGAGCCGCCGTGTCGGCCGACCTCGAGCATCAGGTAGCCAACGAGCTGGCCGGGTCCGTGCCAGGTGGCCAACCCCCCTCGCTCCGTGGCGACGACCGTCGCATCCTGGGGCACATGCTCGGGCGGAACGGCCCGCCGCCCCGTGGTGATCACGGGATCGTGCTCGAGCAGCCAGAATGCCTGTGGGGCCCCTCCCCGGAGGATCGCTTCGCGGCGGCTGTGCTGGAGCATGTGGGCCCATCGGTAGGAAAGTCGTCCGAGCCAGGCTGGACGAGGATCAGGACGCATCGAGGATCACCACGACACGTCCCTGCCGCAGCAACTCGGAGTGTGCCTGGACAGACTTTGCATCTGCCTCCGAGAGGTACAGGTCGGGGCCGCGTGCGTGGTCCACGCGAATCACCAGGGGGCGCGCACCCGCCACCATCGAAGCTGGGTGGCCCGGATCCGTGACGAAGCGAAAGGGGGGCTCCCGAACGGCGATGGCCTCCTCCAGCTCGGCCTGGAACAGCACGCCTGCGGCTGGGTCGATGATCCTGGGCGCATACGCAGGACGCGCGCTGCTTCCCCTGGCGTCCAGGAGGAGGCCTGTGTACGCACGCCGCTGCAGGTCATCAGATCCACTGGGGGGCGCCGCCACAGTGCGGGTGAGCACCCACGGCTTCAGGAGATCCTGCAGCGACAGCGCTGCGACCAGGCGAACTCGTCCCGACTGGCCGTACGTGGTCTCGCGGACCCGCCAGCGGGACGTGCGCGCCTGAACGGCCACTCCGATTGCCGCGTCTTCCAGAACCTCGCCGAGGTCCAAGCTGCCGGTGACCGGGATGTCGCCAACGGTCTGTTGCACAGCAGCTTCCACCTCTCGTCGGGCCAGCTGCTCCACCGCCTCCACCGATCCCGTCGCGAGGGATCGGGTGGACGCTTCGATCTGCAGCTCCATCACGGTCCAGTTGACCTGAACCCCTGCCCCGAGGGACTCGACCAGATCCGGAGGACCTGCGAGCGCCGACATCATCCACAGTGTGAACATTCCCTATGCTACGACAGCGCTACGACGTCGGGGCGCCCGAACAAGGCCTGCACACTCTCCTCCATGGTCGTGCTGGGCTCCACCGGTAACTCTGGCAGCTTCAGCTCGGCCTCGAACTTGCCCTGGGCGCGCACCACCAAGCAGCTGCGACATGCGCCGCGCTGCTCTCGCAGGATCTCGTGAAACTGGGTGAGTCGGTCGCCCTTCAGATCGGACACCTCGAGGTTGAAGCGAACCTCACGCGTCATCCTGGCGCGAATGTCCGACAGCGTTTCGGCGGACTTCGCGATGAGCTTCACCTCGTCTCCCCCCTCCTCCACCTTTCCGCTGACCAACAGTGGCTCGTTCGACTCGAGAGCACGCATGGACCGGGCCCAGGCATCGGAGAAGAACACGCACTCGACCGAGTCGCTGGCGTCTTCGAGCCGAACGAACGCCATCTTGTCGTTGCGTCGGGTGCGGATGGTCCGAACGTCGACCGCGAGACCCATGACGCGAACTTCCTCGGCGTCGCGGAACTGGGGAAGTGATGTCAACCGAACACACGTCGCGTAGCGGGCCACATCGCTGCCGTGTGCCTGCATGGGGTGCCCCGACAGGTACAAGCCGAGCACGTCTCGCTCATGGCCGAGCTTCTGTGACAGCGGCCACTCGGGCAGATCGGGGTACCTGAACTCCGGTCTCTTGGTCTGCGCACCGGCTGTGGCGAACAAGCCGATCTGACCTGCCGCAGCATCTGCCTGCGCACGAGACCCGACCGTGATGGCGGCATCCAGTCCTTCGATCAGGGCACGCCGCGGCACGCCTTCGAAGTCGAGCGCGCCAGCCTTGACGAGATGCTCGATCACACGTCGATTCACGCGCGTGTAGTCCACACGCCGGAAGAAATCGAAGGTGGACTCGAACGAGCCACCAGCTTCCTCCCGAGCCTCGATGATCGCTTCGATCGCGCCTGCTCCGACGTTCTTGACCGCACCGAGCCCGAACCGGACGACGGATCGCACGTTTCCGTCGTCGTCGACGGGTCGATCCGCCAGCGGGGGAACGCTGAATTGATGCCAGGACTGGTTCACGCAGACGGGCAGCACGTCGATCCCGGCGCGCCGGCAGTCGACGAGGTAGGCCACCACCTTGTCCGTGTTCGCGGCCTCGATGGTCATCAAGGCGGCCATGAACTCGGGTCGGTAGTGCGCCTTGAGGTACGCGGTCTGGTAGGCGATCCAGCCGTAGGCGGCGGAGTGGCTCTTGTTGAAGCCATAGGCTGCGAACTTCGCCATGAGATCGAAGATCTCGGTGGCCTTCTCCACCGGGATGTCGTTGGCGATGGAGCCCGAGACGAAGCGCTCTCGCTGCTTGTCCATCTCGGACTGCTTCTTCTTGCCCATGGCCCGGCGCAGCAGATCGGCTTCTCCCAGGGAGTAGCCAGCCATCACCTGGGCGATCTGCATCACCTGTTCCTGGTAGATGATGGTGCCGTAGGTGCTCTCGAGAATGGGCTCCAGGACGGGGAGCGGGTACTCGATCTGCCTGCCGTGCTTTCGCTCCACGTAGTCGTCGGTCATGCCAGACTGCAGCGGACCCGGCCGATACAGCGCGACGAGAGCGACCATGTCGTTCATGTCGGAGGGCTTCAGGCGCGTGAGGAGCTCACGCATCCCGCTGGACTCGAGCTGGAACACACCGAGGGCGTCGCCTTGCTCCAACAGCTCGTAGGTGACCTCGTCGTCCTCGGGGATGGCCGACATGTCGATATGCACGCCGTGGTTCTGCTCGATGGCGAGGACGGCGTCGCGGATCTGATCGAGGGTCTTCAGTCCCAAGAAGTCGAACTTGATCAGACCGATGGACTCGGCGCTTCCCATGTCGTACTGGACGACGGGTCCGCCCTCGGGCTCGTCTCGGTACAGCGGGGCGTAGTGCACCAAGGGGCGATCGGCGATCACCACGCCAGCAGCATGCACCCCGGTCTGACGGGTGGTCCCCTCGATGGCGAGTGCCAGATCGAGCACGCGACGCACCTTGGGATCGCCATGCTGCAGGTCGCGGAGTCGAGGTTCCTGCTGAATGGCGTCGGCGAGCTTGATGCCGAGCTGATCGGGCACGAGCTTCGCGATCCGGTCGGCCTCGCCGAAGTTGAGATCGAGCACCCGCGCCACGTCACGAACGGCCGCCTTGGCCTTCAGGGTGCCGTAGGTGATGATCTGGGACACCAGCTCGGCACCGTACTTCTCGCGCACGTGCTCGATGGCTTCTTCGCGACGATCCTGGCAGAAGTCCACGTCGATGTCGGGCATGCTCACCCGCTCCGGGTTCAGAAAGCGCTCGAAGAGCAGCCCGAAGCGGATGGGGTCGATGTCGGTGATGCGCATGGCCCAAGCCACGAGCGAACCCGCAGCAGAGCCTCGCCCGGGGCCGACGGGAATGTCGTTGTCCTTCGACCAGTTGATGAACTCGGCGACGATGAGCAGGTACGCCGGGAAGCCCATCTCCAGGATGATGTCGATCTCGATCTGGAGGCGATCGTGGTACTCCGGATGGGATTCCGCTGGGATCCGTTCCAGCCGGCGCTCGAGTCCGCGCTTCGAGTACCAGTCGAAGTACCCGTTGATGTTCCCAGCGCCGTCTGGCTTGGGGGGAACCGTGCCATCCAGCGGCATGCCCCAGTCGGCAGGAGGCGGAAAGGCTAGGTAGAAGTAGGCCCAGTTCGCCTCGGTGTCGGGCTGCTCGCCCTCCTCTGCGACATCGGGCGGTGTGGTCGCGGGGAAGTGGTAGTTGTCGTACGTGAACGAGAACTCACACCGCTCGGCGATCTCCCCGGTCCGTGCCAGCGCGTCCGGGTCCGACGGGAACAGCTCCCGCATCTCCTCTTCGGACTTGAACCAAGCCTGATCCGTCGGGCACACGAGGCGACGCGCATCCGCCAGGCTACATCCCGCGCCGATGGCATTCAACAGCTCGTGGATCGCGCTGTCTTCGGGCCTCAGGTAGTGGACCGCGTTGGTCACGACGGTGGGCCGCCCCGACTCCGCGGACAGCTCGCGCACCAATGCGTTGATCTCTTCCTGGCCCGGAATGCCGTGATCCTGGAGCTCCAGATACAGCTGCTCGGGACCCAGGACCGAGGACAGACCCTCGAAGCGTTCCCGTGCGACATCGCGGTCGCCCTTCTGAAGGGCGCGTCCCAGCACCCCCTTGATCCCACCCGTCAGGAAGATGAGCCCATCGCGATGCTGCTCGAGCATGGCGAGGTCGACCCGTGGCTTGTAGTGCATGCCATCGAAGATGGCGCGGGTCACCAGCTCGCACAGGCTGTGGTAGCCCTGCTCGGACTCCACCAGGGCGATGATCTGGTATCCGCCCTCTTCCCGGGCAGAGTCCCAGTGATCCACGCCCTCCGGCTGGACGTTGAGCTCTGCACCCAGGATGGGTTTCACACCGTGCTTGGAGCAGGCCTTGTGGAACGCGACGGCGCCGTACATGTTCGACGTGTCGGTGAGGGCGAGGGCTGGCATCTCCAGCTCTGCCGCACGTGCGGCGAGAGCCCCCACGGTGGCTGCGCCGTCGAGGATGGAGAACTGAGAATGGGTATGGAGGTGAACGAAGGGCATGAGCCTCTGCGGCGCCGAGCGACCTCGGGAAGGTATCGGGCCGCCTGACCATGAACTGACCGCTGGCGGTTGCCTCAGTCCACCGCGGCACCAGGGACACAGTCGGTGCCATCGGTGATGACGGGCTCCAGCGCTCGGTCGTGATCGAGCCACCGCTGGCCGACCTC
This sequence comes from Myxococcales bacterium, assembly GCA_019634415.1. GTDB lineage: Bacteria > Myxococcota_A > UBA796 > UBA796 > DRPG01. The sequence goes on from JAHQVJ010000161.1 coordinate 76,000, forward strand.
TTCGTCGATCCCGTGCTCGCCCAGCACGGTGGCCAGGATCGCCAGTCGCCGTCGGAAGTGACCACGATTGATGCGCAAAGGCTGATGCACCTTGCCCAGCGGCCGACCGTCGTAGGCGGACTGCCCTCCGAGGTGTGCGACGGCGAGCTGCGTCTCCAGCTGTACGATCCGTCCGAGATCTCGACCCTCGAACAGGTACCCGATGATGAAGTCACCGAACACCCTCTCCACGAAGTCCTGCATCACACGGTGAACCACCTCACGACCGCCGATGACCTCGAGGTCCGTCACGGCAACGCCTCGTGGTTGAACGCGGACAGGTCGGGAAACGCAGGGCCATCGTCGTGGTGGTAGCGCATGGTCTGCCAGGTCCCCATCACGCGCTTCACATATCCGCGCGTCTCCCGATACGGGATGCGCTCGACCCACTCGTCCACGGGCGGGTTGTCGTGGGCCTTCACCCACTTCTTCACGTTGCGGGCTCCACCGTTGTAGGCAGCCAGCGAGAGGAACGGGCTCTCGGACAGCTGGCGGAACAACGAGTCCAGGTACCGCGCCCCGATGCGCAGGTTGGTCTGGGGCTCGGTCAGATCGGCGCGGCGGATCTTCAGGTCCATCCAGCCCGCCGTCTGCTGGGCCGTCGCCCACATCAGCTGAGACAGGCCGATGGCTCCTGCAAACGACACGATCTCTCGGTTGAAGTTGGACTCCTCACGGACCAGCCCGTGGAGCAGGCGCGGCGGGTAGCGGTAGTCCGAGAGCACGGCTCGCTGAACCTCCGCCCAATACCGATCCGGGTAGGCGACCTCGATGATCTGCCACTCTCGATCCCCGAGCGTGGTCAGAGGATTCGAGATGATCCATCGCCGAAGGTCGTCATGCGCGAACAGCCAGTCTCCCGCAGCGATCCGAAGCTCCGTGGTCCACACTTTCTCGTCAGGCGCCAGCTCGTCGAAGTGCGAGCGCCTCCATTCGGCGAGCCCCTCTCGGGGAAGGCCGAGGCGCATCAGCGCGATACCGTCTCGGTAATGGGGATCCCGCAGCATCTCGGCTCGCACCTGCCATGGAGCCCAGGTGTCTTCCTTGGGCCTGGTCGAACGCTGAGCCAACGCCTCGGCGACGTCGGGGGCGACCTCGGTGAGTCGCGCGAATGCCAGCAGCGCGTAGAAGCTATGGGGGAGATCCTCACACAGTGAACGCCATCCGGCGATGGCTGCCTTGCGCGCCTCTTCCTCCTCCACCGCGAGGCTTGGCACCTTCGCGTCCGGGTACATGCGCCACCTCGCCGCCCAGTAGCGTCCCGCCTCCACGTGATGAGCGTTGCCCTCCGGTGGAAGCGCCGCGAGGCGCTCGGCGATCTCGACCGCCTTCGTCGGCTCCCCCTGGTCGTACCGCCAGAAGGCGAGCCGCAGCGCAGCTTCGGGCACCGTGTCACCATCGGGGTGGTCCGACAGCGCTCGCTCCCACCAGCTCGCAGCTTCACTCGCCCTGTCGTCCTCGAGCAACGAGATGCCGCCCCTCGTCCAGGCGTCGTCCGCCATGGAGTGGCTCGTGTACGTCTCCGCGAGGCTCTCGTAGACCTTGGCCGACGACGCGAAGCGCTTCCGTCGGTACTCCGCGGTTCCCATCAGGTACAGACCACGCGGACCGTAGGTGCCCTCGACCTCCGCGCATTGAGCGCCGATGCCCTCGAGCTCACCCACGGCGGCGGTCAGCTTGTTGCGCTTGTAGAAGCTGCGCCCGCGCACGTAGCGAAGACGGCACCCATCGACCGAAGCCTCGCTCGCGTGCTCTCGATGTGGCTTGGTTTCGTCCAGCGCTCTATCGTAGCGCTCGGCCCACATCAGGTGCTCGGCCCGCGCGGCGAGCTGTTGCCACTCGGGGGTGAATGCCATCGACTCGAGACGCTCGGTGGCCGCCTCACCTTCTTCTGTGTCTGGGTAGTAGGTCCACAACCGTGTCAGCAGAGGACGCGCGGCGTCCGACTCCAGCCCGTGGTGCTCTGCCAGCGCGAGTAGCGCGGGCGCATTCCCTGGTGAGGGGTCGGGTCGGCTCACGACCTGTTCTGCGATGGCCCAGGCACGATCTGGCTGATCGAGTGCTCGATGAGCATCGGAGATGGCGATGGCTGCTCGCGCGAACGGCAGCTCGTCGGACCCGACTCCCGCCAGGATCTCCAGAGCGCGCGTGGGCTCCCCCCCAGCCGCCAAGACCACCCCCCGGGCAGTCGCCACGTACGATGCAGGCGCCGTCGACGCGGCCGCCGTCTCGACGACGTCCATGGCTTGCTCGGGTTGCTCGGTCTGGGACGTCGCCCACGCAACCAGGAAGGACCAGTCCGCACGCTGCCGCTCCGACAGCGTCGCGGTGTCCATGGCACGAAGTGCGGTGAGCGACTCCTCGGGATCCCCTGTTCTCGCGGCCTCGAGCGCCTCGCTCGGAAGGTCGAGGACCAGCGCTCGCAGCGGTGCCCCGATCTCGATCAGATGTTGGGGCTGCGGCTCCTGAGCGATCGCTGGGGTGAACATCGCTGCGATCAAGTAGCTCACGTGGTGATCCTCGAAAACGGTCGGTGGACGATACCAGCTACCTCAAGAGCTCGCGGGCGGCCTGCAGGTCCCTCGAAGGAATCCGGAACGGTGGCCCACCGGCCTCGTCCTGTGCGGAGTGCACGTCCACGTGTAGCGGGCCCAGGGCAACGCTGCGCGACGTCTCCCCTTCCCATACGGTCACGCCGCCCCAGCGATCCTCCACTGCTGGTGGCGCTGCTCGCTCGTAGCGCACACCCACGTCGGCGAGTGCCTGCACGAGATCGAGGGCATCGGCACGCTCGTATCCCTCGGCAGCCCAGACGCCCGACTCGCGCATCAGCGTGACGCTCTGGTCGCCGAGGGTGACCTCGACGCGGTCCGAGCGATCGAGGTCGATGCCAAAGGCCTCGCGAACCCCCAGATCGGAGGGCCCCTGCTCGAGGAGCATCAAGGCGTCCGACACCACGGTGCCGCGCCTGTCGTCGGGGGCCCACACCAGCGTGCCGAGCGGCGTGTCCTCGCCCACCCGAGCCACCAGGCGAGTTCCGTCGTCGAGCTCCACGGTCGCCGTCCGAAGGGGCTGGGCGATCTCCTCCTCGAGATCCAAGATGGCATCGAACCGAACGTCCAGCAGCCCCATCACGAGGTCGTCCACTCGGTCGGGATCGGCTCGACCGAAGCCATCGAGCCACCACTGGGTCCCCTCGCCTCGTGCTCGGAGCGTACCGTTCGGCCCCCACAGCTCCACGGCTCTCACGCGGGCCGGATCGAACGACAGCAGTCGATGATCGCGGAACGCTGCGGCGTCGATCAGCAGCTCTCGGTGGAGATCGCCACGCAAGGCGACCACGCTGCCATCGCTTCGTCGCGCGTAGGTGCCGTAGCCCACGGGCGTCAGCAAGCCAACGGCCAGTCCGTGGGTGCGGCCAGAGGACATCGTCAGGGAGACCTGAAGATGAGGAGGGTCACCCAAACCGTAGGGCTCTCCATCCTCGTCTGGGGACGCCACGATCTCGTCCACCTGAAGCCCTGCGAGGGAGAGCAGGAGCTGCTCCACCCGACGCTCGTCGACCCGAGTGTCCATCAGCGGCTGCGATAGGCTCCAGGTCTCGGCTTCCCGCAGTAGCACCACCGTGTCGTCCGGTCGGACCACCTCTACCCGGGTGACGTCGACCACCGGTAGCGTCCACAACGGGGTCTGCTCCTCCTGTGAGGAGCCGTCGCTCCGCATCAGCCACCAGGACAGGAACACGAGGACCAGCGACAGACCGACGATCGCCCGACTGTTGGTGTCCATCGGTCAGGCGTCCGCCTCTCCGTCTGCCTCCTGGTACTTGCCCACCACGACCTGCGCAGCCTGCAGCACCCGTCCCCTCACCGAGTAGCCAGCCGTGTGCACCGTGAGCACCCGACCGTCCTGGCTCGCGTCCAATACCGGGGTGACGGCCAGGGCCTCGTGCAGGTTCGGATCGAAGACGGACCCTTCTCCGGGCACCTCTTCCAGCCCGAGCTTGGTCATGGCCTCCATGAACTGGTGCTGCACCATCTTGAGGCCGTCCAGCAGTCCAGCGTTGGTGGACTCGGCATCGATGGCCGTGGCCACCGAGCGCTTCAGATTCATCACCGGATCGAAGAAGGTCTTGGCAAGAGAGAACGCCTGCATCTCGCCGTCGAGCTTGGCCCTCGCTTCCTGGCGTTCGCGGAACGCCTTCATCTCGGCTTGTAGATCCGTGTAGGCCTTGGACACCGTCCTCAAGCGGGCCTGCGCTTCCTGCAGCTGGCTCTTGGCCGTGGCCGACTCGGCCTCCAGCTCTCGGATCTTGGCTTGCTCGGGGGTGAGCTGCTCCACGGCGTCCGACACGGCGACCTCCGGCTCTTGCGGGTCGGTGCGACCATCTGCACCTGCGGGTTCGTCAGACACGGACTCGGGGGAGGCGGGAGCGCCACTCTGCACACCGTCTTTCTCGTCTTCACCCATGGGGGTCTCCAACTACGCCGAACACTAGTCCCGCGGACCACGGTGACAAGACCGCTCCACGATCGCGCGCTTGCGGCGACGTGCGGACCTAACTCACCACGAGGTCGTCGCGCGTGGTTCGGTGCAGGCGCCTGAGGCCCTGACTGATCTCCTCGAAGCGCTGGCGCGCCAACATCGAGTCGAGCTGGCGATGGAACGCAAACCAACCGAGTCCGGCCAAGAATGCGCCCAGCAGCGCGGCAGCGACGCCCGCCACCTGCTGCAGTGGGAAGGTGCCCAGCCCCACGAGCACCATGGCCGCGCCTCCGTAGATCATCCACGCACGCCACTGGATCCAGTGCTCGAGGTGCTGCAGATCTGCGTCGGCTCGACGATCGTCGGGATCGACACCGCGCCGACTACGCAGGACATCCAGGGCCTCTCGATGCCTACGCCGCTGCACGAGATGCACGGCCAGCAGCGCCCGCGCGCTCACGAGGTCGGGCGATAGCTCGATGGCCTGTCGAAGGGCGGACTCTGCATCCTCGTCTCGACCCAGTCGTGACCGGCACAAGCCCAGGTAGTGGAGGAGCACGCCGTCCTCGGGGAAGTAGCGCGACCCCACCAACGCGAGATCCTCGCCCACCAGGTGCTCTCCCAGGAACGCCGCGAGCATCGCGCCTGCCACATAGGCGTTGCGATGCCAGGGCTGGCTGACCACGAGCTCACGGCACCGCCTGAGGGCCGCCTCGTAGTCGCCGCGCCGCACGATCTCGAGGATCTCGTCCCATGGGGTCGGGGCGATGTCGACGGGCCGCGCATCTCCTTTGGCGGACTGAACGAAGGACGAGAAGTCCGCTCCTCGACCCGTCAGTACGAAGCCACAGTCCACCGTGTGATGGAAGGCGATCAACCGCTCTGCGTCTCCCGCGTTCCGACCCATGCCCTCCAGCGACTTCAGAGACGCGAAGAACACCTCCCTGGATTCGTCCGGAGACGTGCCGCCGAAGCGGTAGAAGTAGAGCAACATGCCGCTCTTGGCGTCTTGCGGCGTGACGTACCAGGTGCTGAACGCCGTTTGCTGGGCATCTTCGACGCGGTCGAAGCGAATCTCCGGACGCCCCGTGACCGTGAGCACGCGGCAGAGGAAGGCTGCGAGCTCACCCGCCAGGTCGCCGAAGCTCTCCTCGGCTCCGGGCTGCCCCTCTGGTGTGCCCCATCCGTACCGATGGAAGTAGCTCCGCCGAAGCTGATCGATGCGTGATCTGCAGTGATTGACCTCGGCGCGGATCAGGTCGTTGTCTCGATAGCGGATGGGCGCGAAGGTGATGCGGCGCTGGTACAACCGGATCGAGTCCTCGAAGGTGTAGCGGCGCACCACACCGTCACGACCCACGATCTCCACGGGGAAGTCCACCAACTCGGTGTAGTCTTTCCGATCGTAGCGCTGGAGTTTCCAGTTCTTGTCCATGCTGGACCGACCACCTTCCGTCTGAGATTATCAGAGAACCGCATCGGTCGTGAAATAGGCGGTCTGCCACGTGCGTAACGCAGATCAGAACCCCTAGACGGAGATCACACTGCTGGCCCTGCGACTTCACGAAGGAACCACGGACGAGCCCGCCCGCATCCTCGCCGCCAGGGATGGGGATCAGGGTGCACGCGCATGGCTGGTGGATCGCTGGACCGGTCCCGTCTACCGATTCTGCCGTCGCATGCTCAACAACGATCAGGATGGCTACGATGCCGCGCAAGACACCCTGGTCAAGGTGCTTCGGAACCTCCATCGCTACGATCCCAACCGCTCCTTCTCCACCTGGGTCTTCGGGATCGCTCGCAATACCTGCATCGACGAGCACCGGCGCAGGAAGCGACGCTCCTATGACGAGCCGAAGGACGTCGTCGATCTTCGGCCGTCTCCCATGCAGGACGTAGTGCGGAGCCAGCGAGCCGAGCTACTCGAGAAGGCGCTTCAGGACATTCCCCCGATGTATAGAGAAGTCCTCATTCTCTACCACTTCGAGCACAAGAAATACACAGAGATCGCCGAGGTGTTGGAACTGCCTCTCGGCACGGTGATGAACCGCATCTTCCGTGCGCGCAAGAAGCTTCGGGCAGCCTACGAGATGCACGGCGGAGATCAGCCATGAGCCAGCACGTTCCGGAGGATCTGCTCCAGTCCTTCGTAGAGGGCGATGTGGGCGAGCAGCTTGCCATCCACATCGCAGAGCACATCGACGAGTGCCCTTCCTGTGCCACACGAGCCACCGGAATGGAGCCCCTCGCCGCTGCCTTCGCCGCGATGGAAGACCCCGTCGCTCCACGAGAGTTGGCGCACACGGTCCTGGCGGAGCTGCGCCAGCCGGAGCGTGTTCCAGTCCTCGAGATCGGAGTGGGAGTCGGGCTGCTCCTGTGCTCGGCCGCCATGGCACTCGCGCTGCAGAGTCCCCTGGCGCTCGCTGCGGACTTCGCAGTGGCGCTCAACGCGGTGTCGGCCCTCGGTCGAGGTCTGGGTGCCACCTTGGGCTCGCTCCAGACTGTCCTGACCGTCTCGACGCTCCTGTCAGCCATCGGCGTGGCTGCCACGGTGCACTTCGCTGGTCAGCCCAGCGCTGCGCTGCTGCGGAGGGTGAGATGAGCACTGCACTCATGACGGGCCTGCTGCTGGCCACCACCTCGCCAGCGCTGGCCGAGCCCGTGGAGCAAGAGGTGGACACCACGGCCCAGGAGGCGGTGGACTCCGAGTGGGAGTTGTTGGAGGCCCAGCGTGCCGAGCTCGCCGCGGAGAGGGCAGCCGTCGAGACCCTCCGCACCGAGGTCGAGGCCCTGCAGGCATCCATCGAGGAGAAGTCCAAGACGCAACCCAACGCCGAGCGTCATGGACTCGGTGAGCCGATCACCGTCGCGGCCGAGGAGCGCGTCGACGAGGTCGTCGCCTTCGGCGGGGATGTCGTCGTCAGCGGCCACGTGGTCGGAGATGCCGTGTCGTTCGGTGGCAACGTTCACGTGGCCGAGGGAGGACGAGTCGAAGGAGACGCCGTGTCGTTCGGTGGCTCCGTCACGGTCGATGAAGGCGGCCGGCTCCTCGGCAACCGAGTGGCCATGGGAGGCCCCAACACGGGCATGGAGGTCCTCTCCGCCCTCGACCAGCACAATGCGGCGGGCAGCGTTCCCATCGCCTTCGATGCGACGCACGTGTTGCAGCAGATGTACCGCCGCCTCGTGCTGCTCCTGTCCGTCGCGGGAGCCGGCGTCTTGGTCGTGGGCCTGTTCCCCACGCGCGTGAGCGCTGTCGCACAGGATCTCGAGGTTCGTCCACTGCGCGCCGCGGTGGTGGGAATGCTGACGTCCGGATTCGTCGTGCTGTTCAGCGCGCTGTTCGCCGTCATCACCCTCGGCCTCGGTCTGCCCGTGAGTGCGCTGATGATGGGCTTGCTGGGCCTCGCCTGGCTGCTGGGCTTCGTCGGCTTGTGTCAGGCCGTCGGAGACCGGCTTCCCTTGGAGCGGCGCCCGCACGGTCGCTGGCTGGCGTTCCTCGTCGGCGTGGTGCTCGTGACCTTCTTCGGTAGCCTGCCCTGGATCGGCTGGTTCGTGGTGATGGCGTCGAGCATCATCGGTGTGGGTGCGGCCATCTCCACGCGCTTCGGAGCGGTGCACACCGTTCACACCTGACGGGCAGGCGGCCGGGCGACCTCGGCTCACCCTCCCCTTGCCTAGGGCATGCGTCGCTTGAGAACGCCCTCGATCTGGCTGGGATCTGCCAACGGGTTGGCCCCCAGCTCTTCTGCGAGCGTTCGATCGAGCACACCTGCCTCCCTCAGGCAGCGCTGTGCCTCCGACTTGCGACCGGCATCCTGCCACGCCAGTGCACGCACGAGCAGCAACAGTGCCCGATGCGGCCGGACCAGATCCTCGTCCAGCTGCAGTGCCTTCTCCGCCAGCTCCCCTGCATCCCGGTAGGTCTTGCGACGCAGCGCCAGCTCCGCCAGGCGCAGGAACGCCAGCGGCTGATGGGGATCGAAGTCGAGGGAGCGTTGGTAGTGCTGCGCGGCTTTGTCTTGCCGCTGCATGTGCACGTCGAGGATGCGCCCCTTGGTCATGTAGGCGTCGATGACGTCTTCGGGCACCACTGCATGGTAGATGATGTTGTTGTAGACGTTGAGCAGGTTGCTCCAATCCTTCCGATCGTTGAGCACCAGCGCCATGCCCTTCAGGGCGCCCACATGGTTGGGATGTAGCTCGAGGGCCTTGTTGAACCGCTTGTAGGCTTTGTCCGTGTTGCCTAGCTCCCGCTCCACCAGCCCGAGCTGGGTGTAGGTGGTGGCAGCCTGCTGGCGGTCACCGTGGCCGCCCGACAGCTGCAGCAGCGCTCGGTAGACCTCTTCGGCTTTTCGCCACTCCTGAGCTTCGGTGTAGAGGGGACCGATGGCTTGAAGGCTCGGAAGGTGGGTGGGATTGAGCTCGAGGGCCCGGGAATAGCGCTTGAGCGCACTGCCGTGGTCGCCTTGCGCACGCAGCATCTCGGCGAAGAAGAAGTAGAACGACGACAGCTCCATGCGCGTGTCGAAGTCCTCGAGATCCTGGTTCGCCTCGACGAATGGCTCGAGACGGCGGCTGATGGCGAGGGCCTCGGGATGCGCGCCCGTCTCGAACAAGTGGGACGCCATGAAGCGCAACGACGGCTCGTGGTTGTCGTCGACGTCGAGGATCTGCCGATAGAAGTCGGCCGCAGCGCTCCGATCGTGACGAGCCTCCACCTCGAGGCGCGCAGCCGCGAGGAGCGCTTCCACTCGTGCCGACGTACCGACGTCTGCGCGGGCCTGCAGCGCCAGTGCGCCAACGGCAGCACCCCAGTCGGCACGCGCACGGGCGAGGCCCTCGAGCCGCTTCGCCGCGATGGCGTCGGGAGGGGTCACCGCCACGGCTTGCTGATAGAACTTCGCCGCGTCGTCTCGACCGAGGTGGTCTTCACACGCCATGCCGACGCGACGCAGCAGCGCACCACGCTCCGCCCCGCTGCTCACCTCGGCCAATGCTGCGCCGGCGTCCACGAAGACGTCCCACGCCTGCTCCGCCTCCGACAAGGCGAGCAGCTTCTCGAGGCCTGGCCGATCGGTGGGTGCCAGCTCCACCAACGCTCGCCATGCCTGCATCGTCTGGCTCGGGTCCTTCACGCGCGTCTCGTGGACCTCGGCGATCTGTCGCCTCAGCTCCACCTTGCGCTGCCCTTGGGACACACCGACCTCACGCTCCATCACGGAGACCAGCGCGGTCCAGTCGCCTTGGCTCTCGGCCAGCCGCTTGAGCCCTTCCAGCGCCTCCACGTCCGTCGGTAGGTGTCCGAGGGCGTCTAGATAGGCTTGCCGTGCGTCGTCGAGCTTTCCGGCACGTTGATGCACCTCGCCTACCCGGCGCTGGTAGCGCGCCGCTTCCTCGGTGCTGGATGCGGAGTCGGCCAACGCACGGAGGTAGCCGATGGCCATCTCCACGTCGCCTCGTGCGCCGGCGATACGGGCCAGGGCCTCCGTGACCTCTCGATCGTCGGGAGACTCCTCGTGGAGCTGCCGGTAGAGATCCCAGGCTGCGTCGGTGTCGGCCAGATGCTCTGCCAAGATCCAGCGCTTTCGCTGGTCGGCCTCGGCGAGCACCTGGGGATCGTGGCAGAGGCCTTGACGTCGCACGAGGGTGGCGTACGCCTCTTGCCACTGCTCGTCGGCCTCGTACAGGAGCTCCAACAACAACGCGTTGCTCAGGTGCTGTGCTGCAGTGGCCTGCGCCTCGCCCGCGGCCACCAACACCTCGGCTCCACGACCGGGATGGCCTGCCTGGCCGAGGGCGATGGCACGCCGGGTGGGTGGGAGCCCCTCGACGGCGCCGATACCCTCGGCATCCTGCTTCCCCACCAGCCCGCGCACCACGCCGTCACGGGGCGCTTCCGAGTGAGGACGCCCGGCTGCTGCGATCCGCCAGAACTCGAGCGCCTCCTCGTGCTTGCCGGAGGCCTGCAGCTGCATTCCGGTCCACGAGCCGTAGGCCGCCGACAGCGGTGCCGACTTCGCGTGGCGCGCGATGGTCGCATAGGCGCGCAGCATGGCCTCGGAGTCCCCCAGCTGCTGCGCCAAGGTGGCCGCGCGCGCGGCCACCCCGAGTGCCTGGGGAGAGTGCTCGAGCAGCCCCATGAGCTGTGGCAGGGACTCCGACGGCGGCACGGCCGCTGCCTGGAGACGAACGGCCTCCACTTGGTCGCCGGGCACCGAGGTGGCTCGGAGGAGCTCGACGGCTAGAGGCTGATCACCGAGACGCAGCGCCGTGCGGGCACATGCGCGGAGGGGCCGATCCTCCACGGGCATCTTCGCGATGCGCCGGAGCACCTCCAGCGCACGAGCGCCCTTGCCTGCACGCTCCAACAGGACGGCGGCCCGTGCGGCGACCCGCGCCTTGGAGGTCGTGGGGGTGCCCTCGAGTGCACGCAGGTAGATGTGCGTCAGCGACTCCTCGTCACCATCGGCGACGCAGTGGACCTCCAGCGCGGCCATGGCACCAGCATGATCCGAGCTCTCACTGAGGATTCGTTGCAGATCCTGCCGAGCCGCCGGGCCGGGCCCAGCAGCCTCGGCGGCGGCGAACAGGCTCCACGCCCGCTCCGACCGGCCCTCGGCGTGGCGGGCCTCCTCACGGTAGATGCTCGCGTCGCCCGCGGCGTCGCCCGGCCCAGACACCGTGCGCAACAGCCATCGGGCTGGGCGAAACTCCGGCGAGACGGCCAATGCCCGCCCCAGGCAGACCCTGGCCTTGTCGTCGTCTCCGACGCGCTCCGCATACAGCCGGCCTGCTCGGTACAGGAAGGCCGCACGTCGATGCTCGTCGGTGGTGGCCTTGGCGGCAGCCTCCAGGATGTCTGCGAGCTCGCTCCATCGATCGCTCGCGCCCAGCAGCAGGGTGAGCGAACCCAGCGCGGCTGGGTGGTCGGGCTCCGCGTCCAGAGCACTCATGAGGGCCGTGACGGCAGAGGAGCGCTCCTGCTCGTCGTCGGGCGGCCACTTCGGCATCGGGCTGGACAAGATCGACGCCGCCTCGTGCAGCCAGAGGGCTCGCTCGGATGCGGTACTCGCCATCGTGGCCTGCTGACGTCGCAGCTCGGCCAACCCAGCGCGATCCTGCAGCCGCTTGAGCGTACGCTCGAGTCCACCTCGAGCGACCTCCGCTGCCGTGTCGGTGCTGTCCCCTTCCAGGACGCTCCGATAGCGATCCTTGGCGGCGTCGAGCGCACCGTCCTGCTCCGAGTCTTCGGCGAGCTGGAGCGTGAGGAACCGGCGCTCCGTGGGGAGCGTGGTTTGCTCCAGCCGCTCCTCGAGGAAGGCCCGTTGCTGGTCCTGCTTGTGGCGAAGCAGTCGGGCCACGGCATCGGCGGCTGGGGCCGAGGTGGGGTCCGCCTTCACGGCGCGCTCGTAGGCTTCCAGGGCGGCATCGAGGTTCTCGATGCGCGACTCTCTGAGCCAGCCCAGTCGATACAGCGTGAAGGCCTGGCCCTCCTCGGCGGTCAGTGCCTCCGCCTCCCGCGTCAGGGCGTCCTCGAGCTCGAACCACGCGCCAGTCTGTACGTACGTGCCCTGCAGCTCGCGCAACGCGAAGGGATATCCCTCGCTGACCGCCGCGTTGAAGCCTCGAACGGCGTCTTCGGATTGACCAGCTCGCTGGTGGGCTCGGGCGGCCTCGGCGTGCCACCAGCCCGACTCGGTCTGATTGGCGCGCGATGCCTCGCGCTCGTACAGGCGAGCCAGTGCCGGTGGGTCGTTGGCGAGCACCCGCTCGAGCCTCAGGAATGCTCCCAGGTGACCGGGCTCGGCCTGAAGGGCGTGCTCCAGCCGCGCCCGACTCCCCGCTCCATCTCCCGCCTCCTCGGCCACCGAGGCAGCCTCCATGTAGGCGTCTGCGGCAATGCCTCCTTCGGAGAGATCCGCGAGCTGGTCCAGCAACGTCATGCGCTCGGTGGCAGAGGCTCCCTGGGTCGCGAGGAGCGCCCTTAGGAGCGCTCGAGCCGTGTAGTGCCTGTCGTCTTCCGCCGCCGCAGCGCGCAGGTGCTGGACTGCAAGGGCTGGCTGATCCAGTCGCCGCCATGCCACGAGCCCCGCGTCCAGCAGCGCGTCCGCCTTCCGTGGACCCGTGAGTTGCTCCGACAGATCGACGATCAAGGAAAGCTGCTCGGCATAGCGCCCCAGCCGCCCGAGGGACGTGATCTGGTTGCGGAGGAGCTCCTCGGAGGTGTGGCCCGTCGCGACGATGTCGGTGTACAGCTCGACGGATCGGGCGTGATCCTCGAGCTGATGGGTGGCGATGCTCGCGGCACGCTCCAGCAGGATCCCCTTGCCCGTTCCGGCGCTGGTGGGGCCCACGGCGGTGGACTCGCCGACCAGGATCTGAAGCGTGGTTTGCCAGCCTTGCTCCGAGGGACGGCGCACCCCCTGTGGTGCACGTCCGGTGATTGCGGAATGGACGGATCGCTGGGGAGCAGGCGCAGGGGTCGCACCCACCGGAGGGCGGACCACGGGCGCCTTGGGCGCGGCCAAGGGATCGTCGGGCGCCGGCGCCGACACCTCGGGAGGAGACGTCTCGGGAGGCGCCATCAGATCGATGGACTCGGCGGGCTCACTCGGTGTCACGGCCTCCTCGCTCGGCGACGGTCGACTCGCGGGTGGCTCCGTGGCGCTCCCATTCGCTTCGGGCCTCGACGCGTGGGGCGCAGGATCGGGTGTCGGCTCTGCCGTGACCAAGGCCTCGGGAACGGGTGGTGGACCCGGCGGCTCGGACACCGGCACCGGCGCCGCCTCGGCTTCCAGCGCGGTCGGGCCCGGCATCACGTCCGTCTGGATGCCGTCCTGGGAGTCGGCTCCCGCTTCTCGCGCTGCGGCGGCAGCCGCCTTCACTGCAGGATCGATGTCGAGCAGCGTGGGAACCTGGGAGGGAGGGCGCGGCTGAGACCCCGTGGCGGTGTCGGCTCCGAGCGGAGTCTCGGTGAAGAGGACCGTCGGAGCGGCAGACATCCTCCGACGCTCCCCATCCTCGCCCGAGGGCGGCGGCGGCGGCGCTCCGTTTGCCAAGGGCGTGCCATTGGAGGGAGGGGCCGATCCTCCTGCCTCCTCGACCGCGCCAGCGCGACTCGAGGATCGGGATGCGCCGGATCGCTCTTCCTCATCGTCGTCCAGCCAATCGAGGTCGCTGTCACCGAAGAAGTCGGCCGCCGCGTCTTTCTCGTCCTTCTTTCTTGCCACCCAGGACCCCCGGTCCGTCCGACCGAACCCGTCGCGATGAGGATACGGCATAGCACCGCTGGTGCACGCTATCCAAGCCAGCTGCGTGGGGCCCTGTCGCTACAAGCGAAACTGAACGCCCCCCACGACGCCCACGGTTCCTCCGGTCCGCTCTTCGAACACAGCGTCGAGATCGTCTTCCCAACCAGCCGCGGGCCAAGACTGATCGGATCCTCCATCGCTGAACACCGACCGGGCGCCGGTGTGGCGCGCATAGGAGCCCTCGGCGAAGAACCCCACGATGGGTCCCGGATCGATCATCACGCCAGCTGCACCGAGGAATCCCGGAATCACGGCCAGACCTGGAGTGGCGTAGGTCTCCACCTGGTCGATGCGGTAGGGGCCCACGAACTTGATGTCCACGCCGGCGCTCAGGTACGGCTTCACCGGTCCGAGGGGAACCACGTAGGCTCGGACGCGAGGCTGCAGGTAGATGTCCAGCGCGTCTACCTGCTGTGTGGGGTTGAAGGCACGCTGTGGCTCCCCCACCCCATCGTCCACCACGGTCCCCGTGTTGAAGCGACGACGCGCGTACTGCAGACCGACCACCATCCCCACGTCGACGACGGTGGATGGCGCGTAGCCGAGGTAGCCCTCCCCGCGGAAGTTCCGTGAGTCCCGAGGGCCTTCCCGGTACCAGTTCCCGACGGTCTGACCGGTGCCGTCCAGCTGGGCACGGATGAGGGCCCGGCGATCGACATCCCCGATCCCCAACCCAGACCGCAGCTCGATCACCAGCCGGCCTGCGTGGGGGGTGGATCGGTACAGGTAGTCACGCGGATCGAGGTCGGAGGCGAGGAAGTGGCCGCGCGCCCCAGCGACGTGCCGGGGCTGCACACCAGTGCCCTTCAGCCGCTCCTCCACGGGATCGGAGCCATCGGCGACGGGTGTCCGAGCCGGCGCGGGCCTCGTCGGTGCGGGCTCGGGTTCGGGCGCTGCGACGGGTGTGGGAGCTGGCTCGGGCTCTGGGGGACGAGGCCTAGGGGTCGCGACGGGCGCGGGGGTCGGCACGGTCGCGGGAGAGAGCTCGGGCATCATGTCCGGAGGCATGCCGGGCTCGGCCGGATCGCGCCCCACGAGGTCCGTCGCGGCCATGATCACGTCGTTGTGGCTCGGAGGAAGGGTGTCGAGCACTCCGAACACCGCCCGGGACACAGCCACGCTGAACAGATCTTCGTTGTCTTCCGCGATCGGTACGTCGAGCTGGGTCCGAGCGGCCGCCTCGCCTTCGGCGAAGACCTGGATCCGACCCACCAGTGCCGGTCCCATCCGCAGCACCTGTGCGACGACGCCCACCTGGGCAGGCAACACCTCGAGGACTTCACCAGGACATCCCGCGATCTCGACGCAGGACCAGAACGACGATGGAGGCGCGACGCGGGCCGCCGCAGCGGGATCCAGCACGATCAGCCCGTTGCTGACGAGCCGATCCCGAATCTGATCCTGCAGCGTCTCCGCCAATCCCTCGTCGGAGGGATCAGACGAAGAGACCGGAGGTAGAAAGACAGGTTCGGACGCTTGGGCGGCAGTTGCCACGCAGAGCGAGAAGAGCATCAAAAAGCGGGTGCATCCCATGATTGCGATCCTTACCGCCTCGGAGGCACATCGCACAAGGCACCTTGACGGCCTTTCGCCGCACGCGATAGGGCGAGACGCGTCCGGATGCCGAGATAGCTCAGTTGGTAGAGCAGCTGATTCGTAATCAGCAGGTCGTCGGTTCAAGTCCGATTCTCGGCTCCGCCTCCTCCCTCGCGACCCCCCGTCTGTCTGCCCACTTGTCCCAGCAGGGTAGGATGCGGCCGAGGCGCCCTGACCAGGGGTTCGCGTGTTCGTTGCCCTGTGGGCCGTGGCGTGCGTGGATGTGGGTGAGTTCTTTGCTCCCGACACCCTCGCCACCCGGCCAGCTGCTCAGCTCGTATCTGAACCCACCACGGGGGAGCTGCCCGAGGGTGCGGTAGCGTTGCTCGGGCGGGCGTCCTGGGGCATGCGGTGGCCCGACACCCCCAACACGGGCGCGGTGCCGGCTGAGCCCGGCCCACGACGTCCTCGAGAGGCTCCTTCGGGGTCGGAGGAGGCCCCTCGTTCGCCCCGCGCGGACGGTCGCCCCCGCACCGACGAGACCACGATCCGAGTGGAGCCCCTGGAGGAGGGGCGCTGGGCGACCTGGGCAGATGGTCACTGGACCGTCTGGGACCCGACCCGTGGTGCGGTCGCACGCGCACACGGGGTGGGCGACGTCACCCCCGACGGCGCATGGATCGTGTCGGCTTCGGAGGCTGTGCGCTTGGACCCGACGCCGCTGGAGCGGGCGCGTCACGTACATCCGCTCTGGTGGAGCGACCGGTTCGCAGCCCGAGTCGCGCCGCTGCCGGAGCCGCCACCGGATGCCCCCTGCGCCTCGACGGAGCGCACGTGGTGGTCGCATGATCTGCAGCGTGTGGCGTGTGCTGACGACACCACGCTCGTGGTCCACGATCGCACGGCCAGCTCGATGCGCACGCTGTCCATCGAGGACGTCGGCTTCACGCCACGGGGGGTGGTGCCAGCGCCTGGCGGAGGTCCCATCGCCATCACGGGGCCACGCGCCCAGGTGGCGCTGTGGGCGCCAGGCGCCTCGAGCCCACGACGCGTGGCCCTGGCCCGCGGCTCTGACCCTGCAGCCATGGCGTTCACGCTCGATGGCTCTCTGCTGGTGGCGCTGCGGTCGGATGGTGCGATGGCCCTGGTGGATGCGCACACCGCGGAGCGCATCGATCCCACGCGTTCCAGCCACGCCCCCATCGAGGATCTCGCCATCGACGCCGAGGGCCGCATCCACGCGCTCGATGCCTTTGGTGCTCTGTGGAGCTGGACGGCGGACCTGACTCCGCTGCCGGATCCAAGAGCGGCTGGAGCCGACAAGGACCGGCTCGCGGTGCATCCCACCGGCCAGCTGTGCGCGCTGTCACCCGTGGGGGCCACCTGCTGGGGACCCGACGGCGACGAGGTCGGCCCGCCCACTCCCCTGCGACGGTGGAGCCTGGAGGCGTCGGATGCCGACGGAGAGCTCGACCGCCTGCGCTCGGCGAAGGGGCGGAGCGTGCGGGTGCCTGCTCTGCCCGCGGACGCCCGAGTGCGCACGCGGCCGTCCCCCTCCGAGACCTTCGTGTTGGTGGACGGCCCCTCGCGCGCCGTGGTGGATCCGAGAGCTCGACGGGCCTATCCGCTCCCGCCGACGGAAGAGGGACCTGCAGCCGTCGACGACCGCGGCACGGTGTGGACCATGGACGACGATCAGCTGTGGGCCATCGACATCTCGGGGCTGCGGCTCGCGTCTCGTCGCCTGTCGCAGCACGTGACCGCCATCACGGCGAATGCCGACCGCGTGGTCACGGGTCACGAGGATGGCACGCTGATCGTGTTCGATCCCGACGCCCTTCGCGCGAGTGAGTCCGTCCCCGTGGTGGCACGCGACCTGGAGCCCCTCGACGACGAGCCCTCCCACATCTGGCTCCGCCCTCCCCCACCCGAGCCCACGGACGAGACCTCGGATCTCGAGATCGTGCGCAGGTCGGGTGGCCTGCAGGTGTCTCGGGGCCGGCGAACCTGGCGGCTCGATGGCGCCGCGCAGCGCGTGACGGCCGCAGCCTCCGAGGGGGGGCGCCTGGCATTGGCGTCGGGGGATCGCCTCTGGATCGCCGACGCGGGAGGCGACTCGCGTAGCGTGGTCTTGGGTGCCATCCACGCGGTGGCGTTGTCCGCCGATGGAGGCTGGGTCGCTGCGGCGGGCGAGCGCGGCTTGCTGCTGCTCGAGGCCGACATGGCCGACGTGCGGCGCATGCTGGCCACGCCCGACGACGTGCAGGGCGACCTCCGCCTGGCGTTCACGTCGAGCCGACTCGAGATGGCGGGGGGCTGGGCGTGGTCGATCCCCGACGGCGCAACAGTGCAGCGGCCCGTTGCTGGGACGCCCACCGCACTCACGCTGTCGGACGACACGACCCGCCTCGCCATCGGCACCGACCGAGGTCACGCTGCGGTCCTCGACCGCGCGACGGGCACGGTGACGGCGACGTTCACCAGCCTCGGGCCCGTCGCGCACCTCGCCTTCGCGGGGCCGGCCCCCTCCGACGATCTCATCGCCCACGACGTGTGGGGAGGGTCGGGCTGGCTCGGGCCGTCTGGAGCGATCACCGAGCGACGCACCTGGCCGTGGAGCACGCCCGAGGGGCTGTCGGTGGCCGACGATGGCAGCGTGGCCGTGTTCCATCGCAGCGCCTGGTGGCCCGTGGATCCATCCCGGGGCGACCTGCTCGAGCCCGAGCTCACCATGCTTCATCCGAATGTCGCTGCGGCCGTCGGCACCTTCGACGTCCGCTGGGCAGGCCCCGGAATCTCAGGACCTGTCCCAGGGCCAGACGCAGGCTGTGGATGGGTGGTCAGCGAAGGCTGCCAGCCCGGACTGGAGCCCCCGTCTCCCATCGCCGCGACGGGCCTGGACGCGCCTCGTCCATCTCCCGATGGCAGGTTCGTGTGGGGGCTGCGGGGCGAGGGTGCGGTGCTGCTCGGCCCCGACGGGATCGCACAGGATCTCGAGCCAGCGACGCTGCGGACGTGGACCGGACCGGCGCGCCTGCTCAGCATCACCGAAGACGAAGCCATCGCCTACGAGGCCGATCGCGACCATGCCCAGCGCTTCGGGCTGCTGCCCGGTCGAGCGGTGGCGGTGGCAGCCACCGGGGATCGTGTGGTGCGCTTGCTCGAGCGTGGACTCGTGGTGGTGGAGATCTTGAGCGGAGACGTGCCCGTGTGCGTGCTCCCGGCCGAGGGCGTGTCCCCCGACGTCACGCCGCTGCTCGCCATCTCCCCGAACGGTCGCTTCGCTGCCTGGGGTCGTGGCCCCGCCGTGGGGGACCTCACGAGCTGCAGCCTACACGCAGCGCGGCCCGCGGCGCCACCCATCCCGATGCAGGCGCAGCCCACCGTGTCGGGCGGTGTGGGGTGGCGATTCTCGGAGACCGTGCACGCAGTGGATGCAGGAGACTGGCTCGTGCGGCAGGATGCACGCGGTGGGGTCGTGCGCAGGGCGCTGGGCGCGACTGGACCTGTGCTGGGGATGGATCCGAGCGGCACCTTCGCGCTCACCCCTGGCCGCGTGTGGCGCTTGTCGTCTCTGAAGATCGAGCACCGGATCCGCAGACCCTGGGTGGCGCTGGGTCCCCGTGGCCAGCTGGCCTGGATCGACGACGGCGAGGTGGTCCTCCAACGCCGCGGCAGGCGCGTGACCGTGCCGGCGGACGAAGAGATGGGCGTGCCCACCCTCGTGGACTTCGTGGCGGCGAACGGCATGGCCGTGGCCACCGACCGCGGCGACGTGCATCTGCGTACCCTCGAGCGCTGGCTCGACGACCGGTCTCGCTGACGTCCGCGAGACCTCGCGCAGCTGCAGCGCGCTACACCGTCGGTGGCCCGCGCCTCGGGGCGCGGGTCTCGGAGGTCCCGTGTCCCTCATCGAGCCCTACCTCGACGACACCCACCGTGCGTTTCGCCAGACGTGTCGTCGCTTCGCCATCGAGCAGATCCTGCCCCACGCCGAGGGCTGGGAGGAGGCCGGGAGCTTCCCGCGCGAACTGTATGCGGGGGCTGCCGAGGCCGGGGTGCTGGCTCCCACCTGGCCCGACGCCCTCGGCGGAGGCGGAGGCGACGTCTTCCACGGCGTCATCGCGGGAGAGGAGCTCCTGAGGGGCGGCAGCACCGGAGTCGTCGTGGGGCTCGGGTCGCTGCAGATCGCGCTTCCGCCGATCCTGGAGCTGGGCACACCAGAGCAGATCGACCGCTTCGTGCGCCCCGTCCTCGCGGGCACAGCCATCAGCGCCTTGGGGATCACGGAGCCAGGCACGGGCTCGGACGTGACCGGGGTGTCGACGCGGGCGGTGCGGGACGGCTCGGCCTACCGCCTGACGGGCGCCAAGACCTTCATCACGAGCGGGGTGCGGGCGGACTTCGTCACGGTGCTGGCGCGAACGAGCGAGGATCCTCACGGGGGGCTCACCTTCTTCGTCGTGCCCAGCGGTGCGCCAGGATTCGAGGTCTCCCGGGCCCTGCGAAAGACCGGATGGTGGGCCAGCGACACCGCCGAGCTGCACTTCGACGACGTGGTGGTGCCCGAGGACCATCGCATCGGGGAGGAAGGGTCGGGCTTCCTGGCGTTGATGCGAAACTTCGAGAACGAGCGCCTCATGCTCGCCATCAACGGCACCGCACTCGCAGCGCTGTCTCTCGAGGAGGCCCTGGCCTACGCACGACAGCGCGAGGCCTTCGGCCGCGCCATCGCCAAGTTCCAGGTGATCCGCCACAAGCTCGCCCAGATGCAGACGGAGGTGAGCTCGGCCCAGGCGCTGACCTACGCCATCGCGGACCGCATGCGACGCGGAGAGCCCTGTCTGAGCGAGGTGGCCCAGGCCAAGAACCACGCCTCGGACGTCGCGCGGCGGGTTTGCTGGGAGGCCGTACAGATCTTCGGCGGAATGGGCTACATGCGCGAGACCATGGTGGAGCGGTTCGCGCGGGATGCACGCCTGCTCCCCATTGGTGGAGGCACGCAGGAGATCATGAACGAGGTCATCGCCCGTCACGGCCTGGGGCTCTAGTGCGCTCCAGCGAGATCACCCACCCTGGGCCCACCACGTCGCTGCTCCTCTACTGGTTCGCCCGGCTGTGGATGTTCGTCTTCCGCTGGGATGTGGAGGGAGGGCCTCCCGACTCTCCCACCGGCGTCGTGATCGCCGCGCCCCACACCAGCAACTGGGATCTGGCCCACATGCTGGCGGCCTCCCTCATCTTCCGCTTTCGGGTCTCCTGGCTCGGAAAGGACAGCCTGTTCCGACCGCCCTTCGGTTGGTTCATGAGGGCGCTGGGGGGCGTACCCGTGGACCGCTCCGCGCCTGGCGGCCTGGTGCAGCAAGCGGCCGATGCGCTGACTCGGACCGAGCGCCTGATGATCGCGGTGCCGCCCAGTGGCACCCGCGGCAAGCGCGACGGCTGGAAGAGCGGCTTCTACTGGATCGCCCACACCGCCCAGGTACCGGTGGTGTGCGGCTACCTCGACTACTCTCGTCGAGTGGCGGGTCTCGGCTACGCCTTCGTGCCCTCCGGAGACGTGGCCGCCGACATGGAGAAGGTCCGGGAGGTGTACGCCACCTTTCGCGGGAAGTTCCCCGAGCTGGAGTCCACGATCCAGCTCAAGGAAGAGCGTCTGATCCCGGAGAACCCCGCTACCGAGGATGCATCGGACTCCCCGATGTCAGAAGACGCCGACGACTCCAGGCCAACCTAGACTCGCGCCGCTGGTGGAGGTGATTCGCCCATCGGGTTGTACGAGCAGCCCAGCGTGGAACGCCACCCCGCGCACCCGCAGGCTCAACCCCGCGCCCGGCCGCAGATCCAGCGAACGAGACTGAAGCTGTACGTCCTCGATGCGCACCGTGGACACCGCAGCCACGCCAGCCCAGGCGTCGATCCGCACCGCGAAGGAGCCGCGGCCGAGTCGCTGACGAAGCCCTAGGCGTGCCGAGCCGACGACGCCCTCGGAGGTGCCGAACCGCAGCGCTCGCCACCGCGGGGAGAGGGGTGCCGATCCCGACAGCGACGCCACCACGCGGTCTCGTATCGCCAGCACGGCCGTCGCTCCGACCGACAGTCCACCCACGGCGCTGTCGAGGCTCGTCAGCCCGACCTCGGCGCCCAGGGTCCCCCCCAGCCCTGCAGGCGAAGGCTCCTCCTGGAGCAGGGCCCGCAGCGCGTCGCTGTGGCCAGCGAACGCCACGCCTCGACCGATGGCTCGGCGACTCACGATGCCCACGATGGATCCCGCGGCGTCCACCAGGGGGCCACCCGAGTTCCCGGGGTTCACGGCGGCGTCGAACTGTACGCTGCGGCTCCCCGTCGCAGACACGATGCCCTGGGTCGCTGACCACCGCAGCGTGCCTTCGAAGAAGCCCCCCGGTGGGTCGGAGGCCAGCGGGTGGCCCAGGGCCCAGATCCGGTCCCCCACCGCCCACGTCTCGGCGAGGGGAAGTCCGAGTGCGATGGGCGCATCGTCGGGAAGGGTCACCAGCGCCAGATCGGAGGCGACGTCGACGGCGCTCACCCGCCCCACCACCGACGAACCATCCCGGGTCTGCACCTGGGGTCGTCCGCCCGACGCCACACAATGGTACGCCGTGGCCACCTGATCGGTCTGCGCCACCAACACACCGGCGCATGTGGTGCTGCCTTGTCGCACCAGCACGACGGCATCGAGCCATTGGTCGGGTGCTGCAGCCGAGGCCACCGCGAGCATCGTCACACCGATCATGGCGAGCATGCTACTTGGTCTCCGATTCCAGGACTGGGGTGATGGTGGGCGTGTGGTTCGCTCTATTCGGTGCTCTCGGCGCGCTCCCCGCGTGCTCCTTGACCAGCTCCACCGACCCCGCGCAGAGCGCCAGCGGATCGGCCGATCCCAACGCGGATCCGCCGCCAGCGGACAGCTTGATTCCGGTGGAGGCCTCCTATGCCGCCACCCACGTGCTGGTGTCCCATGCCGGAGCGGCCAAGGTGCCCTCGGGCATCCAGCGCACACCGGAGGAGGCCCGCAAGCAGGCCATCGCCGTGTGGCGTCGACTGGAGGCGGGCGAGTCCATGGAGGATCTCGCCCGACGCTTCAGCGACGGCCCCTCTGCCATCCGGGGAGGCACCATCGGGGTGTACGCCACGGGCACGATGATGCCCGAGTTCGAGCAAGCCGTGGCGGCGGTCGGTGAGGGCATGCACACCCGCCCGTTCCAGACCGCCTTCGGCTGGCACGTGGCACGTCGGGATGCCGTGCTCGAGGCCGGTGCACGCCACATCCTCATCACCTGGTCTGGCGCGGCTCGGAGCAAGAGCGGACGCAGCAAGCCCCAGGCGCTGCAGAAGATCCAGGAGATCAAGGCGCGGCTCGACGCGGGCGAGGACTTCAGCGAGGTCGCGCGCGGAGTCAGCGAAGACGCCACGGCTCCCGCGGGTGGCGACCTGGGCACCGTGGCTCCGGGGCAGCTCATCCCTGCCTTCGAGGACGCGCTGTTCGCACTCACGCCTGGTCAGCGCAGCCACGTGGTCGAGACCCCGTATGGATTTCACATCATCGAGCGAACTCGCTGACGTGGGTTGTTACTGCGGGCGCCATGAATGCCTCCATCCTCACCCGAGACCGCCTGCTGCAGGGCTACCGAGACTCGGGGAAGCCACGTGACGCCTGGCTCGTCGGAGCCGAGTTCGAGCGTCACCTGTTGGACCGCACCACGGGTCACCCCCTCCCCTACACGGGCCAGCCGGGTGTGCGCTGGCTGCTCGAGCAACTCGCCGAGCGCGACGGGGAGCTGGTTCGCGAGGGGGACAACCCCATCGCGATCCTCCGACGTGGCGCCTCGGTGACGCTGGAGCCCGGCGGGCAGTTCGAGCTGTCGGGCTCTGCCGACGGTGCGCTGCAGGCCATCAACGACGAGGCCTTGGCCTTCACCGACGAGGTCGCAGGCTGGCTCGATGGGACCTCCATCGTGCAGGCCGCCATCGGCTACACGCCCTATGCTCGCATCTCCGACATCGAGTGGGTGCCCAAGGGCCGCTACGTGGTCATGCGCGAGCACCTGGCCAAGACCGGGGCGCTGGCACACGACATGATGAAGGGTACGGCAGCAGTGCAGGCCACCTTCGACTACGCCGACGAGCGCGACTGTGCGCGCAAGGTGCAGCTGGCCACGCGGCTAGGGCCCCTCACCACGGCCATGTTCGCCAACAGTCCGTACCGACAGGGCCGGCCCAGCGGGTTCATGAGCTTTCGCGGCCACGTGTGGACCCAGACCGATCCTGCCCGCACGGGGCTGCCCGACGCCGCCGACTCCTTCTCCTTCGAGGCCTGGCTCGACTACCTGCTCGACGTGCCCATGATGTTCCGCAAGGCCCCAGACGGGAGCTGGCGGTCTGCGAACGGCCAGACCTTCCGGGCCTGGCTCGACGATCCCGACGACCCCGGCCCCACCCAGGCGGACTGGGACCTGCACCTCACCAGCGTGTTTCCGGAGGTCCGGGTCAAGCACACCATCGAGGTGCGGGGAGCAGACTGCGTACCGCTGCCCCTCGCCATGAGCTTCGTGAGCCTGTGGAAGGGGTTGTTCTACTGTGAGCAGGCCCTGGTGGGGGCCACCGAGCTCGCAGGGCGCTTCTGTGATCACGGCACGCGGCAAGAGCGCTTCGCCCTGGCTTGTCGAGATGGTCTGCAGGCCGAGATCGGTGGCCGCCGACTCGTCGCGTGGGCGGAGGAGCTGCTCGATCTGGCCGACGGCGCCCTACAGCGCTGCGCGCCCGAGGATCGCCCCTGGCTCCGGCCGCTGGGGCGTCAGGTGGCGACGGGCCGCAGCCACGCGCGCATGCTGCTCGATCAGTTCGGGGAGGCCCCCGCTCCCGCCGCTCTCGTCGAGGCGAGCTCCATCACGGCGTGAACCAGCCGTCTTGCCGCCGCTTGTCGTAGAGCAACACCGCAGCGGCCACGCTCACGTTCAGGGACTCCAAGTCCCCCGCCAGGGGGATGGACACCAGCGTGTCGCAGCGCTCGGCGACCTTGGGCGACAGCCCACGTCCCTCCTCGCCGAGCACCAACGCCATCGGCCCCCGCAGATCCACCTCGCCGAGCGGTTGGCCGGCGCCGTCCGCCCCCACCACCCGCACGCCCGCACGCTTCAGGGCCTTGATGGCGGGGAACATGCCCTCGCGTGCGATGCGAACCTCCTCGACGGCACCCATCGAGACCCGAGCCACCACCGAGGTGAGGCCCGCGCCACGCCGGGTGGGGATCACCAACCCCGTGACCCCGAACCCCAGGGCGGAGCGCAGCACCGCCCCCAGGTTGTGCTCGTACTGCAGGCCGTCCGCCAGCACGATCAGCGACTCCCGCCCCTCGTCCAGATCGGCGTCCACGATGGCCTTGGCCGTCCAGAGGACGACAGGATCCACCTCCGCGATGACGCCGTTGTGCACGCGCCCGTCGGCCAGTCGATCCAGCCGCCGACGCTCGGTGACCTCCACCGGCACACCGGCCGACTCGGCCAGCTCACGGATCCGCGCCAGACGTGGCTCGGGCTTGGCACCACGATCGACCCAGATCCGGTGCACGCGCCGGTGCCCTCGCTGCAGACACTCCACCACCGGGTTGCGTCCTTCCAGGCGCTGCAGCGCCATCAGAGCAGCCGGGCGGCCAGCTCCGCCAGGGCGGATCGCTCCCCCTTGCGCAGCGTGACGTGCCCTGCGATGTCGCAATCCTTGAACCGCTCGATGGTGTAGGTCAGACCGTTCGACAGGGCGTCCACGTAGGGGTTGTCGATCTGGCCCGGATCCCCCGTGAGGACCACCTTCGTGCCCTCACCCGCGCGCGTCAGCACCGTCTTGATCTCGTGGGGGGTGAGGTTCTGGGCCTCGTCCACCACCAGGTACTGCAGCGGGATGGAGCGACCACGGATGTAGGTCAGGGGCTCCACTTCGATGATCTTCTGGTCCATCAGGTACTGGTACTCGGCCACGTCGTCCTCGCGCCCTCGCCGACCTCGGCCGTTCCCCCGCTGGGGCTCTCCCCCGTCGAGCCGACTCGACAGCAGCAGCTCCAGGTTGTCGAAGATGGGCTTCATCCACGGGTTGAGCTTCTGCTCCACGTCGCCGGGCAGGAACCCGATGTCACGCCCCAGCGGGAAGATGGGGCGACTCACCAACAGCTTGCGGTAGGTGCCCTCGTCGGCCACCATCTTCAGCCCTGCTGCGATGGCGATGAGCGTCTTGCCGGTGCCTGCCACGCCGTTGAGGGTCACCAGGTTGATCTCGTCGTCCAGGAGTAGATCCAGCGCGAACAGCTGCTCCTTGTTGCGGGCGAAGATCCCCCACACGCCCTCGCGGAATCGACCCACCTTGCGCAGCCGCTCCTGGCGCGGATCTGCCCGCACCATGGCCGTCTTGCCGGGCTGCCCCTCGGCCGACAGGATCAGGAACCCGTGGGGAGCCGGCGGCGGACCCTCGAGCTCGTCGAGAGCGGCGTAGCCGTCGGCGTGGATACGGTCGATGAGCTCGGCTGTGGTGGTGCGCTCCTCGACCCCGGTGTACTGCTCGTCGACCTGGATGTGCGCGTTCTGGTAGTCCTCGGCCGGAACCCCCAGCGCATCGCACTTCAAGCGCATGTTCGTGTCGCGCGTGACCAGCTTGACCGACGTGCTTCCTTCCTCGTGGAGCCGGAGGACCGTGCGGAGGATCAGGTTGTCGTTGGTCTGCGGGCCCCAGGTGATCGGAAGATCCGGGCCATGGGTGCGGTAGTCCACCCGAAGCTGGCCCCCCCCTTCCAGATCGACCCCTTCTCGCAGCGATCCGCGTTGACGCAGGGCGTCGAGGTGGCGGGAGATGGTGCGCGCATTTCGTCCCGTCTCGGACAGCTCCTTCTTGAAGCGGTCCACTTCCTCGATCACCGTCATCGGGATGATGACGTGGTGTTCGTCGAACGCGAACAGCGCGTTCGGGTCGTAGAGGAGGACGTTGGTGTCGAGGACGTAGGACCGCGATGCGGGCTCGGACAATGGCTCTCCGACGGTGATGCGGCCGTGGCCACGAGGTGGCCCACTATCCTACTCGACAGCCGACGCGTCCATCTGGAACGTGCGCTCGTACGCGCCTTCCCGAGTGGGGCCTACCCCGAACTGCACCGTGGGGTCGTCCATCATCACGGTGCCGTCTCGGGTGGAGCCACGCCCCAGGAACACGTAGAAGCTGCCGCCCGAGGCGTTGGTGGAGACGGACTTCAGCTGCACCCGGTTGCTCCCCGGGGTGAGCCACTTCGCGACGTCCACGATGCGCTGAGGGTCCCCAGAGCGCAGGGTCTGCGCCAGGGCGCCGTTGATCCAACACTCCACGACGTGGCCCGCGGACCCGTTGTCTTCCGTGACCAGCCAGTACCGACCATCCGGGACGCCCCCTTGTGCTGCGGGCTTCGCGCTCCGCGTGGGGGACGTCGGTGGCACCACCTCGATGCGGTACCCCGGCGCCGTGATCCGGATGTTGCCCTGGTCGTCGAAGACCACGTCCACCTTCTCCAGGGAGACCCCGGCGACGGACCTTGGCTCGACGGGCACGTCGTTGATGAAGAGCTCACCTGCGAAGGACGCCCCCACCATCCACATCCACATGCTGCCTCCAGCCTCCCTTCGTCTACCGTATCGCAACGTCCGCTATGTTCTTGCACGGAGGACGCATGCTCGACTCATGGGCCCGCGCCTACGCGGAACGTTGGGGCCTTCCCCATCCCGCACAAGCCGAGCTGCAGCGAGTGATCGACGGGGTGCAGGCCGGGCTCGTGGCCGACTCGCAGTCGGAGACCCGGCCCATCGCCGTCGGAGACGTGCTCGACTCCAGCCCCACGACGCCCCACCGGATGCCGTTCGGCTCCATGTCGCCCACCTCGGACCGCTACGAGGACCAGGGGCTGATCAAGCAAGGGGGCATGGGAGAGGTCCGACGGGTGTGGGATCGGGCGCTGAACCGCACGGTGGCCATGAAGCTGCTGCGAACGGACCTGCTCGACCGAGAAGACCTCACCCTGCGGTTCATGGAGGAAGCCCAGGCGACGGGTCAGCTCGAGCACCCAGGGATCGTGCCCATCTACGACATCGGCACGCTGGAGGACGGGCGGCCGTACTTCACCATGAAGGAGATCCGCGGTCGCACCCTGCTCGACGTGATCGAGGAGCTGCACATCGCGTCCGATACCGGGTGGAAGCCCAGCCCCACCGGCTGGACCTTCGCCAAGGTGGTGGGGGTCTACCACTCCGTCTGCAAGGCCGTCGCCTACGCGCACTCCCGCGGCGTGCTGCACCGCGACCTGAAGCCCACCAACGTGATGGTGGGGGCCTTCGGTGAGGTCGTCGTCATGGACTGGGGTCTGGCCAAGATCGGGCGGAACGGGGAGACGGTCGAGGTCACCTCCGAGCCCCCCAGTCGCCAGGTGGTGACGACGCGCTCCAGGGCGAACCTGTACCAGACCCAGACCGGCAGCATCGCGGGCACCCCCAACTACATGGCGCCCGAGCAGGCCCTGGGCGAGGCCGAGCGCGTGACCCAGCGCTCCGACGTCTACAGCCTCGGGGCACTGCTCTACGAGATCCTCGCCGATCGCGCCCCCTACCTGGGCGAGGATCCTCAGGAGGTGGTCGCCGAGCTGCTCTCTGGTCCTCCGCCGTCGCCCTACCCTCCGTTCCAGCGGCCGGGCCAGGCATCGGCCGAGGAGGGGCTGCGCGAGATCTGCAACCGGGCCATGTCCCGGGAGGCCGACGACCGCTACGCCGACGCGGGAGCCCTGGCAGATGCGGTGAGCGACTGGATCGACGATGCGTCGGCTCGAGAGCGCGCCATTCGTCTGGTGGAGCAAGCCGACGAGGTGGGGCCCGAGCTCATCTCGCTCCGCAAGCGGGCCGCGACGCTGCGCTCCCGCGCTACGTCGGCCCTCGCCGAGCTTCCCGTCACTGCCACCGTGGCCGACAAGCGCTCCGCCTGGGCCCTCGAGGACCAAGCCGCCGAGCTGGATCGCGAGCTGTCCCGGCAGCAGGGGCGCTACGTGGACCTCCTTCATGCAGCCCTCGACAGCGTGCCGGGGCTGCCGCAGGCACGGGGCCGCCTCCGGGGGCTGGAGCAGCTCACGGGTCGAGCCGTAGCGGGCGACGAGGCAGGAAGCGGCTGGCTCACCGTCGTGACTGAGCAGCCCGGCGTGACGGTGGAGATCCGTCGATTCGAGAACATCAACCGCCGCTTGGTGGCCGTTCCCGTGGAGGACGTGCCCGGCGCGCTGGTCACGCCGGTGGAGGGGCTGACGCTCCCGGTGGGCAGCTACCAGCTGAGGTTGCGCCACGCCGGGCTGCAGCCCCTGACCGTGCTCGCCAAGGTGGATCGGGGGGAGCTGTGGTCCACGGCTCCTGCGGGTCGCACCAAGCCGGAGCCGCTGCGCATGGTGGCGCCTGGGACGGATCCCGAGGGTACGGTGCGAATTCCCCGCGGGTGGTCCTGGTTCGGCGGCGATCGCGAGACGGACGACAGCTTCCCTCGGACTCGCGCCTGGGTGCCCGGCTTCCTGATCGCGCGTCACC
>JAHQVJ010000162.1 GCA_019634415.1 Myxococcales bacterium
ACGCCGTGGGGGAGCAGACCGCCTACGTCGGCTGCAATCCGTCCGAGGTGTTCAAGACCACCGACGGCGGCACCACGTGGACGTCGCTGAAGACCGATCTGCCGTTCTCGCTACCCCAGGTGATGGTCGTCGACGAAGACCACGGCTGGGTGCTGACCCAGCGGAATCGGTACGGTCGCACCACCGACGGCGGAACGACCTGGATCGAGTCCGACCCCAACGACGTGAGCCCCTACCAGCTCCACTTCGCCGACCTGCTGAACGGAATCGGTGTGAACGCCGGCGGGCTGGTCCACACCACCTCCGACGGCGGAACGACGTGGGAGCCCTCCTTCGCTGGCTGGTCGGGCTGGTCCCACGTGCGCTCCGTGTGGATGGAGAACGCGACCGACGCGGTCCTCGTCGGAACGGAGACGAAGATTCAGATCACGCGTAGCGGCGGTCGCACCCCTTAGCCTCACACCTCGGCCGCACGAGACGAGCCTGCGCCAGGGGCAGCCCACACGCCCTGCGGGGCACTGGAACGACGCTGGGATCACGCCACGCCTCAGGGCAGCTACCGGGTGCGCCACGCAGATGACATAGAAGCGCTTGTCGGGCAGGAGCACCCACGGATGCTCCACCACGTACTCGTACCAGTCGACGTCCCAGCCGGCGTAGGGCTCACGCTCGTCGTAGGGGATCCACTCGGCTTCGACGGGCGCGTCTCGCGCGATCCAGCGCTCCAGGATCGGATCGACCCCCAGCAGAGAGCTCTCGGGTTGCGTCATCCACACCTCCGCCGTGTTCTCGAACGGATTTCGTTGGCGCTGTCCTCGGTGTCTTCGAGGTTTTGTATTGGACAATCCCGGAGTTGCAGAGTTGGCGGGCGTGTGGGGCGATGCGGATTAGATACATCGCGTGAGGTCATGGCCCCTCCGGTGAACCGCTCGTCCGAACTCCTCCTCGGATCCCTCGTGTTCGCCTCCGGTGCCGGCGGGACACGCAGCTGACCAAGGAGGTGTCTCACACCTACGCGGCCGAGCGCCTTCACCGGCTGCCGCGGGAGGTGTTCCGCTTCGACCCGCCTGCGCGGGCCGACGAGCGCAAGCGCCCCAGGTAGGCCGGTCCCGTGCGATCACTGTGTGTCGGGGGTGCTTCGCAGCATCTGGAGCAGCGGTCCCAGGAACAGCGCGAGGAACCCGACGTTCAGCAGCACGTTCCCCGGCAGTCCGGAGATCATCGAGCCCGTGCTGTCGACGACGAACCAGGCGCCCAGGCCCGTGAGCATGGCGCGGAGGGTGGCACGAGGCGCCGCCTGTAGGGGACCGAAGGTCAGCGCCAGCAGTGTGACGCCCCAGCCGACCATCACGCCCCCGAGCACCGCGCTGAGCTGCCGGGCGACGAGGTCGAAGTCGCCAGGACGCCCGTCCACGGGCCACTGGACGAGGTCGAAGAGGCCCTGCCACGCTCCTGCCGTGGCGGGGTGCGAGGCGAGGGCTGCGACGAGCCCGATGAGCAGCGTGACGGCGCTGGCCACGCGGAGCCAGGCGAGGGTGGAGGCGTTCATGGGGCAGCTCCGGGGAGACCTCAGTTGTGGCACGCCCCGTGGCTGGGGTCGATTACCTGGCGGGGTCATGACTCGACAGGCCCTCCGTCGTCGGTCTCGGGCTCTGTGCGATCACAGGATGGCCACCGCGGATCAAGTAGGCTGTCCCCGACCGACATCGGGGGAACACCGTGATCGTCACCTGGCTCTTCGGGTGTGCATCGCAGGACTACGTGCGGCTGTACGCCACACGCGACAAAGCCCAGGAGCTGTCCTGGGACGACATCGGCGCGCTGCAGCACCTCGGACCCACACTCACCGAGCGCGGTGTGAACTTCGGGGTGTTCGCCGCGCGCGCGGAGCGCGTGGAGCTGCTGCTCTTCGACGACCCCGACGCCGACTTGCCGAGCCAGCAGATGGAGATGACCAAGTTCGGCGACGTCTTCAACCTCTACGTGGAGGGCGTTGGCTCGGGGCAGCACTACGGCTACGTCGCCTGGGGCCCCAACTGGAGCTGGCACGAGGACTTCTACCCGGGCTCGCTGCACGGCTTCTCGGCCGACGTCGACGAGGGCGGCAACCGCTTCAACCCCAACAAGCTGCTGTTCGACCCCTACGCCACCGCACTACACCGCGACCACGACTGGGCGCGCGGATCCGCCGCCTCTGGGCCCTTCCGCGACGACGCCACCTGGGGTGCTGCTGCGAAGGGGGTCGTGGTGGACAGCCGCTACGAGTGGGGAGACGACGACTGGCGCACAGCGAGGCAGTCCGGGGAGCACCTGGGCCACGGCCCCGCCGATCTCGTGATCTACGAGGTCCACGTGAAGGGCTTCTCCATGAACGCCGCGAGCAACCAGTTCGGCGTGGAGCACTTCGGCACCTTCCGTGGGCTTGGGGAGGGAGCGAGCTACCTCGCGGACCTCGGAATCACGGCGGTGGAGCTGCTGCCGGTGCACGAGAAGCCCCTCGATTCCGGCGGATACTGGGGCTACAACAGCATCTCCTGGTTCGCCAACGAGGTGAGCTACACCCACGCCTGGCAGTCGGGCGAGGAGCCCGTCGCCTGGGTCGACGAGTTCAAGTGGATGGTGGACCAGCTGCATGCCCACGACATCGAGGTGCTGGTGGACGTGGTCTACAACCACACCGGCGAGGGCGGGCTGTGGCGCACGAAGCTGTTCTTCGACGACCCAGACGGCGACTTCGTGTGCGACCCGGCCGACGCCGTGAACCTCGACAGCCAGGAGGTGGCCACGGTGCTGTCGTGGCGGGGGCTCGACAGCGCGTCCTACTACGCCCTGGCGGATGCGAACCAGCGGTTCTGGGACGGCTCCACGGGCGTGGGCAACCAGGTGCGCGCCAACCACGCGCCCGGGCAGCGTCTGGTGCTCGACAGCCTGCGCTACATGGTGGAGGAGCTGCACGTCGACGGCTTTCGCTTCGATCTGGCGGCGGTGCTGGGGGAGCCCGACGGCGAGGAGAGCCGCTACTGGCAGCGACCCGTGGACACCACGCTCAACCTGATCGCCGACGATCCGGTGCTGCAGCAGTACAACACCCGCATCATCGCCGAGCCCTGGTCCACCGCCTACGACGGCTCCACGCAGTACCCGATGTCCAGCGACCGGACCGACTACGGCTGGGCGGAGTGGAACGCCAACTTCCGCGACTGGTGGCGCAGCTTCCTCAACGACGATGGCTTCGCGCTGAACGCACGGCAGGGCGCGGTGGACGGCGGGGCGGCCCTGACGGGCAGCTTCGATCGCTACGCCGCCAACGGCAAGCAGCCGTACCACGTGGTGAACTTCATCACCGCCCACGACGGCTTCACGCTGTTCGATCTGTTCTCCTACGGGACCAAGGAGAACGGCTGCGGGCCGCTCAACCCCATCTGCTGCGAGGCGGCCTGCTCCGAGTGGTGTGATCCCACGAGCGGCGACGACAACAACCACAGCCGCGTGTGGGACGACGAGTGGACCAAGCGCCAGATGATGCGCAACGCCTTCGTGGGCCTGCTGATCAGCCGCGGCACCCCCATGCTGCTGGGGGGCGACGAGTGGATGCGCACCCAGTACGGCAACAACAACGCCTACACCACCTGGTCCGACAACGCCTGGGCGTGGTTCCGCTGGGGCGAGTGGACGAGCCGCAACCGCAACAACGTGTACCGCCACCGCATGCATGACTTCGTGCGCGACGTCATCGCCTTGCGCAAGGCGCACAAAGCGGCCTTCGCCCCCGAGGCGTGGGAGGCCGGCATGCCCGTGGTGTGGCGCGACGCCGCCGGTGCCCTGGCGGGCGACGCCACCTGGTCGGGGCGGCACCTGGCGGTGCACTACGCCGACGACGGCGGCTTCGGCGACGTGCCCGAGCTGCTCGTGCTCGTCAACATGGAGCCCGATCCGGTGGACTTCCAGCTCCCCAGCGGGATCGACTGGGGGATGGTGGTGGACACGCAGGCCTACTACGATCTGCCGGGGCGCGCGGGGGAGCCTGCGGGCTGGTTCAGCGACAACGGGGAGGCGGACGCCTTCGCCTCGCGCAACGTGCGCCTGGAGGACCCGCTCGAGGTGGCCGGTAGCTACGGGGTGCAGCCACGCTCCATCGTGATCCTGCAGGAGCAGCTGTGATCGGCCTGGTGGGGCTGCTCCTGGGCGGGGTGGCGCAGGCCGGAACGGTGGACGTGGGAGGCTACTTCCGCGTGATGGCGCGGCCCGATGTGCAAGGGGGCAACGGGCGCCTCGGCCACTGGAACCTATATGGCCGCCTGATGAACGAGGGCGCCTACGGCATGCTCGATCTGCGCTACGACCTGATCGAGCCGGTGCCCGGCAGCACCGATCCGTGGACCAGCGTGCACGCGCGCATCGAAGGGGGCAGCATCGCCAACGCCGATCCGGGCAACGGCGACCTGGGGCTGTTCCGGCTGTCGCAGGTCTACGTGAAGACGGGCAACGTGGCGCTGCAGAACGTGGTGTGGCAGGTGGGCACGCTCGAGTACTTCTACGGCGACCTGGGGCTGTACGACATGCGGCCGGCCACCATCTTCTTCGACACCGTGGGGCTGTCGGCCCACCTGCAGACCGAGCGCCTGGAGCTGCTGCTCGGGGCGGGGGACTCGGGCTATCGCATGTACGGCGGCGACTACAGCTCGGTGCCCACGCTGGGTGGAGCGGCGCGCCTCAAGCTCGGAGCGCTGGAGCTCGGGGTGGGCGGCGAGCTCAAGCTCGAGCCTGGCGTGCTCGGCAACCGCAACGCGCCCTACCAGACGCCCGACATCGGCTACGAGGACTGGATCCGCGAGGAGGTGGCTCAGTCCTATCTCGAGGAGTTCGGCGAGGAGCTGGCAGGCTTCTTCCCCGATCCCGAGCCACGGCGGGCCAGCAGCGGCAAGGTGGTGGGCTACCTGGGCTTCGGTGGCGGGCCGCTCGTCTGGAACAACCTGTTCGTGTCGCTGCAGCGACTCCATCCGCAGAAGAAGACGACGGAGCAGCTGCTGGGAGATCCCGTCGACATCTGGGTGCACGACTTCACCGACCAGCGCACGGCGCTGACGCTGGGCAACGAGATGCAGCTACGCCTGGTGCCCGACCGCCTCGATCTCGCGGTGGCGGCGCTGTACGGCGACGTCCGTGACGGCGACAACGACATCGCGCCGTCGGACTTCGACCGCACCTATGCATCTGCGGTGGCCCGCGCCCAGGCCTACGTCACGCCCACCGTGCACGTGCTGCTGGAGAGCAGTGTGGCACGGGAGTGGTCGCGCAACGGTCGCATCTATCGCGAGTACGCCGACAGCATCTTCGCCAACACCGACGGGCGGCCCGACGCCCGTGGGCTGGAGCTGGGCGACACCGACACCCGGCGCACCTGGCAGGGCAAGGGCGGGGTGGTGCTCAACCCGCTGGGACCGGGCATCTTCGCGCGCCCCAGCGTGCGCATCCTGTACGGGGTGCAGCTCTCCAACGAGAACAATGCCTTCGGCAACGCCTTCGTGCAGACCCTGGACCAATTCGACGACTTCGACACCGTGGAGCAACACGTGCACCACCTGGCATCCCTCGAGGCGGAGGTCTGGTTCTGATGGGGTGGCTGTGGGTGATGGTCGGGATGGTGGGGTGCCTCAAGCCGGTGGCTCCGGTGCGGGTGCTCGACGGCATGGAGCTGCGGCTGGTGACCGTGGTCGACGCGGTGGACGACGGCGCGGTGACCCAGGCGCCCCAGGCGGTGGTGGAGGCGGTCCAGTCCTCGCTGCGGCGGCGGGGCATACAGGCGGTGGTGGAACAGGTCGATCTGGGCGCGTTCACCGCGCTGAGGTCCACCCAGGCGCGCATCGAGCGGCTGGACGAAGCGGGGGCTGGTCCGGTGCTGCTGGTGGAGGCGGCTCCGCGCTTCAGCGCCCAGGTCAACGGCCGGTATCGCTGGGAGGTGCGCGGCACGGTGACGGTGCACGGCACCCTGTCGGCGCGAGACCCCCTGACCCAGACCGATGCCTTTCGCGCTCCGGCGCACCTGGTCTACAGCCACCAAGACGAAGCGGATGCGCTGATCGACGCACGCTCCGTGGTGGCGACTCGCGCGGGGAGGCTGATGGACGCGTGGTTGGTTCGGGTGTCGCAGCAGGGGCGATAGAAGGCCGCTGCGGAGGTCGTTTGGGCGCATCAGCGGCGATGCCCCTGGTGGGGCGCGACGGCGAGGTCGCAGAACTCGAGGCTGCCGTCGCTGCTGCGGCTGCTGGCAACGGAGCTTGCTGGCTGTTCCTGGGCGAGCCCGGGATCGGCAAGAGCCGCCTGACCGAGGAGGCCTGTGCGCTCGCCCGCCAGGCGGGGTTCCGAACCGCCTGGGGGCGCTGCTGGGAAGCGGGAGGCGCCCCCTCCTTCTGGCCCTGGGTGCAGGTGATCCGCACGCTGCTGCGCACGCGGGAGGGCTCCCCCCTCGAGCAGCTCGGGCCCTATCGGCGCGATCTGCTGGCGCACCTGCTGCCGGAGCTCGGGCCGTCGGAGACCGACGACGCAGGCCATGCTCGCTTCGAGCTTATGGCGGGAGTGACCGCATGGCTGTGTGAGATCGCCGAGGAGCGGCCCGTGTGGATCGGCATCGAGGATCTGCACGTGGCGGATCCCTCCAGCCTGGCGCTCCTGGACGCGCTGGTCCGCCCCGTGGCCGACGCACGCGTGCTGTTCGTGGGGACCGCCCGCGACGCGGAGATCCCACGCACGGGGGCGGGGGAAGCGTTCCACCGGGTGGCGCGCGATGCCACGGTGCGGGCCCTACCGCGGCTCGATCGCTCCCAGGTGCACACCTTCCTGAGCCAGGCGCTGCCCACGGAGGCCCAAGGGGAGCAGGACCGTGGGAGTCGGCCCCTGGATGCCGCGGTGTACGAGGCCACCGAGGGCAACCCGCTGTTCCTGGTGGAGCTCACGCGGCTGCTCGCCACCACGGGCGCCGAGGCCGATCCCCGCCAGCTGGTGCCGCCCAGCGTGCGCACCACGATCTTGCGGCGCCGTGCCCGGCTCTCCGAGGAGGCGCAGGAGCTGCTGTCGTATGCGGCGTTGGCCGGCCGGGAGTTCCGGCCCGAGGCGCTGCAGCAGGCCTTCGGGCTCGCACAGGGTGCTCCGGCGCTTCAGGAGGTGGCGGATGCGGGCCTCGCCACGCCCGCCGAGGCCGGGGTGTGGCGGTTCTCCCACATCGTGATCCCGGAGGTCCTCCTCGACGCCCTGCCCGCCGAGGAGGCGGCCCGGCGCCACGGCTCGTGGGCGGGGTATCTGTCGCGTCGCGGTGCGCCCTGTGCCGAGGTGGCCCGCCACTTCCGGTCGGCCGGCCCACAGTGGCGGCCCCAGGCCTTCGAGGCCTCGCTGCAGGCGGGGGAGCGGGCCAGCGCCCGGCTGGCCTTCGACGACGCGCTGGGTCACTTCGAGGTGGCGCACACGCTGCTCGACGACGCGAAGGTGGCGGCCCACATCCGGCTGGCGCGGGCCGAGGGGCTGGCCCGGCTGGCGGTGGGGCAGGCCGACGCGGGGCGCGCCCTTTGTCAGCAGGCCTTCGAGCTGGCAGTGTCTGCCGGCGACGCGGTGCAGATGGGTGAGAGTGCGCTGGCCTTCGGGGCGGTGCTCCGCTTCGCCCACGTCGACGACGAGCTGGTGGACATGCTGCGTCGAGCCCTCGATGCGCTACCCACGGAGGACAGCGAGGTGCGGGCGCGCTGCACGGCCCGTCTCGCCGCAGCACTGCAGCCAGCCCCCGATCCGAAGGAGCCCATCGCCATGGCCCACGACGCGGTGGCCATGGCCCGTCGCGTGGGCGACCCCGACACCCTCATGGTGGTGTTGCGCGATGGGTGCTCCGCCCTCGTGGATCTGTCGCCAGCCGACACCCACACCCCTCTGAGCGCCGAGCTCCTCGCTCTGGCCGAGGCCCGCGGTCACTATGCCGATGCCGTGCGAGCGCGGTTGCGCCTGGTGTTCGGCAAGCTCGAGCTCGGACAGGCCGACGAGGCGTGGGCCCACGTCGACGCCTCCGTCGCCCACACCCGCGAGCATGCGGGGCCGCGGCACCAGTGGCGCGTCGACGCGCTGCTCGGCATGCGGGCCCTGTGGGAGGGCCGCTACGCCGAGGCGCGCGGCCACATCGACCGGCTTCGGGAGCACGATGGCAATGGCAACGTCGCCAACGTGGAGCTGCTGCAGCGGGCAGCCCTGTGCCGAGCCACCGGGGACCGGGACACCCTCCTCCGGTTGGCTCCCAAGGTGGCGGCGCTGTTCGCGGGCACCGAGGAGGGCCGCATGATGGCCACCGTCTACCATGCGCACCTGCTGATCGCGCTCGACCGCGTCCAGGAGGCGGCCGAGCGCCTGCCGGACGAGCTGGCCCACGCCGCCCTCGACTACGGCGACTGCACCTTGCCCTTCCTGGTGGCTCGCTTTGCAGCGGCCACGTCCAATCGGGCCCTCGCCCAGCGTGTGATCCAGATCTACCCCGACGACAGCCCGGGGCTGCTGCACCTGGGCGTTCTGTCCATGACGCTGGTGGGGCCGGTGCAGCGTGCGCTGGCCTGGGCCCACGAAGCCTTGGGCGACGCGGAGCGAGCCGAGCGGCATCATCGCCGAGCCGATCAGGTGGTGCGCGACTCAGGTGGTGTGGTGGCTGGCCAGGCGCGGCCGGCTCGCCCCAGCCCTGCGTCGACCATGGCCGACACCTCGGCCGTGCTCGAGCGAGAAGGGGACGTGTGGCGCCTGGTCTTTGCGGGTGCCGAGGCGCGCGTGAAGGCCACGAAGGGCGTGGCCATCCTGGCCAGGCTCCTCGACAAGCCCGGCCAGGACGTGCACGTGCTCGATCTGGTGCATCCCGACGGGGGCCGCGCCAAGGTCGACCCCTCCGACGCGGGGGAGGTGCTGGATGCCGAGGCTCGCGAGGCCTACCGGGCCCGGGCGGCGGATCTGCAAGAGCAGCTCGCGGAGGCCGAGGACTTCCACGACCTGGGCCGGGTGGCCCGGCTTCAGGAGGAGCTGCAGGCGCTGACCGACGAGCTGATGCGCGGCGTGGGGCTCGGCGGACGGAGCCGACGCACAGGCTCTGCTGCGGAGCGAGCGCGGGTCAACGTGCGCAAGCGCATCCGCGACGCCGTGTCTCGCATCGACGCAGTGCATCCCGCGCTCGGACGCCATCTGTCGCGCTCGGTGAAGACGGGCTTGCTCTGCCGCTACGACCCGTAGTCAGCCCGTCATGTCGGGGGCGAGGCCAGGCTCGAGTCCCTGGAGGAGCTGACCGATCGTGGCGCCCGACTCGAGGGGGTGCCGCAGGTGTGCGTCGAGGTTCGGCGTGTAGTGATTGCGCCTACCCTCTTTCATGATGGAGAGGAATCCGGCTTCAACCAGATCGTGAACGATCCGTTGAACGGCGCGCTCGGTGATGTCCACCCGATCTGCGATGTCCCGCATTCGAAGGTCGGGATGGTGGCAGATCAGAATGAGCACGTGGGCATGGTTCGAAAGGAAGGTCCAGGCAGACACAGCCACCTCATCAACCCCATCATACCAAGACGAGATCTTTTAAGCACGAAAAGATTGTCGCGAAAAGATTCAAGCGATACCCAAGTGCTGAATTCGGATACAGGAGCGGTGGGAAATGTCCACTACAACAGGATCGAAGGTCAGCGGTGGGCTGGTCTTCTCCGAGGTCTTGGCCTCGGTTGTCGTCTTCCTCGTGGCGCTGCCGCTCTGTATGGGCATCGCGGTGGCCTCTGGAGTGCCACCCATCATGGGTCTCGTGTCGGGGATCATCGGCGGGTTGGTGGTGGGCTCCATCGCAGGCTCCCCGCTCCAGGTGAGCGGCCCCGCCGCAGGCCTGGCCGTGATCGTGTGGGACATCGTTCACGAGCACGGTCTCGAGGCCCTCGGACCCATCCTCCTCGTCGCCGGGCTGCTTCAGGTCGTGGCTGGCAAGCTGCGCCTGGGCCAGTGGTTCCGCGCCGTCGCTCCTGCCGTGATCTACGCGATGCTCGCAGGGATCGGTATCCTCATCGTGGCCTCACAGGTGCACGTGATGGTGGATGCCGCGCCGCAGAGCAACGGGCTGGTCAACCTGGCGACCATTCCGTCCTCGCTGATCAAGGCCGTCGCTCCACCCGAGGGCACGAACCATCACCTCGCCGCCGGTGTGGCTGGCTTCACCATGGCCATCTTGGTCGGGTGGGGCTGGGCGCGACCGCGGCTTCCGACGGTGCTCGCCACCATTCCTGCGCCGCTGCTCGCGGTGGTCGGCGGTGTGGGCGCTGCAGCCCTCTTCGACCTGAACATCGCCTACGTGGCCGTGCCCGACAGCCTGTCCGGCATGGTTCGCTTGCCCACCGTGGAGTCGATGTCGCTGCTGGCGCAGCCGGCCGTGCTGGGCGCTGCCCTCGCCATGGCCGCCATCGCGAGTGCCGAGGCCCTGCTGTGTGCGGTCGCGGTGGACAAGCTCACCCAGGACGTCCCCAGCGACCTCGATCAGGAGCTGTTCGCCCAGGGGATCGGGAACACCCTCGCTGGCTTCGTGGGGGCGCTGCCCGTCACGGGTGTCATCGTGCGAAGCACCGCCAACGTGGAGTCTGGTGGCTCGACCCGTTGGTCGGCCATCCTCCACGGCCTGTGGCTGCTGCTGGCCGTGGCCGCCGTGCCGGTGGTGCTGGAGCAGATTCCGATCGCGTCGCTTGCCGCCGTGCTCGTCTACATCGGCTTCAAGCTGGTCAACCCGACGATTCCGCGGCAGCTGCTGGCCCGTGGCAGGGGTGAGCTGGCCATCTACCTGACCACCGTCGCCGCCATCGTGAGCGTGAGCCTGCTGGAGGGCCTGCTCATCGGCTTCGCCCTGTCGCTGCTCAAGCTGGCCTGGAGCTTCTCGCGCCTCGACGTCCAGGTGGAGGAGCAGCACGATCGCATCGACCTGCGGCTGCGGGGAAGCGGCACCTTCGTGGGGCTGCCGATCCTGGCCAAGGCCCTCGACGGTGTGCCCAAGGGCAACGAGGTCCACCTGCACCTCGAGGACGTGGACTTCGTGGACCACGCCTGCTTCGAGCTGCTGTCGGACTGGCGCGCCCAGTACGAGGGCTCTGGGGGCACGGTGGTGCTCGAGTGGGACACCCTCGAGGAGCGTGGCGTGTACCGGATGCGGTCCGACGCCGCCTGACGGAGCCCCGAGCTCACGTCGCCCTTCAGCGGACGACCTGCCCGGCCGGGTAGGTTGTCCGTTGCTCGTTGGGGCTCATGGTTGGGCCCATGACGCGTGAAGACGAGGCGCTGGACGCCTACAGCCGAGTGGTGGTGCACGTAGCCGACACCGTCGGACCTGCCGTGGCCTCCGTGCAGATCAGCCGCCGCCGCCGTGCTCGCTACGGTGCCGACGGGGCGGGCTCGGCGTTTGCCTGCACCCCCGACGGGACCCTGGTCACCAACGCCCACGTGGTGGAGGGGGCGCGGCATGTCGAGGTGCGCTTCCCCGATGGGCAGGACCGGCGGGCCGACGTGGTGGGCACGGATCCCCAGACGGATCTGGCGCTGCTGCGGGTGGAGGCCACTGGGCTCCCCTACCTGCCGGTG
Organism: Myxococcales bacterium; assembly: GCA_019634415.1. Taxonomy (GTDB): domain Bacteria; phylum Myxococcota_A; class UBA796; order UBA796; genus DRPG01. The sequence goes on from JAHQVJ010000162.1 coordinate 11,605, forward strand.
GCGGATCCGCGGCCGCTTCGGCCGGGCCAGCTGGTGGTGGCCATCGGCAACCCCTACGGCTTCGACGCCACGATCTCCGCGGGCGTGCTGTCCGCCACGGACCGCACCCTCGCGGGCGCCAAGCAGCCGCTGCACCATCTGCTGCAGCACACCGCCCCCATCAACCCGGGCAACAGCGGAGGCCCCCTGGTGGACGCCGAGGGGCATCTGATGGGCGTCAACGTGGCGATGATCGCGTCGGCGCAGGGGATCGGCTTCGCGGTGCCGGCCCAGACGCTGTCGTGGGTGGTGCCTCGGCTGCTGCAGCAGGGGCGGGTGGTGCGCGGCTTCCTGGGCGTGTCGGTGGTGACCGACCGGGGCGGCGCGCGGGTGCTGGCGGTACAGCGCAGCTCCCCGGCCGCTGCCGCCGGGCTGCAGACCGGCGACCTGCTCGTGGGGCTCGGGGGGCGCCGGATCATCACCAGCGACGACCTGGCACGGTGGATGGCGGAGACGCCGCCCGGGCGAGCGGTCACGGCGACGGTGCTGCGAGACTCCGTGCGCACGGAGATCTCGGTCACACCCGTCGCCGCTCGCTGATCAGCGAATCAGGGGACCTTGGTCGCGGTCACGTTGCCGGAGCCGGTGATGAAGGTCTGCTTGGGGAAGTTGAAGCTGAAGTCGCCGGTCTTCTGATCCCAGGTGCCCGGGTAGTTCGGGTAGCCGTAGGCGTAGCTTCCGCCCTTGGCGTAGCCGAGGACCATCGTGGCCGAGCCCTTGTAGTTGGACGTCCAGGCCCACCAGTCGGTGTAGGCGTTCAGGTTACCCGTGACGTACGCATAGTTGTTGTACACGTAGGTCGCGAGGCTGTCGGGGTCGTAGTAGTTGACCTTCTTCTTCGACTTCTTGGGCTTGCAGCCCGTGATGTCGCTGGCTGCCGACCAGGCGTAGGTCACGTCGAACTGCCAGTCCAGCGCGAACTTGCACGATGGGCAGGTCAGCGACGAGACGGTGGGGGCGACCTCCCACTTGGCCACACAGGTCGGGGAGCTCCCTACCGACAGCTCGAAGTCCACCCCGGTGATGACGATGGTGGGAGGCGAGCTCGTGTCGCCGGTCATGGCGGTGGCACCAGTGGCACCAGTGGCACCAGTGGCACCAGTGGCACCAGTGGCCGCCGTCGAGCCCGTGGGGGCCGTGTCCGCGTCGGCATCCGAGTCGGTGTCGGCGTCGGCGTCGGTGTCTGCATCGGTGTCGGTGTCGGTGTCCTCGGGGGTCGTGTCGGTATCGGTCTCGTCGGTCTGTTCGCCCGTGCATGCCAGCAGGGCGAGCAAGAATCCGCTTCTGATGCGCATCGGTCCTCCATGGGTCTGCCGTGCCGCCGGTGATCTGGACACCTGCAGCGGCGACCTCCGTGAGGTCGATGTGTGTGTGGACGCGTGCGGATCGGGCTCCACACCGAATCTGCCATCACTGGACGGAGGACTGTCCTGGCTGCACGTAGCCCCACCCGCGAACGAGCTCGAAGGGCTGTGTTCGGGTGAAGCCGAACAGCCCCGATGCCTCGTCCCAGATGGCCGGGTACAGCGAGGGGCCGTACTGAAGCCGCGGGCTCGTGGCCGTGCCAATCACCATGTACTCGCCTGGTCCGCCGGGCCCGTAGTAGCCCACCGCGTCGCTGGTGTGGGCCCACCAATTGAAGCCCACCGCCAGGTACTCCGTGAAGTACTCGGCGTTGTCGTTGAAGTAGCGCACGAGGCTGTCGGGCGAGGGGTACTCGTAGTTGGCCTTCTTCTTCTTCTTCTTCTTCAGCTTCCAGTACGGTACCCAGGCCTTGGCGTCGGGATCACAGCCCGCGGTGGTGCTCTGTGGGCTCCACTCGAACGTCACGAAGAACTGCCAGTCCAGCGTGAAGTCGCAGTCGGGACAGGTGAAGGAGGCCGGGGTGGGGGTCACGGCCCAGCGCGCCACGCAGCCGTTGGTGTCGGACCCCACGATCTCCATCTCGAAGTCCCGACCTTCCCAGATCACCTCCTGCTGCCCGGTGGTCGGTTCTCCGGTGGTGGGGGCGCCCTGGAGGCACGAGGTGAGGATCAGAGTGGCTGCGCTTCGCATCGTGCTCTCCAGTTCCCCGCCTTCATCCATGTCCCGTGGCTGCAGATCGGATCGGATGGTGTCGGAGAGGGCTCGAAGTCTACCTGCTGGGTGGGCTACGGGCCGACCTCGTAGGGGAAGCGCAGGTGGAGCTTGAAGAACCCCTGGCCGATGTGCCAGATGGACTCTTGCAGGGGCGCCACCTCCAGCACGCTGCCCCCCACCGGCTGCGGGATGTACAGCTGGCTGCGCCACCCCAGGCTGAACAGCACGGTCTTCGACAGCGGCACCTCGATCTCGAGGCCCGGATCGATGCCCGGACGCAGGAAGTGCGTGGGCGAGGGGATCGTGGTGCTGTGCAGGTAGGCGTAGGTCAGCACCAGCCCCATGGACGCGGCGATGCGCACGGGCTCGCGCGACAGCGGGAGGCCGAGGCTCACGGGTCGCCAGCCGATCCCGTACATGCCCGTGGTGGCTCCCGACGTGGCGGGCGAGATCCACAGCGTGCGAGGGATGAGCATGTGGCTGATCCGCAGCTCGTCCATCTGCAGCACCTGCCGTCGATACTGGCGTGGGATCCGGTGCTTGAGGCGGCGCAGGGCCTTCTTGTCGAGGATGGCCTGGGCGGAGAACGCGATGCCGGTGTGCCAGGTGCGGTCCTGGGCCACCGGGCCGCTGATGTGGTGCAGTGCGGGCCCCACGCCGATGTCGATGGGCACGGTCACGGGCTTGCGCGCTTTTCCGCGGCGCGGGCCGGCCTCCGCGATCTGAGCGGACAGCAGCCCCGCGAGCACCAGCAGCGATCCGAAGCCCATGGCCTACTCCTCGTGGTCGAAGGGGTCGTCGGGAGACAGCCCACCCCGGAGATCGTCGACCTCGATCTCCCACAGCTCCTGTGGCTCGTCCCAGCCGTAGACGTCCTCCTCCTCTCCGTATTCGTCGTCTTCGTAGGGCTCGTCGTCGTCGGGATCGTGCACGATCCGCGTGCGCCTGCCGCGGGGGATCCGTCGCGCGTCCTCGTCGTCGAGGGGCCAGTCGGGCTCGGCCAGGTTGCGGGGCATGGAGGAGCGCACGTAGCGAATGCCCAGGTGGCGCAGGTAGGGATTCCAGTCGAGGCGACCGGGCTTGGACACGGTCTTCAGCGCGGGAAAGCCCTGGGCGAGCAGCTGTGGTAGCGCCTGCTGCACGATGGGGCTGTCGGCCGTGCGCGGCGGCACGGGGTCGATGTGCTCCAGGGTGGAGGCCCAGGTGGGGGCGCCCGCGAGCAGTGCCATCACGTGCTCACCATCGGCGCACAGGCACAGACGACGCAGCTTGGCGACCGCGGGCGAGCGGACGATGGTCAAGGCGTCCGCCAGCAGCTCGTCGGTGACGTGCAGGTACAGCTCGGTGAGGGCGAGGGGTGCGAGGGCCTCGTCCGCGTCGGACAGCTGCGCTTCGTCCAGGGCCAGTGCCTGCAGGCACGCTGGCAGAGGGCCGGTACGGAACCTGGGGAACGTGTCGACCACGGAGAACCCCCCGTCGTCGTTCACGAGCTCGAGGCGCTCGAGGTTCGGTAGGGCCTCCCACAGAACTCTCAGGTCCGTCTCGGTGGGATCGGAGGTGCTCAAGATCAGCGTGCGCAGCGCAGGGTGGGGAGCGGAGGCGGTCAGGGCCCGAACGATGGTGGCCAGCGGCAGTCGATCCCGCGTGTGCACCCGCAGCTCCGTGAGCAGCCACATCGTGGGGTAGGGCAGCAGGTGCCGTACGAGGCGGACGAACGCCTCCTCGGGGTCCTGTGTGGCTTCGTAGGTCAGGGACAGTCGCCGCACGAAGCCGCGATGCCAGCTGGCGTGTGCCTTCACACCCTGCCAGGGCACGAACAGATGATCGTGCACGTGGCGGCGCAGCTGCACGTGGCGGGAGCCCTGATCGCGCTGGTGGCCGGTGAGGATCAGGTCGCCGAGGGGATCGCCGTGATCCACCAGCCAGTCGGCGAGCACCAGCTGAGCGGCATCGTCTTCGGGGTTCGCCCGCGCGTGGCGCCACAAGGCCAGCTCAGCCTCGCTGCGCTGCTGCTCGCCTGGCTCGTGGGCAGGGCTGAACCCCTCGGCGGTGCGCTCGGCGATCTGCTCCTGAACGAAGCTGTGGGCCAGCTCCGCCGTGCGGAAGGTCCGCCGATCGGTGGAGGCGTCGTCTCCCACCTGGTGCCACGTCTCCACCTCGCCACCGTCCCAGGTGATCTCCCAGGCCTCGGCCGGGCTGCGGGTGGTCCGTTGGAAGGACCGCGTCTCCATGCGACTCCCCCGAGTGTGTACGGATCATCACATTCCGGGCTGCCAACGGTTGGCCCCCTGGGGGCTGCTGCGCACCGTCGCAGCACGCACGGTCAAAACGCACGGGGGCGGGCCCAGTACACCTCTTCGCACACATCCTCGAGGAGGACCGATGACCCATCGACAGCTCTGGGAGCGCTACGTCGCTTCCTGGAAGACCGACGACGCCGAGGAGCGCACCCGCCTGTTCGGCGCGGCCCTGTCGCCCGACTGCGTCTACACCGATCCCAACGTGCGGCTTCAGGGCTACGACGCCCTGCGTGCCTACATGGAGCAGTTCCACCAGCAGGTGCCTGGCGGGCACTTCGTGACGAAGACCTTCATGGCCCACCACGACCAGAGCGTGGCTACCTGGAACATGTGCGACGGGGAGGGGAACGTGCTCGGTGACGGTATCAGCTTCGGGAAGTTCGCCGAGGGGGGCACGCGCTTGCTCTCCATGACGGGCTTCTTCGAGACCCCGTAGCGATGGCCTACCTGGTGCAGGTGCAGCGGGGGATCGACTTCATCGAGGCGAACCTGCGCCGCCCCATCGAGCCCCGCGACGTGACGCGCGCGGCGGGCATGAGCCACTGGCACTACCAGCGGATCTTCAAGGCGCTGACCGGAGACACCCTCGCGGCCTACATCCGCCATCGACGACTCGCGGGGGCGGCGGCAGCCCTGCGCGTCGGGGAGCAGCCCATCCTGGAGATCGCGCTGGCGGCGGGGTTCGGCTCCCAGGCAGCCTTCAGCCGTGCGTTCAAAGCGGTGTATGCGATGCCGCCGGGGGCGTACCGGGCCGCGGAGCATCCCGGGCCCGTGCTGCCGAAGGTGACCCTGGATCTGGAAGCGCTGCGCCACCTCTACCTGAACCTGAACCGGCAGCCCCGTCTGAGGAGGGAGCCAGAGCGGGTGCTGGTGGGGCTGCGGACCGCCTTCGACGGTACGCGCAAGAACGAGCTGGGCACGTCGTTGCCGGTGCTCTGGGAGGCCTTCCTCGCCCGCGCTTCAGCGGTGGCGGGGCGGGTGGACGACGACCATGGCTATGGCGCGATGGCCACGGATCCCCAGGATCCGACACGCCTGTGGTACCTGGCGGGCGTGGAGGTGGCTGCCGACGCGCCGGTGCCCTCGGAGATGGCGCGTGTGGTGGTGCCGGCCGCCACCTACGCCCGCTTCGAGCACCGGGGGCCGGCGGTGGCCGTGGACCACACCGTGAGCTTCGCCTACGGCACGTGGCTCACCCAGGTGGGAATGCGCCATACCGGAGGTCCGGATCTCGAGATCTACGACGCGCGGTTTCGCCCGGAGGCCTTTGACTCGGCCTTTGACTTCGCCTTGCCCGTGGTGCGCGAAACGGTGCCATAGTCTGGGGCATGTCGTCCGATCGCCCGAGCGTGCCCGAGCTCTTCGACGAGCTGGCCGATCTGCCCGAAGCGGAGCAGCGTGTGCGGCTGGCGGCCCTTCGCGCCGAGCGCCCCGAGGTGGTGAGCCGCCTGCAGCGGCTGCTCGAGGCGGATCGGCAGGCGCTGCCTACGCAGGATCTGGCGGTGGGCGAGGCGGTGGCCGACGTGGTGTCGGAGCTGACGGCAGCGAGCCGTCCCCTGCACCCAGGAGATGTGCTCGACGAGACCTACGTCGCGCTCTCGCGCGTGGGAACGGGGGGCATGGCAGAGGTGTGGGCGGTGCGGCACGTGCGCTTGGGCACGGTGCACGCGGTGAAGGTGCTCGTGCGCGCCTCGGAGGCGCTGTCCGCGCGTCTGCTGCGTGAGGGGCGTGCGCAGGCACGCCTGCAGCACCCCAACCTCGTCCCCGTGCGGGGGGTGCTGGATCTGCAGGGCGTGCCGGCGCTGCTCATGCCGCTGGTGACGGGGCCGACGCTCGGTCAGCTGATGCGGGAGGGACGACTGACCGAGGGCGAGGCCTTCGCCCTGTTCCGCGGGGTGGTGGAGGGCGTGGCCCACGCCCACGACCACGGGGTGATCCACCGGGATCTGAAGCCCGACAACGTGCTGCTGGAGATCCGAGACGACCAGCTGGTGCCGCGGGTGACGGACTTCGGGTTGGTCAAGGAGCTGGGGGTGGCTGGCGCCACGCAGACCGGCATGGTGATGGGCACGCCGGCCTACGCCGCGCCGGAGCAGCTGGCGGACGCGAGTCAGGCGGGGCGGGCGGCGGATCTGTTCAGCCTGGGGGTGATGCTGGTGGAGCTGCTCACCGGGGCGCGCCCCTTCGGCGGTCGCACCCTCGAGCAGATCGTGCGCGCCCACGAGGGGGCCCCACAGCTCCACGGACTGCAGCCGCCCTGGTCCACGCTGGCCGTGCAGCTGCTGGCGGTGGAGCCCGCGGCGCGGCTTCCCTCGGCGACGGTGCTGCTCGAGCGAGTGGCCTCCGTGCCGCGCGCCACCCCTGCGCTGCTCGCGCGGGCGCGGGCGCTGGCTCGGCCCGTGGCGAACGTGCCCGTGCCGACCGTGCCTCACAGCGTGGGGTCGGCGCTGCACGGTCTGCCTACGGAGCGCGATCCGTTCTTCGGGCGGGAGACCGAGCTGCGCGATCTGTGCGAGCGGGCACTGTCGGGATCGGGCCGGCTGTGGACCCTCACGGGCGTGGGCGGCACCGGCAAGACACGGCTGGCCCAGCGGCTGGTCCGTGCCCTGGGGAAGCAGGGATGGGCTGCGTGGTGGGTGGATCTGACGGAGGCGCGCGACGAGGCGGACGTGCGAGATGCCGTGGGGCAGCGTCTGGGCGTCACCAACGCCGACGACGCGAAAGTGGTGGAGGCCCTGCGAGGGGTGGGGCAGGCCCTGGTGGTGCTCGACAACTTCGAGCAGGTGGCCTCCCATGCGGCGGCCACCGTGGGTGCCTGGCTGGATCAGGTCGACGACGGGGTGTTCCTGGTGACGAGCCGCGTGCCCCTGCGGCTGCGTGGTGAGCGCGTGGTGCCCGTGCAGCCCCTGTCCGTGGCGGCGGCGCGGGAGCTGTTCGTGGCGCGTGCCCGCGCCGTGGCGGGGGACGACGCGGTGCAGGAGGCGGACGAGGCGGTCCTGGGTCGCCTGGTGGAGCTGCTGGATTGCTTGCCGCTCGCCATCGAGCTCGCTGCCGCCCGGGTGCGACATCATCCCCCGGCGCAGCTGCTGTCGATGCTGTCGCGGCGCTTCCGCGTGCTCCGCGGGACGGACGCGGATCGCCACGCGCGACAGCGCACGCTGCAGGCCACGCTGGACTGGTCCTGGGCGCTGCTGTCGCCCGAGGAGCAGACTGCGCTTGCGGCGTGCGCGGTGTTCGAGGGCGGCTTCACGCTGTCGGCGGCGGAGGTGATCGTGGAGCCGTTGCTCGGTGAGCAGCTGGTGGACGACGTGCTGTCGTCGCTCATCGATCACAGCCTGCTGCGCCTGGAGCGGCGGCGCGCCGAGCCACGGCTGTCGATGCTGGTGAGCGTGCAGGCGTACGCGGCCGACAAGCTGGCGGCCTCGGAGGTCGACGTGGTGGCGCTGTTGCAGCGGCACGCGGCGTACTTCGGAGGGTTCTTGCGGCCGGACGGGGCGGCCTCGGCGGAGGCAACTCAGGCGCCGGTGGACGGGGTGGAGCTCTGGAACCTGGTGGCGGCGGCGCGCCGTCGGGAGCAGCACGGCGACGACGGGGTGGCGGCGCGGGCCGTGCTGGCGGCGTCGCGGATCCTGGTGCATCGCGGGCCGTACGGGCTGTGGCGAGAGCTGGCTTCCGACGTGCTCCATGGCGATGTTCCCAGGCCGATGCGGGTGGCGCTGCTCCACCAGCTGGCGCTGGCGCACAAGGCTCACGAGGACCACGAGGCGGCGGTGCGCGTGGCGGACGAGGCGCTGGCGCTGGCGGGCGAGGATCCAGGCCTGATCCACGAGCGGGCAGAGGTGCTCCTGCTGAAAGGCAACGTGTTGGCGTCTCGCCTGTTCCGGCAGGAGGAGGGGCGAGCGTGCATGGAGGCCGCGCACGCGCTGGTTCCCCAGGCGAGCACACTGATGTGGCTCGCCCAGCTGTCGTACGTGCAGGGGGACCGAGGCCGGGCACGGGAGCTGACCCTGGAGGCGCTGGCGCTGGCGGTGCAGACGCGCGATCGGCGGCAGGAGGCCACGGGGCACTACTTCCTGGGGTACCAGCTGCGCACGGCGGGGACACCGCGGGAGGCGCTGGAGGCGCTGGAGCGCGCGGAGGAGGTGGCGGAGGAGCTGGCCATGGCGCCGCTGCTCGGGCAGATCGGCACCGTTCAGGCGTTCTGCCACGATCTGCTCGGGGAGTCCGAGCACGCCGAGGCGCGGGCGACGGAGGCGCTGCAGCGGCTCACGGATCTGGGGGACGTGCGGCGTGCCGACGGTGCGCGCGCGGCGCTGGCCCACATCCTGTCGAACATGGGACAGCTCGACCGGGCGGGGGCGCTGTTCGCGCAGCTCGTGGACAGCCATGCGGCGCACGGTCGGCTGCTGGAGCAGGTCCGCGAGTGCGTGAACCTGGCGGGGATCCGGAGCGCGCAGGGGCGTCACGACGAGGCGCGGGCCTTGCTGACGGAGGCGGACGAGCGGTCGGTGGACGTGCCGATGCCGATGCTGCGGCACGCCGTGCCCCTGTACCAGGCATGGGATGCCGTGCGGCGGGAGCAGCCGGAGGAGGCCGAGGTGGCGCTGGCGCGCTGCCGTGCCGTGGGCGAGGGCGTCGAGGTGAGCCAGCGGTTGTTGCGGGAGCTGCTGGAGTCCGCCGTGCTGCGCCAGCGGGGCGAGCTGGAGGCGGCCGAGCAGGCGGTGCGCGGAATGGTGCGCGGGGCCGAGGCGGCGTCGGATGCGCGGATGTGGAGCCGGGGCGAGCTGGAGCTGGGGCGGGTGCTGGAGGCTCAGGAGCGGGTGGAGGAGGCGTCTCGGGCGTATGCGGCGGCGGAAGAGCGGGCGGCGAGCGCTGGCGCGCGGCGGGTCCAGGCGGAGGCGCGGCGTCGTCGGACGAGCCCGTAGCTACGGGCAGCCGGGCCCCACGCAGAAGGTGGCGTCGTCGTCGTGGTCGAGATCGGTCCGGGTGTCGGTGCGCACGCAGGCGGGGCCTGGGTTGCAGTCCAGCAGCCGCTCGTCGTGGCGCACGTCGTGTTGGTTGTTGGCGTCGCCGCCCTTCGGGGTGCCGAAGTCGCAGTCGGTGACGTCGAGCGTGATCCGGGCGTCCACGTCCTCGCTGCTGTCGTCCAGTCGCTGGTAGCCGTCGAGGTGCACGGCTGCGCCGACCTCCCACGACGATGCTCCGCGGCTGGTGTTGTCCACGAAGCCGTAGGTGCCCTTGGTCGAGCCCGTGCACGTCACGGCGACGGGCTCGAAGGTGGCGGCCACGTGCACGGCGGCGCCCACGTCTGCCTCCGAGCCCGAGATCAGCGTGTCGGTGAAGGACAGGCTGCCCGTCCCCAGGAACGCCACGGCGCCACCGTTGGTGGGGCCCTGCACCGAGTACACGGTATTGCCCGACAGCACCGAGTCCACGAACGCCACGTGGCTGTCCTCGCCCCAGATCCGCACGGCCGCTCCCCAGTGCTCCGCGCGGTTGCCGGACAGGGTGGCCCCCTCGAGGGTGAGGGTGCCGCCCTCGATGCGCACGGCGCCCGAGTGGTCCTCGATGGTGAGGCCGCGCAGCGTGCCGTCCACGCCGCGCAGCACGAGGGCTTCCTTGATGGAGGTGTTGTCGGTCAGCGTGAGGGTGTCGACGTCCACGGTGCCGCGCCTCAGGTCCACGATGCCGCCGATGGTGGCGTGCGGGAGCCAGATGGCTCCGGTGTTGTCGGTGATGGTGGTGTCGCTCGCGATCACGTCGGCGTCGACGGCGCGCAGCACCACGTCGCAGGTGTTGTGGACGAGCTGGACGTCGGAGAGCGTGAGCTGCCCCAGCACCTGGGAGATCGCCTTGGCGTGTGTGGCTGTCACCACCGCGTCGGACAGCGTCACCTCGGTGTCGTACGCGTCGACCGCGCTGTAGGCATTGCGCAGGGTGAGGCCGTCGACCTGGACGGCCGCGGCCTCGTCGGCCTGCAGCAGCGCTTCTTGCTCGCCGTTGAGGTCGTAGCCGCCGTCGAGGAAGGTGAGCGCTGGGCCGTCGGGCGCCGAGACGTTCAGCTCGTGGGTCTGTGAGGCGCGCAGGCGGGTGTGGTAGGTGCCCGCGCACACGAACAGGGTGCCCGGTCCCGAGGCCTCGATGTCCACGGGGGCTTCGGGGGTGCCGGCCTGCCACGCGGCGGTGTGATCGGCCCAGGTGGAGGCATCGTCGCGCCACCACACGCCCACGTCGGGGGTGGAGGGGTCGCAGTCCTCGTCTCGGCCGTCGCAGTGCTCGGGGGCACCGGGGTGAACGGTGGCGTCGCTGTCGTCGCAGTCCGTGTCGTCGAGCACGTGGTCGGCGGGGGGCTCGCAGGCGAGGAGCGGCGCGTCGGGGTCGCCGAAGGTGTCGCCGTCCAGATCGGCGAGCCAGGTGCCCTGGGTGGTCGGATCCACGCCCGGGTCGTCGTCGTCGGCGAGGCCGTTGCAGTCGTCGTCGATGCCTGCGTTGCAGATCTCGGTGGCCCCCGGGTGCACCGAGGGGTCGTCCGGCGCGCAGTCCGAGGCATCGTCCACGAAGCCCGTCGGGGCCTGGCAGGCTCGCACGACGGAGGTGGCGTCGCCGTAGCCGTCGTCGTCGGCGTCGGCAAAGAACGTGCGCGTCTCGCAGCCCGTCGGATCCGGGGGTGGGGTCTGCGGGTCGGGTTCCGGTGAGGTGCACGCCGTCAACAGTAGGGGAAGCATCTGCACAAAGAACCATACGGAGCGCTGATCCGCCACCCTGCGGTGGACGGTCCAGGGCGTATCGGGAACAGTGGGTGGGTGGAGGTGACGTGGTTGGGTGGTGGATGATGTCGTTGCTGTCGGGGTGTCCCACCTCCTCCGCCTTCGACGGTCCGGGGCTCGGGCCCGACATGACGGCGCTGACGTTCTACGGCTACACGCTTCCCAGCTACACCATCAGCGACTCCGCCACGCCCTACGCGGGGCTGGACGTGGATCTGGTGACGGTGGTCACCCACACGCGGCTGCGTCGAGGAGCGGGGCGACAGTTCGACGAGCACCTCGACGCCATCGAGACGCAGCTGTGGGGTCAGCCAGGCTTCATCGGGTTCTCGAAGCGGCGGGAGATCGGGGGCCGGGAGCGATGGTTGCTGTCGGTGTGGCGGGACGAGGCCTCGATGACGGAGTTCGTGACCTCGGGGGCCCACCTGGCGGCGATGCAGGAGGCGGACGCGCTCACGGAGGGCTTCCGCACGGTGTCCTACACCCTCCAGCCCTGGCAGCTGCCGCCTTCGTGGGAGATGGCGGTGGACGAGCTGAAGGCGAACGGCGGTCCGAGACCCTGGAAGTAGGCGTGCGTGGTACCTAGGGGGCATGATCCTGTTCGTCTGGATGGCGTGTGCGTCTCCTCCGACCGAGCCGGCTCCGCAGGGGCTGGTGGTGCCGCGCACCGAGGAGCTGTGGCATACCGCCGAGGGCAATGGCGTGCGCTACCGGCTCGAGGTGGCGCTGCCGCGGTCGCATCCGAGCGGCGGGCCCTACCCGCTGGTGGTGCTGCTCGACACCCACTACAGCTTGCTGATCGCGCGCAACGTCGCGGAGCACCTGGCGGAGCGTGACCACCTGCCGGAGCTGGTGCTGGTGGGGGTGGGGTACGAGGGCTCCACGGAGCGGTCGTCCGACGCGTACCGCCTCAACCGGACCCGCGACTACACGCCCACCCACGTGCCCGACGGCGGCTACGGGCCCGAGATCCAGCAGCACTCGGGGGGTGCCGACGCGTTCGCCGCGGTGCTGCAGCGCGAGCTGCTCCCTTTGCTCGCAGAGCGGTATCCGCTGTCGGACAGCCGCACGCTGGTGGGGCACTCCTTCGGGGGGCTCTTCGCACTGCACACCAAGCTACAGGCGCCCGAGGCGTTCACGAACGTGATCGCTGTCAGCCCGTCGCTCTGGTACGACGCGCACCATCTGTTCGAGGTGGAGCTGCGACACGCGGCGGCCGAGCAGCCACTGGCGGGGCGTGTGTACCTGGGGGTGGGGTCGCGGGAGCGCAACGATCGGATCGACATGGTGGCGGATCTGACCCGCTTTGCCGCGCAGCTCGAGCGCCATCGCTACGAGGGGCTGGCGCTGGAGCACGCGGTACTGGATGGTGAGACCCACAACAGTGTGTTTCCGCGGGGCCTGTCGAACGGGCTGCGCTTCGTCTTCGAGGCTCCATGATCACACCCTTCTGGCTACTCCTGCTCGCGTGTGCTCCAGACGAGACGGGATCCCGATCCCCCTCGGATGCCGACGCCGACACCGACACGGACACGGACAGCGATGCGGACGCGGACACGGACACACCGGAGACGGGCTCCACGGCCACCGGTGACACGGGCCCAGTGGGGCCCTGCGACTACGAGACGGTGGACGGCATCGCCATCGTGGACGCGGAGGACCTGCCGCTGGTGGGGGACTGGACGCTGGGGGACGACGCGGAGTTCTCGGGCTACCACGGCACGGGCTACGTCTTCTGGGATGGGCCGCAGTACCTCGGCGATGCCACGAACGGGCTGATGAGCCTGACCCTGCGCTTCCACGCGGCGGGCCGCTACGAGCTGCGCTGGCGCAACCAGGTGGGCCTGGGGACGAGCACCACCGATCACAACGACACCTGGGTGCGCATGACGGGGGTGGCGGACTTCTTCGGCGTGAAGGGGCCGAGCACGGCGGAGGAGCGGGTGTATCCGGAGCCGCAGTGCAGCGACGACGCGTTCGTGAAGGCCATCGAGGCGCTGCCGAACGTGGCGACGGTGGGGTGCGTAGAGGGCTCGTCGACGGACGGCTTCCTCAAGGTGTACAGCAGCGGTGCGTCGGACTGGTCGTGGTCGACGCGCACCAACGACAACGACGGGCACGTCGTGGTGATCGAGCTGGACGCGCCGGGGGACGTGACCTTCGAGCTGGCAGCGCGGTCGTCGTTTCACCTGATCGACCGGCTCGTGTGGCACGACGTGGGTGTGGGCGACGGGGAGGCGGAGGACCTGGACCGGCCGAACACGGCGTGCACGCCGTAGCTGCATCGGAGGCGTGGTCCGAGAAAGGCTCGACACTGTCGAGCCTCTCTTGGTGTCTTCGATCCCGAAGGTTCGAACCGGCCTACGGGTCGGCGAGGGGCAGGTCGGCCGGTGACAACTCGAGGGGATGCACGGTCACTCGCTTCAAGCTCTCGCCTGGCAGTAGCTCTGCTTCCGTGCCGGCCCGAAGGCGCGTCTCGGCAGCGAGGCGCTGCGCCTCGATGGCGGCAGTGGTGGGAGGGCCATCGCGGGGACCTTCGAAGACCACGGCGAGCATGCCATCGCTTCCGTCGATGGTGATCACCGAGAGCTGTTCGGGAAGCTGCGAAGCCACGGCCTGTGCGAGCTGGGCAGCGGTGATATCGACGGCGTCGAGCCATCCGCCAGAGGCGCAGCCGGAGTCGTCGCAGTAGGGCTGGGTCAGCTCGGCGTCTGGCAGGGTCATGGCCACGTGCTGCTCGATGGTGGGCCGCGCATCTCGTGGTAGCGGCTCGTCGGCCCGCAGAGACGGTGACCCTGCGTCGGATGGGTCTGTGCGGACAGTCGCTTGGCTGCTCGGTAGTGGAGCTGTGGAGCTGTGGGTGTTGCTGGTGACGGGGACGCCGACCGCAATCGCGCCGATCAGTACACCAGCAGCCAGCCAGGGCAGTGTACGCCTCATGGTCCCGGGGTTCCTTCGCCCTCGTCGTCGCTCGGGTCGGAGGTTGGAGGTTGGCCTTCCAGGTCCTCGCAGGTGCAGATTTCCACCTCGTCGTACTGACGCGAGACCCAGCAGTGCCCCTGCCACGTGCACACGAGCTTTACCTCCCACTAGCCGTGAATGTAGCAGTCCTCGTAGGTGCCAGGAGGGCAATCATCGCTGTCCAGCGGTTCGTCGGACTCCGAACCCCAAGCGGACAGAGCGACAAGAAAGAGAAAACGCATGGCTACCTCGCTGAGAGTCGTCTCGATGTGTCGAGACGCATGGAGGCCATTGCAATGGGCGGGCCATCGCTGGGTAACCATTGAACCTATATAATCAGGCGAATTCGATGGTCAAGGTGACGGACGTCCGTCAGTTTCGTCGACGGTCGTCGGAGAAGGCTGTTCGAGGCATCATGTACCCTTGCGGCATGAGCGACACAGTCCGAATCCTGCACCTCGCCGACCTGCACCTCTCTG
>JAHQVJ010000163.1 GCA_019634415.1 Myxococcales bacterium
CGTCGAAGCAGTCGGCGAGGCCGTTGCCGTTGTCGTCCTTGCCGTTGTCGCAGATCTCGATGCAGGCCTTGTCGCCCACACAGTCGAGATCGAAGCAGTCCACGAGTCCATCGGCGTCGAGGTCCTGCCCGTCGGTGCAGTCCGACTCGGACAGCTCCACCTCGTTGATGTTGAGCACGAAGTTGCCCTCGGCGTTCTTCTCTCCACCGTCGATGGCGATGATCACCGTCTGGCCGAGGGCCAGGTTGACGGGCACCGAGGGGATGACACCCAGGTCGTCGTCTCCGAAGGCGAGCTCGGTGCCGCCGCAGCCGTCGAGCACGGCCAGTGCGGCGTCGAAGTCGGAGCCCACGAGATCGAACAGGTAGTCGCCGGCCTGCGGGGCCGTGTACTCGATGAACACGTCACCGGAGCCCTTCTTGCCGATGAGCTGCACCTCGTCGATGTCGCCGATGGTGTCGCCCACCAGCGTCTCGGGCAGCACGCCCGCCGACACGATGTCGGGGCACTGCGCCTGGCACAGCAGCTCCTTGGCGCAGCTGACGTCTTCGCAGTCGATGTCGCCGTCTTTGTTGTTGTCGATGCCGTCGTCGCAGATCTCGATGCAGGCGGCGTCGGTGGCGCAGACCGGATCGTCGCAGTCGATGGGGCCGTTGTCGTTGTCGTCGAGGCCGTCGGTGCAGTCCTCGGCGCAGACCTTGTCGGCCCAGCACTCGGAGTCTGAGCAGTCGGCGAACGTGTCGAAGTCGTCGTCGAAGCCGTCGTCGCAGACCGTCTCGGCCTTCATGACCTCGTAGGCGCCGATGTCGAAGTCGCCCACGCCGCCGTCGACCACGAGGAGAAGCTCCTCGCCCTGGGCGAGCGTCGTGATCAGGATCTCGCCGCCTGCGCCGTTGACGTCGAGGCAGTCGACCTCGTCGCCGTCGCAGGCGTCCAGCGCGTACAGCACGCTGTTGAAGTCGGCGTCCAGGACGAAGCCGAACTCGCCCGTGAATGGCGCGATGAAGCTGATGACGCTGTCGGCCTCGCCGTCGCCACCGCAGCTGCCCATCTCGTCGTCGTCGGCCGTGGTTCCGCTGACCACGGACGGGACGGTGGGGTCGAAGAACAGGTCAGCACAGCTCACCGTGTTCGTGTCGCTGGTATCGGCGTCGGCGTCGGTATCGGTATCGGCGTCCGCATCGGTATCGGCGTCGGTGTCTACGTCGACGACGACGTCTGTATCAGTGTCCTTGTTGTCCCCGTTGCACGACAGCATCGCCGCCGAGAACAGTAGACCAACGTAAAAATTACGCAATTGGCCTCCCTCCAGGTGTGCCCCCGCGAGGCTACCCGAGTAGGGGCGCGGCCCGCTGCATTCTTGGCCGATTTGTCGATTCTACGTTAAGTGTCCGAGAAATATCGGCTTGAAAGGCCAACTATTATTGTAACGAAGGGCGCGGTTCCAGCGGTTGGTCTGGTTAGATCGGGTCCGACGATCCCAGCGCTGGTGCGGCGGCCAGATCGGGCGCGGTCATCGCCGCGATGACCGCGGGGAAGCTCCGTTCGATCTGGTGCGCGAGGAGCGGCACCACCACTGGCGCGAGCATGGGCCTCTGCAGATCGAAGGACCAATAGACCTGTACTTGTGCGCCCGCGTGGGTCGGTCGGAGCCGCCAGCCTCCCAGCAGCCGCGTCATGGGGAAGGGGAAGCCTGGTGCCTCCGCGAGGAACTCGAGGTCGATGGCACGCCCCTCCTCCCAGGCGACCACGCGCTCCGACCAGGCCTCTCCCTTGGTGTTGGAGCAGTCGCGGATGGCTCCCGGGCCTCGCGTGGGCCCTGAGCGTAGCGACGACGAGGCCAAGCCTGCGGAGTACTTGTGGATCCCCGCGAGATCCCTCACGGCCGTCCACAGCTGCTCGGGAGGAGCGTTCACTTCGAGCGACCACACGTAGCGGTGCTGGGTGCCGAGGTCTGGGTCGGGCTCGCGGATCAGGCGCCGGAGCCCCAGCAGCTGCAGCGTGGCCGCCATGCCGACCCCCGCCGCCACGCCACCCACCAGCCACAGGCCCGTGGGGGGCAGCGGTGTGGTCGCCACGTAGATGACGCTCGCCAGCACCCAGCCCAGATCTGCCACCGATGTGAGCAGCGCCGCCAGCAGATGGGGCAGCCGCCGTCGCACCTGCCACACCAGCGCCCCCACGAAGACAGCCAGGGCGAGCCCGAGGGACGTCAGCTCTGCCGGCACCAGCCCCACAGCTTGGCTGATGGGCTCGGTCAGGGTCAGCAGGGCGGTGGCGCAGAGGGTGGACAGCACGGCGTTGAACGCCAAGCCTGCGCGAAGCAGCCGCGCGTCGGGTGGGGTGAGCTCGACCAGCGGGCGACTCGGGCTGCGGGACTCGGCGAACATGGCGCTCTCCTCGGTTTCCCGATCCGTCGCCCGCTCGCACCATGGAAACGACTACCTCCGAGGTAATGGAGTCGCGTCGGGGCACGCGGTAGGGAGCGACCTATGGACGTCACCGTCGGGGGCATGCTGAAGAGCTGGCGGCACAGGCGGCGCTGCAGCCAGCTGGATCTGGCTGCAGACGCCCAGGTGTCGGCCAAGCACATCAGCTTCATCGAGACTGGGCGGTCCCATCCGAGTGCGGAGATGTTGCTGATCCTGGGGAGTGCGCTGGAGCTGCCACTGCGGGAGCGCAACGCGCTGCTGCTCGCGGGTGGCTACGCGCCCGTCTACGGAGAGGGGGGCCTCGACGACCCGGAGATGGCGCCTGTGCGTCGTGCGCTGCAGTTCTTGCTGCGTCGCCACGAGCCCCATGCGGCCTTGGTGATCGACACCTGCTGGAACATCCGCATGGCCAACGACGCCCACGTGCGCTTCCTGAGCTGGCTGCTCGATGTGCCCCTGCCCAGCAAGGGGCCGGGGGCGCTGTACGAGGAGCCGCCCATCGTGGGGGTGAACCTGCTGCACGCGCTGCTGGATCCGGCGGCCCTTCGCCCGCGTCTGGTCAACTTCGACGCCGTGGCGTGCACCATGCTGGGCTGGCTCGCTCGGGATGCGCTGGTGGACGCCGACGCCGCCGCGCTGCTCGAGGAGCTCTGCGCCTACCCCGACCTACCGGACTGGCGCCGTGGGGGTCCAGCCGCTCCGGGGCTGCTGGAGCTGGTGTGGGACAAGGGCGGCCAGCGCGTGTCGTTCTTCTCGATGCTGACGGCGCCGGTGGGTCCTCGGGACGTGGTGCTCGAGGCGCTGCGGGTGGAGACGTTCTTCCCAGCAGACGACGCGAGCGAGCGCCTGGTGGAGCAGCTGCATACCGAGGTCGAGCCGGCCTGAGGGCACGTCGCGCTACCAGGTGGGGACGGGGATGGCCGTGGCGAAAGCGGGGAACCTCGGGGTTGCGACGACCTTCGTGGCGGGCTCCGAGACCGGGCTGGGTTCAGGCTCCACGACCTGGGCGATCGCTCGGTACAGCGAGCCGTTCAACCCCAAGGTGAAGGCGCTGAGGTCGGAGATCCGCGTGGTCTCGCCCGGCGCGATCAGTCGGAAGCCCTGGAGCACGGACTGATCGAGCAGCAGAGGCTGATCGCAGTGGTTGGTCAGCGTGGTGGATCCGTCGGTGTAGTGCAGCTCCACGCACTCGGGCTGCCCCACGAACTCGAAACGGATCTGCGGTGCTGGCTCCTGGGCGAGTGCTGCCAGACTCCACAACCACAACGTCATCGACTTCCTCCAAGGTCCACGGCGTCCACTCCCACAATGATGCAAGCGGTGGGCCACCGTCACTTGAATGTTCGAACGGGCACCGGACGGATCGTCGCCGTGAGGGGCTCGCTCAACCGTGCCATGGATGTCGCGGCGCTGTCGACCTCGTCGATGGGGTCGGACGACTTCAGTCGAACAGCGACTGCGACAGGGCATCGATGACCACCCGGAACCGAGCCGCCCGGCGCTTGGTGGCCGAGTAGAGCAGGTGGATCGGGGGCCCCTGGGGCCGGTGCTCGGGGAGCACGTCGACCAGCGCGCCACGGCGCAGGGCATCGGCGACGGTACACTCGAACACCTGGGCCACGCCCACTCCTGCCGTGGCGGCGGCGATGAGCGCGTTCCCGTCGCTGACCTTCAGTCCGGGGCGTAGCTGGATCCCGTCCGGGAGCTCCCACTGGGTGATCGCACCGTCCGTGGAGCAGTAGTGCAGGCACGCGTGTCGGGACAGGTCGTGGGGTGTGGTCAGCTCGGGGGCGGTGCGCAGGTAGTCGGGCGAGGCCACCACCACCCACCGAACGCGGTGCACACGCCTCGCCAGCAGGCCGCTGTCGGGCAGCGCGCCCACCCGCACGGCGATGTCGGTGCTCCCTGCGGTGAGAGACTCCAGGGCGTCAGTGAAGCGGCACTGCACGTCCAGCTCGGGGTGAGCCGCCGCCACTCGCCCCAAGATGCGCGCGATCTCCGGTCCCAGCACCGGCGACCCCGACACACGAACCGGTCCCGCGATCCGGTCCACCGCCGCGGCGAGCTGCTGTCGGCCTGTCTCGAGGGCGGTGAGCGCGGCTCGCGCGTGCTCGAGCCAGATCCGGCCCTCGTCGGTGAGCAACACCTGTCGGCTGGTGCGCTCCAGGAGCCGAACGCCCAGGTCGCTCTCCATGCGAGCCACGGCCTTCGACACCGCCGCAGGGGACACGCCGAGCTGGCGTGCCGCAGCGCTGAAGGACGACAGCTCGGCGGTGAGCACGAACGGTGCAAGGTTCATCATCAACCAGATGGAATCAATGGTGTTCCATCTCGTACTATTGTTCATCTCGCCCGACGGCCTACGTTCTGGGCACGAACGCGGAGGGTGCGATGAAGGTGGCCGTGCTGGGAACGGGTGACGTGGGAAAGATGTTGGGCACCAAGCTGCTCGAGCAGGGGCACGAGGTGCGCATGGGGTCGCGCAGCGCGGCCCACGAGGGTGCGAACGCCTGGGCGGCAGCGTCGGAGCGGGCCTCGGTGGGAACCTTCGCCGATGCTGCGGCCTGGTCGGAGCTGGCGATGCTGGCGGTGTCTGGGCAGCATGCGCTCGCGGTGGCAGAGGCTGCGCGCGAGGGGCTTCGGTCGAAGGTGCTGATCGATCTGACCAACCCCCTCGACTTCAGCGGGGGCTTCCCGCCCACGCTGTCGATCTGCAACGACGACTCGTTGGGCGAGCAGCTCCAGCGAGCGCTCTCCGACACCCATGTGGTGAAGACGCTGAACACCTTGGCCAACCCGCTGATGCTGGATCCGGGGGCGCTGCAGGGGCCTCACGATCTGCTGATGTGCGGCAACGACGCGGCAGCCAAGCAGACGGTGGCCGCGTTCTTGCAGGACTTCGGCTGGTCGGCGCCCATCGATCTGGGCGACATCGACAACGCACGGGGGCTGGAGATGTGGCTGGTGCTGTGGACTCGGCTGTACCGAGCCTTGGGCACGGGGCACTTCAACCTGCACATCCAGCGAGGGGACTGATCGCGACAATCAACCCCGTTGATTGTCGCGATCGAGCGGAGCGCGCCTGATCCGGGGTTGCAGTGGGACTGGAACGAGCGAGCGTGCGAGCGAGTGCAGGGAGTGCTGCAAGTCCAGGCGCGGAGCGGCAACCTGTA
>JAHQVJ010000017.1 GCA_019634415.1 Myxococcales bacterium
GTACCACACGAAGGCGGAGCTGGAGGGCGCGCCCTACACGGTGGCGCGCTGGATCACGGGGGAGCCAGAGGGGCTTCAGTGGCTGAAGTCGCGACAGGACTACCTGGTGGTGGAGGACCGCTACGGACATCCGGTGGTGCTGTCGCCGACGGAGTGGCCGCTGAACTACGCGATGTCGGAGGCACCGGGGTTGGAGCTGCTGGACGTGAGTCCACTGTGACCGTCTAATTCCTTGAACTCCAGCTCGGATCGCAGAACACTCTGGTGACGGAGGTTTTGTTGTCCTCTACTTTGCAGTTTCGGTTGTGTAGCCCTCCAAAGGCCCAGTCATGATGGGCTACGACGACGATCCGCGGTTCCTGCAGGATGATGTGCAGGGATTCCTGACTGGCCTCGGCGTCGATCATGCAGTGGCTCTCGACAGCGGTGGAGCATCGATGCTGGTGATCGATGACCAAGTCATCGTGAGGCCCGACGGTTGGCGTGAGGCGACCATGCCTCAAGCCGTGCACTTCCAGGTGACACGATGAGACAGTGGGTACCGCACGTGGGCTTCTGGCTGATGGTGATGTTCGCAACGGCGATCGCTTGGGTTGGTCAGCAGAGCATTGCCGATGTCTTCTTCACATCGTCAAGCGTGCCAAAAGTCTTCACTGCACCAGGCTTACCGGTTCTTGGGATTGTGGTCCTGGTGATGGTTGTCACTTGGGTGGTCGTCGGGCGCCGCAGGCCCCTTTGGGGAGGGCTGCAGGCAGGAATCGTTGGCGCCGCATGGCTTGTGCTTTCGCCATCCGTGGCGATGACGTTCGACGGACGCATCTGGAGCGGCCCCTTCCCAATCGTAGCCACGAAGACCAGGGTTTATCTAGAAGATGACGTGGTCGACGTCCATCGGTGTGGGTGCTGGCACGTCTGTGTCGCATCGGGGGGCGCGACTACGCCCCCGGTCCGACTGTTCGTCGGCCCCCTTGCTGGCCGAATCACGAAGGGCATTGCCCGTAGATAGTTGGGTGGAAGCCGCATCCGCGGACCGATCACACTCTCCTTCCTCTGGGCTGGATGCAGCCAGACCGCGCCCGAGGCCACGGAGGACCTGCGCAACAAGCGGGTCGTACAGTGGTGCCCCCACGCAGTGTGGGTGCCCGCGTCCGACATCGAGCGTGGGGACGTCTGGTCTCTCGGCGCCCTGTCGGGGTGGCGTGCGGCCAGGTGGGTTCCCACCCTGGAGAGGCTGGCCATCCAGCCCCAGCCCAGCCTCCAGCGGTCTGCGGCGCTACGGGCCCTCGTCCGCGCAGACACGAGCGACGCACGAGATGCCCTGTTGCGACTCGGATGGGAGGACTGGGTCGTCATCACGGTCTCCAGGTTTCCGACCCCTTGGGTGTGCGATCAGCTGTCCACACTCCACGAGGCCGGGCACCCCATGCGTGGCGTGATCGAAGGAGCCATCCGCGACCGCAGGTGTCCGCACCTCATCGACCGAGGAGAGGTCTGGGCGCTGCGCTTCCTCTCGTCCTCCGATGCCGCCGATCGGGTGTCCCAGCTAGCACGTCTGGCCATCCACTCGGAGTCCACACTGGCGCAACGACGAGTCGCCGTGGGCGCACTGGCGCGTGCAGACACCCCGCAGTCCCGGGCGGCGATCCTGAAGATGGGATGGGAGGAGTGGGTCGTGGCCGCCCTCGCAGAGGAAGCCACTCCTTGGGCCTGCACACAGCTCGACGCGCTCTCAGGGCGCGGCCACCCGCTCGGGGACGTCATCGACGCAGCGGTCGCAGAGGGTCGCCTCGAGACCGTCAGACCCAGGACGACCGTTTCGAGCGGGAGGACCAGGTTGCGAAGGGACAGCCCTCCACCTACGACCCGGATCGGCCCCCCCGTCGTCGCGGGGGCCACCCGAAGCATCACGACTTCGTCTTCCATGGTTGGGCCGGGGCGCCGCTACCCGTCAGCGCCCGGCTGTTCCGAGACTTCGAGTTCGCCCATGCGGATCGAGGCCAGCAGAATCGGCTGTCCGGCGCCAGCCAGCCCAACGACGAGTGGGCGTTCTGGCGCAGGCGGGTCTTCCCCGAGGGCCCGTCCACGGCCGCGCACTCCGGTGCACTGCACGAAGGCGTGCCCGTCTTCTTCCTGCTCGACGCGAACGGGCAGCTGCAGGCGATGGGCCTCGCCATGATGTTCCGGCTGTCGGCTCGGACGTCCGTTCGTCAGGCGATCGAGCGCGTGCAGCCCGAGGTGGGCTCCCCCCATCCCGACTTCGCCGAGACGCTGTTCGGTCGGGTTCCGGATCCGGGTCGCGGCGATGCCTTGGAGCGACGGGAAGCGGTGCGCGACAAGAAGCAGTACGCCTTGGCCGGCCGAGTCTCGGTCGCCGTAGCACGAGCCGAGGGAGCCGTGCGTCCCGGGGACCGCGTGGGGCCGTTGGTCTTGGCCACACCGAAGGCCTCGTACTACCCGAGCTACGTCGAGCAGGGACTCACACCGGCCACGGGTCCCGCCAAGGACTCCAAGAACGCACACAAGTACACGACCTGGATGGAGCGCCGCGCCATCCCCCGGGGGTGGAAGCGCTACCGTCCCATCGAGGGCCACGCGACCATCACCCCCCCGCGGCCCCGCACCGGAGATGGTTCGAAGGAGCTGTCGCTCGAGTCGACCGGTACATCCTTCCGGCCACTCCCGGCCGGGACCCGCTTCCAAGGGAGGATCCGACTCCACAACGTTCGCCCGGTGGAGTTGGGAGCGCTGCTGTGGGCGCTCGACTTCGGTGGCGCCGATGGCACCTTCCACAAGCTCGGACTGGCGAGGCCGCTCGGCTACGGCACGATCTCGGTGAGGCTCATGAGAGGTCGTCTACGTGACAGTGCCGGTGCTTCGTTCTCACCCGATGGGTGCGTGGACGTGTTTCGCGCCTTCATGGATCAGCAGTGGCAGGCGCTGGGAGGCACTGGAGCCTGGGAGGGCTCCCGGCCGATTCGGGAGCTGGTGGCGCTGGCCCGTCCGCAACCCAGCGAGTGTGACCGGCACATGCAGATCAACCACCCACAGCACGACAACGAGTTCGACAGCGCCAAGACGGAAGGCCTCGTGCTGGAGCCCGCGACGACAGAGGGCTCCACCCTGCCATGGCCATCCGATGTGCTCGACGAACGACGGAAGTGGGGCCGAGACGCCCCCCGCGGCGACCGAGCCTCCCAGGGGCGTGGACCTGGTGCTGGTCGACGGAGCGTTCCTCCGTCTCGACCGCTGGCCCTCCCCAGCCTACCGAGCGCGGGAGACGTGGTCCAGGTCCGTATCGAGAAGCGATCTGCGAAGGGCAAGTGGCGCGCCACGCTGGTGGACTTGGGTGCGATGGGGACGTTCACACGAGGCACCGAGCCACCGGACCTGAGCCCTGGTAGCGAAATCCAGGCCACGGTCATCCGAGCGCCGACCAAGTCGAGCATCGAGCTGGAGTGGACAGATACCGATTCGTAGCGTCGAGCTCCTGGCTCCAAGTGTTGGGCGAGCCGCGAGCAGCTACCGCTGGCTCCACTCACCCTGCTGCTGGGTCCGAACTCGGTCGGAAAGTCGACGATCGGACAGGCCATGCGCGCTCTCGCACAGAGCTTCGACGGCACGGTGCCGCACCGAATCGTCACGCGAGAGACTCCTGGATGGCTTGTCAGCTGTTTGACGAAACTCTGGTGCACCCCACCGCGCGCAGCCGGCCGCCCAGATCGCAGGTGTAGGACCAGGCGTTGCCGCCTCCGTCCTCGAAGCGCACGAGCCGGCCCCGCGCATCGTAGGCGTAGGCGCCGGACTGAGTGGTACCGACGGCCTGTCGACCCTGCCGCACGGCAACCAGGCGGCCGTGGGTGTCGTGGAGGGACTCGTGCAAGAAGCCCTTGGCGTCGACGGTCCGCACCATCCCGGGCTCGGGTAGCTGTACGTTGTGTCCCCGATGGTGAGGGAGTGGGTCAGGATGGGCTCCCCAGCTCACCGTAGCAGGCATAGCTCTGGGTGCTACCGCGCTGGGTCAGGTAGTCGTTGCTTGGCCACCGACACCGAGGCGGAGGCCTTTGAACCTCCCCTCGTCGAGGACTGGCGATGATCCTACTGCCGGTCAGCCCACGAACGACAGCCCGAGCGGGGCGCCGTCGAAATCCATCACATCTTCACGCGCTCGGGTTCGGGCTCTCGAACCTCTTCCGGGTAGTCGGGCAGCATCCGGCGCGCGCCGACCCCGGTTCCACGCAGCACCGCGATGGCTCCGAGCACTGCGTACGCGGTGTGGAACAGAATCCACATCAGCACCGCGCCCCCGAGGACAATCGCCAGGAACGGCACCTCCCAGAGGTTGCCGTACCAGACTGCCAACGCCGCAGCGGGCCCGACCGCCAGCCAGTGCGCCCACCATCGGGCTCGTGCCCGAGGCTCCGACTTACTGGGCAGAGGCGGATGCCACCACAGGCGGCGAAGGCCACGAGGGGGGTTCGACTTCACTTGCTGCCACCACCCACGTCGCCACCTCCGTTGTCGCCACCATCATCGGGACCACCAAGAGTGTCTTCGTCCTCTTCGTCCTCTTCATCGGGCGGAGGGGCCTCTTGCTCGGTCTGCTCCTCGGCCTTCGCGGCTTCCGCGTCCTTCTTCTGCCAGCCACCCTCGAGCGCCGAACCTGCGGCGCCTGCCGACACTGCCCCGTAGATCGCGCCTGGAACGGTGGCCGTCCCCATCGAGGGCAACGCTGAGCCCAGGCCATACAACGCTGCACCCGCAGCGGCGCCCAGTGCGTCCGCTGCGAGCACATCCCAACCGTCTACGTCCTGCCCGGGATCGTAGGTGCCCATCCCGCCAGCAGGCGGCGTGTCGTCGTCATCTGGATCTTCGTCTCCGTGAATCATCACCCAGTCTTCGGTCCGGTCGTACCAGTATACCGTCGAGCTGCGCGCAACGGACGTGACGCACAGGGCGATGTCGAGGTGGCCGCCCACCAGGGTCGACTGGGCCGCGGCGTCGAGATCGTCGAGCCCGTCGAGGATGTCGGACTCTGTCGTGGCGCTGGTCCGGCCTTCGTACAGGGCTGCAATGTCGTCCAGGTGGTCTAGAAACGCGGCGTGCTCGGGTCCCGCCGCCCGCGCCGCGGCATGGTCCGCCGGATCGGCGGCCCGCATCCAAGCCTCGGCAATGTCGGCATCGTACTCGACTTCGAGCGTGTCGACGTAGGCAATGACCTCGGCGTGGACTTCTTCGAAGGTGCCCGAAGGCAGCTCCGTCGTCATGAAGTGATCGAGGATCTGGTTGTGAAGCTCGCCGCAGCCAGCCGGCTCGAGCGCGTGGGCCTGTGTGAAAAGGCCCAGCAACATGCTGTTCATCATGGGGCTTCCTGTGCTGAACCCAGATGCGCTCGCACCACCATGGTGCAGATGACTCGTTTGGCCACGGGCCACCTCGGAGCGCGTTCCGGGTTGTTCAAGGGCAATTGACCGGTCGTCAAGAATGCGGTGCGTTCTCCCTCAGGGATCGATGGGCCTGAAGAAGCACTTGGAGAAGTGGGCGGAGCCAGGCGACCTTCGACGCCACGCCACGCACGGTTGCCGCACTCCGCCGCGCTGCAGCCGTACTCGAACTTCCCCGCGTGCCAGGTGCCTGAGGCTCGCCCGTCGCGCACAACGCGGAAGGCGTCGCCGTGTCGTTGGCGTGGGCGACGGAACAGGGGAGCAACAGGCTGGACAGGAGCAACCCCATCAGGCGCGCTGCCCAGAGCGGTGAGACGAGAGAGATGCTGACACGTCGTCGAGGCATGAGCCTCACCTCCAGGAGGGACTCTTGGCCCAGTCATCTGCAAGCGATGGCCCACCTGAATCGGAGCGTTCTCCCGTTGGAACGCTTCTTGACTTTCGTCACCTGGCCAGGCTCCCAGCTGTGGAAAGCCAGCCCCAGCCGAGTCCGACAGGGTGTCGAACCAAGCGACGACAGAAATGACGGACGTCCGTCACCTGTCCCTCGAGCGCACCTGTCAAGGTGAACATCGACGACGACGCGCTTGGCACTCCCGCGTCGAGGGCGGTCGACTACCGCCATGCCTCGGCCCGCCCAGGTTCAGGGCGCGGCATCGCCGACCACCAGGGCGGGTGTCTCGGCTTTGGCCTGCAGCAGCGCCATGGAGCCCATGCGGAAGTACTTCTGACCCACGTCCAGGGTCTCTCCGGTCCAGCGCCCGAGGACGCGGAGGCGGTCGACGGTCCGACACGTCTCCCGCAGGTCAGCCGACCACGCGGCCTGTGCTCCGCCGCAGCGCCCCCACCACGCAAACCAAGACCACCCACAGCCACTGCGGCGTGCCCGACGACGTCGCACACAGGCCGAACCCCCAGCGCGCATCCGGTGCATCGGGGATCCCGTCGCCCCCTGCATCGAGCAGCCCGTCGACGGTCTCCGCTCCGTCGAGCACGCCGTCGCCGTCGGTGTCCGGGTTGTCGGGATCGCTTCCGAGGACCAGCTCCTCGCGGTCGCTCAACCCATCGCCGTCGCGGTCCGGATCCGGACCTGGCGCGTCCGTGCCGTCGCAGTCGCTGTCCAGCCCGTCGCCGGCCACGTCCACGGCCCCCGGGTGCACCCCGTCGTCCGTGTCGTCGCAGTCTCCCTCGGTGCGCACCCAGCCAGGCTGCTCGCACCCCACCTGCGCGGCATCGGAATCCCCCCAGCCGTCGTCGTCGCCGTCGAAGTAGAGCACCGCAGGCCAGGCCGCGTCCGTGTCGTCGCAGTCGACGTCGTTGGCCACGTGCCCCTCGGGAGCCACGCAGCCCACCACCACCGAGGTGGCGGCGCCGCCGAGCCCGTCCCCATCCGCGTCTAGGTAGAACGGCGTGTCGCACTCCCGCTCGCACAGGTAGTCCAGCACGTTGCCGCACACGGCATCGTTCCAGTCGCCGTTCCCGTGCAACTGCACACAGTCCTCACCTTCCTCCACCCAACGATGGTTGTCGGGCTGGGACGTGTCCCACTGGGTGAAGCCCCAGGAGGTGCCGTCGGACCAGACGTACACCCCTTCCTGCTCCCAGTCCGACGCCCCGATCCAGGGCTCGCGACCATCCGCCACCGTGCGTGCGACCGCCTGGAGCGCCGCGGAGTCGATGCTTGCGAGGTGTCCGCCTTCGTCGTCGCAGCGCAAGGCCCCGTCCTCCCAGGGTCCGCCCGGGGCCACGTGGCCGACCACGCTGCCCCCTCCGACCCCGCGATCCCCGCAGCTCTCCACCTCGTCGAGCTGCCCGTCGCAGTCGTCGTCTCGCAGATTGCAGATCTCGGCGGCCCCCGGGTGCACCGCCCCGCGCGTGTCGTCGCAGTCCTCGAGATCCGCGCGGGTGTTCGGGGGTTGCTGGCTGCAGTCCACCTCCAGCAGGAGCTCGGCGCGGCTCCCGAAGTCGTCGCCGTCCTCGTCGAGGGCCCACACCACGGGACCTTCGTCGATCTGCCCGTCCCCGTCGTCGTCCACCCCGTTGCACTGCTCCGGAGCCGCCCAACTCGCCACTGTGAGCGCCAGCCACACCACGGACCCTCCCTCCGTGAGCGATACCCTACCGGAGTCGCCGCGACGGCTGCGCGGCCCCCGTCAGTCCAGCCCCTCGACGAAGGTCAGCACGGCGTCGCCGAAGACCTCGGGTCGGTCGACGAACGGGTTGTGTCCCGCATCGTCGATGCGCACCAGCTCGTGGGGCTGATCGGAGCCCAGCGACCCGACCAAGATCTCGCTCATCTCCGTGGGCACGATGTCGTCGAACTCCCCGGAGAGGTGGATGCTCGGCACGTCCACCACCGACAGCGCATCGTGCAGATCCATCCCTCGGATCTCGGGGAACAGCTCCTGGATGACGCCGTTGCCCTGCAGGTGGCTGTCCCACAGGTTGTACTGCGACGCAAACAGCACGCGGAGCACCCCACCGAGCCCCAAGGCAGGCTCCTCGCGGCTCGTGGCGTCGTAGATGGCGTTCAGGTGCTCCCACAGCACGTCCTTGTCCGGCGTGTCGGGGAGCACGGTGGGATGGGCCGCACACCACTGCGCGATCTCGGCCCACAGCGGATCGGTGGCACCCGCCGCGAGCTTGGCCGTCGCCACCCGCTCCGCGAAGTCTCGGCGCGTGGACACCTGCAGCGCCTCGTCGTAGCTCGCCGCCCCGTCGACCTCGATCCAGCCGTCGACGCTGGCCCCGTCGACGAGCGCGGCACTCGACAGGAAGCCGCCGTAGCTGTGGGAGAACAGCAGCACGCGCTCGGGCTCGGTCCGCGCCTCCACGGCAGCCAACACGGCGTGCAGATCGTCGATCTGGGCCCGATGAGAGATGTCGTCGGGTGTGAGATCACCCAGCGCGTTCCCGGTTCCTCGCTGATCGTAGTACGCGATGGCGAAGGTGGGCTCGAGCCGCTCTTCCCAGTCCACGTAGCCCGAGACCCGCGCGTCGATGGCGGGCAGCCCGGGCCCTCCCTGCACGAACACCGCGACGGTGCCGCTGTCGACGTTCCCCCGCACGTCCACGGGCAACACGGCCTTCCCCGAGCGCACGTAGAACACGTCGGAGCTGCAGGCCTGGAGCATCCCCAGGCAGACGACGACCCATACAGCCCGGATCATGCGGGCCTCCCGAAGCGGGTGGTGACCTCGACGGACACGTCCACGCCGAGGCCGAGGTGGTGCGGAAACCGGACCTGGAGCGTCGGACGCACCAGCCAAGCCGAGACGGGCCCGCTGCGCGGCATCTGACCCAGGCCCACCCCTCCGCCGACGGTCCAGTAGGTGTCGCCCGCCAGCGGCCGACGGCGCACCTCGTCGTCCACCACCGCGTAGGTCGGCGCAGCCCAGGTGGCGCGCAGCGGCCCCGTGGTGACGAACAGCTCCTGGATGCCGCGTCGCCTCCCGTGGTGGCGACCGGCCCACTCTCCGCGCACCCACGTCGCCACCTGGTTCCGGACGTGCCAGTACGCGCCGATGTCGGCCGCCAGTGCGCTGGACCAGCGCTCCGACGTCGCCAGCTCCCACTCGACGCCAGCGGTCAGGCCGGGGTGGGAAGCCATGTGGCCGAGCGCACCCAGCCGAGGAGTGGGCGTCGCTGCCACCGCCATGCTGGTCAAGATGAGCATGTGTCCTCCGTGTTCGACGCTGCGACACCGGGTGTGTTCCCACCCGACACCACCCCGACATGCCGCGACAATGCGCTCCATGGATCGTGAGGTCCGAGGAGACCGAACGCGACAGCGGGCGGTGGATCCCGGCGGATCGCACCAGGATAGAACGCCCGGGTGTCTTGGCTGCCGGAAGGTCCTCAGCGGAAGGTCGAGACCCAAGAGAAGCGTCGCGCGGCGGAGTCGTGCGGGACTCTGGAGAAGGTCCGTGGACGTCGAGCGGTACCAGAAGGCGATCCCCATCTTCCACCAGCTCGTGGAGCTCCCCCCCGACCAGCGAGAGGCCCACCTCGTGCAGGCCTGCCAGGGCGACGCAGCCCTCGAGGCCATCGTGCGCAAGCTGGTCGCCGAAGATGCCGCCACCACCACCCTGCCCGTGGGCCCCTCGCCCCTGTCCTTCGTGGACCTCCCCGCCCCAGAGCCCACACCGCACGTCCTGAACCCTGGCGACCGACTGGGTCGCTACGAGGTGCGTCGCCGCATCGGCGTCGGCGGCACTGCGGAGGTATGGGCCGTGCGTCACACCGCGCTCGGCACCGTGCACGCCGTGAAGGTGCTCACCCACGCCTCCGAGGCGCTGGCCGAGCGCCTGCGCCGGGAGGGCCGCGCC
This sequence comes from Myxococcales bacterium, assembly GCA_019634415.1. Lineage (GTDB taxonomy): Bacteria > Myxococcota_A > UBA796 > UBA796 > DRPG01. Next base: position 9,770 of record JAHQVJ010000017.1, read on the forward strand.
CAGTCCCGCCTCGCCCACCCCCACATCCTGCCCATCCGCGACATCCTCGAGGTCGGCGGCCAGCCCGCACTGCTCATGCCCCTGGTGACGGGCCCGTCCCTCGCCACGCTCCTGCAAGCACGCCGGCTGCCGACCGCAGAGGCCCTCGCCCTGTTCTCCGCAGTGCTCTCGGGTGTGGCCTTCGCCCACCAGCACGGCGTCGTGCACCGCGACCTGAAGCCCGGCAACGTGCTGCTCGCCCCCATCGGCGACCAGCTCACCCCCCAGGTCGCCGACTTCGGACTCGTCAAGGAAGCCGGCAGCGTGCGGGTCACCCGCACCGGGGCCGCCATGGGCACCCCCGCCTACATGGCCCCCGAGCAACACGACGACGCAGCCCACGTCGATGCCCGCGCCGACCTCTTCGGGCTGGGTACCATGCTCGTCGAGATGCTCACCGGCCATCGCCCCTTCGCCGGCGACAGCCTGCAGGCCATCCGCCGGGCCTGGCAGCAGCCGCCTGATCTACGAGACGCCCCCGAAGCCCTCCTCGAGCTGCTCACCCACATGCTGCAGCCCGATCCCGCAGATCGGATCGGAAGCTGCGCCGAGGTCGCCGACCGACTGGGCCAGACCGATCTCACCGTGCTCGCCCGCGGCACGCCGCTGTTCACCACCGCCCTGGCCCTCGGCGCCCCACTCCTCGAGACCCTGGCTGGTACCACCGGCGTGGACGAAGACGCCAACGTGCCCGTGCACACCGTGCCCCGCGCGCGCGACGCCTTCGTGGGGCGCGACGCCGAGCTGCAAGACCTTCAGGCGCGCCTCACCGACAACGAGCCCCCGCGGCTGGTGACCGTGCTCGGCCCTGGTGGCGCCGGCAAGACGCGCTTCTGCCGGGAGCTCGCCCACCGCACCCTGCCCAACTGGCCCGGCGGCGTGTGGTGGGTGGAGCTGGCCGACACCACCGACCGCGACGGCGTGCTCGCCGCCACTGCCCGAGGCCTGGACGTGCCGCTGCGGGGCGACGGCGTGGCCATGCTCGGCCAGGTGATCGACAACCGAGGGCGATGCCTGGTGGTGATCGACAACGTGGAGCAGGTGGTGCAGCACATGCCCGACACGCTGGGTGCCTGGCTCGACGCCGCGCCCCTGGCCGTGTTCCTCTGCACCAGCCGGCAGCCGGTGCGCCTGCGCGGGGAGCAGCGGATCGACCTCGGCCCCCTGCCCACCGACGACGGTGTGGCCTTGTTCGTGGAGCGTGCCCGCGCAGTGGATGCGAGCTTCGAGCTGGCCCCCGAGCGCCAGCCGCAGGTGGCTCACCTCGTGGAGCTGCTCGACGGGCTGCCCCTGGCCATCGAGCTGGCCGCAGCGCGCAGCCGCATGCTCTCCCCCACCCAGCTGCGCGAGCGCCTGCAGCGGCGCTTTCGGCTGCTGCGCTCCCGCTCCGACGACGTCGCCCCGCGGCAGCGCACGCTGGAGGCCACCCTGGCGTGGTCGTGGGATCTGCTGTCGCCCACGGAGCAGACCGCGCTGGCCCAGCTCGGCGTGTTCGAGGGTGGCTTCACCGTGGAGGCCGCCGAGGCGGTGCTGGAGCTGCCCGCGGACGACGACGGCGAGCCGCCCTGGATCGACGACGTGCTGGCGGAGCTGGTGGACAAGAGCCTGGTGCGACGCACCCGCTCGGGCAGCGGCGACACCCACCGCCTGGGGCTGCTGGTGAGTGTGCAGGCGTTCGCCCGAGGCAAGCTCGGATCCGAGGCCGCTGCCGTAGAGGCGCGCCACGGGGCCTGGTGCGCCCAGATCGCCAGCGCCGACAGCGATGCGCGGTGCCGAGTGGAGCTCGACAACCTCTCGGCTGCCGCCACCCGCGCCGTCGACCGAGGCGACACCGCGGTCGCGACGGCCTGTACCCGGGCCGCGGCCCGCGAGCGGACCGACGTGGGCCCCGTCCGAGCCGCTCTCGAGCTGCTGGAACGCGCCCTGGCCATGCCCCGCCTGTCCGACGCGCAGCGAGCCGAGCTGCAGATCCGGCAGGCCTGGTCCACCGTCATCTCGCGCCCGCCGACCGACGCCGTGCCCATCGCGCAGCGGGCGGTGACCCACGCCCGCGCGTCAGGTCACCCCGGGCTGCTGGCCGACGCCCTGCGCACCCTCGCCGACGCCCTGTGTCGCGCACGACGACCGGAGGAAGGGCTGGCGCTGGCGGAGGAGGCCATGCCGCTGGCGAAGGCCGACGGAGGCGTACAGGTGCAGCTCGACGCCGCCAGCACCCTGGGCACCCTGCACGCCGCCCGAGAGGATCACGCCGAGGCGCTTCGGATCTACGACCGCGCCACCGCCCTGGCCGCGCGCTCGGCCGTGCCAGCCAGCTCCGGTCTCCTGCTGCGACGCTGCCTGTCCCTCCGCAGCATCGGTCTCATCGCCGAGGCCACCGCGGCTGCCGAGGAAGCCCTGGCCACCGCGCAGGCCGAGGGACATCGCTCGAACCTCGGCTACACGCTGGTCGCCTTGGCTCAGCTCCACGGGCTGGCGGCGGAGATGACCCTGGGCAAGGAGCGGGCCGCGGCAGCCTTGTCGGTGTACCGCCACATCGGCGACGTCATGATGACGGCCCGCACGGTGGCGCTGCAGAGCCAGCTGCACCTGCACGCCCGCCAGCTGGCGGAGGCCGACGAGGCCTGCCGACGCGCGCTGGAGGCAGCCGACGAGCTCGGCTTTCCGCCGTTCCGCGCGGCCTGTCTGCGCAACGAGATCCTGCGGCACCAGATCCGCGGCGATCTCGCCGCCGGGCTGGCCGCCGCCGAGGAGGCGCTGGCGATCCATCGAGCCTCGGGCGACCGACGCAACGAGGGCCTGGTGTTCGCGGACCTCGGAGCGCTGTACTACGCAGACGGCGACCTCGACACCGCAGCGGCCTACTTCCACCAGGCGTCGTCTCCCAGCGAGCCGATCAGTGGTGTGTCCGCAGCACCCTGGGGCTTGTTGGGACTGGGGTTGGTGGCGCTGGAGCGCTGCCAGCTGCACGACGCGGTGGCGCGGCTGCAGCAAGCACGGGAGCATCCGAGCTGCTTCCCTTCGAATCGCGCCAAGGCGCTCTTCGCGGAGGTGCTCGCCCACACGAAGGCAGGTCGGGGCGAGCAGGCCACCGAGCGGCTCCAGGAGGCGCTGGCCACGAGCGCGTCCATGGACACCCCAGAGGTGGCGCTGTGGAGCGCGTGCGCACGAGCGGCCACCGCCACCACGCCGGAGGGGGAGGCGTCGGCCTGGCGCGACGCCGAGCAGGCCTCGCACCACGCAGGCGACGTGGAGCTGCCCGCCCTCCTGGTGCGTCTACGAGCCCTGCTGCCCGAGCCCTGACGTGCGTCGCGGCACGCTCCACCGCGCCAGCACTGCACCTGGACGTCAGCGAGCAGACCAGAGTCGAGGTGGTAGGGTCGGCACGTTTGACATTGGAGTTGTCGTGAATCGTTGGATCGTTTGGACAGCGCTCTCCCTCATCGTCATGGGATGCGCCTCGAAAGCACCGCGTCTTCGGATCGCCACCGCCACGGAAGCCCAGCTGCGGGAGGCCAACGAGGCCAAGGAGACCTGGTACTTCTTCCAGAAGGGCGACGTCGTCCCCTTCGTTCCCTCCTTCTACGGGGCGGGCATGGGCGCCCCCGAGAGCGCTGTGCCGATCCAGGCCCAGCGCGACTTCTACCTGGTGTTTCGGCGCAACCTGCCCGTCATGCTCAGCCTCGACGGCAAGCGGCGGTTCGAGCCTGGCTCCACACTGCTCCTCGTCACCCCGTCGGCCAGCGGCCGAGGCGGCCAGGTCAACTGGATCTCCTTCATCGGCAGACCTGCCGATGCCGAGAAGGAGCTCGAGGCCCTGATGACGCGGGCACAGTAGCTCCCGCGCCTCAGGACGGCCCCTCACAGCAGGATCTGCAGCTCCAGCTCGTGGCGAATCTCGATCCCGCGAGCGCCAGTGCGCGGGAGGGACGGCTGCAGCGTGCGCCTCGCGTTCGTGATGGAGTCGCGGTGCAGCGCCACCAGGTCCATCCCGAGCCGCTGGTAGAACGACAGGGCAGCCGTGTTGTCGTTGGTGGTCACCAGCCACAGCCGGCGGATCCGCTGCTCACGCGCATCGTGCATGGCGAGGTGCATCAACGCCTCGCCCACTCCCACGCCGCGCACCGTCGCCACCAGACCCACCACCTGCCAGTCCTCGCCTGGCTCGTAGGTGAGCAGCCCGGCTCGCTGGCCATCCACCTCCGCCACGAATCCCGGCAGCGCGGCAGCGTCGATCAGCCGCCCCAGCACCACGACCTCCGCCGAGGTGAAGGCCTCGGTCAACGTCTCGCGCACGAAGTCCACATCGTCGGGACCCAGCCGTCTGACCTGCACCATCGCTCACCTCCCGCTGCACCTCGAATGCTACCCACCTGTCCCGCGTCCAGGGCGATCCACGGAGTAGGATGCCCGCATCAAGGAGGACCCATGCTTCGAACTGCCGCCGCAGCAATGGCGCTCACCCTCGGCCTGACCACGGCCGACAACGCCCACGCTGCCGACGGGGCGTACATGTGGGCCCTCGGCCCCACTGTGGGCACCATCGTGATCCCCGGCGGCTACCCCGCCAGCTTCCCGCCCGTCATCGAGAACTACAACTTCGTCGACGAGGGCCCCAACGCCGGCGATCCCAACAGTGCGGAGCCCAACCGCGACCTCGACGAGAACGGCATCCCCATCTTCACCACCCTGGAGCCGGTGCGCGCCGACGTCCGCGTGGCGCTGGAGGGCTTCTACGGCATCAACTCCAAGAACCGCGTGGGGGGTGCGGTGGGCGTGGGCGGAGGCACGCGCTTCCTCGACTACTGGATCACCGCCAACTACGACCGCGTGATGTTCACCGACAGCCAGTTCAACCTGGTGGCTGGTGCGGGCCTGGGCTTCGGGAGCATGACCTTCCAGGGCGCCAACGACGTGGAGCAGCTGCGGATCCCCTACTTCCCCATCCGGGCGCGCGTGCAGGGGCAGATCCTCGACTCCACCCGCCTGTACGGCCTGGGCCTGTTCGTGCACACCGCCGTGCCGTCGAACACCTTCTACAACGACGTCTCGGGCTTCGAGCAGCCCTCGGTGGGCGGCCCCCTGAACTGGATCCTCAACCTGGCGGCGGGCGTGGAGCTCACCCTGCAGTTCGGAGATCTCACCCCACCCAAGAAGGGGCGCCCCAACAAGGGCGGACGCAAGGGTGGACGCCAGGGCGGCGGTGGCAACGACGGGGGCGGACGCGGCCGCTGATGCTTCACCGCTCTGGGCGCGCCAGATCCCAAGCCCAGAGCGTGAGCAGACCTGTCTCGTCGTCGTGAACGACCTGTAGCGCCAGGCCGTCGTCGCGCACCGACAGCTGGACCCCACCGCTCGTGGCAGAGCTGTGCAAGAGGACCGGATGCGCCCCGGGCGTCTGCGCGAAGGTCAGCTCCCGGATGGCCCCGGACGGGATCACCAGCAGAGATCGCACGAAGTCCACCTGTTCGAACGTGAAGCGCACTCGCTCGGTCAGCGACTCCAGACCACTGGGATCGGCTGGCGCAGCAACCGGCACCTGGGACGCCTCGGGCCCCTCCTCCCACTCCCCGGTGAAGGGATCGAGGTGCACGAAGCCGGAGGAGGTCAGCGCGGAGGACAGCACCAACCGTCCCTCGTCGTCGAATCCCTCGAAGGGAGCCAGCCGAAGTCCGGGGATCGGGAACGTCACCGCGCTCAGCAGCACCTCGGGGGCCGGCGTGCGCGCTTCGGGCGCACGGTAGACCTCCTCCACCACGAAGGCGTTGGCCGATCGCTCCTCCTCCGGCAGATCGGGGACCTGACTCAGGAGATCCACCCCGTAGCGACCGTCGTCGCACCACTGGGAGAACGCCTCCTCACGAGAGGAGCGATCTGCCGGTCCGTACCAGAAGGGCCAGTCCGGCCCCTGGCGGGCCGAGCGGTGCTGGAAGGAAACGGCATGGCACAGCTCGTGGACCAGCACGGAGCGCATCTCCGCCTCTCCGTCCAGCGCCACCTCCACGACGATGCCGGAGGGCGCCTTGAAGGCACGCCCCCCCGCCTCGATGTCGACGGACAAGCGCTCGGCGACCCGCCGAGCCGCCCGCGGCAATCGGACCTCGTCCACGACATCGATCCGACGCACGCACAACGGATCGGCGATGCTCTGGGCGAAGTCGTCCCAGACCTCCAGCATCTGCGCATGGAACGTGTCGGGACCGGTGACGCGCGGCTCACAGCTCCGAGTGGGTGCGGGAACGCATCCTCCGAGCACGAGCATCACAGCCACGACCGACGACTTGGTGCACCGAGCGCGCATTCCAGACCTACGAGGTGATCCCTATGGAATCACGAACGTCACCGGAATGTCGGCACAAACCTCGAGCTTCGAGGGCTCGAGGGTCCACTGTCGGCACCCGCCACCATCCAGTCCTCGATGGGGACGTAGGCCACGTCCTATGCGCGGATCCCCACCTTGCCCAAGGCCGCCAGCTCGTCGAGCAGGTGCACGTTGGCCGCCACCGCCTTGCGGAAGATGCCCAGGTGCATGGACTCGTTGGGTCCGTGCGCCGTGGTGAGGGGATCCATCACACCGTTGAGGATGAGCGGCAGATCCCCGAAGCGACGCCCGAACAGCGCCACGAACGGGATCGAGCCACCCACCCCCACCTGCACCAGCTTGTGGCCCCAGGCCTTCTCGTAGGCGCGATCGGCAGCGGCGAAGGCAGGCCCCTTCGGGGTGTACAGCCACCCCTCCCCCGCCCAGCCCTTCGCCTCCACCTGCACCTCCACCCCGCCCGGCGGATCCACCAGCAGCACGTCTCGCAGCGCCGCCATCATGTCCTCGGCCTTCTGCTCGGGCGCCAGCCGCACCGACAGCACCGCCGTGGCCTCCTGCCGCAGGGCGTTCTTCTTCACGTCGCGGGTGGGGAGCGTGGTGGCCACCACCGTCATCGCTGGCTGCCACCACATCCACTCCGCCGCCGAGCGCTCCCGACGCGGCAGGGGCTGCACGCCGTCCACGAGGTGGGCGCCTTCCCGGATCACGTCGTCCGTCAGGGGCACGTCGTGGCCCGACCGCCGACGCGCCTCGTCCACCTGAACCCGCCCCACCTTCAGACGACCGTCCTCGTCGAGCAGCCGTCCGATCAGCAGCACCAGCGCGGTGGAGACGTCGGGCACCATGCCGCCCCACAGCCCCGAGTGCACGTCGCTCGACAGCGCGCGCGCCGTCAGCTCCACCTCGAGCAGCCCCCGCAGCGACACCGTCAGCCCCGGCACCTCCGTGGACGGGTTCTCGCAGTCCGTGAGCACCATGGCGTCCGCCTCGAAGGCGTCGGGGTAGGCGTCCATGAACCGCTCGAGGTTCGGCGAGCCGATCTCCTCCTCGCCCTCGATCACGAGCCGCACGTTGCACGGCAGCTCCCCCGTCTCCGCGAGCCACGCCGCCAGCGCCACCATGTGGGACACCCAGCCCCCCATGTCGTCGGCGGAGCCACGGGCGTAGAGCCGGTCGTCCACCACCGTGCCCACGTGGGGATCCGTGCGCCATACCTCGCCTGCCACGGGCTGCAGATCGAGGTGGCCGTAGATGAGCACCGTGGGCTTGTCGTCGCCCGCCTGCAGCCAGTCCGCCGCCACGATGGGCAGGGCATTGGGCAAGTCGAGGACCCGTGCGTGGTGCAGCCCGATGGCCGACAGGTCCTCGGCCACCTTGGCCGCCAGTGCCCGCACGTCGTCGGCGTGCTCGGCCTCGCACGAGATGGCGGGGATGGCGAGGTACTCGCACAGCTGCGTCACCGCTTGGTCCACGCCTGCGTCGGCGCGAGTGGCCACGGCATCTACCTGGGGATGGGGCACGAAGTCCTCCGAATGCGTGCTGCAGGAGATACCCTGGGGCCCCGGAGGATTCCATGCTCGTGACGGCACTGCTGTGGGCCGCCCCCGCCCACGCCCTCGACCACACCGTGAGCCTGCGCGCACGCTACGGCTGGGTGCCCAACGTGCTGTTGAACCTGGGCTACACCGGCAACAACGAGGGCGCGTCGCTGCCCTCGCCGCGCCCCAACGTCACCAGCCCCATGTTCGGCCTGGAGTACGCCCTGGGGCTGAAGGAAGGACCGGGTGGCCCGGCACTCGTGGCCTGGGTCGAGCGCATGCCGCTGCGCTTCCAGGACGGCTACTTCGACGATCGCGACAGCCCCCCGAACTACCTCGACGGCGACTGGGTGCAGCGAGGACGCGGCTTCGGCCTGTGGAACGTGGGCCTCAACTACATGCAGGAGATCCCGCTGACCCCCACGGGCGGCGACTTCTGGATGTCGCTGGTGTTCGGGGGAGGCCTCGGCGTGGGCTTCACCAGCGGCGAGCTCACCGTGTGGCACGCGGGCGAGCACGACGAGCTGGTGGACCGCGGCTGCGGCAACGACGCGCCGGCGACGGACCGCTACCAGGTCTGTCAGTCCGACGGCACGGTGGATCTGCCCGGCGTGATCCCGGTGGTGGATCTCACCTTGGGCCTGCGCTTCCACGTCATGGAGCACGCGGTGTTCCGCCTGGAGGGCGGCATCCACGACGTGCTCTACGTGGGGATCGCGGGGGGCGGCACCTTTTGACCGGCGCCCCTGTATGATGGAGCCACCTCTGCTCCTCTGAGTGGGTGCTATGTCCAAGTCTCGAGTCAAGAACGTCCAACAGCAAGATCCGCCCACGTCCACCGGCCCCCAGCCCGCCTCGGCGAGCAACCAGGAGGCCTCGGAGAACGTGGAGTCCACGGGTCTACAGAACTACGAGCAGACCCTAGGCTCCTGGCTCGGCCCGAAGCTGTACGAGGCGGTCTCCGATGCGCTGACCGAGGAGGCCTTCGAGGGCTACACCAAGGACGCCATCGACGCCCTCTTCGAGACCCTGGCCGAGCAGGCCGACAAGCTCGACGGCACCGCGAATACGTCGCAGATCGAGGGATTCGTCGACGCCCTGCAGGAGCGCCTCGGCCCCCTCGCGGAGCAATGGCTGGCCGAGGAGGGGCTGCCTCTGCGCCAGTCCCTGCGCAACTGGGTCGACGCCAACCCCGTCATGGTGGTCATCACGGCCCTGCTCGCGGCTGCCGGTGCCGTGCTGGCCGATCTCGACATCCCCACCCTGGAGAAGGAGTTCGATCTCGGCAAGGGCTTCACGGGCTCCCTGAGCGCCGATCTCGGCAGCCTGCGCAACATCGCACTTGAGCAGGTCAAGGCCTCCCTCGAGTACGCCTCCGGTCCGCTGATGGCCGCCATCAACGTCAACGTGGAGGGAGACGACGTCTCAGGCGATGCGTCGGTGCGCTACGAGGGGGACCGCTGGTCGGGCGGGCTCGCAGCCAACGTGGACAAGGACGGTGTGGTGGGGGGCTCCGCCGACGTGGGGTACAGCCACGACGGTCTGTCAGCCAACGGGCGGGCCACCTTCGCAGACAGCAAGTTCAGTGGCTACTCCCTGAACGCCACCCGCGAGTCGGGCAAGCTCACCGATCGGTTCGCCCTGTCCGGCACCGGAGACGGCGGCTGGGACGGCTCGCTGGGCAGGACCTACACCGGTGACCGCTGGTCCGCTGGCCTGTCGGCCGACGCCGCCAACGACCGCAGGCTCGGAGGCACCGCCAGCCTGGGCTACTCCCACGACGGTTTGTCCGCGGACGCCCGCGCCAGCTTCACCGACGGCGACTTCAGCGGCTATGCGCTGAACGCCAACCGACAGGACGGCAAGTTCTCGGAGCGCTTCTCGCTGTCGGGAAACGGCGACGGCGACTGGAGCGCGACCCACGGGCGCAGCTACACCGGCGACCGCTGGTCCGGATCGCTGCAGAACGGGATCGGACCCGACGGAGCCTGGAACACCAGCGCGTCCACCGCCTACCAGGGCGACCGGCTGTCGGCCGGGCTGAAGGGCACCCTGGATCACACCGGCGCCGCCACGGGCGAAGGCAGCCTCGGCTACAACCGCGAAGATCTGTCGCTGTCGGCGCTCGGGCGCTTCGACCAGGACGGCCTCGACAGCTATCAGTTCGACTCGAGCATCGGCCCCGACAACCGCCAGCTCGGCTTCGGGCTGTCGGGCACGGGAGCCGGTGACTGGAAGGCCTCGGCCTCGGGCAGCTACTCCACCGAAGACGTGAAGA
>JAHQVJ010000164.1 GCA_019634415.1 Myxococcales bacterium
ATCGTGCGCGCCCACGCCCAGGAGCTGCAGGCGCAGCTGATGCCGCGCTCCACCGCAGACGCCGTTCGCCAGGTGATCACCGCCACCCTCGCGCGAGGCGAGGCCACACAAGCCGCCACCGCCAAGCGGCTGGGAGTGAGCCAGCGCACCCTGCGCCGACGCCTGGCGGAGGAAGACAGCTCCTTTCGAGCCCTGCTCGACGAGGTGCGCTACGCCTGCGCCCGCACCTACCTCGACCAGGATCGGCTCTCCTCCACGGAGATGGCGCTGCTGCTGGGGTTCGCCGATGCGAGCACCCTGTACCGGGCGTTCCGCCGCTGGCACGGCACCAGCCTGTCTGCCTACCGAGCCGCCCGATCAGGGGCCGAGCAGGAATAGCCGGATGGGTCCGGGCTCCGCGTTGTAGACGTCGTCGTCGTCGGACACGGCGATCACCGACTCGCCCTCCTCGTTCACGAAGGCCTCGGCCCCGGACGGATCGGCCACCTCCGCCGTGGTGCCCTGCACGGTGGAGCGCCCCGAGGACAGCTCGAAGGTGTAGGCGGTCTGCGCGACGTCCACCGCCCACAGCGACAGCGCCACCAGGCTCACCTCCGCCTCCCCCACGGCCACCCACGCCACCCCCTCGTCGTGGGCGATGGTCATGGCGCCGTGGGGCGTGTCCTGCAGGGCGGGCGTCACCTCCCGAAGCGTGGTGCCCGCTGCATCGAACACCCGCAGCAGCGGCTCCTCGGGGTAGAGCACCACCACGTCGCCGTCGGTCGTGAAGGAGACGGCCTCGGTGGAGCCCTGCTCAGGCAGCGCTCCGAGCTGGGCCGAGAACGTCGCCGTCGCGTCGGCCGTCACGGGATCCACCAGCAGCACCTGCTCGAAGTCCGTCACGGCCGCCAGCGTTCCATCCGCGGGCGAGACCCCCAGCCCCGACACCTGCACCGCATCCGGCACGAACACCGTGAAGTCCAGGATCAGATCGGCGCTGCTCGACGAGCCTCCGCAGGCGGACAGGGTGACGACAGCGAGCAGCGAGCGGGCACATCGACTCATGCAGACCTCCAAGCACGAAGGCAGCGTAGGGCGGTGCCCGAAGCCGCTCCTTGGCACCAGCGGCCAACGATCGGGCCGATTCGGTCAGCCCGCTACGACCCGTCGCTCGGGGTCACGAACCACCACTGATGCCCCTCCGGATCGCGGGTGAGGTAGCGTCGGTCCCCATGGGCATCGGCGGGCTCCGACAGGATCTCGGCCCCCGCGGCACGCGCCGTCGCGCAGTGCGCATCGACGTCGGGCACCATCACGTAGGTGGTGTGGGTACAGGCGCCGGCCAGCTCCGGTGTGGTCCAGCCACGGTCCGGCAGCGCGCCGCCGATCATCACCTGGCCGCCGAAGACGTCGAGCTCGGCGTGGTGCAGCCCTCCGTGCCCGTCGGGGTAGCGCACCAGCACCTCGAACCCGAAGGTGGTGGCGAGCCAATCCAGGGTGGCGTCGCGGGCATAGAACAGCACGGGCCGCACGGCGGGCACGCTCCACTGTGGCGGCATCAGCTGCTGCACCTCCACATCCAGCGCACCCGCGATGGCCGACAGCGTCTCGGCGGACAGTCGCCCCTCCTCGGCGCGCTGCACGGTGCGCAGCGACACCCCGGCGGCTTGTGCCAGGTGCGCCTGGGTCCAGGCGCGTCGGTCGCGGTGGCGGCGAATGCGGCGGCCAGCGGCGGTGGCGTTCATGCGGTCTCCGAGGGTGTTGTGCAGCGTGCCATGGGTCGAGGGCACCGGGAACGTCGGGAAGACGACAGAAACCCGCCAGCCGACGGCTGCTCCCACGCCTACAATCGAGATCATGATGACGACCTTGTGGATGTGGCTGTGGGCCTGCACCCCCAAACCACCGAGCCACCTCGTGGGAGCCGCCGGGCAGGAAGCGCTGATCGAGGCCGCCGTGGCCACCGGCGCCGTGGGGCTCGGCGAGAGCTTTCACGGCAGCGGCGCCATCGCGCAGGCCCGGGTGGAGCTCACCAAGCGGCTGCTGGAGCGCGGGTTCCGCGTGGTGGCCATCGAGGCCCCCTGGACCGGGGGCGAGGCCATCGACGCCTGGCTACAGCGCGGCTGCGCCCCCGAGCGCGCCACCACCATGGTGGGGAGACTGTCCCACGCGGCTTGGCAGGACGTCTCCACCGTGGAGCTGCTTCAGTGGATGTGTGCCTACAACCTGGAGCACCCCGACGCTCCCGTGCACGTGCTCGGCTTCGACACCCAGGACATCGCCGCCATCGAGCAAGTGGCCGACGCCATCGAGGCGCCTCGCACCCGGATCGTGCCCGCCTGCCTGCGCCGCGACGCGCCCGTGTCGGCCATCTGCCTGGAGGCCGTGTCGGATCCGCGCGCACCCGAGGCCGCCCGCATCGCCACGCGGGCACGAGCCGAGCAGGAGGCCGTGCACAGCTCGGCGGTGGCGACCCACAACGCCCGCGACGCAGGCATGGCCGAACTGTTCACGCACTTGTTGCCGAGTGTGCAGGGACCCTTGGTGATCTGGGCTCACAACACCCATCTCAACGAGGCCAGCGACGTGACACGAACCTGCGGCAAGGGGTGGGCCCGCAGCATCTGCCGCAACCGCGGTCTCGTGCGCATGGGCACGCTGCTGGCCGACGTGATCGACATCCACACGGTGGCCATCTCGGGCCGACAGCTACAGCTGTACAAGCCTGGGGGCGCCACCACCTGGACCGCGCGCCGCTCGTCGGCGGAGGCCGCTCTGCCAGACGGCGCCTACGTCCCCTTGCACGAGCCGTGGGTGGCCACCCTGGGGCGCTCCCACGTGGACCTCGGTGACGCCTTCGACGCGGTGCTCACCGTGGCCCCCGGCCGCCCCCTGACCCTCGCCACGCCATAGGCTACACGGCCCACAGCTCCGCTGGGGACCATCCATGTCGCACACCGCTTGGCGCGCCACCGAACCCGCCTTCCTCACCTGCCACGCCACGGGACTCAACGCGGCGCTGCACGCCGTCACGACCCCCCTGGGGCTCCTGGGAGCGCTCGCGCTGGTCGCCACCCCCTGGCCCCCCGCGGCCCTCGGCGTGGCCGTGCTGTACGCCGCGAGCCTGCTCGGCCGCATTCCCCTGCGGGTGTGGACCGCCACCACCCTGGCCCTGATGGCCTTGGCGGCCATCGCCATGGCCTGGCCCTGGCCCTGGCCGGTGGCCCTGGCGATGCTGCTGGTCGCCTACGGGCTGCAGGAAGCCGCCCACTGGATCACCTGTGAGCCCACGCTGCAGAGCACCTATCAGGGACGCACCGGCTGGCTGTGGGATCTCGCGGTGCACAGCTGGCTCCTGCTACCGCTGGTGCTGGTGGCCGCCGCACGGCACCTGTCCGTGGTTCGGGCCCTGCTGCCGCGCGTGCGCATCGTGGACGGGCGCCTGCCCGATGCCCGACACCCCGACATCGAGCACGTCCGCCGCTGGGTCGCCGACAACGAGCCCAGCACCGCCCACACCACCCACTGGTGGTTCCACGACACGCCGCAGGCCGTGCAGGAGGCGCTGCAGCGCCTGGCCAGCGACCCCCACGTGCTCGGTCTGTTCCGCGATGCCCACCCCGGCTGCGACGTCGAGATCGTGCACGAGATGAACGAGATCTACGTGAGCGGCCCCGAGAACGAGGCCACGAGCGACACCGTCTTCTACACGCCCCACGTCGACGGCCCCTTCGCCATCTGGCCCGGAGCCACCGTGTATCGCTCCTTGGTGGGGATCACGGAGAACACCCGGGTACAGACGCTGTTCGTGCACCCCACACGGCACGCCGAGCCGCTGGCCTACACCCTCACCCAGGGGGAGCTGCTGGCCTTCGACTTCAACCGGGAGCTGCACTTCATCCGCACCGTGCCCGATCGCTCTGATCCCGATCAGCGCTGCGTGCTCAAGGTGCACTACGTGGTCTACCCCAAGGGGATGGCCACCTACGGCCGCCTGCTGGGGCGCCTCACGGGGCTGTACGACCAGCGCGCGCGGCAGCTGTTCCTGAGCACCCTCGCCCCGTCCACCCTGTGGGAGCGGCTGAAGGCCGCCGCCGTGTTGGGCACCACTCGCGCCTTCGATGCGGTGGTGCGCCACATCGGCTGGGGCAACCTCGCCTACGTGACGGCGCTGGCCGCGGTGAGCCTGCTCACGGGCTCGCTGCTGCCCCTGCTCGTGGGGGCCAGCTTCGTGCACTACCTGCTGTACCTGGGCGTGTTCGAGTTCCGCTCGGCCATCTCCTTCGGGCAGTTCAAGCGCGACGTGGTCTTTTTCAAGGCCGTGTCCACCGCCCAGCTCGTCGGGCTGTTCCTGTGGAGCTGGACACCCGATCCGGTGGCGCTGGGCCTGATGGCGGTGGGCTACGGGCTCGCCACCTCGGCCACCCTGGCCCTGGGGGTGGACCGCACCTACTTCGGCGTGGAGCTGGGCCAGCTCCCGCCGAAGCGCATCGACCGCTTTCCCTTCGGCGTGATCCCCCACCCGATGATCGTGGGCGCCATCGTGGGCCTACTGGGCTTCCACCTGGTCGAGCCGCTCCGCGCCTACGCGCCGTGGCTTATCCCGACGCACATCGCGTTCTACCTGCTGCACCTGGTGCAGGAGATCACCGACGAGCACGCCACGGCCAACCGAAGAGCAGTGGTCAGCGACTAGCTGATACCCGATACCCGACTACCCTCCCGGCTTCCGAATACGCCCGATCAGGTAGTACCGACCTGGCCCGTAGGTGATCACAGCACTCCGCTCCACGAGGGGCGCGGGATCGAGCGGCGTCACGTGGAACCAGCCAAGCCACCTGCGCAGGCCACGACCCGCCAAGCCAGGCAGCCCCTGCAGGTCGGCGAAGTCCACCACCACCACCTCGCCGCCCGGTGCCAGCGCCGCGTAGGCGGCGTCCAGCGCATCCCCCTTGGCACCGATCATCGACAGGCTGTAGCTGAACATCACCCGCTCGATGGGCTGCCCCAGCAGCTCGGCGTAGTCCGCCGTCTCGGCGAAGCCGTGCATCAGGTGCGCCCGCGGCAGCCGTGCCCGAGCGTGCTCCAGCATCTCGTCACAGGGCTCCACGCCGCCGAGCACGGCGTCGGGCTTGCTCACCGACAGCTTGCGCAGGTTGCGTCCGGTGCCAGGCCCGATCTCCACCAGCGTGGTCCAGTCCTCGCGCGCCAGATCGTCCAGGAGGCGGTCGCGCCCGAGCAGGTAGTACTTGCGCGACACGTCGTAGATCGGACGCGTGAGGCGGTAGTACCGGTTCAAGAACCGCCGGTGGGCCTCCAGGTCGTCGGCGGAGGCGCTCCCCTGCTGGGTGGCCCCCATCACGCGTGGACCTCGTAGAAGTTCACCTGACGGTACTGGCGGCTGCGATCCGCCAACGACGCCTCGGCCGAGCACGGCAGCTTGTGCAGGAACTCGGCCCCCACGGCCTGGACCGGGTCCTCCGTCTCCACGGAGCGCAGCAGCACAGTCGCGCCCGGGCGAGCGGTGCGCCGGATCTCCTCGAACAAGCGACGCTGCACCGCAGGCGGCATCCAGTCCACCGCATCGCACAGGGTGTAGTGCGACCAGGTCCCTGGACCCGCCTCGTCGAGCACGTCGAAGAGGTTGCCGTGGCGATAGCGCACGTCGGTGGGGCCGTTCAGGCTCTTCTCCCAGCGATCCTGCCGCAGGTAGGGCGGCAGCGCATCCTGCTGGGTGTGGTTGAAGGTGCCCGCAGCGGCGTACCAGAAGAACCAGTTGTTCCACAGATCCGTGGACATGACGCGGGTGAGGTGCTCCACGAAGTAGTCGGTCATGGACGCCGACTGCTCGGTGGCCACGAGCCGATCCCGCTGCTGGAAGTTGATCCCGAGCGCCATGAGCTGCACGGGCGACGACATGAAGGCCCGCAGCACGGGCGTGTCGATGGCGCCCAGGGTGCGGTGCAGCGTGGTCACGCGCTCGTCCACGTCCATGGCGCAGACCTGGCGAGCCCAGTCCAGCCCCAGCCCCGCCTGCTGGCGAACCACCCCCAGCATGCGTGCCGTGAGCCCCTGCAGGTAGAGGGAGCCCTTGCGGAAGCGCTTGGCGTGCCGCTTCCAGTAGCGAGCCACCCACGGCGGCATGTGCTGCGCCAGGGCCGCGATGTGCTGCTCTGGCTCGTGGGACCAGCCCCGCCCCATCAGGTCGTAGAAGTCGTCGTAGACCCGCATGCGCTGAGCGGCGGTGCACTTGAGGGCGGTCAGGGCGAGGTGGTGGCGGTTGATGTCGACGGCGTCCACCCGGCGAGGACGACCACTCATCATTCCGGCGATGCCGCATCCCGCACCCGAGATCGACAGGACCGTGGAGTCGGCGTCGAGGCCGAGGTAGGTCTCGTCGACCTCGGAGTCCTCGAACAGGATGTTGTAGACGAAGGTGGTCGCGAATGCGCGCTGAAAGGCACGGTCTCGTAGTCCCAAGTTGGTTGCCTCCTCGGCCGTGGCGTTCCTCTTCTCACGTTGAGGGCTGCGGCGGTACGCCCGACACCGTCTTGGCACGCACCTGCTGCGACAGTGCCGCTGTACACTTCCGCGATGCTCATCGCGTCTGCACTCCTGCACTGGCCCCTGCCCATCGGATGCTCTTCGGAGCCTGCGCCTCCCCTCCCCGTGGAGCTGCGAGGCTGTGACCACCTGGGCGTGGGCCCCACCTGCCATCGCCCGGCCGATCGCAAGGTGCGCTTCTGGGTGCCCACCGCGGCCGCCCCAGAGGTACTGCTGGACGATCGGCCCCTGCCGAGCACCGCTCGGGCGACACAAGGCGGTCACCACGTGACGGTGGCCCTGACCGGGCACGGCAGCCTCGAGATCCGCGCCCCCGAGGGCACGGCCCGCATCGCCCTCACCGAGTGGACGCGAGCCCCCGAGGTCGACCAGGCCCTGGCTGGCGAGATCGACGACGACGCCCTCGACGGACTCCCCGCCGCGAGCCGCGTGCAGGCGGCCTGGGCGATGGCCACGCGAGGGATCGGCACCACCACCCTGCAGGACGTGGAGCAGATCGCCACGAAGGCCGAGATCTGGGACTGGGGGGCACGCGCCGCCGCCCAGCAGGCCTATGTGCACGTCGCCTCCGCAAGACGAACCGCCGAGGCGCTTCAGGCCCTGGCGAGGGCACAACAGCACCTGCAGCACATGGGCAACGTCGTGCCCTACCGCGAGACCTACGCCGTCGACTACTACCTGGGGCGGGCCCACCAGACCGGCGGAGATCACCGACGAGCCCGCGCCGCCGTCGCCCCCGCCGAGCGGCGGGCGGAGCGCCTCGGGCGAGCCGATCACGTGTCCAGCACGCAGGCCTTCGTGGCGGAGTCGCTGCTGCGGGGAGGCCAGGTGGACGAGGCGCTGGTGACCTTCGAGCGCCAGGTGGCGGAGCTGGCGAGCGCCCAAGCCCCCGATCCGTGCAAGCACGCAGGTGCACTCAACGCACACGCCTGGGGGATCCTGCTGGCCACGGAGGCGGGGTTCGAGGTGGCCGCCGAGGCGGCACCGCCCCTGGAGCAGGCTCTGCAGCTGCTCCGGGGAGCCACCTGCGACGTGGAGCGGCAGCAGCCCCAGTTCCTGGCCCATGCCCACCTCAACCGTGCCCTGGCCGCCATCCAGCACGACGAGTCCGACACGGCTGCCGAGCACCTGCGCCTCGCCTCGGAGGCCGCCCCGGATCTCGACGAGCCCTGGGCGCTGGAGATCGCCGGCCGGGTGGCCCTGGCCACGGCCGATCCCTCCACGGCCCTCGAGCGCTTCATGGAGCTGGAGGCACGCGTGCCCGACCAGCTCGAGCTGCGATGGATGGCCCTGCGTGGCCAGGCACAGGCGCTGCAGGCCTTGGGTCGCACCGACGCCGCCATCGACCGGTACCTGCAAGCCCAGCGGCTGTTCTTCCAACAGGGGCTGCTCGTGCCCGTGCACCTGGGCCGCGCCGACTTCCTGGCTCAGCGCCAGGCAGCCACGGCCTCGCTGGCGGATCTGCTGGTACGCCAGGGCCGCTCCGAGCAGGCCTTCGCGGCGTTTCGAGACTTCCGTGCGCAGTACCTGCTGGGCCTGCAGCAGACCAGCCGGCTCTTCCAAGGTCAGCAGACGCCACCAGGGTGGGTGGAGGCCCTCGACGCCTTCCGCGAAGCCCAGGAGGGGCTGCTGGCACTACCCGACGACGCGGATCTGCCAGCCGACGAGGTGTCAGCCAACCAGGCGCGCCGCCAGGCGCTGCGCCGAGACCTCGAGGCGGCGGTGGATCGGGGCAACGCGGCCCTGGGCGCAGGCTCCGGAGCCGACCGGCGCGACCCCGAGCCCGGTGAGCTGCTGCTGGGATGGATCCGCACCACCGAGGGCTGGATCGGCTTCGCGCAGACCGACCAGTCCACGCGCAGCACCCGCTTCGGCGCCGAGGTGGACACCCCCGACGCGCTGCTGGCTGCGTTCGCCGACGCCATCGAGGAGGCCTCGCAGGTCACCTTGCTCGTGTGGGGTCCCACCCAGCACATGGACTTCCACGCGGCCACCGTGGGCACGGCCCCGCTCATCGCGAAGGCCGCCGTTCGCTACGCGGTGGACACGCCGGCGGCCCAGAGCGCACCGACTTCCTTCACCAGCGCCCTGGTGGTGACGGATCCGACCCGCGACCTGCCCAAGGCACGTGTCGAGGGGCAGGAGGTGCGCACCGCACTGCAGGACCGGGCAGCCCAGGTCGCCGAGGCCAGCGGGTTCGCCGCCACCCGACGCCACGTGCTCGAGCAGCTGCCAGAGCACGGCTGGTTCCACTTCTCCGGCCACGGCCGCTCCGAGGCTGGCTGGGGAGCCGCGCTGCAGCTGGCCGACGGCGACCTTCGCGTGGCCGACGTGCTGGCCTTGAGGGCGTCTCCTGCGGTGGTCGTGCTCAATGCCTGCGAGGCGAGCGGCAAGGAGTCCGAGGGCGCCGTCGCCATGGCCGAGGCCTTCGTGAGTGCCGGGGCCAGCGCCGTGGTGGCGCCGAGTCGGCCCGTGTCCGAGTCCCTTGCACAGCAGCTGTCCGAGGAGCTGTACGCCGCGGCCGCTTCGGAGGACCTCGACGTCGCAGACGCCTATCGCAAGGCGATCGTGGCGGTGTCGAAGGCCAGCCCCGAGGCCGACTGGGCCAGCTACCGCCTGCTCGTTCCCTGACAAGACGCACGTCGCCGGGCAATATGGGGACCAGCACCAACCCCCCTTGGTGTCGGGAGGACCCATGATGTCGACAGCCTGGATCATCGTCGCGCTCACGGGCTGCGAAGGCCCCGACACGAGCATGGATGACCGCGGCCCCGCCGAGTCCGTCGGGATGAGGTGGGTGGGGCGCATCCCAGAGTCGGACCCGGCGAATCCGTTCGACCGCGTGTGCTTCACACCAGAGCACGACCCGGATCTCGGCTGGCAGACCGGACTGCTGTTCGACGTCGACCCCGACGACTGCTCGGCCGGGCCAGGCTGTCTGACGGATCAGCCGCCCGAGGTGGCCGTCATGGTGGACAGCGATCCGGAGAACCCGAGCCAACCCGTCGAGGCCGCGTGGGTCGACATGCCCACCGCGCTACGAGACTACTGTGTCCACATCCCGACCCCGAGCACCAGGTACGGGGTTCCCACGGAGGGTGGACAGGCACCGTACGACCTCGACGTGGTGCGCAGCGTGATGGCGGTCGGACGAGCCGCTACACCGCCCCCCCCCGTGACCGGCTCCGTTCCCGCTCCGACGGAAGCACGCGGCCAGCTCGCCACACGCCAGTCGGAGCGCACCAAGCAGCAGGTCTGCTTCCTGCCCTTCGCTCCCGAGGGATCGACGGGCCCGGGCGCTCACGAGATCTGGCTGACCCTGTTCGACACCGACGCCTCCGCCGCCGCGAGCCGGGGCCTGCCCCTGAACACCCACGGCAACGCCCTGCTGTCCATCCTCGACGACACCCTCTGCCAAGACGGCGTGTGCGACGAAGACATCGTGCTGCGGCATCGCTCTGCGCTCCCCCTTCGTGCCGTCGACGGCCTCCCCGAGTGGCACGTGGAGGACCACGGCTACTTCGGGTCACTGGACTGGCTCGCCCAGGCCATCGTGCGTGAGATCCGTGCCGTCGACCAGCACAACGCCACGAAGCCGGACCGCCCCGCGCGGCTGGTGCTCAACCTGTCCATCGCCTGGCACCCCGACTACAACGACGATCTGGGCACGAGCACCGGCACCGAGCGTCCCGACGTGGCCGCCGTGCACGATGCCCTGCGGTACGCCACCTGCTCGGGCGCGCTGATCTTCGCGTCGGTGGGCAATCGCACGGGAGCCGACGGAAGCAACAAGGACGACGGCCCCATGTATCCAGCAGCCTGGGCCGACGAGCTGGTGGTCGACGAAGACTGCGCGCGCTTCGACTTCCCCGATCGAGCCCTCAACGAGCGACCGCTGCTGTACGCCGTGGGCGCAGTGGGGGCCGACAACGAGCCGCTGGGCCTGTCGCGCCCCGGCAGCCAGCCTCCCCTGTTGGCCTTCGGGCGTCAGGCCATCAGCGACCTCTTCCTGGCGCAGCAGATCCTGGAGGAGCCGCCGAACCCGGAGTTCACCGCCATGACCGGCACCTCGGTGGCCACGGCCATCGTGTCGGCAGCGGCCGCACGCGCCTGGGCGGAGAACACCGAGCTGGAAGACCCGGCACTGGTGGTCGACCGCATGGTGGAGTGGGCCGAGCCGCTGGACACCACCGAGCCCACGTTCGACGTGTACCCGCAGCTGAGCTCGCGGACCATTACCGGGCAGCACGCGTCGGTGCGCGTGGGCGCCCCCCCGAACGCGTGCGGACCGGGGGCCCTCCCCGCAGTGGTCGTGCCCTCCCGAACCGAGGGCCCCGCCGCGTTTCGCAGCTCCGGAAACGAGCTGGCCACCGTCCGCCCCACCACCGCGTTCAGTCCCTACGCGGAGGACGCCAACAAGTACGTGCAGCCCACGCCACAGCCCACGCTCTGTCCCACCTGCGGTGTAGAGCTCGGCAAGACCGGGTTCCTGATCCTCGACTTCCCCCTCTTCGCGACCGACACCACCATGTCGGTGAACCTGGTGCTGTCGGGCCCGGGCGGAGGCACCCAACACGGCGTCACCGTCTCGCACACCCAGTCCACCGAGCCACAGGTCTACACGGTGCCCGTGGACGCGCCTGATCCGAGCCGAGTGAGCCGGGCGGTGGTGCACTTCGAGGTCGACGGCGTGACCTACATGTCCGAGATCGACGTGCTCGGGCGGTAGCTCAGCTGGGCACGCCGAACAGCACCTGATCGGGGCTGGCTCGTCCGCACAGATAGGCGTCCACGAAGCCGTCGCCGTCCAGGTCGCCGAGGGCCACGGAGGTGCCGAAGCCCTCGGGCGCCTCGGGGAGCCAGGCCTCGGTGGCGTCGACGAAGGCGCCGTCGTCGTTGCGCCAGGTCACCCAAGGCCCCGTCTGCAGACCCGCCTGAGAGTGCGTCATCTGTGCACCCATCAGGTCCGGATCGCCGTCACCGTCCAGATCTTGGGCGAGCCACTGGATGGTGTCGAAGGTCTCCTCGGGCAGGGCTGTGGTGGCGTTGTCGAAGCGCAAGGTGCCGTCGCCCAGCAGCAGCTGGCTCTGGGGGTTGCGCCCCGTCCACCCCACGTTGCCGAACACCAGGTCCAGCACGCCGTCACCGTCGGCGTCGAGCACGGCCACCGAGCGCGTCTCCCGGTCTCCGCCCAGGCCGCCAGAGGCGTCCACGAAGGTGCCGCCGTCATTGCGCCACACGGCGTTTCGGCCCTCGTTGGCCAGCACCACGTCCAGGTCGCCGTCGGCGTCGAGGTCCGCCAAGGCCACGTCCTGAGTGGTAGCCGAGTCGGCCGGCAGGCGGTCGGTGGCGTCGATCCACCCCTCCGCAGAGCCTCGCCACCACGCGCTCTGGCCGCGATGGCCGATCAGCAGATCCAGCCAACCGTCGCCGTCCAGATCCGCCACCTGCACCGCGTTGGCGGCCGTCGCCTCCACCGGAGTGGAGGCCGGCAGCGACTCGGAGGCATCCACGAATCCCAGCGCACAGTCCCCGCGGTACCACTCGTCCACCCCGCCGAGATCCTCGTTGGCGAAGTACAGATCCACACACCCGTCGCCGTCGAGATCGGCTGCCTGAGCCTGCTCGGCGTCCGTGGGGGTCCGGAACGCGGGCGTGTCGGCCAGCGACAGCGTGCCTGCGCCGTCGTTGACCAGCACCGCGTTGGCGGGGCCCTCCAGGGCGAGCACGACGTCCAGGTCGTCATCGCCGTCGAGATCCGCCAGCGTCACGTCCATGCAAGGTCCGTCGCCCGGATCTGCGGGCACCCCTCGCTCCGGATCCGCGACCCACGCCTCGGGCGCAGGCTCGGGGGTGGGTTCGGGGGGCGGCGTCGTCTGGGACGTCGACGTCTCGGACTTGGGGCCGCAGGCGCACAGGGCCAGCGCGGCGATGCAGCGGATCACGGTCACCTCCGCACACGCCAGTGCACGCACACCGGCGTCTGCGAAGGCGCTCGCGGCAATCAGCTCGCGGGAGGCGTCATCACCCCGAACACGCCGCCGGTGGAGTCCGCCAGGATGGCCAGGCGTCCCACGTTCGGCACGTCGAAGGCAGGCGCGATCACCGCGCCACCGTGGGAGGTGGCACGCCCCACTGTCTCGTCCACGTCGGCCACGGACACCCACGACAGGAACATCGCCGGTGCCTTCTCGTTCGTGGAGGCCATGGCTCCGCCTCGCTGCTCGCCGCCGTGCTTGAGGATGTAGTAGGGCCCGTCGGGCATCTGCATCTGCTCGACCTCGTAGCCGAAGGCTGCCTTCAGCCAGGAGAGATCCGCGTCGATGTCCTTGCTCCACAGCTCCACCCAGCCGACGGCCCCTGGGCCATCGGCGATGTGCTGTGCGGCGGGATCGGCCTCCTTGAACAGGTGCAGGTGGGCGCCGCTGGGGGTGGTCACCACGCTGAAGCGGCCAGGCGCGATGTCGGTGGGCTCCACCACCACGTTGCCACCGTGTTCCTTGGCTGCAGCGGTGCTCGCGTCGACGTCGTCCACCCGCAGGTACGAGTTCCAGTGGCTGGGCTCGCCGTCCATCATCGGGCCGCGCACGTGGCACAGGGTCTGCTCACCCTTCGCGAAGATGGGCATGCTGCTCCCGTCCATCTCCACGGTGCTCGCGCTCCAGCCGAGCACCTCCGGGTAGAACCCCACCACCTTGTCGGGGTCGGTGCTCACGATGCCGGTCCAGCAGAATCGATTGGTCGTGTAGGCCATGGGTCACTCCTGTCGTGTTCACCTCGCTGACGGACGGCCCGAGCCCAGATCGACACACCTCCCAAATTTTCTCGCTGAATTCGCCGATCTATATTGTACCCACGACAATATACCGATTGCTCAGAATTGTACCCCCATGCTACACCTCGATTGTCACCCGAGGTGTCGCATGCTCGTCGCTGCCTTCGCCGCTCTCATCGGCCCGCTCACCCCGTTTCCTTCGCTGTCATCGGCCGAGATCGCCTCATCGGTGGAATGTACCCAGACACGCTCGGCAGTTCCCTGGTGGACGCCCGAACGCAGCGAGGGTGTGCAGTGGCTCGCCGTCGGCGTGCTCCGCAGTGCGTGCGCGCTGTGGTGCGCCGAGGTCGAGCCGCAGGAGCGCACCGTGCTGAGCGCACGAGCTGCCCTCGCCTTCAGCCTCGGAGCGCAGCAGCTGGTCGACGCCGACTCCCGTGCTCATGTGTGGGTACAATGTCGTCACACATCAACCCGTGAGCACACGGCTCGCCGAGGAGCCCATGGCTGAGTGGCAGCCCCAGATCACCGAGCGCGCCGGGCCTCGCTACATGGCCATCGCCGACGCCATCGCCGACGCCATCGCCGGCGGCCAGCTGGCGCCGGGCGATCGCCTGCCCACCCACCGGGAGCTGGCCGACATCCTCGGGGTGACCGTGGGCACCGTCACCCGCGGCTACGCCGAGGCCAGTCGCCGCGGGATCACGGTGGGCGAGGTCGGACGGGGCACCTTCGTCAAGCCCTCCAGCGCCACCTTCGAGGCATGGTCGGAGCACGCCGATCCCACCCGCCGACGTCCGGGCGTGATCAACCTCCACCACAGCGTGATGATCTGCGACGCCGCCGACGAGAGCACGCGGCTGTCCAAGGCGCTGGGGGATCTGTCACGAGAAGGCCACCTCGCCTCCCTGATCTCGGACTACTCGGTGGTGGATGGGCTGCCCGAGCATCGCGAGGCCGGCGCGGACTGGCTGCGCCCACGCCTGCCGGAGGCCACACCCGATCGACTGCTCCTCACCTCGGGGGCTCAGCACGCCATGGTCGCCACGCTGTCGGCCGTGGCGCGGCCCGGCGACGTGGTGCTCACGGAGTCGCTGACCTACCCGGGGATCAAGGCCGCCGCGCAGATGCTGGGGCTGACGCTGCGCGGCATCCCCATCGACGAGGAGGGGGTGATGCCCGATGCGCTGCAGCGCGCCGTGCAGACCCACCTGCCTGCGGCGGTCTACCTGGTGCCCACCATCCACAACCCCACCACGCGCACGATGCCTCTGCAGCGCCGCATCGAGATCGCCCGAGTGCTCGAGAGCTCCGACGCCGTGCTCCTCGAGGACGATGCCCACGGGCTGCTCGACGAGGACGCTCCCCCTCCGGTGGCCACGTGGCTCGCGGACCAGACGGTGTTCCTCGCCACCACCTCCAAGGTGCTGGCACCCGGGCTACGCGTGGGCTTCGCCCATGCGCCGCAGCGACTCCTGCAGCGGATCCGAGCCGCCATCCGCGGAACGGTCTGGATGCCTCCGCCGCTGATGGTGGAGGTGGTCACGCGGTGGATCCGAGATGGCACGGCAGCGGAGCTGCTGACCATTCGGCGACAGGAGGCGGCGGCGCGCCAGGCCATGGCGACCGAGGCCTTCGCAGACCACAGCCTGTGGCAGCACCCCCACAGCTACTACGTGTGGCTGTTCCTGCCCGAGCCCTGGCGGCGGGAGGACTTCGTGCGGTCTGCGGAGGACCGTGGGGTGCGCATCGTGGGGGCCGAGGCCTTCGCCATCGGCCGCCACGACGTGCCCCATGCCGTGCGCATCGGCATCGGCACGGTGCCGCAGCGACGAACGCTGCGGCGCGCGCTGCAGATCCTGTCGGAGCTGCTGGCGGACGGCGGCGGTCCGTGCTGCGGCGTGGTCTGACCAGCGTCAGCGCTTGCGGCGCACGAACATCACGAGCATGCCGGCCATGCCCACGAAGATCACGGTGGGGCAGCCACACACCAGACACATGGCCATGGCCTTCGCCCACGCCGGTGGCTCCTCGGTGCCGTGGCTCGCGGCGATGCCCACGCCCGCGAGGGTGAGCTCGTCGTTCTCGAAGCGCTCGCCCACGATCCGCTGACCGTCGTCGGAGCCGCGGTTGGCCGACCACAGATCGGCCCGTGACTCGGCGGCGTGCACGCGGGCGATCACCTCGCTCGTCTCGGCCGAGACCTGACCGTCCACGCCGCAGACCTCGCTCACCTGCAGCACCACCAGGTCCACCCCCGCCTCCTTCGCCAGGGCGCGCACGGTGGCGCCATCGGGCGTGGGCTGTGCGGTGACGGCCACCACGGTCTGGGCGGGCGCTGCCTCCGACAGGGCCGCGCCCAGCGACGCCTGTACCCCGTCGTCGTCGCAGTCGGGGTCGATGGGCCAGACGGTGTCGATCAGGCCTGCACTCTGCTGCCCCACCTCCACCGCCAGATCGAAGGTGGCCCAGCCGGCCTCCTTGGCGAGGTCCATCCACAGGCCCTCGTCGAGCTCGACCTCGGGCCCGTCCATGCCGCGACGCAGGGGTAGCGAGCCCCCGTCGGCGTCGGCCAGGTACAGCCGGGTGCCCTCGCCCACGTCCAGGTCGTCGAGGCGACCCACGGCGCTGCGGTCGACGAAGACGTCGAGCTCGATGTCGTCGGCGGCGTTGGCGACGTCGTCGAAGGTGCGGGCGATGTCGTCGCTGCCGGCGGCCAGGTCGTCGCCGGCGCGGGTGATGGCGGAGAAGGTGCCGTCGCCCTTGTCGGCCACGTACACACCGAGACGCCCCACGTCGTCGACGCTGCCAGCGAACACGCCCTGGGCGGCCACGGCGGTGCCCGCGGCGGCGGCCCCCTTGGCGCCGGCCTTCGCGCCCACGGCTCCCGCCTTGGTCCCGGCCTTCGCCCCTGCCTTGCTCCCCGCCTTGCCTCCGGCCTTCACGGCGGCTCGGATCAACCCTCCGATCCCAGCCTCCGCAGGCGGCGCAGCCAGCGCCATCGCGACGAGAACGACCAAACAACCCAGTGTGCGTCGAACCATCGCACCCTCCGTGGGAGTCACCTTAGCTCACGGTTTCGCCAGTTCTTGGCTCGCGGGTCCAACGGAGCGGTCGGATTCTGAAGGACAAGCCCGCGTCGCGCGGGGTGCCACCGAACACTTACACAGCAGCACTCGCGCGGCGCACGCCCAGAGCTACAGCTCCAGGCGCCACAGCTTCTCGGGATCCAGCTGCAGATCGGGGAACACCCGACTGGTCAGCACGCCGTCGGCATCTGGGGAGATCCGCTCGTAGTAGACATGCTCCCCCTCCCGCTGCAGGCTGAGCCAGATGACCTCTCGCTGGTGGCGATGGTCTCGGCCCGAGAGCACCACGAGCAGATACTCTTGAACGCCGGCCCGGCTGTAGAGTAGCTGCTTGTGCTCCAGATCCGAGTCGGCCGAGGTGTAGGCCACCTCTACCACGAGCTCTGGGGACTCGAGGGGCACGAACGAGCCAGCGTCGGGATCGTCGTCGGGATCCACGGAGCGCAGGACCACGTCCGGATCCACCGAGGAGTCGCGAAAGCGATCGCCGGAGGGACCAGGGATCCGTACGATCACCTCCACTCCAGCTCGCAGCGAGCGATGCGGCCGTTGACACTTGGCGTACGACGCCAGCCAGTGCGTGAGCTCCGCGGCAAAGTCCCCGTGGGGCAGTCCAGGCACCGATGGATCCTCCAGGCGAACGACGCCGTCGGTCAGACCGACGCCCTTGTCGCGATGGGTGGCGTCCCAGCGCTCGAGGAACTCGTCCCAAGAGGCGACACGCTCCCCGTGCACGAGGGGTCGAATCGTGGAGGGTCTGGGTGCAGGTGTGGCCATGTCGTGCTCCCGAACATCACTGTACTCCGTCGGCACCGGTCGGTCCCCGTCGTGGGGCTCGCGACACATGGCTGCAAACGTCGTGCCGGCCGCACAGGGCATTCGCGGGCGGAATCCTGACGGGACGTCAGCCGATTGTCCAGTTTTCCCCGATGGGGCCGACTAGTCGCCGACGACGAACGTCGACGCGAACGCCCAGCCTACTCCGAGCCGCCGGCCTCACCGCGTCTGCCAGGCAACCCGCCGCACCAGACAATAGACGCGCACCATGACTGCCTTCGTCCTCATCACTGTTGCGTGCTCCCCCTTCCGCCCCGCCGAGACCCTGCTGCTGCCCGACCCCGCCCGCGAGGGCACGGCAGGCCAGCTCGGTCCCTTCGGTGTCGAGGTGAGGGAGCTCGCCGTCCAGGCCCGCGTCACCGAGGTCGTCGACGCCGACGTCGTCTACCCCGTGCAAGATGGCAGCCACGCACGCGACGCTCCCGTGGTGGTGTTCCTGCACGGAGGCTTCGTGCCTCCCGTGCGCTACCGCTGGCTCGCCGTGCACCTCGCCTCGCGCGGACTCGTCACCCTGATGCCCCGTGCCGAGCTCGATCTCGCCTTGCTGCAAGCCGGCAACGGTGCGCTCGCGCTGGACGCACTGCGCGACGCCGCCCAGGCGGACGAGCCCCTGCTGGATCTTGTGGCCTCCGATGGCCCCGCCGCCGTCATGGGCCACTCCCTCGGTGGCGTGACCGCGGCCCGCCAGTGGGTGGGCGACGACAGCCTCGATCTCCTCGTGATGCTCGCGGCCTTCCCGGCCGACGCAGACCCTGTCGAGGACCAAGGTGACCGGCCCGTGCTCGCCGTCTCCGGCACCACCGACGAGTCGCTGCTCCCCGACGACTTCGTGACCCGCTCACAGCGCTACAGCACCGCTAGCATCTGGCTCGTCGAGGGCCTCAACCACTACGGCTGGACCGACGACGCCACGTCGGGCGAGCTCGGCCGCGACGGCCCCCTCGAGGGCGAGCTGGGCGACCTGCGGACCCGCGCCCTCGCGCTGCTGGACGCCCACCTCGACGTCGCCCTGGCCGATGCCGACCCCACCTTGCTCGACGGCCCCTTCGAGGGCCTGACGGAGGTGACCCCATGATCGCCGTCTGGTGGGCAACCACCGCGCTTGCGGATCCGGTGGCCCTGCGCGGCCCGCAGACCGGACCTACCGCCACCATCGGACTGCACGAGCTGTCCGCCGCCGCTCCCCTGCTCGACTCCCCCTGGGAGATCGCCGCTCACCTGCGCACCGATCGCGGAGCCGCCGGGGTGGCCATCGGTCGCCGTGTGGTGCTGAAGGAGGGCGACGGGCCCTGGCGCGCCGACGCCGGACTCTCCGGCGGCGTGCTGCTGGCCCTGGTGTCGCCCAGCCCCGGACTGACCGCGACCCCTTGGGTGGCTGCCGGGCCCGTGGGCAACCGCGCGTCGCTGCAGGGGGTGCTCGCGCTGCCCATGGCCGCCACCGTGGGAGGCGGCCTGCGCCTCCCCGTGCTGCTCGAACTCCAAGGAGGCGTACGGGCAGGACCCGCCTGGATCCTGCCCCGTCTCGGCCTCGGCCCCGTCTTCACCCCCGGGACCGACGTGTCGGTGGCCACGGAGGCGTCGCTGATGCTCACGTGGACCGGGCCCGCCGCTCGCTGACCGTCAGATGCAGCTCGTGGTGCACGACGGCCCCTGGTCGAACGACGCGTGCACGTAGGCGTGGCAGGCGCGCTCTCCCACCTCGACCTCGGGCGCCTGGATGGCTGCGAAGGGATCGGGCTGGGCCAGCAGATCGGCGTAGTCCTGTGCAGTGTGGCCCACCTGCTGTACGTGCAGCAGATAATCCTCGAGCTCGTCCACAGGCCAGGCAGAGGCGAAGTCCTCGGGCAGCTCGGGCAGCTCGAAGGTGCCGTCCGTCTGGCCGGGTGCGAGCACCCGCCACATGTGGGTGCGACCGTTCAGGTAGCCACGCAGCGCGTAGCTCGACGCATCGATCGTACGGTCCTCGCCGCAGCGGAACTCACCGTGCTCCGACAGCGCCATCACCGACAGATCGGGAAGGGCGTGCACGCCTCCGATCCGGCCAGGGATCTCCTCCGTCAGATCGGTGGTCACCAGCGCCCCCTGGTCGAAGGGATCGCGACGCACCGAGCGCACGTGCCACTGCTCGCCGTTGTCGGCCCAGGCCGCCATGAACGAGCTCTGCACGCTGTCGCCCACGTTCGGCGGCAACGGCACCACCAGGGTGGCGCTGCCCTCGGGCTCGATGAGCTGCCCCTGGAGGTCGTGACCGAGGGTGAGCTGCTGGCTGGGGGCCCACAGCTCCATCAACCCGCTCGCCTCGTAGGGAACGTTCACGTGCTCGATCACGGCCTCGGCGAAGTCGGTGGACCAGGTGGCCTCGGCGAAGTCGGCCTCGTAGGTCTGCACCTCGCCCCCGTACATCGGGGGCAGATCGGTGAGGTGCACGTAGGCGACGGGCTCCCAGGAGACCAGCGCCAGGGCGGTGGCTTGTACCGTCTCGCCAGGCAGGCAGTCCGTCTCCACGGACATCGTGGCCGTGCGGCCCGCCTGGTACACGTTGGAGCTGCTGCACCCCGCCTTCACCACGAACATGTCCGCGCCTTCCGGGAAGAGATCCGGCAGCGTGTACTCCACGTGGATCGACGCCGGCAGCTCGGCGTGGCCCAGCACCAGATCCGTGCCCGGCTTCAGCCCGAGGAAGGAGTCGGGCCCAGGGATCCAGGGGCTGAGGCCGTCGGCCAAGGTGAAGCCGATGCCGTCCTCGGTCACGTCGTCCACCACCACGCGACCATAGGCGTCGGTCCGGGTGACCGTCAGGACGGCACCCGTGTGGTCGTGCACGGCCACGAGCGCGTCCACCACGGGGTCGCCGTAGTCCAACAGCGTCAGCGACACCGGACCGGTGACGGGGGTGGTGGGCTCCGTGACGGGGGTGGTGACGTCGGTTCCCGGGTCGGTCGTGGGCGCAGGCACGCTCGGCGTGGTGGTGTCGGGGCCGCTGCAGCCCAGTGCGAGGACCAGGGGGGGGATGATGCGGGTCATGGAGGTCTCCTCGAAGGTCGAGCGTGGTTCGCTCACACCCCCCAAGTGCGACGGCTCCGTGTGAACCACCGTGGGAACCACCGTCGAAACTACCAGCCCTCCACAACGAGCTTCCCGCGCGACCCGCCGGCCTCGATCAGGCCGTGCGCACGCCGCAGGGTCTGCGCGTCGATGGGCCCCAGGGTCTGCTGCAGCGTGGTGCGCAGCACGCCTGCGTCCACCAAGGCCGCCACCTCCGAGAGCAACGCACCCTGCGCGGCCATGTCGTCGGTCTCGAACATCGAGCGCGTGTACATGAACTCCCAGTGCAGCGACAGGCTCTTGCGCTTCATGGGCGCCACGTTCAGGGCTGGCGGATCGTCGATCAGCGCCAGGTGTCCGAAGGGAGCCAGCAGCTCCACGAACGCCTCGAAGTACTGGTCGGTGTGCGTGAGGCTCGCCACGTGGGTGACCGGACCGATGCCCAGCGCCTCGACCTGCGGGGCGAGGGGCGCGCGGTAGTCGAGCACGTGGTGCGCGCCCATCTGGGTGACCCAGGTCCGGCTCTCGGGACGACCTGCGGTGGCCAGCACCGTGGCCGAGGTGAGGCGCGACGCCAGCTGCACCAGGATCGAGCCCACGCCCCCCGCAGCCCCCGACACCAGGAGCACGGTGCCATCGGGGCGCTTGCCCGCGACGATCCCGAAGCGCTCGAACAACAGCTCCCACGCGGTGATGGCGGTGAGCGGCAGGGCCGCGGCCTGCGCCGCCGACAGCGACGTGGGGGCCAGCGACACCAGGCGCTCGTCCACGCAGTGCAGCTCGCTGTTGGCGCCAGGTCGCTCCAGGGCGCCCGCGTACCACACGCGCTGCCCTGGCGAGAACCGGGTCACTGCCTCGCCCGTGGCCTCCACCGTGCCCACCGCGTCCCAGCCCAGCACCCGCGGCTCGGTGGGAGCCACGTGTCTGCGGATCTTGGTGTCCACGGGGTTCACGGACACGGCCTGCACGCGCACCAGCACGTCTCGGGGTCCAGGCGCAGGATCGGGCAGCTCGACGTCCACGAGCGACGCAGAGTCTTCGATGGGAAGGGACTGTTGGTAGACGACGGCGCGCATCGAACCTCCGCACGGGATTCCGGATTCAGCCAAGGTGTACGGTCCGGAATCAGTCGGGGGTAGCGACACCTCCTTGGAAGAGTCTCAACGGCCGCTTCAGAATAGGGCTCGGAGAGCTTCCACGCAGGGCACCGCGGATCCGCTGGATCAGGCTCCCCAATCCCAGCAGAGAGCGTAAGCCCGAGCACGCCCTCACGTTCCCAAGCACACCCCTCATCTGTTTGCTGGTCGCCAAGCGCTAATCGCAGTACGAACCTCGTTTGTTGGTTGGAGGTCGAGGATGTGGTCGTTCTTTCTATGGTCGGTCTGGCTCCCAGCGTGTCGCACACCAGATCCCGGCGACGTGCACACTCCCGAGGCAGGGCAACGGACAGCACCCGTTCCGGCGAGCCAGCGGCCGGCGACGCAAGTGAGTGCCGTTCAGTCGGCTCGACCCTCCAAGCCGGAAGAAGTCGGAATGCACCCCACCACGGTCGTGGGGCCCTGGACCGCCGTCGGCAACGCGCAGCCCTCCTGGCTGGTGGCGCGATCGGGCCAGGATGCACCGTCTTCGGTGACCCTCCGAGGAACGAGGCCTCGGCCCTGATCAGGCGCTGAGATCCCGTAGGACACTCCAGGTGCGAACATCTACCAATAGGGAGTCCAGGTCCCGTCCGGCTCCACCTTCCAAGCCGGCGTCCAGTCTCGACGGGTGCTGCAGTCCACGCCGGGTGCCTTGTCGGCCAGGAGCATCTCGACGTCGGGAGCTGCGGTTCGCCGCAGCACACCGCAGAACCGATCGATCATGTACTCCCGAACGGGGAGCGTGGCGCCCTGGGTACAACCACGCCTCACGCTGATCAGCCGCTCGTCGTCGAGGAGCGGGGCTAGCAATCCGACCGCCACCTCTGGCCGCTCCACCAGCACCGCGGACGCGAGCGACGTGCGTACCTCTGGTCGGTCCACGTCGATCCAGGCGATGAGGGACAGCAGAGGCGCGTTTCGCGCGACCGTCCGCAGCCCCTCGAAGTACTCCTCGGACCCGTCGCTGCTGTGATCGATCACCTGGGGTGCCCTGTCCACCTCGTCCTCCGCGGCCTCCACGGCAGAGCCAGGCGAACACCCCTGCGGCGCCACGAGCACTCCGAACACGAGCACCATCCCGCACCTCCATCTCTCCACGTGAGGTGGGTCGCTCCCTGGTTCACCGCATCACCGCCACGTCATGTCACGTTGCGGTGCACCATCACGATGGCTGTGCGGTCGTCGCCACCCACGTTCGCCGTCACCCCGTGGGTGAGGGTCCGGTCCAGCTGGTAGTCGCCTGCGTGTCCCTTCATCTGGCGCCAGATCTCCACCGTCTGCTTCACCCCCGTGGCGCCCACCGGGTGGCCGAAGCCCAGCAGGCCCCCACCCGTGTTGACCGGCACCGATCCGTCCAGCGCCGTGGCGCCGTCACGGAGGAGGTGGGCGCCCTGGCCCAGCTCCGCCAACCCCAGCGCCTCGGTGATCTGCAGCTCGGCGATGGTGAAGCAGTCGTGCACCTCGGCCACGTCCACGTCGGCGGCGGTGATGGAGGCGTCACCGTAGGCGATGGAGGCGGCGTGAGCCATGTTGCTCATGCGCCGCGGATCGAGCACGGCCCCCATGGGCTGCACGGTGTGCCCGATGGCGCGGATCTGGGTGCACAGCTCCTTGTGGATCCCCAGCCGATACAGCCCCTCCTGGGTGGCCAGCACCACCGCCGAGGCACCGTCGGAGAAGGTGGTGCAGTCCGACAGGCGGATGTGCGGCCGCAGCACCTCGTCGTCGAGGAACTCGCGGTTGCGCTCGGAGGTGGCGCGCGCCTCCTCCAAGGTCATCGACACCGTGCGCATCTGCGCCTTCGGATTCCGCGACGCGTTGGCGTAGGCCTTGACGGCCACGCGCCCCAGATCCTCGGACGTGGCCCCGAAGGCCTCCTTGTAGGCCTTGGCCCGCCGCGCGAAGAGCCAGGGGAACAAGAAGCGATCGTGGCCTCGCTCCGACGCGACGTGCGCAGCAGCGGCCATGTGGTCGACGCCGTCCATGGCCTCCCCCACGGTCTCGATCTCCACCCCGACGGCCAGCGCCACGTCGCAGCCTGCCTGCAGCGCGTCCACACAGCCAGCGATGGCCACCGACCCCGAGGCGCAGGCCGCCTCCACGCGGGCGATGGGCTTGCCCGACAGGCCGCGCTCCACCCGAGGCAGCAGCGCTCCGAGGTGCCCCTGCCGCAGGAACAGCTCGCCGAGGAAGTTGGCGACGTAGACCTTGTCGATGGCCTGTGGCGCCACCCCCGTCAGCGCCCAGGTCTCCTGCAGTGCCGTGGCCAGGTGCTCCTCGACGCCAGGGTTGTCGCGGGTGCCGAAGTCGGGGTGCTTGCGCCACACGAAGTCGGGATGGCCGCGACCCAGGAACGTGCTGTGGCTGCCCCCCACTACGTACACCGGTCGCGTGGGCGTCATGCTCCCCTCCTCGATTCTCATGCTACAGCCAACCACCGACGTGGGAGAGACCATGCAGCTGGCCGTGGTGACGGGAGCGAGCCGAGGACTGGGCCGCGAGGTGTGCCGGCAGCTCGCAGAGCAGGGATGGACGGTGCTGCTGACGGCTCGTGGGGACGGCGTGGCCGAAGAGGTCGCGCGACAGCTCGACCACCCCCGCGTGGAGGGACACCGGCTGGACGTGACCGAGCCCGACGAGGCCAACGCCCTGGCTGCTGCCCTGCGCGAGCGCCACGGCCGGCTCGACGCTCTGGTCAACAACGCCGGCGCCATCTTCGACGCGCACGGCGTGGGCGTGCTGGGCGGAGCAGAGGCCATTCAGCGCTCGCTGCACACCAACACCATGGGGGCCGTGCACGTCACTGCAGCGCTGGCTCCGCTGCTGGTGGAGACGGGCGGCGGCTGCATCGTGAACGTGTCGTCGGGCATGGGGGCGCTCACCGACATGGGCACGGGGCACCCCGGCTACCGCCTGTCCAAGG
This sequence comes from Myxococcales bacterium, assembly GCA_019634415.1. Lineage (GTDB taxonomy): Bacteria > Myxococcota_A > UBA796 > UBA796 > DRPG01. The sequence continues at coordinate 24,349 of JAHQVJ010000164.1, forward strand.
CCGCCATGAACGCGCTGACCAAGGTGCTCGCCGGAGAGCTTCGGGGCTCGGGCGTGCGAGTCAACAGCGTGTGCCCCGGATGGGTGGCCACCGACATGGGCGGACCCAACGCCACCCGCACCGTCGAGGAAGGGGCGAGCGGCATCGTGTGGGCCGCCACGCTTGGCCCCGACGGCCCCACCGGCGGCTTCTTCCGCAACGGCCAGCCCATCGACTTGTAATGGACGACTGGAACAACGTGCGCGTGCTGCTCGCCGTCATCGAGGCGGGCTCGCTGACCGGTGCCGCCGAGGCGCTCGGGATCAGCACAGCAACCGTGAGTCGTCGCCTCGCCGCCGCAGAGGCCTCGCTGGGCACGGTGCTGGTGGAGCGTGGCCCCGCGGGCTTTCGCGTCACGCCCGTTGCAGCGGCCTTGGTGGCACCGCTTCGAGACGCCGAGCAGTCCCTCGCGCGCGCCGTGCAGCTGGCCCGCTCGGGAGCCGGAACCCAGGGGGTCGTCACCGTGGCCGCGCTGCCGTCGGTGGGCTCCGACGTGATCTGCCCTCACCTCCCGCGGCTGTATGCGGCACACCCCGACATCGTGGTGCAGCTCGCGCTGCACTACCGGGTGGTGAACCTCGGCCGCGGAGACGCCGACATCGCCGTGCGCTCGGCGCGTCCCACCCAGGAGAACCTGGTGATGATGCGGCTGGCCACCGCCCCCTTCCGAGCCTTCGCGGCGACGTCGCTGGTGGAGCGCATGGGCAGCGACATCGCCTCGGATCTGCCCTGGATCGGGTGGCCCACCCACCTCGACATCGACGAGCAGCGCTGGTTTGCCGAGCACGTACCGGAGGATCGGGTGGTGCTGCGCGTGGATCAGCTGCACGCCCAGATCCGTGCCTGTCAGGCAGGAGTCGGCGCGGCGCTGCTCTCGGTGCCCGCGGCACGAGCCTACGGCGGCATGGTGCCGGTGCGCGGCGTGCCCGACGGATCGAGCCAGCCGCTGTGGATGGCGGCGCCCACGGCCGTGCGCGATCTGCCTCGAGTAGACGCTGTGTGGCACTTCATCGCCGAGACCTTCGAGGAGCTGGTGACCGCCGCGATGCAGGTCAGCGACGCCCCTGGATGAGGGTGAAGGTGTCTCGCTTGCCCTCGACGTCGAAGGCCCAGCCCAACAGCACGTTGCCGAACAGCCCACCGACTCCCTGGCTCAAGGGGTCGTGCCGGAAGGCGCCGGCCTCCGTCTCGAGGGCGAAGCCCGCTGGCTGCGACGTCCACACGTTGGGCCAGAACCGCACCACGGGATGCACGAACAGGCCCTCCCACACGAACAGCCGGTAGCCCACCTCCGCCCCGACGGTGAGGGTGGTGTAGCTCGCCGGATCCAGGCCCGTGTCCACCTCGAAGCGGTGGGCCTTGAAGTCCACGAGCACCTGCAGCTCGTCCACCACCTGGGCCCCCACCCCGAAGCCCGTGGTCCAGGGCATGCGCACCCGCACCCCTGCGTCGCGCTGAGCCTCGGGAAGCACGCCCGGTGTGCGGGTGAGGTCGAGGCCCTCCCCATGGGAGTAGGTGAGCACGAGGCGCTTGTAGCGAACGTCGGCGGCGGCATTGAAGCCTCGGAGCAGCACGGGCTGGATCAACCCCGCGTGGACCGACACCTGCAGGTCGGCGTAGGGCGACTCAGCCCAGGCAGTCGAGGCGAGCGACGCGAGCAGTGCGAGCATGGCGATCTCCTGGGTGACGCCTGCTGAAGTAGGCCTCGCCGTCCGGCACGCCGACCCTCAGGTCTGCAAGGGGCCTTGCGCTCATCGCGACAATCAACTCCGTTGATTGTCGCGATCGAGCGGAGCGCGCCTGATCCGGGGTTGCAGCGGGACTGGAACGAGCGAGCATGCGAGCGAGTGCAGGGAGTGCTGCAAGTCCAGGCGCGGAGCGGCAACCTGTAGCATCGCGACAATCAACTCCGTTGATTGTCGCGATCAGTCGAGGCCAGGCAGCCACCGGCGTCGCAGCGGGACCGACAGCACGAGTCCCAGGCACACGGCGTGCATCGCACTCGCCGCGAAGAACATCGTCCACCCGAAGATCTGCACCATGAAGAAGTCGGGCCATGGCGCAGACAGATGGACCAAGAAGGCTGACATCGCGTCCCAGATCCCCACCACGTTCCACGACACGATGCCGAGCAGCGCCCCCAGACCGCGCCCCCACAGGAGCAGCGCCACCACCGCCAGCGCCGACACCCCCACCACCGCATCGCCCACCAACGGCATGAGCCAGGCCGCTGGAGGATCGCCGGGCTGGGTGCCCCCTGCATCCAGGACGTAGGCCAGCGTCATGGCGCGGCCCGACAGCATCACGGTGAAGACCAACACGACGATCCCTCGCCATCCCAAGCCGTCCACGGTCACTCTCCTTTGTATGTCGGTCGTCATACTAATGCATGACGGGTATCCTACAACCGAGGCACATGCGCTACGACGCCGACCACAAGCAGCGAAGCCGCGGCCGCATCCTGGAGGCGGCGCGTCGTCTCTTTCGGCGCGACGGGTTCGACGGTGCCTCCATCGACCAGGTGATGAAGGCGGCGGGGCTCACGAGGGGTGCGTTCTACGCGCACTTCTCGAGCAAGGAAGACCTCGTCGCACACGTGCTCGACATCGAGGCGGGGCTCGTGAAGGCGCTGCACGACGCAGCGGCTGGCCCGAGACCGCGCACCGACGCGCTGGCAGCCTTGCAGCACTACCTGGCCACCTCCGAGCGGCGCGACGTGGCGACGGGCTGCCCCTTGGTGGCCCATCCGGTGGACGCGGTGCGCGGTGGCGACGAGCGGCGCGCCGGCTACGGTCGCCGGCTGCAGAGCCTGGTGGACGGAGTGCGAGCCTCGCTGGACGGTCCGAGCGCCAACGACGACGCTCTGATGGTGTCGATCCTGGCAGTGGCGGGGGGGCTGCTGCGCGCCGCCGTGCCCGATGGGGAGCTCGCCGATCGCGTGGAAGCCGCCTGCCGATCCGAGATCGAGTCCCGGATGAGCGAGGGCACGGACCACGCGGATTGAACCGCCCGTTCGGGCAGGTGTGCACAACCGCCGGAATCGGTATCGACCCCCGATGACGTCTCATCTGTTGGAAACCACCGACCCCGACTTCGCCCCCCTGTCGCTGGACGTGCGACGCGCCATCGAGCGGGGTCTGGTGGGAGCCGTCGCCCACCACGGCAAGCTCACGCGCACCCAGCGGCGCATCCTGCGCGCCATCGGTAGCTCGATCCTGGGCATCGACTTCGACGTGGAGCACGAGACGGCGGCCACCGCCGAGGAGCTGGCCCAGGCGCTGCACGATCAGCCGGAGCCCATCCGCCACCGCGTGGTCCAGTTCATGATGGTCCTGGAGCTGATCCTCGATCCGCTCCCGAGGGAGGTCGCCGAGCGCGTCGAGACCTACGCCGAGGCGCTCCAGGTGCAAGACGATCTGCTGGGGATCGGCCGCGAGTACGCCGAGCAAGCCTTCGGCCTGGCGCTCAAGGACCTGGATCGCAACGGGTACTTCCACGACTTCGACGACCACGGCGATCTGGAGAAGCGCCTGCACGTCAGCTCCCACCTGACGGAGCCCTTCGAGCACGTGGAGCACGACGAGACCCTGCTGGCAGCGTGGCAGTCGCTACGCGACCTGCCAGAGGGCAGCCTGGGACGGGCCACCTGGAGGTTCTACGCCTCGCGTGGCTTCCCCTTCCCCGGCTCCCCGGGCTCGGTGGCACCGAGCCTCGCACAGCACGACTTCGTCCACGTGCTCGCTGGCTACGGGGCCACCATGGAGGGGGAGATCGAGACCTTCGCCTTCATCAGCGCCGCCAACCCCGATCCCCACGGGTTCTCCTGGCTCGCCACGGTGCTGGGGGTGTTCGAGACGGGCTACGTGCCGACGGCCGCTGGAGGCGTGCTGGAGGCGGACCGAGGCCACCTCGACGACGAGGGCATGTGCATTCGGCTGGCGGACGCCCTGCGACGCGGCCGGCCGGTGCAGCGCGACCTGGTGGGCGGGGTGGACTGGTTCGAGCTGGCGCCGCTGTCCCTCGACGAGGTCCGGCGGCAGCTGGGCGTGCCCCCGAAGAGCGAGGCGGCGACGCGTGCCGGGTCGGCGGACGTGGACGAGCGAGGCGGCTACTCGACATGGCAGATCGAGCACGGCGATGCAGCACTACAGCGCTGGCGTGCCGCCGACGCCTCATCGTAGGCGACCTCGAAGCACCTCGACGTCCGCCGCGGACATCCCCGTGAGCTCGGCTCCCCGGACCGCCTCCAGCGCGAGCCCGTGCTCCTCGATGCGCACCAGACCTTCGATGGCCGACAGCCACTGCTCGGGGGTGGACGGAGGCGGCTCCAGGCGCATCGCCGCAGCCCCCCGCGGCTCGTCCCAGCCTCCCACCACCACCTCGGCGAACAAGCGATGGGCCAGCACGTCCGCGCGCTCGGGGGCGATCGCCTCGGCCTTGCGGTAGGCGCCCAGCGCCTCCTCGAAGCGACCGGCGCCCCCGAGGGCCGAGCCCAGGTTGACGTAGCGCCCGACGTGCTCGCCGGGCTGGCGCTGATCGTGCTCCCACAGCGCCAGGGAGCTGCGGTAGTCGCGCACCCGCTGCATCGACGTCACGGCGAGCGCCCCACACACCGCCACGCCGAGCAAGCTGGCCCCCAGCCGCTGCGAGCGAGCGAAGGCCACCAGCCCCCAAGCCACTCCCACAGCGGGCGCGAGGCTCGCCGCCAGCGGGTAGCGATCGGCAGCCCAGAAGGCCAAGGGCACCATGCCGCTGACGGGCAGCATGGGGAGCACCCAGGCACCCACCAGCACCGTGGGCCATCGGTCGCCCTGCGACCACGCCCACCCCGCCCAGGCCACCGCCGACAGCAACGCAGCGACCCCGAGTCCCACCCAGGCCCCAGGCGCGTCGGGGATCACCACGATGGCCGCGAGCGAGTCCGGCCACACCAGCTGGTGCAGCCAGCGTCCATGGCTGAAGAAGAACAGCCCCACCGGCGACAGCGCCTCGGGCCACGACGGCACGTCTCCCTGCGCGAAGGCCCAGCGTGCCACGATCCCATCGACGAGCCCGAGGGCCAGCAGCCCACCGGTGAGCCGCGTGGCGTGGGCCGCCCCGCGCTGCGCCCAGGCCACGCCCCAGAACACCCCGGCGATGGGGAACACCATCGACTTCGACAGCAGCGCGGAAAGCCAGCAAACGGATGCCAGCAGCCGCCTGCGCCCACTGGGCTCGGCGCCCTCGGCCTCCATCCCGCGCGACTCCGGCCACAGCAGCAGGCCCGTGGCCACCACGAGCGCCAGCGACAGCACGTCCTTGCGGGAGCTCATCCACGCCACGCTCTCCACCCGCAGCGGATGCAGCGCCCACAGCGCCACCGCCCATCCCGCCACCGCAGGCGACAGCCCCCAGCGCTGCAGCAGCCACCCGATCCCCACCGCCGATGCGGCGAACAGGCCCAGATCGAGGGCGTGGTTCACGACGGGGGTGAGCGCTCCGGCGGCGTGCTGGAGCCAGAAGATGCCCCGCAGCAGCGGGTAGTAGGCGCGGTCGTAGGGCTCGGCCAGCACGGTGGCCAGGGCCTGGCCCAGCGGCTGCTGCAGCGCCGGATCCATCAGGATCTTGGGGTCGTCGAAGTTGAGCCAGGCCCCCTGTAGGCCTGGGGCGTAGACGATCAGCAGGACGACGAGGAGCACTGCGACGGCGCGGGTGAACGACACGCCGCGCAGCCTACCAGCGTCACTCGATGCGCGCGCGCTCCATCTGCACGTGCCGCAGCTCCCCGCCGCTGCTCACCCACAGCTCCACCGGCGTTCCGGGCGCGCCCGTGACCACTCGGATGAACTGCGACGACGACATCGCCTCGGTGCTCGTGTCGTCCACCTTCACCACCCGGTCCCCCGGGCGCAGGCCCGCGAGATCCGCCGGCGATCCGGAGACGATGTGGGTGAGGAGCACCATGGAGCCCATGGGACGGAACTCGGCGCCCATGCCTGCAATGGGACCCGCGGGCAGGTCGAAGGTGATGTGCATGGCGCGCTCGTCACCGTCGAGCTTCACCGGGGTGCTGAACACCCGCAGGCGGCCGTCCTGCCGCCAGCCGCGCACGGCACACGTGAGCCAGCCAGCGTCGACCACGGCCGCATCTGCGCCCAGCTCGACGTCCCAGTCGCCGCAGCCGATGAGGTCCACCCCCGACGAGCCGGGCCCGTCCGGGATCGTCCACGACAGCTCGGTCTCGTGATCCGTCCATGGACCCGAGCAGCTCATGGTTTCCCCGCTCGACGCCGCCCCCGACGCGACGACTGCAGCTACGACGACCGTACGCATGCTGACTCCGTGTTCCTCCGATCAGGATAGCGGTGGTGCGCCGAGCGACGATGTCACAGCCTGTCTGTTCGTTATGGCCCGACAAAAGCGAGCACTGACCGATGTCCAGCCCCTTTGCGATCCTGAAGTTCGGAGGAACCAGCGTGTCCAGCCCCACCGGCTGGAGCACGATCGCGGCGCAAGCTCGCCGACACCAGGCGAAAGGCGCCGTGCCCGTGCTCGTGTGCTCGGCGCTGGCGGGCACCACCGACGCCCTCGAGGCGTTGCTCGCAGCTGCCATCGAGGGCGGCGACGTGGAGGCCGCGGTTCGCGACGTGCAGTCGCTGCATGCCTCCTTCGCCGACACACACGGAGTGTCGCTTCAGGTTCTCGAGGCCGATCTCGCCACGCTGCGGCGCCTGGCGCTGGGGGCCAGCCTGCTTGCCGAGGTGTCGCCTCGCGTGCGCGCCGAGGTGCTGGCGCTCGGGGAGTTGATGAGCACGCGGCTGGGTCGTGCGGTGCTGAACCGCATGGAGCTGTCCACCCACTGGCTCGACGCGCGCACCGCCATGCGAGCCCGTCCCGCGGCGGTGGCGTCGCGCCATCACCTGGCCGCCGAGGTGGACTTCACCGCCGATCCCGCGCTACAGCAGGCGCTCGCGGCCCACTCGTGCGTGATCACCCAGGGCTTCATCGCGAGCGACGAGCGCGGCGAGACCTGTGTGCTCGGCCGCGGAGGCTCCGACACCAGCGCCGCGGTCCTCGCGGGCAAGCTGCAGGCGGAGGTGTGCGAGATTTGGACGGACGTGCCCGGCATGTTCACCGCCGATCCGCGCACGCAGCCCGGGGCGCGCTTGCTCCGCGAGCTCGACTACGCCGAGGCCATGGAGATCGCCACCACCGGCGCCAAGGTGCTCCACCCCCGAGCGCTGGCCCCGGTGCAGGCCCACGGCATCGAGATGCACATCCGGTGCACGCCCAAGCCCGAGCTGCCGGGCACGCGCATCGCCGCCGACGCGCCCTCGGGCCCCGCCCAGGTCAAGGCGCTGTCGTGCCGCCGCGGCCTGGTGCTGGTGAGCATGGAGACGCTGGGGATGTGGCAGCAGGTGGGCTTCCTGGCCGACGTCTTCGCGGTGTTCCGCGACCACGGGCTGTCGGTGGACACCGTGAGCACGTCGGAGACCAACGTGACGGTGACCCTGGACCCCACCGCCAACACCATGCCGCCCGAGGTGATGGAGGCCCTGCTGGCGGACCTCTCTCCGCACTGCCACGCCACCCTGATCTCCGCCTGCGCCAGCGTGAGCCTGGTGGGCCGCGGGATCCGCTCCATCCTGCACCGACTGGCCCCCGCGCTGGAGCAGTTCGAGGAGCAGCGGGTCCACCTGGTGAGCCAGGCGGCGAGCGACCTGAACCTCACCTTCGTGGTGGACGAGGACACGGCCAGCGGACTGCTCGCCAAGCTGCACTCCTTGCTCTTCGCCCATCGCGGCGCCGACGCGCTCCTGGGACCGACGTGGCGAGAGCTGTTCGCCCCTGCCACCTCGGACGCCCCTCGGGTCACCACGCGCCCCTGGTGGCAGGTCCGGCGCAGCGAGCTGCTCGACGTGGCTCGGGCCGGCACCCCCGTCTACGTCTACGATGCCCCCACCCTCGTCGAGCGAGCCACCCAGCTCACCTCGCTGCGCAGCATCTCCACGGCACTCTACGCCATGAAGGCCAACGCCCACCCCGACGTGCTCCGCCTGTTCGCGGAGCACGGACTGGGCTTCGAGTGCGTGAGCCTCGGCGAGGTGCAGCGAGTGCACGAGGTCGTGGGCCACGGCGCCCAGATCCTCTACACCCCCAACTTCGCACCCCGAGAGGAGATCGAGGCTGCCCTGGCTCTGCCGCTGACCCTCACCCTCGACAACCTCCATCCGCTACAGGCCTGGCCCGAGCTGTTCTCGGATCGCGAGGTGTTCGTGCGCCTCGATCCGGGACGTGGCCGAGGGCACCATCGCAAGGTGCGCACCGCGGGCGCCCACTCGAAGTTCGGTGTGGCCAGCGACCAGCTCGACGCGCTGCAGACGCTCACCGAGGCCTGCGGATGCAAGGTGGTGGGGCTGCACGCCCACGCCGGCAGCGGCGTGCTCGAGGCCACGGCCTGGCAGCAGACCGCGTCGTTCCTGGCCCACGTCGCCCAGCGCTTCGATCAGGTGCGCGTGCTCGATCTCGGAGGCGGCTTGGGGGTGCCCGACCGTCCGGGCCGGGGTGCCTTCGACCTGGCAGCCCTCGACGACACCTTGTCGGCCGTGGTGGATGCCCATCCACATCTCGAGCTGTGGCTCGAGCCGGGCCGTTTCCTGGTGGCGGAAGCGGGCGTGCTGCTCGCACGGACCACCCAGCTCAAGCGCAAGGGAGATCTGAGGTACGTGGGCGTGGACGCGGGCATGCACACGCTGCTGCGCCCAGCGCTGTACGGGGCCTACCACCACGTGGTCGACCTCACACAGCTCGACGCGCCTCCCACCCAGACGGCCACGGTGGTGGGTCCCATCTGCGAGACGGGGGACGTGCTGGCCCGCGACCGCCGGTTGCCCGATGTGACCGAGGGAGACGTGCTGCTGTTCGATACCGCTGGCGCCTACGGGGCCGCCATGGCCAACGAGTACAACCTGCGGGGACGGCCACGAGAGCACCTGCTGCGCCGAGGGTGACGCGGCGGTCGGCTACGCGTCCCGTCCGAACACGACCTCGCTCCCGTCGGAGACACAGTCGAGCGCGTCCTCGGCAGACAGGGAGCAGTCGACGACTTCGACGGGTTCTCCTTCGCAGCCCTCGTCCACGAGCTCGGATCCGTTCCACATCTTGAAGGAGGTGCAGGTGAGCTCGAGGGAGTAGTCCGCCTCGGTGACCTCCTCCCAAGCCACGTCCCAGGCACCCTCCAGGGTCAGCTCCTGAAGCCTCCCGAGCCTGCTCCAGGTTCCGCCACCGTCCCCCGTCAGCTCGAGCCGCTCCGTCGCGATCGCGTTCTGGAACGTCCAGGCGCCAACAATGGACTCGGATGCACAGCCCGTCATCGTGGATGCCAGGAGGATCCCCGCTCCCCCCCACCGGCGTACTTCCTTCATCAGTCCTCCCTGATCGTCGAACAGAGCATACCCATCCAGGCGTCGTGACAATTGAACAATCAGGACGACCGCCGCCACCGAACGACATCCAGGTGAGCTGCTCGCCGCGAACCTGCGCTTTTCCTGGCGTGCCCCGTGGCGTGTCCACGTATGGGAGCATGACACCACGCACCTACCACATGACCGGGCTTCTCGAGCGCCACACGAAGCCCTAGGAGACCGCCATGATCACCGCCCTGCTGGCTGCACAGCTCGCCACCCCGGCCCTCGCCAAGGACAGCAACGGAGGCATCGGCCTGTGGGTCGGCACCGAGGCGCTCACACCGTTCATGGGCGGCTTCCACGTGGAGCTGGGGCTCGGCTTCAACAAGACCCGGATCAGCGCGTCCACCACCTGGGTGGAGCGCCCCGCGTTCCTCACCCCCGGCCAGGACTACACCGAGTACCGGCGCTACGCCGACGTGCACCTCACCCACTTCCTGGGCAAGGGGCAGCGCGGCTTCAACATCGGAGGCGGGGTCACCGTCTTCTACGACGTCGACATCACCCAGATCGGCTCCGACGAGAAGCTCGACGCGCCCACCTTCGGTCGGGTGGCGGCCCGCGCGGGCTACGCCCTGTTCCCCTCCAAGAAGCTCGGCTTGTACATCGAGCCGGCCATCGTGGCGGGGCTGGCGGTGGGGGTGCAGGACATCGAGTTCACCGATCTCGGTGCCTACAACACTGGACTCATCGACGTCAGCGGTCCCCTGCTCCTGGTGGGCTGGCGCTTCGGCCTCACGGACTGATCCCTACCGGCCCCGCTGGAACTCCGTCTCGCTGGGGCCGTTCACGCAGTCGAGGGTGTCGTCCGCGGTGACCACGCAGTCGAAGATCCCAGCCGGGCCTCCGCATTCCACGTCCTTGGTCGTCGTTCCCTCGCCCACCACCCACGACGTGCAGAAGACCAACAGGCGGTAGGCGGCGTCGGCGTCCACCTCCCACACCACGTTCCCCTCCCCGTTCACGGGGGTGCCAGCGGTGCCGGAGGAGACGTAGCTCCAGTCTCCTCCGCCGCGCCGATCCAGGTCGAACGTCTCCGTGACGGAGCGCCCCTCCCAGATCCAGAGGCCCACGACGGGGTCACCGCCGCAGCCAGCGGCCCCCCACGCCGCGATCCCGAGAGTCAGGACGACCCACGGCGAGGTGCGCTGGCGCATGCTGCCTCCCGCGGCAGTCTACTTCGCGAGGGCCGCCTTCACCGCAGCCACGTTGGCGTCGGTGGGGGCGCCGCTGCCCTTCCACTGCAACGCGCCAGCCTTGTCCACCACCACGATCGCCACCTCGTCCGCCGACGAGATCCCCAGCGCGGAGCGCACGGAATCCGCCGAGGACCAGACCACGGCGATGTGGGAGCGGGCCTCGTCATCGGAGATGGTGGCCTTCATGGCCGTGGAGATCACGAGCTGCATGGGCGTGGACACGTCCATGAACGGCAGCTCCAGCCAGTCCACCTTGCCCGCGCTGGCCATCGAGGAGAGGTGGGGTCGCCAAGCGTTGGAGACCTCCTGGTGCTCCCGCTCGAAGGAGATCACGAGCACGGTGCGATCCGCCTTCAGGCCCGAGGGCAGCTCGATGGCGTCGCCCGCCAGGGTCTCGGTGCTCACCGAGGGTAGGTTCTGAGCAAGGGCCACACTGGCCAGACCGTACACGAGCCACATTGAAACACTCCTCCACCACCGCGCCGAGCCACCCTACCGCGGTGACAAGTCCGGGAGAACGAGATGACGGAATCACAGCTTTCCAGTCGCTTGGACGCCATCGAGCTGAAGCTCGACATGATCCTCGAGGCGCTCGGGGTGACCGGCCCTGCTCGCACCGATCGGAGTGCGGAGGAAGAGGAGACCCGTGACGCCAAGGAGGCCGTCGAGCGGCTCTAGGCCGCCCCCAGCCCCCGACGTTACGACCCACCCATCCGAGGGATCCGATGGACAGCAGCTTCCCCAGCCTCATCATCAAGGCCAGTGCCCTGCTTCCCAAGGGAAGCTTCGCCGAGGCGCAGGCCACCTATCTCCGACCCGATTCCCGCGCGGTCACCGACCTCGACGCCCTGCTCGAGAAGCGCAACGCCGGCATCGTGGCCCACTTCTACATGGACGTGGAGCTGCAGGGCGTGCTCACGGCCCTGTCGTGGCCCCACGTGCACATCGCCGACTCCCTGAAGATGGCCGACGCCGCGGTCACCATGGCCAAGGGCGGCGTGGACCGCATCGCGGTGCTCGGCGTGGACTTCATGAGCGAGAACGTGCGGGCCGTGCTCGACGCCGCGGGCTTCGGCCACGTCGAGGTCTATCGCCTGTCGTCGGAAGACATCGGCTGCACCCTCGCCGAGTCCGCCGAGGCCCCTGCCTACACGAGCTGGCTGCAGCACGCGGGCAACACCCGACGCGCGCTGCACGTGGTCTACATCAACACCAGCCTGCTCACCAAGGCGCGGGCCCACTCCATCGTGCCCACCATCACCTGCACCTCGTCGAACGTGGTGCAGACCATCCTGCAGGCCGACCACCAGATCGACGACCTGGAGATCTTCTACGGCCCCGACACCTACATGGGCGCGAACCTGCAGTCGATGTTCGCGCAGTTCTCCCAGCTGTCGGACGAGGCCATCCGCGGACTGCACCCCGCACACGACCGGGCCTCCCTGACGTCGCTGCTGGGGCGCTTCCGCTACTACGAGCAAGGCGCCTGCCTGGTGCACCACATGTTCGGCGACGACGTGGTGCGGCGCGTGCAAGAGGAGCACGCCGACGCGCTGCTCACGGCCCACCTCGAGGTACCTGGCGAGATGTTCGCCCTGGCCGCAGACGCCCAGGCCGACGGGCGTGGCGTGGTGGGGTCCACCTCGAACATCCTGGGCTTCATCACGGGCCAGGTGGACGCGGCGATGGCGGCCAGCGGCCCGCAGCGGCTTGCTGTGGTGCTCGGCACCGAGGCCGGCATGATCACGAGCATCGTCTCCAAGGTGCAGCGCACGCTGCAGCAGCACGCCCGCGACGACGTGGAGGTGGAGATCATCTTCCCCGTGGCGAGCGAGGCGGTCGCAGCCGCCCCCGACTCCATGCTGCAGATCGTGCCGGGCGTGGCCGCGGGAGAGGGCTGCTCGGTGGCGGGCGGCTGCGCCACCTGTCCCTTCATGAAGATGAACGATCTCCAAGCGCTCTTCGACGTGCTCGAGACGAGCGGCGATCCCGCCAGCCTGACAGGCTACGCGCCGCGCAGCTACACCGAGACCATCGCCGGACGGACGGCTGCCGATCTCGGCAGCGAGCCGATCCTCCACATGCGTCACCTGCAACAGACCGGCGAGCTTCCACAGGCACTCGTGCGGGACGTCGAGACCCGACCGGGATGTTAGGCTAGCCGAGCGGGGTCGAAGGAGACGACAGTGACGGGTGTGCGCGCCGGAACCCTCCTCGGGGTGGTGGCCCTCGGACTGCTGGCCACCATCGCCTGCGAACGCTTCGAGGCGCCTCCACGCGAGGTGCGCTTCGAGCTGGTGGGCGCGCACGGCAGAGCGACGTGCGAGGCCTGCCACGGAGCGCCTCCCTTCGCCACCATCCCCACCGACTGCGTGACCTGTCACGAAGACGAGCGGAAGAACGACGGTCACTTCCCGAAGCAGACCTGCAACGGCGGCGATGGCTGCCACTCCGTCGAGCACTTCGAGTGGCGCGACGTGATCGGCGAGGGCGGGTTCCACGACTTCCTGCCCCTCGTCGGCGCTCACGACCAGGCCTGCGACGGGTGCCACAAGGACCCCAAGGGTGGCAAGGACCTCGTGGGCGTGTCGGCCTACTGCTGGAACTGCCACGAGGACGCACGCCCCGGCGGGCACTATGCGCTCGAGGCGGATCCGCTGGATCCGACCTACCGCTGGGACTGTGGACCGTGCCACAGCCCGACCACCTTCTGGCCCGAAGAGACCTTCGTCCACACCGAGCGCTCGCCCCATGGCGTGCTCTTCCAGGTCAAGGAAGGCCAGACCGGCGTGTGCGATCTCAACGACGAGTCGCTCTGGGTGACGGGCTGCGAGGGCTGCCACCCGGTGGCGAACACCGAGTTCAAGTGTCTCGAGGGCTGCCACGACGATGCCCACATCGACGACGCGGCGTTGTTCCGGCAAGAGAACGCCTGCACGGGATGCCACGACTCGGCCCAGCCCGAGGACTGCGACTCGCTGCCCCCCGAGTAGTCAGCGCGCGAGCACGGCCACCCACAGCCCGATCGCCGCGGCGACCCGACCCAGGGTCATCGCCACCGAGGGCGGAGGGGCGACGGGCTCGGCCACCACCGGATCCGGCGCCAGGCCGGACCGGCTGCTCGGGTGCCCCAGCTCGATGGGAGCCGGATCCACGTTCAAGGCATGGGCTGGCACATAGGTGGGCAGATCCTCCTCGTGCCACAGATCCTGCGGCACGTGCATGAGGCTGCTCGTGAGGTCCGAGGCGGGGGCGTCGGTGTCGGCCAGGGCCTCGACGCGCTCCAGCAAGGCCTCGCGAAGATCCGCCACCGTGGCGTGGCGGTCCTCGGCGTCGTAGCTGCACGCCTTGCGGATCAGATCCCGCAGGCCCTCGGGCACCCCGTCGAGCAGCTCGGGCTTCGCGTGGGCGAAGAACAGATCCGCGGAGCGACGGCCGGTGACCAAGCGGAACAACGTGGCCCCCAGGGCGTAGACGTCGCAGCGCACGTCGACGTGCTTGGAATCGGAGCGCTGCTCGGGGGCCATGTAGGCCACGGTGCCGAGCATGGAGCCCGTCTCGGTCATGCCGAAGCGACCATCGAGCTTGGCGATGCCGAAGTCGGTGACCTTCACCCGACCATCCTCGGTGACGAGCAGGTTCTGGGGCTTCACGTCGCGGTGGATCACGCCGCGGGCATGGGCGTGGGCCAGGCCCTCACAGGCCTGGGCGATCGCCTGGCAGGCCAGCACTGGCGGCATCACCCCGTTGCTCATGACCCAGGAGGCCAGCGAGCCACCACGGGCGAGCTCGGTGACCATGAAGGGGTTGTCCGCGTCGACGTCGACGTCGAGCACGCGCAGCACGTGGGCGTGATCCATCTCGGCCATGACCATGGCCTCGACGGAGAAGCGCCGCCGGATCCCCTCGTCGTCGCGCGCGGCATCGGTCATCCGCTTGACCGCCACCCAGCGGCGCCGATCCAGATCCCAGGCGAGGTACACCTCGGCGTGGCTACCGCGACCGAGCTGGCGATCGACGACGTAGCGACCGGCCAGCAGCTTGGGCGCGGCCGCGGGCATGGGGATTGGCGTGAGCGGAGGAGGCGGTCCGTCCAGGAGGTGGGGCGCAGAATCTGCGGCGGCGTACTGGTCGGACATCCTCTCTCCCGGGGGGCGTTCGTGGCCTCTGTCTTCCCTTACGACGTTGACTCACGAGGGCCGCCAGAGTTTCTGTCGCTTTTTCGCTAATCGGAAGGATCGGCGACCTGGACGTAGCCCTTGACCACGTCCTCGGGGGGTCCGGGCGCCGGAGGCTCGATCCCGGCGAGAGCAGGACGCGCGCTGACCGGTGCCCGTCCGGCAGGTTGGGACAGCTGTAGGAAGTAGGAGCCGGGCTGCAGCTCCACCATCCCCACCACGCCGCGTGCCACGGCGATCCCGGCGTCGTCTCGCACCGTGGCCTCCACGCGATCGGCACGGGCCTGCACACCGAAGCCCACGGGACCTGCGCGCTCGACCTCGAAGCGGAACCAGTGACTGCCTCCGGGCTCGAGCAACACCTCGGCTCCCAGCCCCTCACCGATCACCTCGGGCTCGCTGGTGGACACCTGGACCACCCCCCACAGCGCCGCCCCCGTGAAGGCGCGCAGCGACAGCTCTCCGCTGCCATCGGCCAGCCACAGATCCAGCGACTCACCCGGCTGACGCACCTCCACCCGCGCCTCGCCGCCAGCGTCGTAGCTGGCCACCAAGGGAGCGGGAACGGTGAGGTGCGCCACGGCGGGCCCAGTGGCCTTCAGCTTCAGCCGCTGGAGCGCCCCCTCGAGCACCACGCGATCGCCGGCGCGCACCGTGGCCGACCGACCGGCCCCCGGATCGGTCACGGGGCCGCTGCCCGCGGTGGCCTCGATCCAGGCGAGGGCCGCACCGGGCTCGAAGGCGAGCAGCACCCGTCCGGGGCCGTCCACCTCGATGGCGCGCCCCCGCAGCACCCGCCCGTCGGCCGCGAGCACCACAGCGCTCACCGCCCCCGAGGTGCGCAGCGTGCCGGCGTCACCCGACAGCGTGAGCACCTCGGTGAGCATCCGCGCCGACAGCCGCTCGGCGGGCGCGTCCCCCGCCAGCGTCGCCTGCGCCCCCGCCTCCCCCACGTGCACCCGCGCCAGGGCGTCCGACGCCCCCGGATTCAGCAACCACACGCGCTTGTCCACGGCCGGCAGCCGCACCGCCAGCGGATCCGCATCTGCCCACAGCACCTGCCCCTCGGAGGTCGCCACCACCAAGCCCACGTCCAGGGACACCTCCAGATCGTGGCGGCCACCGGGAAGCCGCAGCGCGAGGCTGCCGCGTGCGGGCACGGTGAGCGCGTGCCGACCGGGGGCCAGCTTCGTGGCGCTGGGGCTCGACAGGCGCATCGACGTGACGCGCGCATCCATGGCCGCCCCCGTGGGCTGCGCATCCCAGATCCGCGCCCGATCGGCTCCGTCCACCGACACCGCCAGCGTGCCGCCCGTGCTCACGGCCATGCCGCTTGGGCCCACCTGGCGAGCGAAGGTGGCGCCGGCCTGACCGGCGCTGCTGCGCACCACGACCACCGACGGACCGCGCCCGGGCTCCAGCGCCACCGGCTGCGGCTGCGAGCCGATCCGCAGCGTGCGCCGCTGACCGGGGGCCAGCTTCACGCGGCGGGCGCGCACCCGCTTGCGACTCACCAGCACGAGCCCGTCCGATCCCGCTCCCACCACCGACGTGGAGATCACGCCACACACCGCGCCGCGCTCGGGACACGCATACACGTCGCCGCGGGCCTCGCTCAGATCGAACACGCCCCCCTCGCTCCCGCCGAGGCGCACGGCGCCGAAGCGCCCGCCGCTTCCCACGTCCAGCGCGCCCAGCGCCACGGGACGCGCCCGGAGCGCCTGGGCCTGCACGGCGATGTCGCCGCCGCGCCGATCCTCGGACCAGACCCGCAGCCGCGCCTCGCTCACCGCCTCGGGCAGCCGCGCCACGAGCTGCGCCTGCCGCCCGGTGGCCGTCCCGAGGCCCCGCCAGGCGTCGTCCACGCGCACCTCGAGCGCCACGCCCACGTTCTCGTCGGCGGTGGCCGTCGCCACCACCACGTCTCGGCCCGAGCCGAAGCGCAGCGGCAGCTGGCTGGCCCCCGCGTGCCCCTCGAGGGTGCGCGTCTGACCCAGCGCCAGTGGCTCCTCCTGCCGCTCGTCGGGCGCCAGCATCTCCACCACCGCACTGCCGCCGCGCCGTCCCACGGGCTCCAGCTGTAGCGCGTAGGTGCCGGGCTCCAGGCGCTCGGTGATCTGGAAGTTCCAGTCGTCGGGTCGGTCGTCGTTGGCCGCCACCAGCTGTCCGATGGCGTCGAACAGGCGCGCCGCCACGTCGGTGCGCCCAGCGGAGCGCAGGGTGATCACCTGCGCACGCCCCACGGCGACCTCGAGGCGCGCGGGCACCGAGACCGAGCGCTGGGTGCCAGCCACCAGCTGCTGGCTGTCCACGCGCAGCGTGTAGGGCACGCCGGTGCCGCGGCGCGCGCCCGTCACGTGCAGCTCCACCTCACCTGCCTCGAGCCGACCACTCCACCCCTGACCGGGCACCACGCGACCCAGCGTCGCGCCGTCGCGCATCCAGGTGGCCACCATCTCGTCCGACAGCGACACCCTGGCGTCCACGGGGGCCGGCACGTCCAGGCGCCACACGTCGGGCGCGCGCTCGCTGCCGTCGATGGGCTCCCGCCACACGTGGGTGACCGTCTGGCCCACCTGCAGCGCGTGGGGTCCGTGCCCCTCGCGCGCGGCGGCCGCGTCGTCGAGCACCTCGAGGGTGGTGATCCGGCGCGTCTGCACCCCCTCGGGCAGCCCCAGCACCGCGTAGCGCCCAGCCGTCAGCGTCACGGTGCGATCGCAGGGCACCTCGGGCGCGGTCAGCGGCCAGTCGTCGGCATCCATCAGGCGGCAGCGGAACGAGCCGGTGGTGCCCTCGCTGCGCAGCCGCACGCGGCTGTCCGTGGGCAGCTCGAACGTGTAGCGCACACCCTGGTGTGCGGGCAGCGTGATCCGAGCAGGCACGTCCGGCAGCAGTGTGCCTCCGGACTGGACCGTGGCCTGCGACAGCTACACCCCCGCAGGTCCAGCGCTCGCCCCCTGCGCCTGCACCGTGACCTGGTAGGTGCCCGACCGCAGGTAGCTGGCCACCTCGAAGTTGCGCCCCACCCCGTTCTGGCTGCCCTGAGCGAACCCCGTGCGCACCCGCGTGCGCATGGCGCCCGCGGTGGCGAGCAGCCCCGTGCTCTGCACCCGGTACAGCCCGTCCCGCGGCACCTCGATCAGGAAGGTGGCGCTCCCGCCCCTGGTCAGCTCCACGTGCTGCGAGCTGCCGATCCCGAGCCGCGGAAACGTCGGGAGCTGCGACAAGCGCTGCTGCGAGAGCGCAGGAAGGGATCCCCGCGGATCCGGATCGGCCACCTGCAGCACCGCCGAGACCGGACCCTCGTCGAGGTTGCGCACCGTCACCTGGCGCAGCCCCGGCTGCACCGTGGTGCGCCGGGAGATGGGGGTTCCGTCGACCTCCACCGGGATCGCCACCCCCGCCACGGTGCGGGCCGACAGGTGGCTCGGCGCGTCGATCTGCACGCCCACCGAGACGGACTCGCCTGGCATCAGCGCCAGCGGCAGCCCGTCGGTGGCCTTCAGGGGCAAGGGCCGCACTGCCACCCCCGAGGCCACGCGGCGGTCGCGAAACACCCCCAGCACCACCGACGCACCACGGTCCAGATTCAGATCCGAGAACTGCACCGAAGGCCGCAGCACCGCCGCCGGCTCCTTGCCCGTGATGCGCCGCTTCAGCCAGCTGCCCCAGGAGTCGTGCGCCATGCGCAGCGTCACGATGCCGGGCTCGTCGGGCAGGATCCGCAGCAGGTGCAGCCCTTGGTCGAGCTCCACCTCCAGCTCCCCCGATCGCGGCTTCATGGGCTCGAAGTCCCGTGGCCGATCCTCGAGGAGGGGGTCGATGGCGAGCTTCGCGCGCAGCTCCGCGACGCTGATGACGTAGGGACCCGTCTGCTCGGCCTCCACCAGGATCTCGGTGGGACCCATCAGGTTGAAGCGCGCCTCGAAGCGAGCCTGCTTGCTCAGGGGCACGGCCTGCGACGCCACCCGGATCACCCGCCCCTCGTCGGTGCGGCGCCACACCACACCCGTCGGCGGCACCACGTCGGCCGGATCTGCAGCGTGCAGCGTGCTCACGAACAGCGCACCGTCTCCCGACAGCGGCTGCGGATCCCGCAGCTGCGCGAACCAGGTGAGGGTGTAGGGCGTCCCCACGGGCCCGCGCACGGTGACCACCCGGTCCTGCGACGAGCTCGACGACAGCGTGACCTCGGGCAGGCGCGACGCCTCGGTGATGTCCGCTCGCTGGGACGGATCGGCGTTCACGTCGGCGGTGGGCCCCACGCTCCTCGTGCCCACGGAGACGGTGGGCACGGCTCCGTCCTCGTCGCGCACGTCGGCGGGAAGCGCGAGGTGGAAGGTGTCGGGCTCGCGGGGCACGCGAACGCGATCGAACCCCATCGGGCCGATCTGCCCTGCCCGCCGTCCGGCTGCTGGCAGGCGGGGCACCCCCAGGCGCACGGCCATCGGTGCCGCGTCGCTCTGCTCCGACCACGGCTCGCTGGCCCCACCGTACACGGTGGCGAGCCACAGTCCGGCGGGCACCTCGACGTGGAAGCGACAGCGCCGCTGAGGCTGCCCCTCCCTAGGCTCCACCACGTCGCAGCGCGGTGTGGCGTCCACCAGCCAGCTCCCGTCGGCCCACAGCCGCAGATCCGCCACGTGACGTCCCACCGCCTCGATGGAGACGCTGCCCGCTCCCTCCGTCTCCACCCAGTAGGAGCGCTGCTGGTGATCCCGCAGATCCGCCTCGGCCAGTCGCCCGGGCACCAGGCGCACCGGCGAGCGCTGCAGCTCCTCGCTGCGCACGATCTCCACGCTGGCCTGCCCGGTCCCCTCGTCGTCCGACAGGGCCACCACCTTGGTCTGCCCCGCCTCCAGGAAGCCGTCGATCCGCCCGTTGGTCCGCCCAGCCGCCCCCTGCACGGGGCCCGGACCCGACATGCGATCCACCAGCTGCACCGCCGTGCCCTGGGGGCTACTCGCCATCACGGAGAAGCGCCCGAAGCGCTCCACGTCGATCACGACCTCCTGGCGACCGGTGGCAGGAACCGACGACGACGCTGGAGACACGCCGTTGGCCAGCGCCGTCATCCCCACCCACCAACCGAGCATGCGAACCTCCAGCGCCAAGGTACAACAGCAGCTGCGACGGAGGTATCGCACATGGGCCAGGCTCTGGGGCCACTGACGACGGGCTGCGTGCTGCTGCTGCTCGGAGGCTGCTCGGAGCTCTCCGATCTTCGAGCACGGGAGGCCTTCGAGGCCGACTACGTGGTCCAGTGCGAAGCGGATCGGACGCTCGGAGCCCCCGTGGACGGCTGGTGGGAGTTCTGCCGATGTGTGGCCGACACCCTGTCGAGTCAGCACGAGCTGCCGGAGCTCGACGCGCTACTCGGTCGAGCCTCCCCCGAGGGGGCCGATCGGGGCGCCGAGCGGCCCGTGGACTGGGTTCCCAACGCGATCCAGGCCGCCGAAGCGGACTGTCGCTTCTCGCCGGTGGGCGGGGAGTGGGAGGTCTTCGAGCAACCCCCTGCCCCCGTGGTGCTGGGCATCGAGTCCCTTCCCCCGAGCCCGGCTTCCTCTCCCTCCGATCGTGCGCTGGCGGAAGGCACCGATCTCATGACTCAGGGAGAGCTCGACGGCGCCATCCGGGCCTTCCACGAAGCGCTGCAGCTCGATCCGAGCAACCACCGGGCCGCCTACCAGCTCGCCTGCACCCACGCCCTGGCGGGTCGCGGCGACGAGGCGCTGGAGCAGCTCACGGACGCGGTGGACATCGGCTTCTCCGACTATCCCGTGGCCCGATTCGACCCCGATCTGTCCCTCGTCCGCCACACGCCCCACTTCCAGTCCGAGCTCCGGCGCATCAAGGCGCAGTTCCAGGACTCGCCGCCCCGGCCCGTGGGCGCACCCGTGGCGCTACTGCCGAACACGCGACGCCGAGCACACCCCGTGGTGATCCTGCTCCATGGGCAGGGCGACTCCCCTCGGGACCACCTCGAGGCCGGCCGACAGTGGGCGGAGCTCGGCTTCGTCACCCTGGTGGTGCCTGGCTCCTTCCCGTGGTGGGTCCACCGCTACGCCTGGTCCCACGACGACACGTCCATGACCCACCGGCAGCTCCTGCAGGCCCTCGAGACCCCGGCCCTGCAAGGCTGGCTGGACCGCTCCAGGGTGCACCTGGTGGGGTTCGGACAGGGAGCGCAGCACGCGTGGCAGGTGGCTGCACAGCATCCCGACGTCTACGCCGGCATGGTGGCCTTCTCCCCCCTCGGCCACCCCCAGCCCCTGAGCGTGCACCCCACCCCGACCGAGGGCCCACGGCGCGCGGTGTGGCTCTACCACACGCCGTTCTGGCAGTCCCGCGCCGCCTCCTTCGCCGAGCGCACGGTCCCGGCGCTGCGCGAGGCAGGCTGGCAGGTGGCCGTTTGGCCCCAGCAGGGGTCCGCCCCCGTCCATCCGGCAGTGCGCTCCAGCGTGAGGGGGGAGCTGGCAGCCTTCCTCCTGGGTCGCACCGATGCGCCGCGGGGTGCCGTGGATCTCCGCGTCGACGAGGACTTCGCCCAGCTGCTGGACGCCGCCGAGCTGGGGGAGCGGGAGCGCGTCGAGGCCCTCGCCGCAGACCAAGCACGTGTCAACGGCATGTCGGGGATCGGCAGGACGCCTCTGCTGGTCGCCGCGGAGGCAGGCCACATCGAGATCGTGGCGGATCTGCTCGAGGCGGGAGCCGATCCGAGTCAGGCCGATCCGAGCGGCAGGACGCCACTGATGGCCGCCATGGAGACGTCGGAGGCCCCTCGGATCGCCCAGGCCCTGCTCGAGGCGGGCGCCGATCCCCGGGCCGTCACGACGGCGTCCGAGACCGCCCTGCTGGCCGCCGCCGCCAAGCAACGCGTGGCCACCCTGGCGCCTCTGCTGGAGGCCGGTGCCGACATCGAGGCGGTCGGCTTCATGGGAAGGAACGCCCTGGATCGAGCCGCTCGCTGGGCCCCCACCACCCTGGTTCGATGGCTGATCGACGAGGGAGCCGCGGTCCGCCCCCTCCCGCCCGGCAAAGGAAGCGACGCGCTGACCGCTGCGGCAGGGGGTGGACGCCTCCACACCGTCCGGTTCCTGCTGCCCTTGGCGGACTGGGGCGAGTCGCTGGATCAGGCCCTGGTCGCGGCCACACGGGGGGCGCACCTCGACATCGCCCGCATGCTGTTGGATGCTGGCGCACGCCCCGCCGGGCGCGTCGACGGCACCTCGGCGTGGCACGAAGCCGCAGACATGGGCAACATCGAGGTGATCACGCTGCTCGCCGAGCAGGGGGCACAGGTCGACACCATGCATGGCTTCGCCGCCCTGCACTACGCCGCCTACGACGACGACCCGGTCCTCGTGAACCACCTGATCGAGGTCCTCGGCGCCGAGGTGGACGTCGAGAACCCGCACGCCCTCACGCCACTCCACATCGCCGCCTTCCATGGCCGCAACCGAGCAGCCCGGGCGCTGCTGGAGCATGGCGCGGATCCCCACCGACTGTCGAGCGAGGGACACACGCCTCTGCACGACGCGGCAACCTCCGGACACGCAGACGTGGCGCGAACACTCCTGCGCCACGGCGCGCATCCAGGGGTGCGGAACCCCGAGGGGCACCGCCCCTTGGACCTCGCAGAGCAACAGGGGCACCTCGAGGTGAGCCGCCTGCTGCGCTCGCGAGAGCCCAGGCCGTTCGCTACGGGTCGGTGATGGTCAGGTCGAGGGTGAACAGGCCGCCCTCGGGCCCGTAGTAGACCCACGTGTCGAGCCCGATGTAGACCGGACCCGTCTGAGTGGCGGTGAAGGAGAAGGACTCCTCGTCACCGCCCAGCGTCCCGTCCGCTCCCGCAGCGGGCGTACCGCCGCAGGTGCCATCGAAGAGGTAGACCGTCGCATCCTGCACGATCTGGGTGTAGGCCACGTCGAGCTGCTGACCCTTCGTCAGATCCACGCGGACGAAGCCGTCGAGTCCCGCCGTGGCGTAGCCAGTGATGGGGTTCTTGTCCTTCAGCTCCACGCTGTTCGCGTAGTCGGCGGTCGTGCCGAAGTAGGCCCCCGCCCCCACGGGCGTCAGCGCCTTGGCCGACGCACAGTCGTCGGCGATGGTGACCCCGTCCTCGAGCTCGTCAACGGCCTTGGGATCGACGTACTCGATGGAGAAGGGCTGGTCGATTCGGGTCTGGATCTGGAAGGAGTTGCCCGCAGCATCCACCTCCGTGGTGGTGATGCGCGACAGATAGGCCACGCCTCCCGCCACGGGCCCCTGGAAGCCTGCGTCGTCCACGGACAACTCGTAGGTCCCAGCACTGTCGTCCAGGCCCACGACGATCTCGCCCACGGACAGGAAGGTGCCGCCGACGGTGCCCTCGTTCTCCCAGGTGAACGTGATGGTGTCGCCCGGCCCTACGCGCAGCGCCTGCAGCGGATCGGGTGTCACCGCGCCGAAGGCGCCCTCCGCCACCGGGAAGGCGTCGGGATCGTCGAAGGCCGCGAGCTCCCCGCCCGTGATGGAGAAGTTGCCTGGGCCCTCGAGCGCCGCCAGCGCACCGAAGCTGATGCCCGCCTGGCTGACGTAGTCGAGCTGCACCCCCGCAGCGTTCATGGAGCCCGAGTCGCGCAGATCGGCCGAGTACAGGAACTTGAGATCGGGCGTCGGGGAGTAGGTGTCGCCCACCTCTGGGTAGACATCGGTGCACACGTCGCCCACGATCAGGCAGTGCGCCAGATTGGCCAGACCACCGCCATCGCTCAAGGCGATGCCGAAGGCGTAGTGACCGTTCTTGAAGTCCTTGGGCCCGAAGGCAGCGCTGTCGAGGACCTGCCCTAGCACCACCGAGCCGAACTGACCGGTCAGGGGCTCGGGAGGTGGGCGCGTGCCCGAGTCTTCGATGGGAGGCGTGGTCTCCGTGGTGTCCGTAGTGGTGTCGGTCTTGTCCGTGTCATCACCGCTGCACGCGACGAGGACGACGAATGGAGCGAGGACTCTCATGGGGCTCTCCCTGGCTGTCTCGGGGTCATCGAGTCGACTAAATGGCCAGGAACGGGCGTGCTGAGGGAGTATGGCCAGGTAAGTTCGCCCAGCTGAGGGGGAAGTACGGGTTGGGCATT
The DNA here is from genome assembly GCA_019634415.1 of Myxococcales bacterium. GTDB lineage: Bacteria > Myxococcota_A > UBA796 > UBA796 > DRPG01. Next base: position 48,324 of record JAHQVJ010000164.1, read on the forward strand.
CGGGCACCGTGGACCTACGACGACACCTTCGTGGGAAGATCCGCGGAGCTTCGTGCGATCTCGCTGGCCTTCGACGAAGGAGGAAGGCTGGTAAGCCTCGTGGGTATGGGCGGCGCCGGCAAGACGCGCCTGGCGCTCCAGTGGGCCACCGAGCAAGCCGAGCTCGACACCATCTTCCTCGACTTGACTGCGGCGGAGGGGCCCGAAGACGTGGTGACGGCCGTGGCACGGGCCCTGGGACCGTCCGTGGGGCTGGAGCAGCTCGAGCAGGTGGGAGAGCGCCTCGCGGAGCTGGGTCGGGTGCTCTTGGTGCTCGACGGCATCGAGCACGTGGCCGACGTGCTGCGCGAGCAGCTGCCGTGGTGGGGACGACACGCCGAGCAGGCCCTGTTCCTGGTGACCACCCGAGTGCGGATGGGGCTGGCCACGGAGCGCCCCATCCTGGTGGGACCGTTGGGTCGGGAAGACTCCCTGACGCTGCTGATCCGCCGCGCACGGGCACAGAACTTCCGCTTCGACGATCAGTCGGAGCGACCGGCCCTCGAGGACGTGGCCGCCAAGCTCGAGGGCATCCCTCTGGCCATCGAGCTGGCCGCCGCCCGGCTCCAGACGCTGTCGGCCGGCCAGCTGCGGGATCGGCTCGCGGACCGGCTCGCGGTGCTGCGCTCCTCGAATCCCGATGCCGATCCGCGACACGCCACGCTGGAGGCCACCCTCGACTCCACCTGGGCCCTGCTCACCGACGCGGAGCGCGCCACCCTGGCGCAGTGCACCGTGTTCGGTAGCCCCTTCACGGTGGCCGCCGCAGAGGCGGTGGTGGATCCAGGCGAGTCGGAGCCCGTGCCCACCCTGGACTTGCTGCAGCGCCTCGTGGAGAACGGGCTGCTCCGACGCGTCCGCAGCCCTGCGGGACCCTCCGATCGGGTGGGCATGCTCGACGTGGTGCGGTCCCACGCCGCCACCCAGCTCAGCGAGGCCGAGGCTCGGGCGGCCCAGACGCGCCACACCGCCCACTACGTGGGCAAGACGGCCCACCTGCGCACGCCCGAGGGCCTGGTGAAGCAGCTGCTGGACCGGGTGGATCGGAGCATGGTGCCCGACGCCGATCACCTCGAGGCCATCGTGCGACGCCGCACCACGGCGGTGGACGACCGAGTGGAGGCCGCCCTGACGGTGCTGGCGCTGCTGGGCCGACAGGGGCCGGCGCATCGCATCTACCGAGTGCTCACCGAAGCACGCGCCCTGGTGCCCGACGGCTCCCTGCAAGCAGCGAGGCTCGATCTGGCCTTGAGCGCCTCCCATCGGTACTTCCGAACCGAGCGTCCGAATCAGGATCGGCTCGTGCAGGGCATCGAGGTGGCCCGCGCGGCGGACGAGACGTCACTTGCCGCGCAGCTGCTGTACTACCGAGGCCGAGCCCTGCGACAGGACGGTCAGGGAGTGCTCGCTGGCGAGTCCTACCAGGAGGCCCTCACCTTGGCGCGCGCGTCGGGCAGCGAGGCCACGGAGGCCCTGTGCGCCCAAGGGCCCGCCATCATCGCCCTGTGGACCCGCCCGATGACGGAAGGGCTCGAGGCCACCGAGCGGGTGCTGCAGCTGTCGCGCACCCTCGGCTACCAGAGCATGCTCGGCGCGTGGCTGTACAACCGCTGCTGCGCCCTGTACGAGCTCGGACGCCTGAGCGAGGCCTGGCTCAGCGCTCAGGAGGCCGTCGCGCTGCAGCTGTCGTCCGACAGCCCCGCGCTGGCCGCTCAGACCCTGCTCACGATGGTGGAGGTCGCCATCGCGCGCCGCCGATCCGACGAGGCCCGCCTGGCCCTGGGTCAGGCGCGGCGCTGGTCCGAGGCCACGGCACTGGGCCCGGACATCTTCGGGGGCCTCAACCGGGCGGAGGTCTGGGTGGCGCTGGCGGAGCGCCGCGTGGCCGAGGCCGAGAGCTGGGGTACCGAGTGGATGGCCCGCGGGGATCCCGCAGATCAGATCGCCCACAGCGTGACCTTGTGGTGGCGCGGCATGGCGCGACTGCTCCAAGGAGACGACGAGTCCGCCCGGAGCTTCCTCGACGAGGCCATCCAGCTGATGGCGGCCTGGCACGAGAACCAGACCGATCTGTCGATGATGCTTGGCTTTCGCGCCTTGGCCAACGCGCGGCTGGGCAACGCGGAGCAGGCGCGACGCGATCTACGAGATGCCCGGAAGGAGGCGAACCGGTGGGCCTACGTCCGCCACCTCGACAGCCTCGACATGATCGCCCATGCCCTGAGCGTGGTCCTGGAAGACGACGCGGACGCCTCCGTCGCGGACGGTGCTCGCCTCGCGCTGGCCACCTTCATCGGCGACGTCGCTCCGGGAGGCACGGGGCTGCCGCCGGCCTTCCTGGAGGCCAGAGTGGCGAGCCGCCTGCTGGAGAACGCGCTGTCGGACGCCTCGCCCGATCACCGCACCCTCCTGCTGGGCCGAGAGCTGGCGTGGGCTCGGGTCGGACACGGCGCACGAGTGGATCTGTCGCGACGCCCCATGAGCCGGCGCTTGCTCGCAGAGCTGGTCCGGGTCCGGGAGGCCATCCCTGGAGGCGCGGTTCCGAAGGGCGCGTTGCTCGAGATCGGCTGGCCCGGCGACCGAGCCCGACCCGACGCCCTGGACAACCGACTCTGGGCGGCGCTGTCGAAGCTCAAGCGAGCGGGTCTGGACGTGATCGAGCGAACCGACGACGGATACCGCATTCCGCTGGAGGTGCACCTGCTGTGGCCGGACGGGCGCTGAGCCTCGCTACCGCGCGTCGGCCTCGGCTCGCCGCCTCAGCGCCTCGGCCTCGGCCTGCAGGCGCGCCGCCTCTTGCTCGGCCTCCTGACGACGCCGGATATGCTCGGCCACCTCCGGAGAAGGCTTCAGGTCGCGCACCGCCACGTCCCCGAGCTCGAACCCGCGCTCCGCGAGCCTCAGGGACATCTCGGCGTTCAGGTCGTCGAGGAGCTGCACGCGCGATGCCGTCGTCAGCAGGTCCCCGACGGCCTGCTGCGCCACCCGCTCGCGCACCGTCGTCTCCAGCAACGGCACGACCCAGCGCGCATCGGCCTGCTGCTGCACAGGCCAGAACGCCACCTCGACCTGCAGCGTGAGTACCTGCTTGTCGGCGGTCAGCGCCTCGATGGTGCGCGCCACCCGCTCGACGACTCGGGCCTCCTCGCGCGGGAGGGGCGCCACGGGTGAACCCCCACTTCGAACCGTCGTGCAACCCGCCAGCACCAAGGCCCACAAGCTGCTGCTCATCGTGCTCTCCCCCTGTCCAGAGGACCTCGGTGCGCCAAAACACTGGGCGGACCGTCCGCGGTAAGGCTACGCTGATCACGGGGGGTTCGCCATGCCAGCATCCGACAAGCTCGCCCGGGGGGCGGCCGTACTCATGGCCCTGTCTGCCAGCTGGAACGTCCTGGCGTCGCTTCGCTGGATCACCTACTTCGGCTGGCTCATGGTGGGGCTGGCCTGGATCGTGCCGCTGCTGCTGGCGTGCGCCGAGCTGGCCCTGGCGGTGGTGGTGTTGGCCACTGGGCATCGCAAGGCCCTCGTGGCGGGTCCGCTGGTGGGGCTGTTCGTGTGCCTGTGCAACGTGAACCTGTGGGCGATGCCCGTGGAGCTCATGGCCCTGGCGTTGGGCGTCGGTGGCTCGATGGTGCAGCTGCGGAGCGCATCGGCCTGAGTCGCACGGCGCGCGAGTAACGTTCCTCCCCAGCCTGGCGTAGAGGACGGACGACGGTCTGTCTGCTTGGAGGAACGGATGCGAGGCGCAGGGATGTGGGTGGCGTTGGCGACGATGGTGGCGTGCGGCGGGGCCGAGTCCACCATCGAGCGCGTGGGGATCAACGAGATCGCGTCGGGCGACGACATGGACTTCGTGGAGCTGCTCAACGTCACGGACGCTGCGGTGGACGTGGGGGGCTGGCAGCTCGACAGCGACGGGGAGTCCTACACGTTTCCCGCGGGCACCACGGTACCGGCCAACGGCTACCTGGTGGTGTGGTGGGACGGCTCGGCCGCTTCGGGCGAGCACCACACCGAGGCATCGCTCCCCGACGCGGGTGGCCTCGTCGAGCTGCTGGACGCCGAGGGTGCGCTCATGGACGACGTGAGCTTCCCGAGCGCGAGTCCCGAGCAGGGGTTCGGCCGCGTGCCCGACGCAGCTCCGAACTGGCAGGTGATGGAGCAGAGCACGCCAGGCGCCACCAACGGCTGACGTGCCGAGATCCGGACCTGCCTACGGTCTGGCTCCGATCTCCAGCTCCTTGTCGAATCCGACGCCCAAGATGGTGGACGGTCGTCCTCTTCCGTGCAGCTCTCTGCGACCCCACAGTTCCATCTGGACGTCGTCGGGAAGCGCCACCCGGATCGACGCCTCGGTGCGCAGCCGGTCGAACCGCCAGCTCTGATCGAGCCGATGAAAGGGCTCCATCGACACCGCCAACCGCACGTCGCCGCCCACGTCCATCGCGAGCTGGACCTTGGACCGCAGCGTGGGCTGGGGGCGCTGTCGTGCTCGCGGAAGCCGGGCCTGCCAGCGCTCTCGAATCGATGCCCGGAGGGCGCCCAGGCGGGCCCGCCACCGGGCGTCGAGGTGCAGCCGCCAGCGCGCCTGGAACCCGGTGTCCCACTCGTTGCGCGCGCCGCCGCGCACACCGACTCCCAGCCTCAGTGGCTCCGCCACGTCGCCTCGCAGCTCCAGATCGGTGAGCACCTCCCACACTCGCAGCAGCGAGATCTCCTCGGGAACGAAGCGAAGGTGCTGCTCCACCACCACCTCCGGTCCCTGCGGGAGCTGAAGCTCGAGCGCCCCCTGCGTCCACACCTCCAACTCGGGAGGTACCGCAAGCGCCGCTACGGACCACACCCATGCGATCATCGCTCCTCCTCGGTGGCCAGCACCACGTGCAGGGTGGCCGTGTCACGCAGCAAGTCCACGCCCCTCACCTCCACCGAGGCACAGCGGAGCCCCAGCCGATGGTGCAGGTCGCCGAGCAGCTCGGCGCGGGCGGCGGGATGCAGCAGCTCCAGTCGGTCGTAGGTGACGACAACGCGCCGGCCACGGGCATTGCCTCGACGCCGATCGAAGGCCACCGCGCCCACGACGCAAGCCGCGTTGAGCGCACCCCACTCCTCCATGGCGAGGTGCTCGGGATCCAGCCCGTTGATGACCGCCAGCCCGATGGCCACGAACAGGTAGGTCAGATCACGCACCCCCAGCGCCTCCGTGCGGTAGCGCAGGATGCCGAAGATCGCGAACAGCCCGAGGCCCAGCCCCAGATCGAGGGTGGCCTGGTGCATCGACCACACCAGCGCGAAGGTCACCACGTTGAGCATGACGCAGGTGAACGGGAAATCGCGCGAGGCATCGCCGCGGCGATAGGCGCCGAACACCAGCACGCCGACGGCCACCAGATCCACCGCCAGCCTCGTACCGAAGGCAGCCAACCCCGTCATGGCGTGCCACCGTTCGCGACCGCGATCACGTGCCGTAGGGCAGGCCGCAGCCGATGGCACCGCACACCAGGGTGCAGCTGGGCCACCCCTAGCGCGTACTTGCTGGCAGAGAAGGCGCGGATCCCGAGCCGGGACAAGGCGCGCAGCGTGGGCTCGGCTCCCGCCCGGGTCGCGTTCTTGACCTCGATCACGCCCAGATGGGGGCGAGCCACGCGCCCGGTGGGCCCGCTCCAGGACAGGTCGCAGTCCAGCGTGATCCGCTCCTGCTGCACCCGTCCCACCAGCGTGATGCGGCGGAAGCGCACCTCGAGGACGGGCTGCAGGTCCGCCGTGCACCAATCCAGGTGCTGCTGGGCGAACGCGCGGTCACAGCGATCGAGGTCGCGATGACCGAAGGAGCGCCACGCCACCTGCTTGTCGGTGTGCCCACGCGGCTGACGCATCTTGATCTCGAGCCTGGCGAGCCGCCGGTCCAGGTAGTGCCGTACGCGCACCTTGGCCCTGCGCGGGCGTCCTCGACGATGGTCGTGGAAGCAGCGCAGATCCGGGGTGTCGGCGTAGGTGGTGCGGTAGCGCGCCAGCGCGGTCTGCCCCGACAACACCACGGCGTGGCTCGAAGACAGGGCACGCAACACCTCTGGCAGAGCCCGCACGTGCACCGGCAGCTTCCACTCCCGTCGCCGCTGAAGGCTGCGGTCTGCCAGCAACGCATCACAGGCCACGTCGAGCGTGCGGGCCGCCAGCTGCACCATCGACAGCTGCGCCAGGTTCGGGCTCGCCCCACGCAACGTCATGGCAGCTCCTCGTCCAAGGTCGCTCGACGCAGCGTCAGCCAGTTCTTCAGGGTCTGATCGTGTCGCTCCATCACCGCTCGCTGCCGATCCGTACGCCAGTTCCGTGCGTGCCGAACCAGCTCGTTCGCGCGGGCCTCGAAGCCTTGCTCCTGGAGCACCCGGAACACGCGATCCACCTGCTGCTCGAATGCGAACCGGCACTCCGCGTTCGTCAGACAGCGCCTCGCAAGCAGACCCGTCGTGCGGCCGATCGTCCTGCCCCGCGGCAAGAACGCCTCGTCCAAGCCGTGGGGGATGAAGTGGAACTGCTCCGTGTCGGGGTCCAGGTACAGGTAGACGTCGTCGCCCGGCACGCTGTAGGGAAACGCATCGGTCTGGGCGACCACCGCCGTCGTGGCCCAGAAGGCCAGGAAGGCGTCGGCGTCGAAGTGCTGCTCGGCGAGCTCGAACCCCACCGCCTCACCAGCGGCCAGATCCTCCGCGATGTGCCGTAGCAACGCCGGTACACGCGGCCCCTCCTCGTGCTCGAGGCCGTCCAGCAGCCCCGCCTCGAAGTCGCCGTCGGACATCTCGTACAGCGACCCGTCCTCGCGGGGGAACCAGCGCCGCAGCAGGTCCTGATCCACGTCCTCCAGCGCCCCGTACACCCCCTTCGACACGCCATTGACCCGGACGTCCGCGTAGCCAGCGCGCGCCGCGGGCAACCGCATCATGTGGAAGGCCTCGGTCGCCAAGCGCTCGTGCACTTGGCTGGGGTCCGTGCTGTAGTTGTTGAGGATCAGCCGATCGTAGCCGTACCAGTCTCCGTCGAACTTGATCTTGAAGCTGGGCTTGTCGTCGAAGGGCTCGAAGGATCCGTTGCCCTTCAGCCTCACCTCCGCCGCAACCCAGTCGCCGTCGATCCCCACCTCCCCCCAGACGTAGGTCCGCGGGTGCGCTCGCAGCGCCATCTCGGCGCGACGATCCAGCTCGATCTCCACCACGGGTAGGTGCTCCAGCGAGAGGAAGACCTGCTCGAACCGGTCGCTGCCGGTGCCGAACGCCTCACATCCCGCTGCCCCCAGAGCGACTACGACAGCGAGGCGGTGCATCGTGCGATGACCTGCTGTGCCCGCACCGCCACCCGATGCCGACGACAGGCTGCGAGCACCCCGTAGGCGGCCAGCGCATCGGCCCTCGGATCGGAGGCGGGCGTGTCGCCCACGTCGAAGGACTCGAGGATCTGCAGGACCTCGCTGCGGAGCGTGGGATCCCGCTCCAACGCCCAGCGCACGAACCGCCACGCCAGCTCGGCGTGACGCGCCTCGTCATCGGCCACCGTCGCCAGCGCCGAACAGATGGGCGCGTGCACTGCGGCATCACGCGCCTCCATGGCGAGCAGCGCCGAGACGGTCTCGTTGATGCAGCCCTCCCGCACGACGTCCAGCGTGACGCTGCGCAGATCGCGGCCATCCAAGGCACCCTCCATGGGCAGCGGCGTGGTGTCGTAGGACGCCCCGGACACCCGCGACGCCACGTCGAGCGCCAGCTGGGTGTGGTGCACCTCGTCGAGCTGTGCACGCGTGGCGTCCCTCACCATGGAGGCGGGTGCACCGAGCTGCATCAGCTCCAGCGTGAAGCGCGCGAAGGCGGCCACGCTGGCGTGCTCCTCCACGGCGGAGCCGAGCCAGCTCTCGACGACCGCCCCACGCAGGTCCTCGGAGCACTGGATCGAGCGATCCACCGCACCTCGTGCCGCGACGGTGGACTGTCTCGACTCGCCCTGGACACGGAAGGGGCGACCCGCTCCCCAGTCGGTGCCTCCGCCGTTGTTGTTGGTGTTGTTGTTGTTGTTGCGTGGCCGATCCACCAGCTCGAAGGAGTAGCAGCAAGCCGCGATCGCTCCCTCTTCGAGACAGGCGTCTCCCAGAAAGAAGCCCGCCGGCCGGACCGCGATGGTCTGCGCCAGCAGTGCCCCGCCGTCGACCCTGTTGGCCGGCTCGCAGAACCCGCTGAGCATGGTGGGATCACACGCCACGACGTTGAGGCCCGGCTGCCAGTCCTCCTCGAAGCGCTCGGCCCTCACCGCATCGCCACAGACGGGCTCGAACGGAACCACAGGCAGCGAGACCACGGCCGTGCGCCAGCTTCCGTCCGCGCTCACTGCCTGCAGGGAGACTCGCTCCCCCGCAGAGGCCCACAGCCCATGAGCTCCCTCGACCACGGCCAACGACTCGGCTCCTGCCTCCACATGGGCCATCACCACCGGATCATCGAGATCGCTGTGGATCCCCGCCACACTCGAGCGGCCTTCCTGCATAGATGCAAGGAGGTACACCTCGGAGGGTGGCAGATCCGTCAGCTCCACCTCCACCAGTCCCAGCTCCGTGGGATTCGTCAGACACGTCAGCGTGCCCACGGCCACGTCAGAAACGGCGCCGTCGGCGGTGGAGCCGATCTCGGACTCCACCGCGCACGACGCCAGACTCAGTGCGGCGAGTAGCCGCACCTCCAAACGACTCGCGTTGTTCAAGAATCACCTCGTACTCATCACGGGCACGGAGTCGCGTGCAACGGCTCCGCGATGCCCTGTCCAGCCATTCGTGACGGTACACGTTCCGATCGCGAACTGTCGATCGAATTTCGGTCCATGGGTCACAGCGACAATCCACTCCCTCGATTGCCGCTGCGAGCGTACCCTTAAGGAGGGAACTCCTTTCTGAGCTCCTCGAGCACCAACGCCACACGGTCCTGGGCGCCCAGGCTGGATCGAAGAATCGCCACGATGGGCGTGGGTGGCACCAGATCCACTGGCAGACGATGCAACCGCTCGTCCCGCTTGGCCAGCGCGTCGGGCAGCACCGCCAGCAGGTCCCCGTCGGCCACCACCGACAGGCCAGAGGAGATCCGGTCCAGCACCATGCCCACCTTGCGCTCGATCTCGGGGGGCCACCCCTCGGGCGTCACGCCACGAGCGTCTGCCACGGGCGCGGCGAAGGGGAACGACAGCACCTCGTCGAGCTGAGCCTGCTGCCCGTGTAGCGGATGGCCCGGACCACAGTAGACCCCGTTCGTGTCGTGGCCCAACAGCTCGGTGTCCAGCCCATCCCCCCGCACCACGAAGCTCGCCACCACCAGATCCAGATCGCCGCGCAGCAGATCGGCAGCCGCCGAAGCGGGCCGCGGCGTGAGCAGGTGGGGCACGATGGTGGGGTAGGCACGCCGGACCCGCGCCAGCGCCCGCTGCGCGAAGACCTGCCCCACCCCGCCCGCAGCCACCTTCACGGGGCCGCTCAGGGTACTGCCCTGCAGCGACCCCAGGGCGTCATCCACCATGCGCATGGCGGAGCGAACCGCGGTGACGAGGGTGCGCCCGTCGTCGTTGAGCACGAGCCGCCGGCCGCGCCGGTCGAACAGCCGAACCCCGAGCTCGTCCTCGAGCAGACGCACGGTTCGCGACAGGGCAGCTGGCGTGACGAGCAGCCCCTTGGACGCCGACGGCAGGTGCTCCGTCTCGGCCACGGCCCGAAACCCAGGAAGCCAACTCCACAGTTGACCGACACGTCGGAGGTGTTCCATCCAATCCTCAAGTTTTCCTTGATAGCAGAGTCAGTTTATTTCGTTGGACGGGGGTAGCCCTCAGAAGTCACGTGATTGGCAGGAGGTGAGACGATGACTGGTTCCAAGATGACCGCGGTGATGCTCCTGGGTCTGGTGGCTGCGTGCGAGGGCGACACGACTCCCGACACCCCGGACAACCCCGACGCGGCGAACACCCTGCGGTGGGACCTGCAGGGCCTGGAGACCCTGGGCGCCGGCTACGTGTACGAGGGCTGGGTGGTCGTGGACGGCGCGCCGGTGAGCACCGGCCGCTTCGGCGTGGCGGCAGACGGCACGCCCGATCTGGACAGCTTCGAGCTGTCCGAAGACCAGCTGGCTGGACTGGAGGCCTTCGTGCTCTCCATCGAGCCCGAGACGGGCGACGATCCGGCGCCGTCCGACGTGAAGCTGCTGGGCGGAGACCTGGACGACACAGGTGCGGGCGATCTGTCGGTGGCCCACGGAGCGGCCCTGGGTGACGACCTCACGTCGGCCATGGGTGGCTACATCCTGGAGACCCCCAGCTCGAACAAGATCCCCGAGGACTACAACCAGGGCCTGTGGTTCCTGGACCCGGCCGGCGGCCCCGGCCCCGCACTCACGTTGCCCACGCTCCCGAGCGGCTGGGTCTACGAGGGCTGGGTCGTGGACGCCGACGGTCCCATCAGCACGGGCCGATTCACCTCGGCCGAGGGTGCCGACAGCGACGGCGGTGGACCCGAGGCAGGCCCCGACGGCACGCCTCCCTTCCCGGGACAGGACTACATCCAACCGGCCATGGATCTGGTGGGCCTGACGGTGGTGATCTCCGTGGAGCCGCAGCCCGACGACAGCCCGGCCCCCTTCGTGCTCAAGCCGCTGGTGGACGGTGAGGTGGAGGACGTGGGTGGCGGCGTGGTCCAGGACCTGGCGAACAACGCCGACGCCACCAACCCCACGGGCAGCGTCTGGATCGAGTAGTCGGCTGAGCGAGTGGACCTGGGGCCCTGCGGTCGTCACGACCGCGGGGCCCTCGTGCGTTCGGCCTGGTCAGGGCAGGCTCAGGTTCTCCACCGGCTCCGTCCGGGCCACCCGGACCGTCTGGCCAGCCTCCAGCCCCACCAACGCCTCCACCGGAGGAGGCCACACCCGCGCCCGCCCCCGCCGACGAGCCCGGCCTCGCGTGCGGGCGCCCAGGGCGTCCACCCAGTGCACCTGTACCAGCCGCTCCAGACAGGCGCGAGGCCCCTCGAGCTCGGCGAGGAAGCGCGCGCCGGACCGCACCACCGACATCGTCAGGGAGCGAGCAGGCTCGGGACACGCCGACAGCGCGTCGGTCAGCTCGGGAAAGCCTCCCAGCACCTGGTGCAGCGGAACCCCGGCGAAGGGCTGATCGCCGTAGCGGTCCCAGCCCCAGTGCACCGCCACCGCGCGCCCCTCGCGATCCACCACGGGTGATCCGGAGGAGCCCCACCAGGTGGCCGCGGTGTAGCCGATGGACGGCGGGTGATCCTCGGTGGCCACGGCGAGGGACGTGTCCACTACCTCGCCGAAGGACACGCGCAGAGGCATGCCGTCGGGGTTGCCGATCACCGCCACGGACTCGCCGCGGCGCACGGGGTCGGCGCGCAGCTCGATCCAGCTCGTGGCGGGCAGCGGCTCGGTGCGGCGGTACAGTGCTACGTCGAAGCGAGCGTTGGCGGCCACCAGCCGCATGTCCACCGACCGACCGCTCGACAGCACCACCGAGGTGGCCGCCCCCTCGAGCTCGGCCACGTGGAAGTTGGTGAGCACGTGGCCCGTACGAGACACCACGAAGCCCGTGCCTCGCTCGAAGACCACCACCGAGCGCGCCGCGTTGCGCACCACGGGCTCGGGAGAGGACAGCGCTTTGTAGAAGCGACCCGGCTGGTGCACGTCGAAGGTGCCCGCCCAGGCCAGCCCCATCGTCGCGACGGCCAACACCCCAGCCAGCACGCACCCCCCACACCCGCTATGAACATCGCCGGAGGGCAGGTTGTCCAGCAACGTGACGACGATCGACACCCACTACACGGGCCGGCCACTCATCGCGGCCTCGTATCTACTGCGCACCGACGATGCGGTGGCCTTCGTGGAGACGGGAACCACACCCACCCTTCCCCACCTGCTGCAGGCGCTGACGGACGCCGGGCTCACCCCCGCAGACGTGACCCACGTGGTGATCACCCACGTGCACCTCGATCACGCGGGCGGAGCGGGAGCCCTGATGCAGGCCTGCCCCGGCGCCACGCTGTGGGCCCACCCGCGGGCAGCCCCCCACGCCATCGATCCGAGCCGCCTGATCCACAGCGCGAAGGCGGTCTACGGCGAGGCGTTCTCGCAGCTGTACGGCGAGATCCTGCCGATCCCCGAGGAGCGCGTGGTGGTGGCGAACGACGGCGACACCCTCGATCTAGGGGGCCGCACGCTCACCTTCCTGCACACCCGTGGCCACGCCAACCACCACTTCTGCGTGCAGGACTCGGGATCCGACGGCATCTTCACCGGCGACAGCTTCGGGATCGTCTACCCGTCGCTGCAGCGCAAGGGGCTGTTCGCCTTTCCCTCCACCACCCCCACGGACTTCGACGCCGAGGCCGCACACCAGTCGGTGGACCGGATCGTGGCCACGGGGTGCTCGGTGGCCTACCCCACCCACTTCGGACCGCAGCACGCGATCGTGGCCATCGCCGATCAGCTGCACCGCCAGCTCGAGCGCTACGGTGCCTTGGTGGAGCAAGGCGACGAGTCGGGCCTCGAAGAGGCCGCCCTGGATGCCTGGTGCCGCACCGCCGTCGACACGATCTTCGACGAGGAGCTGACGAGGGCGGGGCTGGGCGACGACGCCGAGGCGCGCACCCAGTGCACCTTCGACGCCGACATCAACGCGCAGGGCATCGCCTTCGCGATCCGCAAGCGCCGCTACAAGCGGAGCCAGGTGCCGTGACGCCGGAGCTGCTGCGCGCCCGCACCGTCCTGCTCACGGTGGGCGGAAGCCGCGCCTATGGGCTGCACACCGACCACTCCGACGTGGACGTGAAGGGCTGCTGCGTGCCGCCCGCGGCCAGCGTGCTCGGTCTGGGGCGTCGCTTCGAGCAAGTCGACGACGACCGCATCTCGGTGTTCTTCGAGGTGCTCGACGCTCCCGAGCGCGAGGCGGCAGACGCCCACGGCCTCGAGGGCACGGTCTACGACCTGCGCAAGCTGATGGGCCTCGCGCTGCAGACGAATCCCAACATCCTCGACGTGCTCTTCTGCCGCGACGCCGAGGTGCGGATCTGCACCGAGGCGGGTGCTCGTCTGCGTGCGGAGCGCCACGCCTTCGTGACCCAGCGGGCCCGCCAGACCTACTCTGGCTACGCCGCCGCCCAGCTCAAGCGGATCCGCTCCCACCGCGCCTGGCTGCTCTCTCCACCCGCTGCAGCACCCACGCGCTCCGACTTCGACCTGCCCGAGGTGTCGCTGATGCCGGCCCAGCAGATCGAGGCCGCCGAGGCCGCCATCCGCAAGCAGATCGACAGCTGGGAGCTGGATCTGGAGATGCTCGAGGAGCCCGACCGCATCGCCGTGCGGCAAGGAGTGAGCCAGATCCTCGCCGAGCAGCGCGTGGCCCTGGGGCTGCAGGACGACGACGATGTTCGCTGGACGGCGGCCGCGCGCTGGGTGGGCCTGGCCGACGACCTGATCGAGGCGCTGAAGCGGGAGCGCTCCTACCGCGCGGCCAAGCGCGCCTTCCGCCAGTACCAGCACTGGAAGACCCACCGGAACCCGGATCGGGCCGCGCTCGAGGAGCGGTACGGCTACGACACGAAGCACGGCGCGCACCTGGTGCGCTTGCTGCGCATGGCCTTCGAGATCCTCAGCACGGGCCGGGTGCACGTGTGGCGCGGGGCCGAAGACGGTGGCCCGGACGACGTGGAGGAGCTGCAGGCGATCCGACGTGGCGCCTGGAGCTACGAGGCGCTGGTGACGTGGGCCGACGCCCAGACCGAGCGGATCGACGAGTGGCTGAAGCACCATCGCAGCCCGGTTCCCGAGGGCCCGGATCGCGAGCACCTCGACGCGCTGTGCGTGGAGCTGATGGCCGCCTGCCTGCGCAGCTAGCCGCCGAGGCTGTGCCCGTGTAACGATGGTGCGTCCCCGGGATGCTCGTGTCGTCGCTGTCCTTGGTCACCTGGAACGTGCGGTACTTCAGCCAGCGGCTGCAGGGCTTGGCCGCCAGCCGACACACCATGCGCGCCGTCGCGGACGCGCTGGTGGCACTCGATCCGCTCCCGGACGTCATCGCGCTGCAGGAAGTGGAGACGCGCTCGCTACGAGGCGGCCTGCACCCCGCGGGCATGCTCCGTCGCTTCACCAGCTGCCTGCGCGCGTCGCTGGTGGCCGCCGATCATCGTCGCCGCCTGACGTCGCTGTACTACCCGGCACACCGCTACGCCCTCGGTCCCATCAACGTGTTCACCACGGGGCTGGCGCTGGTGGTGACCGATCGGGTGAAGATCCTGGACCACGACGCCGGGGCCCCCTCGCCCATCACCCACGTGCGGCTTCCGGCGTTTCGCCACCTCAAGCAGCGCCGCGTGGTGGGGTTTGCACGACTCGCCGCCACCGACGGTGGGGCGGCCTTCGACGTCTACAACACCCACCTGTCGCTGCCCGCGTTCTTGGAGGGCGGACCCCACACGCTCCCGGAGCGCATGGGCTCGGGCAGCAACCAGCTCGAGGAGGTGGAGCACCTCCTCGGCGTGGTGGGTCGGCATCGCAGCGACGCCGCCATCATCGTGGGAGACTTCAACAGCGCGCCGGGCTCGCGCGCCCACCGCGCCATCCTCGACGCCGGCTGGGTGGATCCCACCCCAGAGGCCGATCGCGACATCGCCACGGCCGGCTTCCTGGACAGGCGCATGCACATCGATCACGTCTTCGCGACCCCTGCGGTGCGCTGGCAGCGCCTCACCACTCACTCCATCGACGCCGAGCCGTTCCGTCGGCTGTCGGATCACGCGCCGAAGGTGGGCGTGCTGCAGCCAGCAGGATGATGCTGCAGCCCGCCCCCATGATCGACGTGGGCGCCTTCGTGGCCCTGGCCGCCACGCTGATCGGTCTGCGCTCCGTCCGCCCCCTGCCCTACCTGCACCTGTGGGCAGGCGCCTGGTTGTGCGGTGCGCTGGCCTGTCTTCCCCGCTTCGTTCGGGAAGGACCGGAGGCCCTCGACCTGGTGCGCTGGCTGGCCCTGGCGATCCACATCGCGCTGCTGGTGGAGGGAGCCCGTCGGTTCCGCGGCTACGCCGCCATCGGCCGGACTCCCTGGCTGATGTCCATCGTGGCCATCACCGTGGGCTTGTCCCTCAGCGCCACGGCTCCCTTGGGATGGGCCGAGGGACTCATCACGGCGGGCGCGGCCTTCGCGGCGTCGTACGTGGGCGTGGCGGTGTGGGTGGATCGCCCCTCGGGCTGGGGATCCTGGGTGGCGGGCATGGCGCACGTGGGGCTGGCCGGGCTGGGACTCACCTCGCTGATCCGACCCCTCGGCCCTTGGCAGGAGCCCGTGCGAGCTGGGCTCGCCACGGCCGTCGCCGTCGGCATGGTGGGACTGACGGTGCAGCGCGCGCTGTCGCGCGCCCATCGGCAGCAAGAGCGCTACCGCGAGCTGTTCGACGGGCTGGTGGATGGGCGCCTGCGGCTGGACGACTCGGGCACCCCCACCTACGCCAATCGCTCCCTGGCCCGCCTCCTCGGCTTCGACGAGCCCGCCGAGCTGCTGGCCGCCGAGCCCGCAGAGGTGTTCGGCGACACCCTCACCGAGCTGCTGGCGGATCAGGACGGAGGAGCCCGACAGGTGCGCTGGACGCGTCGCGACGGACGGGCCGCCTGGGTCACGCTGCGGCTGCGATCGCGCACCGATCACATCGAGGTCTACGTGGACGACACCACGAAGGCCCGCACCCGCGCACTGGCCGTCCACCGCGACGAGAAGCTGATGGCCCTGGGGCAGCTCGCGGGCGGCGTGGCGCACGACTTCAACAACCTGCTGGCGGTGATCGCCGGCAGCTTGGATCTGGCGGCAGCCACCCGAGACGACCCCACCCACGTGGCCCGCCACCTGACCCGCGCGCGCTCCGCCACCGACCGAGGCACGCGACTGACCCGCCGCCTGCGCGACTTCGCCCGCCACCGGCCCGAGCGCCTCGAGGTCTTCGATCTGAACGACGCCGTGGGCGGCAGCATGGAGATGCTGGGGCACACCCTGACCGATCACATCCAGCTCGAGTTCTCGGGGCAGGGACCAGCCTGGGTGAAGGGCGACCGCGGCCAGATGGATCGCATGCTGATGAACCTGGTGTTCAATGCCCGCGACGCCATGCCCGAGGGGGGCACGATCCGGGTGCAGGTGGCGCACGCGGGCCAGCACGTGTCGATGACGGTGCGCGACGAAGGCTCGGGCATCGATCCCGCGGATCTTCCGCGGATCTTCGACCCGTTCTTCACGACCCGCTCGCACGGGACGGGGCTGGGGTTGGCCACGGTGTACGGCATCGTGACCGCAGCGGACGGCACGATCGACGTCACCTCCACCCACGAGGGCACCACGGTGGAGGTGTCGCTGCCGCGCGCGACCCGGGCCGAGCACCGGCAGCCGCTGTCGTTCCCCCCGCCGCCCACCCACCGGCGCACGATCCTGCTCGCCGACGACGAGGCCGCCCTGCGAGAGGTGGCCGCGGAGATCTTGGTGGACGCGGGATTCCGCGTACTCCAGGCCAGCAACGGCAGCGAGGCCTTGGAGGTGGCCCGGACCAACGGGTACCTGGATCTGCTCGTCACCGACGTGGTGATGCCGCAGATGAGCGGCTCGCAGCTCGCCGATGCGCTGCAGGAGCGCTTCCCGGAGCTCCCCGTGGTGCTGGTGTCGGGCTTCCCGGACCGCAACGAGCCCGTGTCGTGCCTCGACGGCCCCATGCGACGCTTCCTGTCGAAGCCCTACCGTCGGCGAGAGCTGCTCCAAGCCGTTCGCGAGGCGCTGGCGCTGCGCGTGTGAGCCGCGCACACGCCCGATCTCACTCGGGTGGTGGCTCCCCGTCCGCTGGCCAGATCCGGATCTGGCGCACCCAGTCTCCCTCGATCAGCAGCTGGAGCCCCAGATCGAACCACTGCAGCGACGACTGCGACACGTCGTCGGGGTTCGCTGGCATGCGCTCGAGCGCATCCGTGATGGGCATGCCCACCTCGATCCCTTCGCTCGTCCGCAGCGAGGTCAGGCGGCCCGCCACCTCGCGGATCCGGTCCGCCTGGAGCTCGGGGGGCGACTCCACGTGGTCGAGAGGCTCGCCCACGGCCACCGCATGGGCCGAGAAGGCCGACGTGTGCAGATCCGTGGCCTTCGACCAGTGCTTGGACTTCAGCAGTCGGCACGGCCAGATCCGCTCGCCCCGACGGCGCGGGAGCAGCCGGCCCTGCACGAAGCACCCAGGGTCCTGCAGATCCACCACGTCGCCGGCACCGACGTCGTCGAAGGTGGTCTCCCCCAGCACGATGTGCCCGGTGCCCACGCCAGGATGCAGCGTGCCTGCGTAGGCCTCGGCGCGCGCACGCCCCTCGGCGTCGTGTCGCAGCCACCAGATCTGCCGCTTCATCTCCGTGACGGGATCGATGGGCGCCTCGACGGGCTCGAGGGGCTCCGCCAACAACGAGGCGGCCAGCTGCTCCGGATCGGGCGGCTCCCAAGTGGCCGCAGCGAGCGCGCCCTCGGGGGTCGCCACGCCTCGCAGCGCGTGCTCCACCCCGACCGCGTCGAGGCCGTCAGCAGCGTAGTTGACGGCCTCGGGGAGCTCGACCCAGCCGTCGCCGTCCGCGTCGGCCCAGCCGTACAGGCCGCCGAGCAGCAGGTACGACAGCGCCGACCCCGGGAGCCCGGGCACTCGCTCGCTGCACCCCGCGGACGGGGCCGCGAGGAGGCTGACCGCCGAGTCCTCGGGAAGCGCGAGCGCATCGGTGGTGCACGCGTCCCACACCACCACCACGGGACGGGCCGTGGCTCCGACGGACACGGCATCGAGCAGCGCCTGGAGCCCCACCGGAGCGGGACCGTCGTGGAGGAGCACGATCCAGAGAACGCCCGCCCCCTGCTGCTCCGACAGCTGAACGGCACCCTGCAGGATCGCCTCCGCGGTGGGAGCCTCCTGCTCGATGCGCACCACGTACTCAGCAGGGACGCCCCGCGCAGTCGCGAGCCAGGCCGCCCAGTCGGGTGCCCCTACCACCAGCGCGGCATCGCCCTCCCCCGAGGAAGGCACCGCGGCGAGCGCCAATGCGCTCCACATCCAGATCCAACTGCCCATGAGTCAGCATCATAGCCAGCTCAGAGCTCGTCGTAGGCCTGCCATCGCTTCAGGTGCTGGAGCGCCTTGTCCTTGGCGCGATGCCGACGCACCTCCCACAGCACCCACGTCGCCTCCTGCTCGGTGGTCATGAGCCTCGTGGCGTCGCGGTGCGTGACCTGCCGCAGATCCTCCGCCTCTCTACGCAGCTTGGCGATGTCGCGGAGAAGCGAGCGCATCGCGTCGTCGTCCCCTGCCTCCTTCGCCTCGCGCAGCGCCTCGGACAGCGCACGACCCCGCTCTCGCAGCCCCTGGCCCTCCTCCTTGGCCTGCGCCACGATGGCAGCGATCTGCTCGGCCACCTCTGGGGAGACGCCGAGGTGCTCCTCGAGCTGCTCCGCCATCTGCTCGGGCTGCGCCCGCTGCCCGGGGGCCGCCAGCGCTACGGGTGCAGCCGCCAACGCCGCCATCAGACACGCGATTCGAACCACCGACATCGTTCCTCCGTTCGATGTCCCGGGGAACGTCGCGACGGACTGGATATTGAAGCCGCCCTCAGCGCCTCGACCGACGGGGAGCACGCACGGCGGGCGGACGCATCTGTCGCTCCAGCCGCTCCGCATCGCGCAGCCGCCGCTCCAGGATGCGCACGTAGGTGCGGGAGCGGTTGTTCGAGAGCACGCTCGCCGCAGCCTTGGCTCGGCGCAGGGCCTTGTTCAGCCGGCCGCGGGTCTCGTTGTACACGGCCAGGTTGTACCGGGCCTTGGCCGCGATCTTGCCAGAGCCCTTGCGGGCCACCCCCTGCCACACCTCGGCCGCCGCGGGCCAGCGGTTGGCCTTCACGAGTCGCTTGGCGCGCTTCATGCGGTCGTCGCCGCCTCCGTAGTACGAGCGAGTGACCCACACGAAAGACGGGGCGATCCGCACGCCGTAGCTGGCACCTGCGTCGAAGCCCACCTGGAACACGGCGTCCCCCACGGGAGGCAGGCTGGCGATGGCGGCTGCTTCCGTGGGGCCTTCCTCGGTCCAGCTGTCGATGACGGCGTGATCACGGATGTCGTCGACGATGGACCGCGAGCTCAGATCGTAGACGCGCCATGCCGACACCACCCGGGTCTCGCGCATGGCCTGAAACGTGGTGCGCGCGATCTCTCGACCGTTGGACGTGCGATCCACCGACGTCTCCGTCTCCACGAGCACCTGACTGTCGGAGTCGAAGGCCTCGAGGGACACCACCGCCTGGCAGCCGTGGGGCTGGCAGATGGCCTTGGCGGTGCGGAAGTTCATGGTGCGATCGAAGACCGAGGAGTCCTGACGGCGACGGTCGGGTCTCGGCACCACCACCTCGAAGCGGGGCGAGGCGCGCAGCACCTCCGCCACTCCCCGCACGGCCTCGCTGGCGCCTCGTCGATCGGCGGCGATGTCCTCGTTGGTCAGCGCCCCCTCGATGGTGTCCAGCACCCCCTGGCCGAAGTTGCCGGGCCGGCTGCGATCCACCACGGCGATGCGGGTGACGTTGGGGGGCAGTGCCACGTCCGCCGGCACCAGGACCTCCAGAGAGGTCTTGGGGAGACACCCCATCCCGATCAGCGCCACCACCATCCATCGAACGATCCGCATCGCCACTCCCACCGTGCACGTCATGGACGGCGGAAGGCTACGCGCATTCGACGCGACGTGCGAGACCGCCTGCCTCAGGCTTCGGGCGCCACGGCGTGAATCATGAGCTCCTCGAGGGGGACCATCTGGAGCGCGCGCTCGTGGGTGCGCTCCAGGAACACCGGGCAAGCCACTCCGGCCTTGTAGGCCTGACGCCAGCTGCCCGCGCACACACACCAGCAGTCGCCGGGCAGCAGCCCGGGAAAGCCGTGCTCGTGGGCCGGCGTGACCAGGTCGTTCCCGTTGGCCCGCAGAAACGCCAGGAACGGAGCGGTCACCTGCGCACACACGGTGTGCGATCCTCGATCCTGATCGTCGGTGTTGCAGCATCCGTCGCGGAACCAACCGGTCAGCGGATCCTGGGAACAGGACTGAAGGGGACCTCCCAACACGTTGATAGACCTGTGCACGCTGTCCTCCGCAGCCCGCACGCGTATCTTGACGCGCGGCCGTTCGCACCCGCACGGTAGGCTGTCGCGGGCCATCGGCTCGGAGGTACGCAGCATGGGCCCTCTCTGGATCCTGGCTTGCTCGGGCAGCACGCCGTCCCTCGGCACCGACATCGACGCACCCGACGACACCTCACCCGCCTCACAGGACTGCCAGGGAGATCCCGATCTCGCAGTGACGGAGGTGACCACCCAGTCCCTACGGCGGGCGCACGAGGTGGAGATCTCGACCCAGCTGACTGCCCCCGCACCGGTGGCGGTGGCCTGCACCCTGGCCAGCGACCCAGAGGAAGTGCACCTGGTGGAGGCCACCGACCCAGCCACCAGCCACCAGCTGCGGCTGTCGGGACTCCTCGCCAACAGCGACTACGACTGCGTGGCCGCACCCAGCTGCCAGGGCTCGGGCGAGGGGGCCGCTCCCTTCACCCTGAGCACGCCCCGCCTGGCGCCGGATCTGCCGGTGCTCGAGGTGCTGCTCGACGAGCCCGCGGCGAGCCTCGACTACGTGCTGATGAACCAGAGCCGCGACTGCAACTGGTCGCGCCAGCACCTCATGGTCTACGACCGCGCAGGGCGGGTGCGATGGCACGACGAAGCCGACGCGCGCAGCGGTCCATCCCTCGAGTTCCGCTACCACGGCGACGACACCTTCGCGTGGGGCGGTGGCTGGACCCCCAACGCCTTCGGGCGCCCGCGCCTGATCGACCTGTACGACGGCGAGATCTACGACAGCGCCGACGATCTGCCGGACACCGAGACCTCGGCCTTCCACCACGACGGCAAGTGGCTGCCCGACGGCTCCCTCCTGACCCTGGAGGAGACCCCCGTGAAGACGCCAGGCGCCCAGTTCCAAGGCTTCAGCATCCGGCGCATCGTGCAAGGGCAGGGCGTGGACTTCCACTACGACAGCCAGCGTGCCGTGGACGAAGGGCACCTGCCCGAGGGCGACGGCGACGCCTGGCACGCCAACTGGGTCGACGTCGACACGGTGGACGGAGAGCAGGTGGCCTACGTGAGCCTGTGCTTCCTCGGGAGCACCGTGGCCATCGACGTGCCCAGCGGACGGTGGCGCTGGTCCTTCGGCCCTGGAGGCGACTTCACCCTCGTGGACTCCGAGGGCGCCGCGCTGCCCGACCAGGAGTTCCCCCAGTGCCAGCACGGGCTGGCCAAGCAGGGGGATCGGCTCCTCGTCTACGACAACGGGGCCTGGGGACGAGGCCACAGCCGCGTCACCGAGTACCAGCTCGACGAGACCACCATGACGGCCACCCTGCTGTGGACCTGGACCGAGCCCGACTGGTTCGAGACCACGCTGGGCAGCGTCGACTGGCTCCCCGACGGCCACGTGCTGGTGGGCATGGGGCATGCCGAGTGCTTCTCCTCCAACCGGGGAGACCACACCACCGTCGTGGAGATCGATCCGACCAGTCAGCAGAAGCTGTGGGAGGGACGCTACGCCGAGATCGATCACATGGCCTACCGCGCCGACTTCGCGACCGGCTGCGAGCTGTTCCACGACACGGCCACGTGCCCCGACCTGCAGCAGCGGCTCGAACAGCTCCGACCGGTCTTCGGAGCGCCCTGATGTGGCTGCTGCTGATCACGAGCGCCGGGGCCGCGGATGACGTGTGTGTGGTACCTGGCGCACACCCCGACGTGGCATCCGCCGTCGACGACCCAGGCTGCACCACCATCCGACTTCGAGCGGGGCTGCACCGAGCCTCGGTGCAGCTCACCGGGCGCACCCTGCGTTTCGAGGGTGCCCCCGGAGCGGTGTGGCAACCCGCCGATCAGCCTCGCATCCTGCACCTGCGGCAGGAGTCCTCCGTGGAGATCGACGGCATCCTCTTCGACGGCGATCAGCGAGGACGCGCCCTGCAGATCGACGGGAAGTCCAGCGCCACCATCCGACGATGTCGATTCCAGGACACCACCAGCCCGTTCAGCGGAGGGACGATCCACGGCTTCGACATCGGCGACCTGGTGATCTCGGACTCCCACTTCGACACCAGTACGTCGGAGCTCGGTGGCCACATCCAGGTCACGGACGCACGGAGCGTGGTGCTGGAGCGCACGGCCTTCCTTCGCGGGCAGAGCAGTGAGGACGCAGGTGCCGTGCACCTCAACCGCGCACCCGCCACCCTCGTGGATCTGTGGTTCGAGGGCAACACGGCAAGCGACCAAGCGGGAGCGCTGCAGCTGCTCGCCACGCCAGCCACCGAGGTGCGCAGCAGCTTGTTCTGCGACAACCGGGCCACGAACGACGGAGGCGCCGTGGTCGTGCGCGGCTCCGAGAGCCAGGTCTCCCTCGTAGGCAACCTGTTCTTGGCCAATGCCTCGGGGCTACAAGCAGGCGCCATCGCAAGCCAGCAGGGCGTGCTCTCCAGCACCAACAATCACTTCGTGGGGAACACGTCGGAGCACCAGGGCTCGGCGATCTGGACGAACACGGCGGGGCAGCACCGCAACGCACTGATCGCCCACAACGTCTCCGCCTTGGCCGTCGGTGCAGCGTTCTACCACCAGACCCAGGGCCAGCTCCTCGACCACACGTTGCTCTTCGGCAACGCTCCCAGCGGCAGCAACGTGGACGTGGACGACGCGGTGCTCGGCGACCCCGGGCTACCGGCGGGTCCGCTCTTCGCCTGCGAGCCCCTGTCCTACCTGCCACCGCACGGCAGCCCGGCCATCGATGCGGGCCATCCCGACGTGCTGGACGTCGACGACAGCCCTTCGGATCTCGGCGCCTTCGGTGGGCCGCGGCCCTTCGGTCTGGACGTCGACGACGACGGCGTGCACAGCGCCTTGGACTGCGACGACCAGGACGCCTCCGTGCACCCCGGCGCCCTCGAGGCCTGCAACGGCACCGACGACGACTGCGACGGCACCCTACCTCCCGACGAGCTCGACGCCGACGGCGATGGCTATGCGCTGTGTGCGGGCGACTGTGACGACGACGACGCGACCGTCTCCCCGGTAGCAGCCGAGGTGCCGTGCAACGACATCGACGACGACTGTTCCCCCACCACTGAAGACTGTCCAGGGGAGCCCCCCTCCCAGCCCCGGCCCGAGCCAGACGACGGCACCGTGGACGGATGTGCGTGCTCCACCTCGAGCCCTGCCCCGGCCCCCCTCCTGCTCGCATTGCTGCTGATCGGACGGCGACGGAGTCCGCATTGCGGTACGGCCGTATCGACCTCTTCGGAGATCCCATGACCATGCTCCTCGCCCTCGCCGCCTGCCCCTCGAGCCAGACCGGCCCAGCCGACACCGACCAGCCCTCCGAGCCCGTGAGCCCCACGGCCGACACGGCGAACACCACCGACACGACCCCCACGGCGGCCACCGGCGACACGGCCCTTCCCCCCGCAGAGGTGCTGCAGGCCGCCTGTGAGACCACCGACAACCCCCTGCGCTTCAGCTGCACCGCCACCCTGGACCGCAGCGCCGAGGTCACCGTCACCGTCACCGCCGACAAGCTGCCCGAGCACAGCTACACCGACGCTGCCGCCCTCGAGCACGAGTGGACCGTGTGGGGGTTGGTGCCCTCCTCCGAGTACACCTGGACCATCGGCTCCTTCACCGGCACCCTCTCCACGGGTGCGCTCCCCAGCGACCTCGCGGACGCCACCATCGAGGTGACCGGGGCCCCCCCCGCCATCGACGCCGTGCTTCGACCCGTGGACTGCGGCCTCACCGAGTACTTCGTGATGATCGACGGCCAGGGCCGAATCGTCTGGTATCAGCCCGACGACGTCTTCTACCGCAACAACATGAACGGCTACGAGTGGTCGCAGGCGTCGCGCAGCGTGATGTCGGTGGGTCAGGACCGCTTCGTGGAGCAGCACGTCTCCGGAGCGCAGCTGCTGTCCCTCGAGCGCGGCGTCGACTTCGACGGCACGCTGCATCACGACGCCACCCGCTGGGGGGAGTATCGGTACTTGCTCTTCGAGCGGCCCGTGGGCAGCGTCAACGTCGACGGGATCCACGTGTTCGACGGCACGACCCTGGTCGACACCTTCTACCTCGAAGACCACTTCACACCCGGCACGGGAGGTGGCGACTGGGGCCACGGCAACGGCCTCAACGCCACCGAAGACGGCGATCTGATCTTGAGCCTGCTGACCTTCGATGCCGTGCTCCAGATCGATGGGGATCCGGCGTCTCCCACCTTCCTGGAGATCGACTGGCACGGAGCGGGCAGCGCCGACGAGGGTCTGCCCGGCGCCTCCGTGTTCCCCGCGGCGGGCAAGGGCAACACGTTCAACGCGCAGCACAACATCTCGCGCGTGGGCGACGACCTGTGGGTCTTCGACAACACCGGCGACGGCAGGCGCTCGCGCGCGATCCGCCAGCACCTGGATCTCGCGAAGGGCACGCTGACGACCACCGGCGAGTGGTGGTTCGACGAGCGGTGCAGGAACCAAGGCGGCGCCCTGCCCCTTCCCGGCGGTGGCACCCTGGCGACCTGTGCCAATCGAGGTCAGGTCTGGAGCTTCGACGAAGGCGGGACCAGGCCCAGATGGACCCTGGACGCCTCGTGCGGCGGCGAGACGGGGTTCCTGAACATCACGCGCGCCATCCCGGTGTGGATCGAGTGAGCCCGAGTGCGCGGAGGACAGCCACACGCCGCGGCGTCACCCCGAAGACCTTGACGTCGTCGTAGGGGTGCGGCTTTAGTGCGTGGATGCTGCTCCTCTTCGTCCAGACGGCGCTCGCAGGCACCCTCCAGGTGCCGTCGAAGGCCTACCCCTCCATCCAAGATGCCCTCGACGACGCCGACACGGGCGACGTCATCGAGGTTGCTCCTGGCACCTACGTCGAGCAGCTCATCGCCGACGACAACCGGACCCTCACCATCGAGGGTCTCGGCGTCACGGTGACGCCCCCGGTGGGTGCTCAGCAGATCCTCACCGCCGAGTCGTCGAACCTCGAGCTGACCGTGCGCGGGATCACCTTCGACGGCGAGCAGACGGCACGCGGCATGCTGATTCAGTCGGGAGCCCTCGTCGTCGTGGAGGGCTGCACCTTTCGCAACGGCTCGGGCGGAGCTGGCGGAGGGGGGATCCAGAACAGCGACAGCAACTCGCAGCTCGTCGTCCGCGACTCCCTCTTCGAAGACAACGTGGCCGAGCGAGGAGCCCACCTCAACTTCAACAACGGCAACAGCCTCACCATCGAGCGCTCCACCTTCGTGGGAGGCCGCACCGACGAGGACGGAGGCGGTGTGCGCGCCGCCAACCTCACGGTGACGATGGAGGACGTGGTCTTCGAGGACAACCGCGCCATCGCCGTCGACAGCACGCCAGCCCGCGGCGGAGCGGTCTTCCTGTCGAACACTCGTGACTCGACCATTTCCGGCGCCCTGTTCTGCAACAACGAGGCGAGCCACGAGGGGGGCGCCATCCACGCCCGCAACGGCAGCACCGAGCTGACGGTGACGGGCAGCCTGTTCCTCACCAATACCTCCGGCACCATCGGAGGCGCCATCTCCACCCAGGATGGCGACTTCGACACGGTCAACAACCACTTCGTGAGCAACACCAGCGTCGACGACGGCGCGGCGATCCATCTGACGGATCGCGTGCGGGGTACCCACGTCAACGCCCTGTTCGCCCACAACGCCTCCACCAACGGCGTCGCCTACTTCGACGGGCAGACGCGCGAGCAGGACGTCAGCTACCCCCTGTTCTTCAGCAACGTCGCGGGCGATGCCAACGTCAAGTCCGCCACCGTCGTGGTCGGCAACCCCTTGCTCACGAACTGGACCAACAAGAAGGGCTCGCGAAGCTGCCTGCCCGCCGACGTGGTGCCCGTCGCCGGCAGCCCCGCCATCGACGCTGGGGATCCGAGCCTGAAGGATCTCGACGGTACGACCTCCGACATCGGGGCCTTCGGAGGGGCTCGACCCTTCTTCCTCGACGAGGACGCCGACGGTGCACAGGTGCCGTTCGACTGCGACGACACCGATCCTGACGTGTTCCCCGGCGCTCCCGAGCTGTGCAACGGCGTCGACGACAACTGCGACGGAGTGATCGACGAGGACGCCGATCAGGGCTCGGGGGAGCCCGAGAAGCCCTGCGACGGCATCGACAACGACTGCGATCCCGCCACGCCAGACGCCACCGACCTCGATCTGGACACCTTCGACAGCTGCATCGACTGCGACGACACCGATCCCGACGTATTCCCGAAGGCCCCCGAGACGGTGGGAGACGGTGTCGACCAGGACTGCGACGGCGTGGACCTGTGCTTCCGCGACGAAGACGGAGACGGCTACGGCAACGCCACCGTGCCGGGCGTGGGCCTCGACTGTACGGGAGCGGCCGAGAGTGCGCTGGGCGGCGACTGCAACGACGGCGATCCCAGCCGCAGCCCTGGGCTGGCCGAGATCCTCTGCAACGGCATCGACGACGACTGCGACGAGGAGACCATCGACTGCGCAGTCACGCGATCCGGCGACGACAGCCCGCTACTGCCCGACGGGTGCGCGTGCCGGGCAGGCGGCCCCACGGACCTGGCTCGGGCGTGGCTGCTGCTGGCACCGCTGACGTTGCTACGCCGACGCCGTCAGCGCGGCGTGGCATAGACGTCGAGGTCGAAGATGTCGTCCTCGGTGGCGTTGACGTCGGAGCGGTAGAACAGCGCCATGTCCCGCTGGCCGTCCGCGTCCGACAGACCATCGAAGGACAGGCGGAACTGCAGGAGTCGCTGCTCGTCGCGCAGCGATCGGCGCACCGCCTCCGTGACGTCGCACTCGAAGGGCCCGTCGCGGTGATCGGCGAACACGCAGGAAAGACCGCCCTCGAGGGGCTCCAGATCCCACAGCTCGCGGGAGAACTGGTCGAACTGCACCTCGTGCAGGTTCAAGGCGCCGAGGTCTTCGAACGGTGTGCCGCGAACCTCCACCTGGCGAGTGGACAGCAGCGCCTGGTGGATGGTGAAGTCCCCGTCGAACAGGTTCTCCTTGTCCTTGCGATCCTCGGGCGTCGCCTTCAGGTTGATGGTGAAGAACGCCTGCACGCCGTCGTTGGAGGGGAACAGGTTGTCGGGCTCGTCGCCGGCGAACACGCCCCCGCCCTCGTAGGGGAAGCTGCGAGCGGTGTGCCCCTCGCGGTTGCGGTTGCCCGTGTTCGTCAGCGCGTACAGCTCCCCCTCGGGCTCGGTCTCGACGGGAGTGGTGGTGGGCGTGGTCTGAGTGGTGGTGGTTCCATCACCCGAACAAGCCACCAGAAGCGGCACCAAGATGAGTCGCATCGCGCTCCTCCGCATCCCGTTGTAGTGCCATGGAACGAGGTGCGCCCGCAACGCTCCGAAGCTTGCGAAACCCTTGCGGAAGCACCGAGCGGAGGCCGCAGCCGCAATGCTAGTCTTCGGGCCACGATGCAGGAGACCGGATGCGCGCGCTCTTTCCCTTGATGCTCTCGGCCTTGGCCTTGGGCTGCTCCGGCGACAAAGACACCGACCCCGTCTCCGACGCCGACGCCGACGCTGACACCGATGCCGATGCCGATGCCGATGCCGACAGCGACGCCGATGCCGACGTGACCGACCCGGACTCCGACCTGGACGGCCTGACGGACTCCCGCGAGGAGCAGCTGGGCACGGACCCGAACGACCCCGACACCGACCAGGACGGTCTGCTCGACGGAGAAGAGGTCGACACCCACGCCACCGACCCGCTCGACGACGACTCCGACAACGACGGACTGCTCGATGGAGAAGAGGTCGAGGACTACGGCTCGAACCCCTTGGTGATCGACACCGACGGCGACTTCCTCGACGACTTCACCGAGGTGGACATCGGCTCCGATCCCACCCTGCCGGACACCGACGGAGACGGCCTGTCGGACGGTGACGAGGTCAACGAGCACGAGACCGACCCCACCCTACGGGACACGGATGGAGATGGTCTCGACGACGACGTCGAGCTGAAGATCGAGACCAACCCGACCCTGGCGGACACCGACGACGACGGTCTGCAGGATGGTGACGAGCTGAAGCTGGGGACCAACCCCACCGATGCCGACAGCGACGACGACGGCCTCGAAGACGGCGACGAGATCGGGGAAGGCACCGACCCACTCCTCGACGACACCGACAAGGACGGACTGCTCGACGGCGAGGAGGTCAACCTGTACGACTCCGATCCGCTGTCACCCGACACCGACAAGGACGGACTGTCGGACTTCGACGAGGTGGTCACCTACGGGACCAGCCCCCGTCTGCCCGACTCCGACGGCGACATGCTCGACGATGCTCGGGAGATCAAGCTCGGCACGGATCCACGTGCACTCGACTCCGACGACGGCGGCGTTCCGGACGGCGAAGAGGTGGACGTCGATCTGACGGATCCCCTCGATCCCACGGACGACGTCTGTATCTACCCCGACGCCAGCGTGGACGATCCGACCTGGGTGCCGCCGAAGACCGAGTTCCACCCGATGTTCTTGAACTTCGACTGGCAGCTGATCAGCGACTACAACGGGATCTCCGACTACTGGGCGGACGTCGATGACGACGGCGTGCTCGACCCCAACGAGTCCTTCCCGGCCTTCTTCCGCGTGGAGGTGTTCGGACCGGAGTGGGACAAGCTGTGCACCGTCGAGTACGACGCCGACACCGCCACGGCCGTGGCCGGCCCTGCGTGGACCACGGTGACCCAGGGCGGGGAGCTGTCGGCCGGCACGCTGTTCGAGGCCTTCTCCCTCGACCCGACGGGCGGCGAGACGGACTGCGACGCATTGGACGCCACGGTCTACGGCACCGACGACGTCCGCGCGCTGATCGGCGCCAACACCTACGGACTGGCCATCGGCGAGCTGGCGGAGCTCGACACTCGGCTCGAGTCCGTGGTGACGGGGACCGGCCTGGACTGGACGGCCGACTGGCTGCCCAACGTGTACGGCGCCTACGTCACCTGGGACGACACGAACGCGGTGTTGAGCAACTACGCCATGGTCCACGACACCGTCTGCGAGCTGGTGCCCTTCGGACCTCTGTCCGGTGATCCCATCCCGCAGGCAGCCGTCACCGCCGCGCCGCTGCCTCCGGGCCTTCACGCCGCTGGCGACACCAGCGCGAACCCCAACTTGAGCGACGACGACTTCGTACGCATCTACGCCGCCGACGTCACCGGAGCCGAGTGCGTGCTCGCCGATCTCGACATCAGCGACGTGGACTTCGACGCCAACAACGAAGAGATCATGAACGCCGACGTGCTGCAGATCGACGTCATCGGGATTCCCACCCCGGCCGACGAGATCGTCGACTTCTACTGGGACAGCGACGGGAACGGCACCCCCGAGGAGCACAGCGCTCGGGTGATCTTCAGCTTCGTGGACAACTCCACGGGCGACGTCGACTGCGTGCTGGAGTACGACGCGAGCGGTGCGGTGTCGGTGGATCCGACCAACTGGACCGCCATCGACGCCAACCTCGCGCCCGCTGGTCCCATCTGGCGCGCCTGGGAGCTGGACCTGGTCGACGGAACCTCTCCCGGCAACTGCGAGGAGCTGAGCACCGCCTGGAGCGATCCGGATCCGGAGACGGTGATCGAGGCCCTCGACTTCGGCTTCGGGGTCGGCGAGATGGGCGATCTGGATCTCAACCTGGGCCCCACCATCTACAAGAAGGACTGGGCCAGCATGTCGCCAGACACCTTCGCCATGTTCATCACCCTCGACCAGACCTTCGCCTTCGAGCTTCGTATGGCCGAGTTCCTCGATATCGACGAGTGCTACCTGGTGGATCCCAACCTCGACCCGCACCCCGGCGGGTTCGCCAACTCCACTCGGATCGGTCTGTACAGCACCTACGACGGGTACGTCTTCAACCCCATCTAGGTCCACCATGCCCGAGCTGACCTCCCCCATCGCCGCCACCGATCTGCACATCAACGGCTTGGTGGGGAGGGTGGAGCGCCACCCCGACGCCATCCAGGTGCGAACCCCCTCGAACTGGGGGTTCTACCATGGCAACTACCTGCTCTTGCCAGAGCCTCCCAGGGTGGACACGCTCGGCCGCTGGGCCGAGCGGTGCCGGGCGTTGTTCGACTCCGATCCCGTGGATCACGTGTGCCTGTGGTGGGACACCGGCGAGCTGGACGCGGCGACCCTGGAGCATGCCACCCAGCAGGGGTTCGTGCTCGACGAGGGGGTGAGCATGGTGCTGCGCGAGGCCGCGGCTCCCCGCGGAGCCCCGCTGGTGCGAGCCCTCGATCCCGAGTCGGACTGGGCCGCCATCGTGGACCTCGATCGGCGCTGCGACCCCACCGAGCTCCAGGGAGACGACGCCTACGTGCGGTTCAAGGAGGGTCGGCGCGCGGGCATTCGCGCGCTGATGCGGGGCGGGCACGCCATCTGGTACGGCGCCGTCTCCGAGGGAGGTGATCTGATCGGCCAGTGTGGTCTGGTCCCCTACGAGCAGTGGGGGCGCTTCCAGTCGGTGCAGGTGCACCCGGACCACCGCAGACGCGGCGTGTGCGCGGAGCTGATCACCCAGGTGGCCACACGTCACCTGCCCCGAGCGCCGGGGGGCCTGCTGCTGTCGGCCGATCCCGACGGGCCTGCGCTGCGGCTGTACGAGCGGCTCGGCTTCCGTGCCTTCGAGCGGCGACAGTCCCTGTTGCTGGGCGGCGGCGAGCTGCACGTTCGCGCCGAGATCCCGGCAGACGTCGCCACCGTTCGATCCGTGGTGAGCGCGGCCTTCGGCCAGCACGAGGAGGCCGACATCGTCGACGCGCTGCGAGGGCAGCGCGGCGTGCTGCTCTTCGTCGCCGACCGGAGCGGCTCCATCGTGGGCCACGTGGCCTTCTCACCGGTGGAGGTCCACGACGGCGGGGGATCCTGGCACAGCATCGCCCTGGGGCCCGTCGCCGTGCGAGCGTCGCAGCAACGCCGCGGCGTGGGCACCGCGCTGATCGAGCACGGCCTCGAGGCGTGCCGCGAGGCGGGCCACGAGCTGTGCTTCGTGCTGGGGCACCCGAGCTACTACCCACGGTTCGGCTTCCAGCCCGCGCTCCCGCATGGTTTCACCCTTTCGGGCTTCGATTTCCCGGGCGATGCCTTCATGGTCGCGGAGCTGTCCCCGGGGGCGCTCAGTGACCGAACCGGTGAGGTGCGCTACTCGGGTGCGTTCCAACAGGCGTAGCCGCTGGAGGCCCGATGTACATCGGCCGTCGCTATCCGTTGCCCGCCACCCTCGGCTGGTCCAGGTCCAACATCATCTGGCCCATGGCGTGGGCCGCCAGCGTCACCGCTGTGCACGAGCTCACGCCGGTGAGCCTGGGCATGCCCTGGCTGCCCATCTCCGCCATCGCAGTGGCGGTGGCATTCTACCTCGGCTTCAAGAACAGCGCGTCGTACGACCGCACCTGGGAAGCTCGCAAGATCTGGGGCGCCATCGTCAATGCCAGCCGGTCGTGGGCCTACAGCGCGCGCGACCTCGTGCACGCCGTCCACCTGCCGGAAGACACCCAGATCCAACCCGAGGAGCTCGTCCAGGTGCGCGAGCAGCTCGTGCTGCGGCACGTGGCCTGGCTCGATGCCCTGCGGCATCAGCTGCGCAAGGTGCAGACCTGGGAGCATCAGGGTGGCCGGATCCGTCGCTGGCGCAAGGCCGCGGAGTACGAGGAGGACCTGAGCGAGGTCCTCGGCCGATGCCTTCCCGAGGAGGAGGTGGTCGACGTGGTGAGCAAGATCAACCCCGCCGCCCACCTGATCTCGAACCAGTCCCGCCAGCTGGCCGAGCTGCGCGAGTGGGGGGTGATCGACGGTTTCGCCCACATCGAGCTGCAGGTCCTGCTCAAGGAGCTGATGACGCAGCAAGGCAAGGCGGAGCGCATCAAGAACTTCCCCTTCCCCCGCCAGTACGCGACGGTGAACTCCATCTTCGCGTGGTTGTTCACCCTCATGCTACCCTTCGGCATGATTCCGGAGTTCGCCGGCCTCGGTCCTCAGATGGTCTGGCTCACGGTGCCATTCGCGACGGTGGTGGCCTGGGTGTTCCTGACCACGGACCAGATCGGAGACTGGAGCGAGAACCCGTTCGAGGGACTGGCCAACGACGTTCCCATCACGGCCATGGCACGAGGCATCGAGCGAGACGTGCGCGAGCTCGTGGGGCAGTCGGACCTGCCGCCACCCAGGGAGCCGTCGGGAAAGATCTTGATGTAGTACGGGTTAGGGCCCCACGTGGTACGCGCACCGGCGCGTCGCGTGGGGAGAACGATGTCCGGGTGGTTCCTCGTCGCTGTGGCGCAGCCGTCAGCGCAAGCGCAAGATCTGACCTGGCAGGAGATGGCGGCCGCGGCACAGGAGCTTCTTCCGCTCACTCCTGGCGAGCCCACCTGGGAGCGAGTGCCCGATGCCCACGCCATCGATCTGCTGCAGCCCGTATCGTCGGGTCGCATCCTGGTGGGGCAGGTCCAGATCGCCGAGGACGGGCGCACGGTGCCCAGCAACCTCGAGGTGTGGGACGCGCGCACGGGTGACCTGGTCTGGAGTGTGGAGCGCCCCCACGATGGCGGCCTGGCATGGGAGGTCCTGAGTCACGATCCGCTCGTGCTCGCAGGTCGCTCCTCCCGTGCCGTGGTGTTGCAGGGCCTCGACGTGGCCACCGGGCAGAGCACCTGGTCCACCAGCACCGACGACGCGACCGTGGTGCGCAGCGGCGAGTCCGTGGTGATCTGGCGACGCGGTCAGCTCGAGGCGCTGTCTCTGGAGACGGGCGAGTCGATCTGGGCCGTCCCCATGGCCGTCCCCATGGCCGCCAGCGCTGCCGATGGCACCATCCAGGTGCAGACCTCCGAGGAGGTGATCTCCATCGATGCCGCGTGGGGGGCGGAGGACTGGCGCCATGCGGGCAGCTGGACGGCCCGACCTGCGGCAGACGGGCTGGGCGTGATCCTGCACGACCGCCGAGAGCTGCGCTGGCTCGACGCCTACGGACAACAGCTGTGGGCGTGGACCACGGAGCACACCATCGCGCGGGCTTGGGGCGGCGAGGGGCGCGCGGTGGTGGTGCTGTCGACCACCGATGGAGACCGCGTGGTCGTGGTCAGCCAAGGAGCGGTCACGGGCTCCACCCCCCTGCAAGGCCGCTCGGCCTCCGACATCGTGCAGGCGGGAGGCGTGGTGGTGATGACCACGGAAGACGAGGTGCTCGCCGTGTCTCCGCAGGATGCCACCGTGGCGTTCCGCACGCCGCTGCCCGACGGCTTCCTGGGCTGGGGCCCCACCGATCGACCCGATCTGGCCCACGGCCAGCCCGACATGCTGCAGGCTCGCGACGACCAGGTGGTGGTGGTCCGCGAGCGCGCTGGCATCGCCGCCTTCGCGGCCGCACACTTCGAGGCGGGCCAGCTGAGGTGGGCCCACCTGCACGCCGAGGGAGGTGCGGACGATCTGTCGGTGGGGGGCCGGTACCGGGCGCTCGACCAGGCCATGTCCTCTGTGACTGCGGGGGTCGGCCAGAGCGCTCGCATCGCCCGCCGCCGAGCCGAGCTGGATGCAGCGCTGCACCGAGCCACGCGTGGTGTGCCGGATCGCTACTACGTGCGACCCTTCCGGCGATGGGGCGCTCGCTGGGGGGTGAGTGGCGTCACCTTGGTGGACGTGCAGACGGGCACACGGGCAGACGTGGTCGTCGCCCCCTTGTTCCCCTCCGTCGCGCGCGAGGGGCTCGACATGCCCAGCGTGACCATGGATCCTGATCTGGGCCAGCTCTACGTCGCATCCACCACCGCCAACCCCGCCATGTGGGTCCGCACGAACCTGGGCCCCAGCACCGTGCCGGCGTTGAGCGTGCGGGCCTTCGGTCCCACGCACCTGGGTCTGCGGGTGACGGCCGACGGCCAGCTCTCAGACACGTCCACCACCCTGGCCTCGCTGAACACCCTGATCGAGCCGAGCGCGGCCGCCGACAGCCAGGATCCGGGCATCGCCGCCCCCGCCGACGCACCTGGCATGGACTCGGCACGCTGTCTCGAGCTGGGCATCCTCGAGGCCACGCGACCCGAGCTGATCCGACGCTGCATCGACACCAAGGTGCTCTCCCTCGATGCATCGGAGGACGGTCGGGTGCCGATCCTCCTGGCCGCCGAGCGCAACCACCTCGACACCGTGCGGCTGCTCCTCGATGCGGGAGCCGATCCCAACAAGGCAGAGACCCACGATCGCCGCACGGCGCTGGAGCGGTCCACCGATCCCGACGTGATCGCCTTGCTCATCGGCGAGGGCGCCAGGACCCGATCCGAGAAGGAGCAGCAGGCAGGGGTGAAGCGCCTGTTGAAGCTGGCCGGCATTCGCAAGCCCAACGCCGCCTTCTGCTTTCACCACATCAGCCGCGGACGCACGGACGTGCTGGACGCCTGTCTCGCCACGAAGAAGGGCCTGGCGGTGCTCCGCCACATCGACCCCGAGCAGGGCAGCGTGCTGCACATCGCCGCCGAGAAGGGCCGCGTGACGCACGTGCGCCGCCTGCTCGACAGCGGAGCCAACCCCAACCTGCTCGACAAGAGCGGCATCACGCCCCTCGACCGCATCGACGCGATGGCCAAGGAGGGGCCGTTGCTGCTCTCCCACGAGAAAGCCATGCGGCTGCTGGAGCTGGCGGGCGGCGCGTGAGACGCCACGACCACACCGACGCCATCTTCACCCTCGACGGATTCCTCGACGCAGCCGAGTGCGAGGCCCACATCGCCTGGAGCGAATCCCGGGGGTTCGGGATGGCACCCATCACCACCGCAGATGGGCCCGTGATGGCGCCACACATCCGCAACAACCATCGGGTGATGGAGGATCGGCCCGAGGTGGCGGCAGCCCTGTGGGAGCGACTGCGCCCGATGCTGCGCGTGGAAGATGGGGCCCACCTCCCCGCCGTGAGCCTGAACGAGCGACTGCGCTTCTACCGCTACGATCCCGGCCAGCAGTTCGATCTGCACTTCGACGGCTGGTGGGCGCCTCCGGGCACCACGCTCCGCAGCCTGCTGACGCTCATGGTCTACCTCAACGAGGACTTCGACGGGGGACGCACCCGATTCCCCGACGCCGAGGTGGAGGTGATCCCACGGACGGGCACGGCGCTGCTGTTCGTCCATCGCCAGCTACACGAAGGCGCGGTGGTCACCAGAGGCACGAAGTACGTCCTCCGGACCGATGTGATGTTCGACCTGTCGGGCGCAGACGGGGTACCTGGTGACGCGTGAAGACTCCTGGAGGACCCATGGACCCCTACGCCGCGCCCGGTGCTGATTTCGCCGCCGAAGAGCGAGCTGACCTGCCAATGGTCCGCTACGCGCGGATGGTGCTCATCGGTCTTGCCGCACTCAATGGGCTTTTTGCGATCGGCGTTCCCGTTCTGTATGGCCTGATCCCCATGCTGGACCCCTCGATGGATGCCGAGGCCGTCCCCGTGATGATCGGCGTGGGTCTGTGCGGCGGGCTGATGGTGTTCGGCATGGGTGTGGTGCCCATGGTGGCTGCCGTGATGGGGCTGAACCGAGGCGCCAAGTGGGGATGGATCCTCACGGTGATCATCGGGGCGCTCTACGTGCCGTCCCTGTGCCTGCCAGTGGGTGCCTTCCTGCTCTACGCCATGCTCAACGAGGAAGTGAGGAAGCCCTTCCTCGACTCCTGATGGACCCGCTGGCGTTGGTGCTGGCCATAGGGATCGTCGCGGCGGTCTACGCCTCCGTCGGCCAGGCAGGAGGCTCGGGCTATCTGGCGGTGCTGGCGCTGGCAGGCTTGCCCGTAGCCGACGTCAAGTCCACTGCCCTGGCACTCAACGTGGTGGTGGCCAGCGTGGCAGCGGCACGGTTCGCAGCCGCCGGACACACCCGGCTGCGTGGGCTCTGGCCGCTGTTCGTCACCTCCGCTCCAGCGGCCTTCGTCGGTGGAGCATGGCTTCCCTCGGCGGAGGTGTACGCGCCCCTGGTGGGATCGGTGCTGCTGTTCTCGGGCGGGGCCGTGGCCTACAGGGCGTGGCGCCCTGCGACGGAGGCGTCTCTCGCTGCCCCAGTCCTCCCCCATGCCCTCGTGGTGCTGGCGGTGGGGGCTGTCCTCGGTGGGCTGGCGGGCGCCACGGGGACGGGGGGTGGGGTGTTCCTCGCGCCGGTGATCTTGCTGTGGAGGTGGTCGACCCCCAAGGGTACGGCCGCCCTGTGCGCCTTGTTCGTCCTCCTGAACTCCGCCAGCGCGCTGCTGGGGTTCGCCCTGGGCGGCGCGGAGACCTGGCGACCACTGCCCGAGGGCATGCTCTGGCTCTTCTCGAGCGTGGCTCTGGGTGGGGCGCTGGGAGCCAGCGCGGGGGCCACGTGGCTGCCTGCACGACCCATGCAAGCCGTCATGGCCACCGTGATCCTGCTGGCGTCCATGAAAATGCTGGGTACGCTCATCGCGTGACGAGGTGGGGAGGGCCGGGATGTACGGTGTGCTGATGCTGTCGCTGGCGACGGTCACCGGCGTCCTCGGCGCGCTGGCCATCAAGGACTCAGCGGGCTTCGCAGAGCTCTCCCCAGCCGCCATGGGTCTTCTCCTGGTGGGGGCGAGCGTCTACTTCATGTCGCTGGCCATGGACTCGCTGCCCACAGCCGTGGTGTACGCCGTGTGGGCAGGCGCCTCCATCGGCGTCGTGTTCGTGGTGGACGTGGCCCGAGCGGGGCGGCAGCCCGAGCCCGCAGTGGTGGTGGGGATCGGGCTCATCTTGGTGGGGATCGTCGTGCTCGGCGTCTTCTCCGCCACCCCGACCGGCCTCGATTAGTCCACGCGCACGAAGCACTTGCGCGAGGCAGCGTCGCAGCTCACGCCAAGGCTGCCCCCAGGGGCCATGCTGGCGGTCATCGACGTGTCCTCGAGACCATCCCCGAAGTCGGCCCACACCGTGTACTTGCCAGGCAGGATGGGGGTGCCTGCCCGAAACCCGCCGAACTCGCCGCGCAGCTCCACCATCACCGGGCCGTGCACCGCCAGCGTGCCAGGCGTGTCCGGCGACACCTCGGGCTCCGGAGGCGGGGGCGGTGGGGCGGGCGGGGGCGCAGGCTTCGGCGTGGGTGCCGGTGCTGGTTCCGGTGCGGGCTTCGGCGCAGGTGGGGGCTTCGGCGCAGGCGCAGGGGTCGGCGCGGGAGCAGGCTTCGGCGCAGCTGCGGCGGGCGCGGGCACGGGCACGGGTGCTGGCGCGGGCGCAGGCTCTGGAGAGACGTCGGCCGTACCTTCGTCGGCTCCGTCCTCGGGCTCCTCCACCACGGCGCCGGCGGGTGTACCCGGGATCTCCACAGCTGGCTCGTCCACCTCCTCCGCGACGGGCCCACCCTCGGCGCTCAGGAACATCATCAGCGCCACACCGCCTGCCAGCACCATGCCACCCAGCGCCAGCACGCCCAGCAGCGCGACGATGGCGCCGATGCCGAAGCCCGTCGCCACGCTCGCGCGAGGCTCGTCGGCGGGAGGCGGGGGCGGCAGCTGCGGATCGTCGATGACGATGCTCGAGATGGAGGGCATCACCACCTCGTCCTCCGAGGCGTCGTCGAAGGGCTGGATCACGGTGGCTGCAGCGGGATCCACCCGACGCTTCTTCTTGGGCGGTAGAGCCGGCTCGCGACGTTTCGACGACAAGGTGGCCTCCATCAGCTCACGATCCGTCAGTGGACCCCGTTCCTCGGGGAGATGGGCCCACCCACGACGGATAGCCCAGCGGTGCAGCGTGCGGCCGCCGAGGTCCGCGGCCAGCCTCTCACATACGCGCGCCACGTCCAACGCGGCTGGCCGTTCCCCAGGTTGCTCACACAGCATGCGCTGCAGCAGCGACAGGAGATCGGACGGATGTCGGCTCGACAGACCTCGAAGCTGCCGCCGCACCGCCGCGTCGAAGGCGCCCGGTCGAGACAGCCACCCCTTGGCCTCGGGAAAGCTGTGGCCCTCCATGAGCCGGCGACCGGCCAGGCCCTCGTAGAGCACGCTGCCCAGGCCGTAGACGTCGGCGGCGGGATCGAAGGCAGGGCGCCGCCCCCATCCCTGCGGGCTGCGCTGCGCCCAGGTGGAGCGCCCACCCACCCGCAAGACAGCGGCCAACCCGAAGTGGGGGAGCTGAACGGCTCCGTGTTCGTCGATGCGGATCTGAGCGGCAGACAGGGCTCCGTGTGCGAGCTTCGACTGACCAACCCCCGACGGCAGCGGCTCGTTCCATGCCGCGTGCAGGCCCCCGGCCACCGCAGCCACCACCTCGAGCAGAACCCTCGGTGGCACGCCCGCCGACCCATAGACGAGCCGAGCCAGATCCGTCGCAGCGATGGGCTCGGTGATCAACGCTGCCCTGCCGTCGAGCTCGAGCAGATCCAGCGTGCGCACCAACGTGCGGTGCGGAACGGCCGAGAGCAACCGCACCCGATCGCGCAGCAACAACCGACGTCGGCTCGATCGAGGTGGCCGCGCGAGCAGGGTGACCGAGACGTCGGTGGCAGCACCACCCGCGCGCCACATCCGCGCCCGGTAGATCTCCCCCACCCCACCACCGCTGGAGCGCTCACCCAGGTGGAACCGCCGTGGATGGACCACCGCGTCGTCTTCGACGGAGGAAGCCGACTGCATCCTTCAAGGGTACCCTTCGACCGTGGAGGACGCATGCTCCGGATCCTGATGGTCCACCTCGCCGCGTGTGGAGGCAGCGGCAACGCCAGTGAGCCCACGCCAGCCGCATGGATCGAGGCCAGCGACGCGCTTCAATGGCTCCCCATTCCCGCCACCGGATCCGCCCCCGTGGCCGCCACGGTACGCGCCGTCAACGCCTTCGGTGCCGCCGTGACCGGATCCGTCCGGGACGTACGCTTGGATGGCCAGGACGTGGAGATCACGCTCGAGCCCTCGGGCTACGGCACCACCACCGTCGAGCAGGTCGGGAGCACGGTGCTGGAGGTCGGCGGCAGCACCGCCGACGTGCACGTGTTCGAGGCTGGCTGGCCTGGCTTCGGCTGGCACCTCGCCTGGACGTCGGGAGCGCCGGACCCGCTGGCCGTGGGAGCCGCGGGAACCGGCACCGTGGTGGCCGACGACACCCGCGTGTGGTGGGCAGGCCCCGGTCTGCAGCCCCACCCCGTTCTCGCGGTGGACGAGCCCATCCGTGGGCTGCGCTCCGGGGCCTTCGACGGAGACGACACACGGGACGCGCTGGCCTGGACCGACACCACCGCCTACCTGCTGTCGGGGCGTCGCGCCGGCGGGATGAGCTTCCGCGGGGCCCTCGCTGCAACAGGCCACACCCTCGTGGCGGCGGCCATGGGAGACCTGTCCGGGGACCAGCGGCCAGACCTGGTCGTGGTGTGGTCCGACGGCGACCGCGACGTGCTCGACATCTGGGAGGCCACCGCAGACGGCTTCACCGCAGCGTGGGCGCGAACCCTCGACGTGAACACCTCGGACGTGGCCATCGGAGACGCCACCGGCGAGGGCGCGGCTCAGATCACGGTGATGCACCGCGCCGGAGACGACTGGAGCCGGTTCCTGCGCGCGCCCAACGGCACCTACGTGCCCATCGGACCGAGCCGCCCCACCACCGACGAGCCGCCGGACCCCGACTCCACCCTGCTGTCCATCCCCGACATGAACGGAGACGGAGGGGCCGAGCTGGCGTTGTTCGAGCCCAGCGAGCCGGGCAACCCACGCGAGGCCTTCGTGTACGACCTGTCGAGCGACGACGGAGTCCCCGTGGTCCCCGTTCGCGGCTCCGACGCTGCCCGCTTCGCTGCCGCAGACGGCAACGGCGACGCGCTCTCGGATCTGTGGATCCTCGACGAGGACGGTCAGCTGGAGGGGCTGTACTGGCTCCGTGCCGACGATGCGTTTCGGCGAGTGCCCATCGGGCCCGTGGTGGGACCGGGCCCCATCCACGCGCTGGACGTCAACTTCGACGGTTCCGCGGAGCTGACCCTGGCCACACCAGGCCTGGTCAGGCGGTGGTGGGGAACCGGTGTGCGCAACGATCCCAATCGCTTCTGGGAGCCGCGCGACGTCTCGGGCACCCAGGTGCGAGAGGACGTGCTGCCCGTGTTCCACACCACACAGCTCGACGAGGACGAGACCACCGTGGAGGCCGTGACCTTCGCCCACGAGGGGGGCAACACCCACCTCAAGGTCGTGCGCTACACCCCCGGCAAGGGGCGCGCGCCACAGCTCGTGCGGCTGCCGGTGTTCCCCGGAGAGGTTCCTCCCGACGATCTCGCCCTGTGCGGTGATCAGGCCTGGTTCGCCCTGGGCGGGCGGGTGTTCCGAGTCGGACTGTCGCAGCCCAACGACGTGAGCATCGACATGTCCCTCGGAGACGGCATCACACGGGTGGACTGCGGGCGGGGCCCCGACGGCGCGGACGCCGTGGTGCTCGACGGCGACGATGCGCGCCTGCTCACCGGCACGGGCCAGCCCGTGAGCAGCACCATCGTGGAGGGGGCAGTCGACGTGGCGCTGGGCGATCTGGGCGAGGGTCCGGAGGCCAGGGCCTGCGCCACCGAGGGCTGCACCATCGTGCACTGGCGCTACGGCGACACCGGTTCGGCCTTCGCCATCTCGGACGCCTCGGGCACGCGCCTGCAGACGCTCACCGACGAGTGGCAGATCGACCCGTTCCACGGACGGCTCACCGTGGCAGACGTCGACAGAGACGGCCGCGCAGACCTACTGGGGCTGGACGAAGCCCGCAACGTGGTGTGGGTGCACCGCTCCACCGTCAATGGTGTGGGGCATGCCGAGATCGTGCACTCGGAGCGCTTCGCGATCGGCGTCGTCCAGGTCGCAGATGGCGACGGGGATGGCTGGCCGGATCTGTGGACGGTGGACGAGGACGGCGATCTGCAGCACGGGTCTGCCGCGTTGTAGTCAACGACCACCCGACGGCGTTAACCATTCGCGATTCGGCGTCACCGTCTCGGAGACGTCGGCACGTCTTGACCCGTGCTGGCCGCAACGCCTATAAGGTCCCGTCCCATGCGAGGAACGTCCATGCTCAGCGTCAGAACCATCGCACCCATCCTGCTTCTGGGCGCATGCACCCCGCAGAATGCCGAGCTGACGAGCGGTAGCTACGTCGCCTTCTTCTCCGACGGCACCAGCCTCTCCCTGTTGCAGGAGGAGGTCGACCCGAGCGATCCCGGGTGGCAGGAGTCCTACATCTTCGACTGTCGTACCTTCGACGACGAGAACCCGGGTCAGCGGATCGAGGACTTCATCCGCGTCTGCGGACCCAACTCCTGGCCCCCGGTGCACGAGACGTGGGCGACCACGGCTGGCTTCCGCGTGGTGAGCGAGCCCCTCGAGCCGTGGCGTGGCGAGGCGGTCATCACCGCGGAGGGTGACCTTCAGATCAGCTTCCATCATCGCATGACCGGCGGCTCCGACATGCGGATCATCGCCGTGGTGGACCCCGACTTCCAGCCCACCGAGTGCTTGCCGAAGGAGGGTGGCGGCGTGGAGCGCCAGCCCCTGGATGGGGACTGGGTCGCAGAGTGGTCCAACGAGCTGCGCACGATCGCGGCGGGCAACGACGCTCTCCGGTCGTCCTACGACCACATGGAGCAGTACCTCGACGACGGTACGCTGTTCTTCCTGAACGCCTTCGGCTACCAGCGGAATCCACGCAACGTCAACGGCGACTTCTGGTTCCTTCCCGACCAGTTCGAAGCAGGCGCTGCACGGGGCAAGATCAGCGAAGAGCTGCTCAACGGCCGGCGGTCCATCTACTCGCCTCCGTACGTCTACAACGAGATCGACGATCCCGAGGGTGACGAGGGATACACCCCCGACCTCAACGAAGAGGACCTCTGGTTCTGCGACCTCGCCGAGGGCTCCGATCCCAACGACAGCGGCTGCATGGACGACCTCACGGCCGACGTGGAGGGAACCGCCGACACCATCCACGAGGAGGTGGAGCGCTGGTTCAAGCCCGAAGGTGCCGATGGCGACGAGATCTTCACCTACCGGCCCGTCACCCACCTCAACAAGTGGCGCGCCCCCGATGGGGTGCCCGCCGGCTTCGACGGTTGGGGTGAGCTGCACTACAGCTACGTCGTCTTCAGTGGCGACTCCGACCTGACACCAGGTGGCCGCGCCGAGGGCGCCTTCTCGCTGGTGCTCGAGGCCCAGGACTCCCCCACCACGGTCTTCACCAAGGGGCAGTTCGTCATCGAGCGCATCAAGCAGGACCGGTGGGTCACCGACGATCTGCGGCAAGAGAAGGCCGACGAGAACGAGGTCGACCTCTGCTTCCAGCAGTAGTAGGCAGGCCAGCGCTGCGGGTCCGCTAGGGTCGCAGCAGCGCGACCCACTTGAGGGCGCCGGGCATCACCGGCGATCCCTCGAAGTCCATGGCTGATCGCTCCACCCGATAGCCCGCGTCGGCCACGAGGGATTGGAGTTCGGGCAGCTCGTACATACGCAGCGACAGCTGGGTGCGCTCCTGGCTTCCGTCGGGATGCTCGTAGACGTAGAGCACGTGGTGTATGCGACGCTCGGCGTCCCACCACCCCTGCTCCCAGCTCTCCAGGACCTCGCCCGAGCGCGGATCCTCGAAGGTCCGAGGCTCGTAGCGTGCCTTCGGGTCGCGATCGTACAGATCGAGATCGGGCAGGTAGCAGTCCAAGGCGAGGAAGCCACCCTCCGCGATCCAGGGGCGGATCTGCGCGAGCATGGCAGCCAGCTGCTCGGGACCAGCGCAGTGGTGCAGCGCGTTGAAGGGCCACAGCACGGCAGCAAAGGGCGCCGAGGTCGACAGCGCGTCCTGGGACCGAAGATAGTCGGCCTCGATCAGGCGAACGCGCTGGCGCACCTCGGCGGCCTCCGAGGCCAGCTTGCGTCGCAGGCCCTCCAACATGGACGGCGCTCGATCCACTCCCAGCATGGTGGCGCCCGCACGAGCAATGGGCAGGGTGAGCCGCCCCGTGCCACACCCCAGCTCCAAGATGGGACGGAGGGCCGAGGTCCCGCTCGGCAGGGCGCTGCACAGCTGCACGTACCAGCCCACGTCCTCGTCGTGGTGAGCGTACTCGAGGTCGTACAGCACGTGCTCGCGGTACGGATCGTCGTCTAGGTTGCCCACCGCTGCTCCACCCATCGCCGAACCAGGACATGTCCCCACCGGGAGAGTAGACCCGACAGCGAGGTCGGCCCTCGACGCTCCAGGCGATCCTCCCAGCACAGCCACTGGATCCATCGGGGTACCGCCTCGGGAACGGGCCCGGGGATCGCCAGCGGGCAGGTGGCCTCCCACCCGTTCGGTCCGCGGGCGATCCGAGCCACCAGGAGATCCCGTGGGCCAACGGAGCCGAAGGGTGCCGCCACGGCGCGCAGGCTCACGGGCCCGTCGGGCACGACCACCTCGGACAACCCCAGGACGTCCTGCACCTCGATCGACGGCAAGACCTCGTCCGAGGCGGGCCAGCGCATCACGCGCCAAGGAGCCAGGGGCGCCTGGGCGATGGCCGTGACCGAAGCCCTCACCGGCACGGACGGGGCGGGATGGATGCGGTGCCAGCGACGCTGAGGCGTGCCCACGGCCGCGTCTCCCCGAAAGAAGGCGGCGAGGGCGACGGCGACCTCGAGCACGCGCCGGCTCGTCACCAGATCAGCCATGGGTCCCAGCACCAGATCGGGCCCGCTCGACCCCACGGCCGGATCGGCGTCCGCCGCCAGCTGGACCAGCTCGGCCTCCGTGGCGAGGAACTCGGCACGCGGCAGAGGACGATGGCGCCTCCCCAAGGGTCGATCGAGTCGGTGCTGCCGAACCAGCGGGACGATCTCGTCCTCGCTGGCGCGACCCGCCCAGAGGTCCGCGAGGCGGGCCCGCACCTCGGCTGCCCACGCCTCCTCCGATCGATCCGGCTCGGGGAAGGGGTCCCGCGGGTCGCCCTCGGACGGCCAGCAGATCCTCATGACGCGCCGTACTTGTCGGCCGCCTCCCGCAGGGAGATCGCCACGCGCTCCCGCAGCTCTAGAGGCGCCATCACCTCGGCGTCACGCCCGAAGCCCTGGACCCAGGTCTGCAGCTCCACCGTGGGTGCGATCTGCATGGTGAGCTCGAGGCGCCCGTCCGTCGCCGTGCGGAAGGTCTGGGTGGGGTGCCAGGTCCGCTCGCGGATGTAGCCCAGCACCGCCTCCGAGAACGCGATGACCACGGTCTCGGGCCGACCGCTGATGATGCCGAAGGCATGTCCGATGTGCGCCTCGGGGCGCCATCCCGTGGGAGCCGCGAAGTGCTCGGAGCGAAGCCTCAAGGCATCGACGAAGCGCTCCACCGCATAGGTCTTGACGATGGCAGCCTCGTCATCGAGGGCGAACAGGTA
The DNA here is from genome assembly GCA_019634415.1 of Myxococcales bacterium. Lineage (GTDB taxonomy): Bacteria > Myxococcota_A > UBA796 > UBA796 > DRPG01. Next base: position 92,911 of record JAHQVJ010000164.1, read on the forward strand.
CAGCCCCTGCCGAAACGTGGCCAGCGTGTAGGGGTGCAGGATCTTGTCGCTCTCCACCCCGTTGAAGTTGCGATACCGCGCCTTGACGGGATTGTTGTACACCAGCGCCGTGACCAGGTCGTCGAGGATCTCGGAGGCCTGCCCGCGGTAGTCCTTGGCAGGCTCGGGAACCGCCAGGAACTTGGTGTCGAGCTGGCGAGCCAGGTTCTGATGGGCCCTGCTGATGGCTGGCTCCAGCCGCTCGATGGCCCCGTCCAGATCCTCCGCGAAGCTGGTGCCCTCGAGGAAGTCGAACAGCTTGCGCCCGAAGTGCAGCGAGAGCACCTCGGCCAAGGACAGCTGCACGCCCGTGCGCCGCCATCGCGGATCGATGGAGATCACGCGGTCGTCTCCACGACCATCATCCCGGACGGGGAGCTCGAGCTCACGCAGATCGGCGAGGTAGCGACGGAGCGTGCGCGCATCCAGATCGAACCGCTCGATCAGCTCCTGTGCCCTCACCCCACCGCGACGCGTCATCAGCTCGACCATCTTGACGAGCTTCTGGCCCTTGTTCATCGACCTACTCCCGACGCCGCTCAACGCCACGCCCCTGCCGCCAGATTCCAACCGCCACGGCCGAGTGCCGGCCGGTCCCCTGGAATCCTGCACCACCCGGACAGAAACTGGCCCGGCTTCGGGGCATATTTCTCCTGGTTGGGGTCGACGTGCAACTTCAGACATAGACAACTGAACACTTGACACCTGTTCGAGGGTTCAGTACAACTGCGCCTAGGAGGCGTCGTGGCACCCCTGATCCTAGAGAGCATGGTGATCGTGTTGGCCGCAGCCCTGGGTCTTTGGGCCCTACCCTGGCGCTCCGAGCAGGTTCGAGAGCGCTGGTCAGCCTTCGGAACGCTCGCCGTCGCGTTCATGGCCCGAGCCAAGGCACAGCGAGACACCGGCATGATCGCGATCACCGCGCCCGCACTGCGAGTGATCTCCGGCGGGCCGACTCACACCCAGCGTGCCGACACCGGCGAAGAGCTGCCGAAGCTCGCCTCGAGCAGCTTGGCAGCGAGCAGCGTCGCTGGCCCACCAGCCCGCGTGGCGGCGATCTGAACGCCCAGCGGGCGCCCCGTGCGATCCGTGTCGGTTCGCACCACGGTGATCGCACCCGCTTGAAGTGTGGTTCCGGATCCGCATGGTGGCGCTGGCTCGAGCCGCAACGCGACGCCCCTGAGGGGCCCACAGTCGCCCAACGTCGCTCCGTGCTCGCGTAGCGACAGGGCCGCCTTGTGCACCGCTGCACGGGCCTCTGGGGCCAAACGAGGGGGCACGACGACGTGTACCGACGTGCCTCGAAGCAGATCTGCGTCGGGCGCGGCCGCGTCGGGCGGGATCTGGCCCGCGACCACGGCTGCGAGGAGCGTCACGTCGCCCACGGTTCGGGCCGACAGGCCGACCGCATGGGGCTCGTCGCTCCGATGCGCCACGATCCCGCAGAACGTAGCGCGCACATCCAGGCCACACGGCGCCCCTCCCAGCGCCACCAACGCCGCCGCACCGCAGTCGCCTCGGGGGCCGCCCAGCCAGATGGCTCCCGCCTCCCGCACACGCCGCAGCTCCACGGACGACGCCCACGACACCGGCGCGAGGATGGGCACCCCCATCAGCGGCGCATGGGCCTCTGCCGAGCGGCGCGAAGCGGCCGCGGCCTCCTCGCGTGCCTGCGCGAAGCGAGTCTCCACGAGCCCACCGAGCTCGGGTTCCGCGGCACGGATCCGTGCGATACACGCATCCACGACCCGCACCGGGGACCACCGGCGCTCGCGAACACCCCGCGCCAACGCCACCGCGGATAGGCTGATCAGGTCCGACACACCCCCTCCCACGGATCGGCCCATGGGACCGGCATCGCAGCATCGCCCCCTGTGGCTCGCTTGCTTCGCGTGGGCGTGCACCTCCGGCCCGCCACAGCAGCACGGACCCTACACCAGCTGGGCGGATCCGGTGTCGAGCGCCCTTCGCCTCGGCATCGAGGGCCTCGACGCTCGGGAAGGGCACCTGTGGTTCCTGACCCAGAGCCGCTGCGCGCCGCTGCTCCTGGAGACGGGAACCTGCTATGGCGCCAACCCTCTGTCGCCCTACGGGATGTTCGTGTTCCCCGAGGACGGCGGGCTGCCCGCGGACGACCTGCCGGCGTACCAGCTCGAGCAGCACGAGGCGATCCTGTTCGTGGGACACACGCCTCCGGCGTCGCGGTACTTCTCCTTCAACCACCACCAGTACCGCAAGGCGCTGCCTGGGCAGCCCGATCCCATCACCTTCGCCACCCTGGCGCCGTCGCTGCATCTGCTCGATCTCCGCACCGATCCAGCCGTGCACGCTCCCGAGTCCGAGCCTCCCTTCGGGCAGTACACGACGGTCCTGTTCGCCGCCAACGCCACCACCGTGCAGCGCGTGCGCACCCTGCTGACACCGGCCCTGGCTCACCTGGGCCTCGAGCCCGAGCGGATCAACGTGCATCCCATGGCCTACCGAACCCCAGACGATGCCGAGGCGCTGGTGGCATCGGGCCAGCTGGCGGAGTCCGACGCCTTCAGCTTGACCATGGGAGACGGACCCGACGCCGACACCTACAGCGTGGTCCTGCGGGTGGCGGCGCCCACGGAGCCCACCGATCGGTACTTCGATCCCGCTGAGATCGAAGCTGCCGTGTTCAAGCTCACCCTGGATGAAGCGCCAGCCTACGATCCGCTACCCTGGCCCACGTTCCCGCCCCCCGACGACACCTCGGAGACGGAGGGCGCTCGACTGCAGCAGGCCCTCGAGGCCGTCGCGCAGGCCGTGATCGACGAGATCGTCCCTCCGATCATGGAGGTGCGCACGATGGAGATGCCGAGCCAGCCGCAGCGCTCCGGCGCCCACTGCATCAACCTGCTCGATACCTGTGCCGCCAACAACGACGATGCGCGCTACCACCGAACCCCACGCCGCGTCATCGCCGCCGATCGCAGCGTGGCCTCCTCGGTGTTCGTGGTGGGCGTGAACCACACGGAGGCGGCCCGCCTCGATCCGACGGCCCCTCGCACCACCTACTCGAGCATCACGCTGAACAACTTCAGCCGCAGCGTGGGTGTGGTGGCACGGATCGACAGCGAGCTACGCGGCAGCCTCACCACCTGGTTCGATGCGGACCGCGCCGCGGCCCTGACGGGACTGAGCCACGAGTCGCTCGACAGCCTCTACGTGGTGCAGTTCTCCCACGACTGCACGGCGTTCGACTGGGAGAGCCGCCTGGGTCATCCGAACCCACACTGCATCGAGTTCGACGACGACGTGCTGGGCGTCTGCCCCATGGACAAGTTCTGGTTCACCGAGCGGGTGTACCTGAACCAGACCACCGGCACGGCACCCTCGGCGTCATCGGTGATCCCACCGAAGGTGCTGATGGTGGCTCCCAGCGTGTCCTGGGCCGAGCAAGAGCAGCTCGGGGGCGTGGGCGGCGCGTGGGCCCTGGGGGAGATTCCAGAACAGACCCCGGAGGAAGGCGACTGGTGCCTGCCCCCCGGCCAACGGCCGTGACGACGTCAGGCTACTCGTTGCCCAGCGCCAGCTCGAGGCCGTTCGGATCGACGATGCGGAACTGCTCGCCCTCCACGGTGACGATCACGCTCTGACCGTTCGCCACCACCTCGACGCTCATGCCGTCGGTGGCCTGCACGGTGAGGGTGCGGGAGTTGCCCGCGGCTGCGGCAGGCAGCGCCACCGCCTCGGTGGCGGGCGCGGCCATCTCCTCGACGGCAGGAGGGGCGGCCACGGCTACGGCATCGGGGTCGGCAACGGGCACCGCAGGGGCCTCGACGGCGGCCGCGGCGACTGGTGCCACGGGCGCGGCCACGGGGGCGGCGGGAGCAACGGCAACGGGAGCCGCTGGGGCCACGGGCGCTGCAGGGGCGGCCGCGACGGGCGCTGCGGGTGCCGGAATGGCAGCGGGCGCGGCGGCCTCCACGGGGGCAGGCGCCGCGACGGGAGCCACCGCCACCGGAGCCTCGGGCGCTGGGGCGGCCGCCGGAGCAGGCGCAGGCTCCACCGCCTCCACCACGGGCACCGGCTGCTCCTCGACCTCGACGGGAGCCTCCTCGATGGGTGCGGGCGCCTCCTCGATGGCGGGCGCCGCCTCGGGCTCGGCGGGCACGTCGGCGGTCTGCGCTGCGTCGTCGTCGCGCTCGGTCATCTCCTCCGGCGCCTGCTCGGTGGCCTCGGAGTCGTCGAGCCACTCGGTGCGCACCACCCGCAGCTCGTTGTTCTTCCACTCGGCCCAGGTCATGGTGTTGTCGGGCACGTCGATCTCGGCCTCGAACAACGTCTTGCCGAAGACGCCCGTGACCCGGACCTCGTGGGTACCCGGCTCGAGGCCGGCGACCCGCTGGCGCAGCTTGCCAGTGAGCTTGGCCTGCTGGCCATCGACATAGATGAGCACGGGGCCGCTCACCTTGAATTCGATATTGGAGCTCGCGATCGCTTCGGGTGCAGCGAGTAGCGCAAGGAAAGGCAGCATGATTCCTCCGTGAGCCCTTGTGGACACCATAGCGCGACGGTTGTGCTACCTGCCGTAACCACGGAATCCGACACGATGAATCGCCTAGAACCAGATCGGCAAGGAATCGAACGAGCAGTCGCACTACTTCGTGCGGGTGAGGTGGTGGCCATTCCCACCGAAACCGTCTACGGACTGGCCGCGGATGCCTTCGACGATGCAGCGGTGGCGCGCGTCTTCGAGGCCAAGCACCGCCCCTCCTTCGATCCGATGATCGTGCACGTGGCGCCAGGCTCCGCACGCGAGGCCGTGGCCAAATTGGCACGGTTGGACGCCCTCAACGACGAAGCGGGTTCGGTGTTCGACCGCCTTACAACCGACTTCTGGCCAGGCCCGCTGACGCTGGTACTGCCCAAGGCCAGATTCGTGTCAGATATCGTCACGGCTGGTCTCGCTCATGTCGCAGTTCGAATGCCGGCTCACGTTGTGGCGCAGAGACTGCTCGAGGCCTTCGGCGGGCCGCTGGTGGCGCCGAGCGCCAACCGCTTCGGCCGGATCTCGCCCACCCGGGCGGAGCACGTGGTGGCGGAGCTGGCCGGACGGGTGCCCGCGGTCCTGGATGGCGGCCCTTGTGAGATGGGCGTGGAGTCCACCATCGTGGGGCTGGCCGCCGACGGTGGGCTCAAGCTGCTCAGGCCGGGGGCCGTGCCCGTGGAGGCGCTGGGATCCGATCTGCGCTGGTCGACGGTCGACGGTGCTGGTGGGATCGAGGCGCCGGGGCAGACCGACCAGCACTACTCGCCCGCCACCCGCTGTGCGCTGCTGGGTGGCGTGGTCGAGGAGCAGGACCCCGCCACCCTGCGGCAGCTGGCGGCTGACACCGAGGTGGCCCTGCTGCGCGTGGTCGGCGACCCCGCCTCGGGGCGTGCCGCCCTCGCGGCTGCCGGGATCTCCGTACTCGACAGCCGCTCGCTGTCGCCCGAGGGCGATCTCGTCCAGGCCGCACGGGCGCTCTTCGCCACGCTGCGCGAGCTCGACGACGGATCCGCGCGGCGGCTGCTCCTCGAACCTCCGCCATCGCGGCGCGGTCTCGGTCACGCCATCGACGATCGGCTGCGACGTGCGGCGGGATCAGCTAGGTAGGAGCGCCGCACAGGAGGACGACGCGGTGATCCGGGTGGAGCAGCTCACCAAGGTCTACGGAGCCACCACCGCAGTCGAAGATCTGACGTTCGCGGTGGATCGCGGCGAGATCGTCGGATTCCTCGGCCCCAACGGAGCGGGCAAGAGCACCACCATGCGGATGCTCTGTGGGTCGCTCGGGGCCACCCGCGGTCGAGCGCTCATCGCCGACATCGACGTGCTGGAGCGCCCGCGCGAGGTCAAGCGCCTCGTGGGCTACCTGCCGGAGGTCCCGCCGCTGTACCCCGAGATGACGGTGCGCGCGTACCTGCGCTTCTGTGCCCAGCTGAAGTCCGCCCCCTCGCCGGTCCAGGGTGTGGAGCGAGTCATGGAGCAGGTGGGCCTCACCGACGTCGCGCACCGCCTCATCGACCACCTCTCCAAGGGCTACCGACAACGGGTGGGGCTGGCGCAGGCCCTCGTCCACGAGCCGAGGGTGCTGGTCCTCGACGAGCCTGCGTCTGGGCTCGATCCGGCGCAGCGGGTGGAGATCCGGCAGCTGGTGCGCGACCTGTCGCAAGGCGACGTCACCGTGGTGCTCTCCACCCACGTGCTGTCCGAGGTGGAG
>JAHQVJ010000018.1 GCA_019634415.1 Myxococcales bacterium
CACCACGGTGCTGTTCGTGACGACGCTGCTGTCGCGTCGGCGGCTGGTGCGAGCGGCAACGGAGGTGCGCGATACACACCACGAGCGGATCGCCGAGCTGCGCGACGACGGAGTGCTGCGGCTGCACATCTCGGACGAGCGCTTGGCGGACGCGCGGTTCCTGCTCACGTTGGGCCGCGCATCTGACTGATGCAATCCGAGTCCGTCACGCAGTGGTGCGATCTGGTCATCGGTCGAGCCAGTCGGGAAGGGGGATCTGGGTCGGAGGTCGCCCGAACCAGTCTCGCTCGACGCGATGAAGGCGTGCTCGGATCTGTGGCAGTTGGTCACATCGAGCATCCATGCAGAAGGCTGGGATGCTCTCGCGGAATCGTCTCACGAGGTGACTGTGCTCGACATGCCCTGTCTCGACCATCTCTCGGATGTCTGCTCGATCATTGCCATGGAAGCGTATGAGCTTGGAGATCACGACATCCGCGGGGGCCAATGCTCTCACGTCGAAGTGTCGTAGGGATAGCCCGAGCGGTGTCCACTCTGGCCCGTGTGGCAGGAGCGGAAGGCCGCGGGCGACGATCTCCAAGTAGAGGCCGTGGCGTTCGTGCAATGGGCTACCCCGACTGGCGAGGTCTTGCATTGTGCTTCGCACCCGGTCGTCGCGGAGCTGTTCGGTTTCCAAGACGTCGCTGTCCTTTGTTCCTCGCGCGTAGTCGGTCTGAAGGAACAATGCGGTGGAGCCGATCACCTGCAGAACGATGGGTGCGTCCATCGGGAGGGTCCACTCGGTGTCCAGGTCGTGGAAGAAGATCTCAACGGGATTCAACGGCGTTCTCCAATGCAAGACGGAAATCGTCGGGCGTCAACTCGCTCACCACATGCCATCGACGGGAGATCTGGGATGCCGCGTCCCACACCGCGTCGTGGGTCTCTCGGGAGCGAATTGCAGGGTCCATGGGATCCAGGAGGTTTCCACTCGGGATCTCCAGGCGCCGCAAGAATCCGTCGAGCACGGTGTCGGCCCTTCGCCAGCGCGTCGACCACTCCCGTCGGATGGGTTCCTCCAGTGAACTCATGGCGCTGAGGACATTGTCGATCAGCCACCCCAGCCGGCTCGGTGTGCCGGATTGCACCATGGCGACCTGGATCTGTGGCAGGCTCAGCTCGTCGATGCTCCAGACGAGCACGGGGCCGAGCGCGGTGACGAAGCGCGAACTCTGTGGTGAGGTGAGAATGTCGATCAGGAGCTGGGCGGGCCGGGCGAACCGGGTGGTTGCAGGCACCTCGGCGGCGCCGCGAAGGTGGTGCGCACCATGGTTCACGAGGGCGTTCTGCCGCTCGATCTCTGCGTGGTCGATGCCCGTGAACTCCGACAAGTCGAGTTGAAACAGCGCGAGGATCACGATCAACTGTTCAGCCGTGAAGGAGCCGTTTCCTCGTTCGATCTGACTCAACCGGGGCTGCGAGAGTCCAATCACTCCGGAGAGCTGAGCCTGGGTCATGCCACGCGTGCGTCGTAGCTCCCGGACACGTCGAGCGATGCGCAGGCGGAGGTGTTCGGGCTGGAGAACGTGTGCCAGCATATCGGTATCTCAATATCTTGATTGAGATACCAATGCCATGCGAAGCGTACGCGAGTCTGCTGGATGAGCGAGGATGCTTCAGTAGGAGGTGGTGCGTTGGTGTGGATGATGATGTTGCTGGGGTGTGCGCGCTCCGCTCATCTCGAGCGCCTGCCCGATGCCCAGGCGCCCGTTCCCGTGGTGGCCGACGACACCAGCGAGGCCTACCAGCGCGGGGCTGCCTTGTACCGGCAGGGGAGCTGTGTGGGGTGCCACTCGCCACCGTTCGCCGATGCGACCCACCTCGGGGGTGGCCGGGACCTTCCCACGCTCTTCGGCGTCTTCTACGCTCCGAACATCAGCCCGCACCCCACCGCCGGAATCGGTAGCTGGACGGAGGCGGACTTCGTGCGGGCCATGCGGGTCGGTCGTGCACCCGATGGCCGCCGCTACTGGCCCACCTTCCCGTACATGACCTATACCCGCATGACCGACGCCGATCTGCACGCGCTCTGGGTCTACCTGCGCGAGCAGCCCGCCGTACCCACGCCCTCGAAGGAGCACGAAGTGCGCGCGCCCTATGGGTTTCCGGGCCTGCTCGGGCTGTGGCGCACGCTGGCCTTCCGCAAGGGCGAGCTGGAGCCCGATCCCGCTCGGGACGCCACGTGGCACCGGGGGCGCTACCTGGTGCGCGCCGTCAGCTACTGCGATCAGTGCCACACGCCGCGCAACGGGCTCGGCTTGGTGCGACGGCGGCACGACATGGCTGGGGGCGCGAACCCTGGCAAGGCCGATGTGCATCCCAACCTCACCCCTCATCCCGAGGCCGGAATCGGTGCATGGACGCAGGACGACATCGGCACCTACCTGGCGACGGGCCGCAAGCCGGACGGCACGCGGACCGAGATGCCCGACATCATGGCGGAGAAGATTCACGACTCGTTCTCTTGGTTCTCCGAGACGGACCGCGGTGCGATCGCGGTGTACCTCGCGAGCCTGCCCCCGAGCGACTTCGACCCCGAGCAGTGGGGCATGGTGAGACGGGCGCGCCGGCGAGCCGTGCGTCGGGCCGAGCCGTGAGCGCCGACGCGACGGAGGGGCGTGCACTCACGTAGGGGGCAGCCCCGGAGGCACATTGTTGATGCACATGACGATCTCGCTGTGGACTGGCTGCGAGTCGAGCATGCCCGACGTGGTGGAGGAGGCGACCGAACCCACGTCGTGGGAGTATCCGGTGGAGACGAGCGGTCCCATCACCGGTCCCGTGGTGCACGATGGCGGGGTGTGGGTCTTTGCGAACGGTGCGCTGCACCGGCTCGATCGAGCCGCCACCCTGACCATCGAGGGGTGGGCGGGAGGTGCGGTCACCCAGCTGATGGACGTGGACGAGGAGCGGTTGCTCGTCGTCGCCGACGGCGTCACCCACATGGTGGACACGTCGAGCGACCCTGCGGTGGTGCTGTGGGACACGGCGGAACGGCCCTGGGGACTGCCTTCGGGCATCGTCGGAGACCGCATCCTCTACAGTGATGCATTCGCGGGCTTCCTGGACGTCGAGACGGGAGAATTCACCGCCTCGAAGCGGGAGTTCTATCACTGCTACACGGGTCCGGACGGGGCGTGCTGCCCTCTCCACGGCGATGTGAAGGAGGTCCTGCTGGTCTCTGCCCAGGGGTCGGAGGTGCGGGAGGTCGCCAGCTACACCACCATCGATCTCGCCTGCTGGCTTCATGACGACGGTGGGCTCACCGTGGTCGGCGTGGAGGAGCAGGGCACCATCGACTCCCGGATCCGGGTGAGTCGGGAGACCGCCGAGGGCGACGTGGTCTGGCTCGAGTCCGTGGGCGGTCGAACGGGGACGGACAGCTACACGGAGCCGAGTGACACCTCGGGCTATCGATCGATCATGCTTTCCGCCATGAGCGGCGACCGTCCCATCTCGTTGCAGAGTACACCCGAAGGGCTCGAGAAGAGCCCCGACGTGCTGCGGGAATACGTGGGCGAGGGAATCCGTCTCGACTACGAGAGCGTGGACGGCGACGTGGTGTTCGTGTCACCCGACGGTCGATCCACGCCCGTTCGGATCGATGGGAACGCGCGACCGACGGTCGTCGTGCACGACGGCCGGGTCTTCGCAGTGTTTCGTACCGTGACCCGCACAACAGGCAGCGGGGGCAATCCGTTGGTCTGGTTGTTGACGCTGGGGGCAGCGGGTGGTCCCGGCGCGTCGGGCAACGACGTCAGCTACGTCGTCGCGCGAAGCACGTTCACGCTGTCGGACGACCGCTGAGGCGTCCATGGCTGCCAGCTCACTTCTGCTGACCTGCGGCTTCGGTCCACGCTGCGGCAGCCTCGAGCATCTCTCGCTCTTGCTCTGCGACGCGAACGCTCACCCTCTGATCGAGGAGCTCCACTTCGTGTCGGGGAGCTGTGGAGAAGGCTTGAATGGCCATGCCGTCTTCATGCGGGCCGAACATCAAGGTGTAGCTGTGCGACCACAGGGCATTTGCGTCATCCCCTTGTGGGAACCAGGAACGAGGCTCGCCATCCGACGTCTCGTGGCCTCTCCATAGAGTCCACACGATGCAGGGGTGCTCGTCACAGTCCACGTCGAGGATCTCGATCGACTCCTGTGCGAGGCCCTGCTCCCAGATGTGGTTTCGAACGTCTGCGGGATGCCACATAGGATCCTCTGGCCACTGTGGACGCATCACGCGTTGCTCTTCTAGATTGTGTCGAGTCTGCGCCAGCTCGGCTCTCGTGCGCGTGAGCATGTTGCGAACGTCTCCACACTCCGCTGCCCGAGGCGATGGCTCAGATGCCTGGTCGCGACCTGTCGCTGTGGTTGCTGGGATGGTGGTTGGTGGCTCCACGTTTCCTCGTGGTGCCGTGCGGCAGAGTGGCAGGGCGATCGTTGCAACGACGCCGACCATGGAGCCCGTGAGGAATAGCTGAACATCGCGAGCGGTCACGTCGCCTCCGTCGTCGGCTCTCGGTGCGCATGTCCGACGCGCGAATTTCCTTATGATGCTCCTCGCGTTGGAGGCACGTGTGTGGATGGTTGCGTGGGTCGGGGTGGGATGCTCCGTCGACTGGGACGAAGACGGATTCCTGAAGGGCGACGATTGTGACGACCGAGACGCCTCCGTCTTCCCCGGCGCCCATGAGATCTGCGATGGCGTCGACAACGACTGCGACGGAGTCGTCGACGACGATGCCCTCGATGCCGCCGCGCTCTTCGTCGACGCCGACTCGGACGGCTTCGGCGTGGATGCCACCGAGCAGCTGCGATGCTCACAGGCCGGATGGGTGGATCGCGGCGGAGATTGTGACGACGCCGACGCCACACTGTCGCCCGGGGAGCCCGAGCGCTGCGACGGCATCGACAACGACTGTGACCAGCAGATCGAGGACCAGGTCGTGACCGCCGACGGCGTTCCCTACGCCACCATGGAGCAGGCCCTCGAGGGGGCGCCCGATGCCGCCGTCTACGAGCTGTGCCCCACCTCCCGCTCCTACGACGTGTGGCTCCAGGTCGAGGACCGGACCGTGACCATCCGGGGTGGGGGAAGTACGCCCGACGCCGCGGCGCTAACGTCTGGTGGGCCGCTGGGCGTGATGCAGGGGGGCACCCTCGTCCTCGACAACCTGACCGTTCGCGACGTGCCGTTCCTGGCTGGGCTCCAGGTCACGGGCGACGGCCACTTGAGCGCTACGGACGTAGTGATTCGAGACAACGTGCTGGGCCTGTCCGTGGGCTCTGGCGCGAAGGGGGCGCTCGTCGAGCTCTCGCGGGTGAGCCTGGTCGACAACGGCGGCAAGGACGCGAGCTTCGGCGGCGCGGTCAATGCCGCTGGCATCTTCGACTTGCGGATGGACGACTGCACAGTGGAGGGAAACGTGGCCCGGGTGGGAGGTGGCATCCGGACGTTCGGCTCACCCATCGGGCCATCCTCGGTGGTGATCACGAACTCGGTGATTCGGAACAACGAGGCCTTGGGTACGGGCGGGGCGTTGCACGTCACACACGACGGCTACGTGAGAATCGTGAGCAGCGTGGTCACGGACAACGTGGCTGGGTACTCGGGCGGTGCTGCCTTCGTGGCCACCAGTGTGAACGCGGTGCTGGAGTCGTCCCTCACCCACTGGGGTGGTCCTGGTGACGACAATGGTCCCAACGACATCGTGTTGAGCAAGCAGTTCGACGCCACGCCCTACGACTTCGACGGCGTCGCGTCGTTCACGTGCTCCGGTGCGACGTCGACGTGCGAGTGATCGCGACGATCAACTCCGTTGAACGTCGCGATCGAGCGGAGCGCGCCTGATCCGGGGTTGCAGTGGGACTGGAACGAGCGAGTGTGCGAGCGAGTGCAGGGACTGCTGCAAGTCCAGGCGCGGAGCGGCAACCTGTAGCATCGCGACAATCAACCCCGTTGATTGTCGCGAGTGAGCCGAGCTCGCAGTCGCGGCCAGAGGAGCCAGAGCATCATCGGGCCCAGGGCTCCCGACGCCGGCGCGGTCGCGCAGCCGTGGGCGGTCGTCGCCTCGGAGCCCGTGTCCTCCAGGTCGTCCTCGCCGCTCTGTGGCGTCTCGACAGAGACTACCTGACTCCACGGGCCCACGTTGCCCGCCGGATCCACCGCTCGAACACGAACATCGAGCGGATGATCACCGCCGAAGCCGAAGTTGGGCCAGCAGCCGACCTCGGTCAGCCCCATGCGGTCGTCGAAGGATAGACGATGTGAGATCCGACCGAGCTGATCTGTGAACTCCGCCTCCATCAGCAATGGGCCCTCGTCGGAGTCGAAGGCTCCGTCGATGGCGGCCGACCATCCTTGCCGTCCGAAACAGTCCTCTCCGTAGGAGCTGGTGGCCGTGAGCTCTGGAACGAGCCCTGGCGGGCTGGTGTCGGGGCCGCCGCCCGTCGTGAAGGTCTGGGGAGGCCAGGTGTGCAGGTACGGTCCCTTCTTCGCTGACAGCACATAGATGGTGTCGGGCTCCAGAGGCCGTGCGGGCTGCAGGACCGTGACCTCTGGGCCGACGAGCACGTCCACCACGACGCTTGCGCCTTCATTGGTCTGCAAGGTGTACCCTACGCCATGATGCATGGTTCCGTGCGGATAGACGATGCGAACGTTGGTGGGAACGTCTACTGCCTCGTCCTCGGGTAGGGCAGGTCCGAACCAAGCATCTGGCCCGCAGGTGCAGGCGACGGCTGGGTTTGCAGCCAACGACAAGGACAACGACAACATCGGGCCTCCAATGTCTCGTACTCTCACCCTGGCTGTCGACGTGATGCAAGCGAGAGTCCACGCTGACTGCGGAAAGGCTCAGTCGGCGTTGCTCGGGGGCGTGCAGCTCCGCTAGCCCTGGTTGGCGGGTTGGATGCGTTCGCGACTCGGGGAGTACACTGGTGCCGGGTCCGTGAGCGGGGGAGACTGTGTCAGCGCCACTTGCCACCCGACCGCTTCGCGAGACCTCGTGGCCCGAAGCCGTCGGTCGATTCGTGAACCTGTCCATCGAGGCTGGATCGAGCCAAGGTGGGCCCTTGGTGGCCGAGGTGCAGGCTCATCCGCTGGTCGAGACGCTTCACCTCGCGTTCGTGGACCACCGGCCGGTGGTGCTGTCGCCCGATGCCGTGTGGTTGACCCTGGTGCAGGGAGTCGCGACGCACATCCGGCTGTATGCCGAGGAGCTGCGCGGGCAGATCGTCGACCACGCCGACCGACAGACCCTGGTGGTCGTTCGAGACGACTTTCGGCGTGGAGCTCCCGACAACGACTGGCCTGGTGTGTTCGACGCATTCGCAGGCCACGTCCGCAGGTCCGTGGGGGATCTGGCAGATGCGATCACGGCCTCGTTCTCCACCACCGACGAGGTCTCGCGGATCGCATCGCAGGTGGCGCTGTTGGGAGCGGTGCAGTCGTACTACCAGTTCGTCGTGGTGACCCGCTGCGGGATTCCGTCGTTGACGCTCACCGGCACGGTGGAGGACTGGCGCGACCTTCGCCGCCGCATCGAGAGCTTCGCAGCACTCGGTCTGGACTGGTGGATCGGACCGCTGGGCCACACCCTCGACGTGTTCGTGGACGCCGTCGAGAGAGGTGATACCACCGTGCTCGCCCGTGATCTGTACAAGTGGAGGGGTGCGATCGGGAGCGGATCACCGACTGTGTCGGGTCGAGTGGTCGTTCTGTTCCCCTATGTGCACAACCCACGCGCTCAGTGGCGACCCGCGGAGCCCGACTTCGTGCGCAACCCCTGGTTGGAGGATCCACCCACCCTGTACGAGGGGCCCTTGCGGAGCAGCTTCCCGCGTCGGCCCGCGATGGTCAGGTTCCTCTGGAATTACCTCGGTGAGGAGCTGCCCATGTGGTTCGTGGGTGGTCTCGTCGGCGTTCGGCAGTCCAACGACCTGGCGCTGTCGCCCGAGATCGGCTGGGCGGTCGCGCCCGAGCCAGCCGAGGATCCGTCGTGAACGACGCTCGCGTCCTGCGCGTCCGCGGCCGGGTGGCCATGATCGCCGCTTCGTCGGACCAGCGCCACGGCGACCTGGTCCGGTTCTCGAGTGGGGGGCGGGGTTGGGTGGTGGCGCTTCGCCAGCACGAGACCGATGTGGTCTGGCTCGACGACCGTCCCTCGTCCGGAGGCTGGGCGCGCTCGATGGGCGCGCTGACCGTCGGTGTTCCCCGCACACCCCGCGGTGTGTTCGACGTCTTCGGAGATGCCGACGGTGCTCCGGTGCCCCTGTTTGCAGGTCGGCGTCCGTGGACGTGGCCCTATGGGTCCCGGCGCCTCGATCTAGGGCCTCTGGTGTACGACCTTCGCCTGCGATTCGCCACGGGGCAGGCGCTGCTGCTGACCCATCGTCATCCGCGGGTGCTCCGAGACATGATGCGGGACCAGGTGCTCCGCGGTCGTCTGGTGGTGTACGTGGGGTCGGGGTCGGCAGCGTGGGTCGAGGACGGCGTGGTGGTGGTGGGCAAGACCGCCGCGCAGGCTGCGCTGGCTCCCCTCGGTGCCCTGGCCATCGGGCATGCGCTGGCCCTTCGCGGGCGCGACGTCGTCTTGGTCGTCGATCGGCCCCAGGCCTGGCGCGATCGGGCGGCTGCCATCCCCGGTCTTCCCCCGTGGCCGGTGCTCTGGGAGGGCCTCACCGGAGCCGTTTGGAGCGGGACGGGAGGGAGTCTGTCTCTCTGGCTGGTGACGGATCGACCGGTTCGTGGCGTTCCGCCGGGTGTGGACGCGGTCCTGGATCTACGCCAGCCGCTGACGGGTGATCCCCGAGCGACGGGTGTGCTGGTGCGACCCGTGTTCAAGGTGCGACCGATGCGTGATCTGGGTCGTTGGGTGTGGTCGACCGCGCTGGGCGAGGCAGAGGGCACACGGATCCGACGGCTCCTGCGCTACCGGGGTCCGCTGCTGCCCGAGGTGGCGCTGGCCACGTTCGTCGGCCTCGCGCAGGCCGGACTCGACCACGATGCCTGGGAGGCGTTTGCGGCGCTCGTGCTGGCGGACGTGGGGCTGTGCAAAGGCATCGTCGAGGGCGGGAGTCTCGACGAGGGGGGGCGTCGTCGTCTCCTGGAACATGCTCGGATCATCTAAGCGTCGGGCCACGAGTCCGATTTCGAGGCGGAACACCATGATCTTCGAAGCCATCGTGAGGCGTATCCATCGAGACGTCGACCCCGACGATGCGGAGCAGGTGGCGTTGCTTCGCGCAGAGGTGGCGAAGCCGCAGGGCGCCGTGGAGGTGATCAGCTATCAGCGTCGCGGTTCTTCCCTCGTGGAGCATCGCTGGTTGCGGATCTGGGCGCCCGAGGTCGACGTCAAGGTGATCGAGGTGTGGTGTCAGCACGAGGACGTGGTCCAGTGGTTGGCGCTTTCGTCCTCCCCCCGCGACGGACAGCTCACCGCCTGGTTGAGCAACGGCGACCAGGTGCGCTTCGATGGGCGGTTTGCCGCGGGCTGCTGGGAGGCGATGGTCGCGCTGCTGGCCTTCCTCGACGGCGGTCGACTCAGCGATGAGCTGGAGTGGGTGGCCTGCTGATTCGCGCCGCGCTGAACGCAGAGCTGCTGTCGCCCAGTCATCGCGACAATCAACGGCGATGATTGTCGCGATGCTACAGGTTGCCGCTCCGCGCCTGGACTTGCAGCGCTCCCTGCACTCGCTCGCACGCTCGCTTGTTCCAGTCCCACTGCAACCCCAGATCAGGCGCGCTCCGCTCGATCGCGACAATCAACGGAGTTGATTGTCGCGATCAGGGTATTCCCAGATCATCTACAGTCGGACAACTGTGGTTCGTCGCCACGTGGTCTGCTGCTCCAAGCTGGCTGCTGCGCACTGAAGCGACTCGTCGGTTTGCATACAGTCGAGGTCGTTGAGGGTGTTGTCGTGACGCACCTGCACGGTGTCGCCCTGCATGCTCCAGCGTCCGTGTGTGGTCTCGATGCGTGTGTAGGTGTCGAGGGGCCCTTCCAGGCTCTCGGAGACCGAGAGCTGGGAGGTGTCGTCGTCCAGCAGCAGCAGCGACGCGGCTCTCGAGGTGCTGTAGGTCGTCCCGTTCTCCACGATGGAGTCCTGCTGTGGCCAGGGGGTCGTGACGCCGTCAGTGCGGTCCTCGACGAGCTCCCAGCCGTCGAGGAAGCTCGGCTCGTCGGGGATTCGGACGAACCCGTAGGGCCCGGCGTCGTCCTCTAGGATGCTGCAGACGAGGCGTTCGCCATCGAGGTCGCAGGCGAAGGTCAGTGCAGGCGACGTGCCCCCGACCACCAGATCGATCTCCTCGAACCGAGCGGTGACCGAGCCGTCTTCGGACCAGGTACCGACGACCTCGGTGATCTCGGTGCTCGACACGTCGCCGTAGGAGACGGTGCCCACGGTCCGCGAGGTGGCGGCTCCGTCTGTGTCGAGTCGTAGCTCGACCTGGAGCGGAATCGACGTGGACGTCGAGGTCGGGGACTCGTCGAGCCGCCACGTGCCCGTGGCGGAGGTGGTGCAGCCGGTGATCAGACAGGTGAGGGCGAGATGACGCACGATGGCCTCCTGGATGATCTGTCTCACAGCAAAGGAAGTGCCATCGAGAAGGGAGGTTTCAGCGTGTGAGGCGTCCACGACTGTGCACACCCGACCACGATTCGACTGCTCGTCGGCCCTTAGGCGTGCAGCTCCGACTCGTCACCCATGGACAAGGCGAGGGCATACACGCCGAACTGAGGCACCCAGTGGCTGTGGGCGTCGTAGTTGACGGCCCAGTACTCCGGCCTGGACAGGTGGGTCTGCAGGTGGTCGACGTACAGCGTGCGCCACCGAGCCTCGCCGGTCACCTGCCACAGTCGCCACAGACCCCATGCGCGGCTGAAGTTGAGCCCAGCCAGGTGGGCGGTCTGGGGCGTTTCGACGGGCCTCAGGTCGAACCGCTCGGGGAGGAGGTCCGAGATCCAGTCCGCGGTCTCCTCCTCGGGAAGGAGGGTGAGGACGGCGAGCACCCGGTGCAGTGCTGGTGGGAAGAAGTTTCGAGGAGCGTCGAGATCGCGCCCGAGGGGCAGAGAGGCGTCGAGTCCCATCAGCTGGCGAGCCAGCCCCTCGGCGAGGGCGACATGCGCCTGATGGCCAGTGTGGGCCGACCACTCGCCGAGGTTCAACAACGCCCACGACAGGTTGCGGTAGTCGTCGGCGTGCACGGCGGTCGAGAACGCGGTGCTGGACAACGCTCTCATCCAGGCTGCGAGCCGCTTGGCGGCTGCGGTGGCGAGCGGGGCGAGATCGGCCCGACCCGTGGCGAGCTCGCGCTCCCGGGCGAGGGCGAGCAGCCACGCGTACCCGTAGGGCAGCTCACCCGGGACGCCGCCTGCTTCGAGGAGTGTCTGCTCTTCGCGGATGGCGGACGCGGTCAAGACCGAGTCGGCGACCTCGAGGCAGAGCGGGGCGCCGGTCAGCCGGTGGATCGCGTGGAGGGCATACACGCCGTGGACGGCGGAGTGCCAGTCGTAGCAGCCATGGAACGCCGGCCAGGCAGTGTCTCTGCGCGGAACCGCTGCCCGGATGACCGCCTCCAGCTCATCGAGGTAGCGAGGCCGCGCGGCAGCGAAGGCGTGCCAGGGATCGTGCGCCGTGCTCATGTCGACCTCAGTACCGTGGCGAGGGTCGGCGGAGCGCCTCACGCTCATCCTCGGTGAGGGGACGGTCGAGGGTGGCGCGCACTGCGGCTTCGAGCACCTCGTCCCGCCCGGCACGGATGCCCGCGACGGTCGGTCGCACCTCGACGTCTGGCTGCAGGCCGACGCGTTGGGTGGGTCGTCCGTCTGGATAGAACACGCCCTTGCCGCTGATCATGGCGCGCTGGCCACCCGGCAACGGAACGTGCGAGGCGTCGCCGTCCGCTCCAGCGGTGGGACTTCCGACGAGGATGGCTCCAGGTGCGGTCTGCCACGCCATGGCCGTGTACTCGGCGCGGCTCTGGGTCCGCTCGTCGATCAGGATGGCGATCGCGCCCTCGAACCGTGGGGCCTTCGGGGTGAGCGACAGCGTCTGCCGCCAGCGCATGGCGCCCGGGTTCCCGGGATCGGGGCCGGTGAACCGCACGAAGGGGAGAGGCTCGGACACCAGGTGCTGCCCGAGCGGGAACACCAGGAAGGCCGGGTACTCGCGCAGGTCGATCAGCAGGACGCGCGCCCCGAATGCCGCCTCGACGTACGTCTGTGCGTCGGTGGCCTTGGCCCCTGGCAGCCTGAGGTAGGCCAGCTCGTCGCTGAGTCGACGCAACGGTGGGTCGTCCGGCACCTGCGGCGGCGTCGGTGGGATGCGCTCGGCGGTGAGGGTGACCTCCTCTGCCTCGGCTCGCGCCACGGTGACGCGAACGGGGCCGGGCTCCCCACGTGTGATCGACCGTGCGATGTCGCGGAGCTGGGTCCAGTCGTTCGAGGCTCCGTACAGCTCGCGCCAGCCGTCGATGCACGGAGCGATGGGCTGACCGTCGAAGGCCAGGAGCACGTCGCCGATCTGCAGCCCGGTCTCGGGCCCCGCGGCTTCCTCGCTGTAGCCCACGACCACGGGTCGGCCCTCGATGAAGCGCACGTGCACGGGCAGCTGTGCGCGACCGATCGGATCGCGCAGGTGCGTGGCGCTCCACAGGTTGGAGTGGCTGTCGTTCACCCGGGCCACCATCGCCAGCATGGTGCGTGCGTAGTCCTCGCGGGTCTGTGCCCCCAGCGTGCGTGACGTGAATTCCGTCAGCACCGCGTCCCAGTCCTCGTCGATCAGGTCGCGGTACGGCGAGAACGCCTCGATGATGTTCCACCATCGGAAGGCTGCGAGCAGTCGGTAGCCGGGATCGGGGACCTCACCCTCGGTGGGGTAGGCGAGCTCGGCGTCGAACTGTGGATTGCGGATGTGTGGATGGAGTCGCACCCAGTACTGCGACTCGCTGGGGTCTCGGTGGGCGTGGATGGCCCCCAGGTGCTTCGCCAGCGCTGGTCCGAGGGCGTCGATCCAGCCCAGGCGGGGGGCGAGGACGAGGTCTTCGGGCGGCACCTCGCGGGGCTCCCTCGGTGGCGGATCCCCGAGGCGAGCGAGCCACGCATCGATGGCGGCTTCGGCGCCGTGGCGGTCGGTGGCGGCGAGCACGGCGGGCAGCGCCCGGAGCAGCTCGTAGTCCCAGTGCACCGTGCCCCGCGTGACGGCGGGATGTCGGTACTTCACGAAGCCCCAGACCCGACCGAGCAGTGCCAGGTGGTCGACCTGGGTGCTCGTGGGCGTGGTGATCGTGACGCCCGAGCCGTCGTCGAAGGCGTGGTCGACGTCGGGCCCGAAGGGTGGTGGGACGACCACGGGCGCGTCCGCCAGCGGCGCTCCATCGACCCACACCTCCACGTCGTCGAGCCAGACCTGCCCCGTCCCCGAGAGGACGGCGCCGATGGTCAGCGAGCGGGCGAGGGGATCGAGGGCGGTGCTCAGTCGATGCTCGGCGAAGTCCGTGGTTCCCTCGAGCCAGCGCCCCTCCATGGTGTCGAACCGGCGGACGCCCCCCGGCCCGTCCTGCCTCAGCCACAGCCCGGCCGTGCCCTGCACGCCCCGCAGGCGAAGCCAGCCCCGTAGCTCCACGTGCTCGCCCGTGAAGTCGATGGGAAGTGCTCGCGAGAGCACCGAGAACGTGCTTTGGCTGTCGGCGTCGCGCTGGATCCGTGCCGAAGGGGGAGTGCTGCGGTGGACGTCTGCGTCGAGGGAGGTGGTGTCCGCGGGCTCTCCGGTCCACCCATCGGCTCCGAGTGGCCCGGAGGCGAAGTCGAGGGAGGGCGCCTTGCGGGAGCCGGACATGTGCACCTCGGGACCCTCGTCGGCCAGCCTATCCGATGCTGTGGACGGCTCGCGGATCGAGCGGCGAGATTATTGTCGGACTCTTCGCCTGGGTCATGTGCCGCTCGCGAGGGGGCGATTGAGGGATGGCGCGAATTCTGGAACAATGCCCGAGTCGAGGGAAGGATGAACATTCGTTTGTGGATTGGTTGGATAGCGTTGGTGGGCTGCGGCGGGACCACGCCGACCGAGGGGACGGAGCCACGCGAACCCATCGAGCCTACCCAGGTCATCGACGGGAGCGAGCCCACGGCGTGTCCCGTGGACCTGGCGGAGTGGACGGTCCTGGCTCAGCCTCGCGAGCCTCGTGAGGTCGAGGTGCAGCCCGACGGTCCGGGTACGCTGGGGGCGTGGAGGGCACAGTACGACTTCGAGTGGTGGAAGATGCCGTCTGGTGTGACCTATTCTCGTTGGCGGGTCGCGGAGCTGGTGCTCGACGCCGACGGAGGTGTCTACTTCTCGTCCGGAGTCGATGAGTTCGAGGACGACGACTACTACGCCGTGTCCTATGGCGGCCGCTACGGCAGCTGGGTGGAGACCATCGACGGGCTGCAGATCTTGCTCGATCGGGTCCTCAACCCCGCCCGTGGCGGGCGATGGGACGAGGCCTGGATGTCGTGTGTGCCTACGGGTGGGCAGCTCGACTGCACCTTCGAGACCAAGGAGGACTGGAGGGTCGATCTCCTCTTCTCTCGTTCGACGGAGGAGGTCGAGCCGGTTGCAGAGCGGTGGCAGGTGCGCGCGATCGGGGACGATGAGGAGTCGACCACATTGCCGAGACAGTTCGAGCTCGAGCGGTATGGCGTCGTCGTGACCTCGATCCTCTCCATCGATCTCGACTTCTTCGACGATGGCTCGTTCCACTGGTTCAGCGTGTCCACGGACTCCAACGACGTGTCGGTGTCGTCCGACCATCGGGTGTTCGTCGGGCAGTGGTTGGAGAAGGGGCCCGACGTGCGGTCGATGGAGGTGCGCATGGACGACGAGCTGACCCACCTCTGCTGCGAGCTGGGTGAGCTCGGACTGTGGCAGTGCTCGATGTGGTCGGAGGAGCTGTGATGACCCGATGGTGTGCAGTGCTGGGGGGCTCGATCCTCCTGGGTGCGTGTGGCGGTCCCACCCCCACGCCTTCCGTCTCCACGACCGAGACAGCGGCGCTGGATCCGGCCGGCGACGAAGACTGGGACGGACTCAGCAACGGAGACGAGGTGGACGTGTACGGCACGGACCCGCTGCGCGCCGACACCGACCTGGATCGGCTGACGGATGGCTCCGAGATCCAGGAACACGGCACCGATCCGCTCGATCGCGACAGCGACGCGGACTCGCTGTGGGACGGCGCCGAGGTGGATCTGGGGACCGATCCCACCGCCGTGGACACCGACGGAGACGGGCTGAGCGATCCCGTCGAGGTCCACGACGTTCCCTCCGATCCGACGCTCCCCGACACCGACTCGGACGGGCTCGGAGATGGAGACGAGGTGCTGATCCACGGCACCGATCCGAGCCTGCCGGACACGGACGCGGACGGGCTGGGGGACGGTGACGAGCTGTCGGTTCACGGCACCGATCCCCTGTCGGCCGACACGGACGGCGATCGTCTGAACGATCGAGACGAGCTCGACGTGCACGGCACCGATCCGATCCAGCAGGACACCGACGACGGGGGCGTGGCCGACGGCATCGAGATCCACCTGGGCACGCTGCCTGGGGATCCGACCGACGATGACCACGGCCCGGTGACGCTCCGGGACGACTTCGAGGAGGGAGCCCTGAAGGGCGTCGTGTGGAAGGGCAGCTCGGGCGAGCTGACCGTCGACACGCAGCGCGCGCGAAGCGGCGTCTACTCCATGGTGATGGGCGACCATGCCGCTGTGGAGACCGTGGCCTTCGATGCGACCTCCTGCCCTCTCGTGGCCTGGTCGTTCCAGGCGCAGCGGGGAGCGGCCACGACCATTCCCTTCCTCCGCGACCACCTGGAGGTCTCGTACCGGTCGAACGTCTATCGCGAGCTCCTGCGGCTTCCCGACGAGGACAACCCGTATGGGGAGCTGGACGCAGGCTTCGTGCGCCACTTCGGGGTGGTCACGGACAAGAGCGCGCTGGACGCGGACCTCCAGCTGAAGCTGTCCATCGAGGGCAGTGGGGACGACGACGTCGTGTTCGTGGACGACTTCCGCATGGTGTGCTCGGGCGACGACAAGGACGGCGACGGGGTGCCTCCTGGCTTGGACTGTGACCCCACGACGGAGGCGCACTGGTTCGATTGTGGCGTGTGCGAGGACGCCGACGGGGACGGCTACGGTGCTGGGTGCGACCTCGGTCCGGACTGCAACGACGCGGACAGTGACGCGCATCCAGGGGTGACCGACGTCCTCGGGGACGGCGTGGATCTGGACTGTGACGGTGCAGACGGGACAGCGCTGTTGTCGGACGACTTCGAGCGTTCGCAGCTGGCGTCGTTCGACTGGCCGATCGCACAGGACAGCGCCCTGCTGGACTCCACCATCCACCCGCCGAGTGGCGTGCAGTCGGTGGAGTTCGATGCGGGGGGACTGTTGCAGAGCGACGTCATCGACGCCAGCGCGTGCAACCAGGTCCTGTTCTCGTTCGAGGTGAAGCACGGGCGGCCGACCGCGGGGGCGCCTCGCTCGCTCGTCGAGTGGGTGGTGTCCTACGACACGGGCTCTGGTGAGTTCGTGCCCGTCCACACGGAGGTAGGTCGTACGGCCCTCACGGCGTTCGAGCTCAGGGTCGTGGCGATGCCGGCGGATGCTGCTTCCTCGACCCTCACCCTTCGCCTCGAGCACATGGCGAACTCGGTGCACAATTTCTTCTACGTGGACGACTTCGTGCTCGGGTGCACCAACGTCGACGGGGACGGCGATGGGTTTCCGAGTGCTGCCGACTGTGACGATGACGACGCCGATCTGTGGGCGAGCTGTGGGCGGTGCGTCGATGCAGATGCAGACGGCTTCGGGGACGGGTGTGATCGGGGGGCAGACTGTGACGACAATGCGGCGACCGTGCATCCCGGGGCGGTCGACGCGGTGGGTGACGGCATCGACGCGGACTGCTCGGGCGCCGACGGCCCCGGCTATCGGGACGGCTTCGAGCTGGGACAGGCCGACACCCTCGTGTGGGACGCCGCGGATCTCGTCGGAAGCTGGGCCGTCACACCGGATCGGGGAGCGTCGGAGGGGGCCCATGCCCTGACGCTGGCGGGGACGCTGGGGGGCATCACGGCCTCTGCCACGACGCGCCCGCTGGACACGAGTTCCTGTGCGGAGGTCGCCTACGCGCTCGACGTGAACGTCGACGAGTCCGACGTCAGCTCGTTCCGACCGGTGGTGGTCGAGGCGTGGTCGGGCACCGAGTGGGTGGTGCTCGAGGAGATCTCGAAGGGCAGTGGGTTCGTGCGACATGCTGGCTTGGGGTCCGACCTCGGCTTGCGGCACGACGCGTTTCGCCTTCGGGTGCGGAACGAGGCGTTCATCTCGTTC
Source organism: Myxococcales bacterium (assembly GCA_019634415.1). Lineage (GTDB taxonomy): Bacteria > Myxococcota_A > UBA796 > UBA796 > DRPG01. Next base: position 17,415 of record JAHQVJ010000018.1, read on the forward strand.
GCGGACGTCGCGGTGGTGGACGACATCGTGGTGGGATGTGCGGGGCCGGACGCCGACGGGGACGGGTTCCCACAGCTCGTCGACTGCGACGACGGGGACGGTACCCGCTGGTCCGACTGCTCCATCTGAGGCACCACGCCGAGCGGGCCCCTCCCAGATGGGGTGGGCTAGGGCGGCGCCATCCTCACCAGGAGCCGTGTCGTCTCGGTGGCACGGTGCGAACCTGTGGCGGCGAGGAGGAACGAGTGCGACGAATGCGCCACCGCGACGAGGCGTCGGGGACTGGCCGAGTGAGTCCGGGCTGGACCTTGCGACTTTGGATCCTCTCCCTTGCGCTCGTGGGCTTCTTGGTCCCCTCGGGTGCGAGCGCACTCGGCGGCTCTACCAGCTGCATCAGAGTCGTCGAGCCATGGGAGCCCGCGGTGCGAGCGGTGCTGGCAGAGGGGCTCGACCGATGTGTGTGGTCGTTCTTCGTGAACTCGACGGATGTGTGGTGGCAGACCGGAACGTCGGAGGAGCTCGCGGTCCAGCTCAGAGGGCTCCAGGCGCAGCTGAAGCCGGCGTCCTCTCGGCGAGAGGCTGGACCGACGGCCCTCGTTCGCTTCCACGAGGGGCGGCCGACGGTTTCGGGAGTGGGCTACGAATTCCCCGAGAGGGACGCTGACTGGCGCATGGCCATCGACGGCCAGACCCATCGACGAGTGGAGTCGTCGTTACGCTCATCCGGTGAGAAGGGGGTCGGCTTCGAGGCCCTCCCGGGAGGCAGGCGACTGGTGGCCATCCGTGTAGACGTGTGGCTCTGGCGTCTGCGTCGAGAGGAGCTGCGCATACCTGAAGGGTTCGTCGTGCTGGAGGCGGGCGAGTCGGGCTACCCATGAGCGCGTCTGTGCCTGGGATGTCGGTTCTACGGTTCGCGCAGGGTTCGCCCGGTTCCTTGCAGTCCATACCCAAAGTGGGTACGATTGTGCCCAATATGGGTAACCCGTCCACCACATCGCCAGTCAGCATGAGCGACGCTCTATTCCCTGCGACGCGTCAGCGGGTCCTTGGGCTGTTCTTCGGCCAGGCATGGCGTGACTTCAGCATCAGCGAGCTGATCGCCGAGGCGGAGGCGGGCTCTGGGGGAGTGCAGCGCGAGCTGAAGCGGCTGACGGATAGCGGCTTGGTGGTCGCGAAGCCGCTGGGAAAGCAACGCCGGTATCGAGCCAATGCGGACTCCCCGGTGTTCGCCGAGCTCTGCTCCCTCGTGAGGAAGATCCTCGGGCCCTCGGACCAGGTGCGAACGGCCCTGGCGCCGCTCGCGGACGACATCGAGGTTGCGCTGCTGTTCGGTTCGGTGGCCAAGGGCACGGATACCGCGCAGAGCGACATCGACGTCCTGGTGGTCTCGGACAGGTTGACTCTGGAGCGGCTGTTCGAGGTGTTCGAAGAGGCGGAGGCGTCGCTTGGTAGGCCCATCCAGCCGACGCTGTACACGTCGGATGAGTTTCGACGCCGTCGTGAGCAGCGATCGCCGTTCGTGCGCAAGGTCCTCGCGGGGGACTACGTCGTGCTTTTGGGACAGATGAATGGGTAAGGAAGAGCTGGAGAATCTGGCCCGCATAGGCAAGCTCGTGGCGGAAGCACCGGACTCCACAGAGGTCGAGGGATTGTCTGAGTCGGGGTGTGCACGGCTGGCGGACGCTCGGAACGAGCAGCTGAGTCCGTACAGCCGCTTTGACCTGGCCTACAACGCGTCGCACGCCCTCGCCTTGGCCGCCCTGCGGTGGCACGGCTATCGTTCCGACAGTCGCTACCTGGTGTTTCAGTGCCTCAAGCATACGTTGGGGCTGGAGAATGCCGAGTGGCGAGTGCTCGACAGCGCTCACCGTCGACGGAACCAGGCCGAATACGAGGGTGTCGTGGACGTGGACGATGCCTTGATCATGTCCATGATTCGAGTTGCGACCGTCGTACAGGACCGGCTCGCCAAGCTCGGTCCGCCACCTGCGTAGGCTGGCACTACCTGGCGGCGAGACGGAGTTGGGGCGCTCAGGATACCTACGTTGGCGGTGCTACGGACCCGTTGCCGAGGTTGGGAAAGGAGGCAGAGGTGGTCCACCAGACCGCACCACTGAGCCACGCGAAACAGTCATATGCTACACCCAGCGGGGCCGCGGTGAGGCAGTGTCGGGCTTCGGTGCTGCCTACGTGCGCGGCGCTCGCACCCGTCAAGGACAAGGGTTGCCCGGCGCAGCGAGACTCGGATCAGTCGGCCAGTAGTGCGAGGATGGCTTGAATGCAACGGCGACGACCATCGCTCGTGCGGATATCCACGGTCTGACGCTCGGTGATAAACTCGGGGAGCTTGGCTCCGTCGACATACTGGACGGCCGGCACCCATGGAATGTTCAATGCCCAGAGAGCGCCGACCTCCGCCATCACCCAGCCGCTCGAAACAGAGTGAGGGGTTAGCAGCAAGAGCGCACATCGCGAACCAAGGAGGGTGCTTCGGATCTCCTCTGACCACATGGAGCCGGCCTGAATATCCATCTCTGCGACGAATACTCTGCACCCAGGCTGGGCTCCTTCAAGCGCCTCCTTAAACTCGGCTGCGATTCCCCTGTCCGCGGTAGCGTGGCTCAGAAACACGTCTACACGGGTAGGGCGGGTGGGAGATACATGGGCAGCTGGGCCCGTCGTGAACTCCCTAATCTGACGATTGCCGTGTAGGTCGACCATCTCCACCATGGTCTTGGATGTAATCGCCAGTTGAGCGAGGCCGGCTCCGTCGGGCCAGGGAGCTGTCCCAGTTCGGACTACTGCGAGCACTACTCCAGGTTTGGGGACCATGCATCCAGGCAGGGCGGCATCGAGTTCGTCGCACGCCCAAGAGAAGAACTTCACCTTGTCAGGCTCTAGGGCAGGGATCCCCGTCACATATCTCTTATCTGTAAGGGGACCGGCCTTCAGGCGGTTCTGAAGAGACATAGTGCGGACGACGGCGGTGGCATGGTCAACTATGCGTGTGTCCGCGGTCGGAACTGACATCTGTAGCTGCCCACGAATCTGCAAGCTGTCCAGAGCTGCCATGTCGACCACCACAAACATCAAGTCCCGCTGCAATTTGCCTCCAGGCTGTATCGGCTTGGTCTTCGATGCCTCGCGCCACATACCCCGACGTCGGCCCATCGGCGCGCTTCGCAGATGGCTCGATCGGTGGGCGATTGGTGGCGAGGCAGCAAGAGGTTCTTCACCCAGCCTACGAGGCAGTGAGCCTCACGAGGGCTGTACCGACGTGGTTGAGGCGGTAGTGCCCGGAGCCTTCCCACGCGACTGCATGATGCGTGCGTTGCATGAGGCCCAATGCGACGAGTCCGTCGGCTACGACAGTGTCCTCCGCGGGCAACTCAACCGCCTCTCCGGCTGTCCTAGACGAATGCAGCTGACGTAGCAACGAAAGCCCCGCAGGCGTAAGCTGGCCCAATGCCCATACGGCAGCTACTTCGGCCTGATCAGCGATGCGGCCAGCCAGAGCATGTGCCGCGACGCGCACACAGTCGGCGACAATGCCGTCATCATCTGCGACGATGCCCTCGTAGACCGCTTCGAACGCCATCCGCACGTCTCTCTTCTGTACTTCGGATCTCCCATGCTCCCCCGTCGAAACTGCTTCCTCTATGAGCTCCATTCGACGGCGGAACTCGCCGTCCGATGCTCTCATCCGCTGAAACTCGGATTCGATTTCCGTGAAGCGTTGGCGAGTCTCGCGGCCCGCCATGACAGCCCAGTAGACCTGAAGCGGAAGCAAGAAGGGAAATAGTCCAACAAGAGCCTCAATGGTGGCGCCAGCAACTTCTCGTGCGACGACCAACCGAGGGTCCGTAGTCACCACAGGGGCGGTGACCTCGCCATCCTCCATATCCGACCTCCTTCATGGACCAACAGGTGATCTCGCCGTGATGACGACGACCAGATGATGGTGTGGCCTCAATCACCGATCCAGTCCTTGTGATTGTCAGGCCGCGGATGAACCGCGTCAACGCGGCGGCGGAGGGCACTCCGGCCGTCTTGGACTGCACTGTCGACCTGCATCGCCCCCACGGAGGGGCGCCGCCAACAAGGGCAATGCGCCGTGCCCACAGGTCCGAGGCGCGTTTCCGGCAGGCCGGTCCGCACCAATCAGGGGCGCGTCTTAGGAGGGGGCCGATTCGAATCGTGCAATCCCAAAAAGTGAATTTTGGCCGGTGCTTCTGCCGCAACGAGCGACCCCTGTCTGTCCTCTCGGCTGGTCGGTCGCCAGTGAGCACGAAGAGAATGACTGCGAGCCACCTCAGGGAAGCAGCCTGCCGCTTGCAGCCTCGAATCGATGCACCTGATCGAATGCAAGACCCACGTCGTCGCCAGGGGTCACGGTGACCGGCTCCGGCGCCCGCACCACCAGCTGCAGCCGCTTCGTGAGCGCCACGTGCACCATCGCCTCCGCCCCGTGGGACTCCACCACGTCCACGCGACCCGTGGGGACGCCCTCGGTG
>JAHQVJ010000165.1 GCA_019634415.1 Myxococcales bacterium
CCCATCACCAGCGACATCCCGGTGATCGTGGTCTCGATCTCCGACGAGGAGCGCCGGGGCTACGTGCTGGGTGCAGCGGACTACCTGGTGAAGCCGGTGGAGCGCGCGCGGCTGCTGCAGGCGGTGAGCAAGGTGGTGCCGACGGAGTGAGGCGTCGCTCCTACGGCAGTGCCAACATGGGAGAGCCGTCGTAGCGGATGGAGTGGGGCGGGTGCCCGACGCATTCGTCGGCGCTGCCGATGACCCGCAGAACGTGGGGGCCGTGGGTGAGTGCCTGGAGCCTCAGCGGCAGCACGGCTTCACCGTCGTGCATCGCACCCTGCACGTCACGAGCGCCAACGGCTCGACCGTCGACGATCAGGGCGCATCCCGCTGGCCCGGTGACCAGGGGGGACCCGACCCCGGTGCCGGGCGGGTCGTCCCGCAGGGTACCTCGAACCCCGATCTGGTCAGCTGGCGGAGCGCAGTCGGGGGCCTGGGATCTCCTCGAGGTTCGGATCCACGATGCGGTTGTGCTCGTCCACCAACACCACCGTGGGGCGGTGGGCGCGGGCCTCGGCGTCTGGCAGCTGCGCACGGGTGGCGATGATCACCAGATCACCTGGATCGAAGCGGTGGGCGGCGGCACCGTTCACGCAGATCACCCCGCTGCCGCGGTCGCCGCGCAGGGCGTAGGTCTCGATCCGCTCACCGTTGGTCACGTTCCACACCGCCACCCACTCGTGCTCGAGGATGTCGGCTGCCTCGAGGAGATCCTCGGAGATGGTGATGGAGCCTTCGTAGTGCAGATCGGCTTGGGTGACCGTCGCACGGTGGATCTTGGACTTGAACACAGTCCGGAGCATCGGCGCCTCCTTTGATCCCGGCCAGCTGGAGCGCTGGTCCAGGTCCGTCGGCACCCTCAATCTATGGTTCCGAGGGGCCGGGCGGCAAGGGGGAGCGGGGTGTCGCGGCCTGGGTGAGCGCGCCCTGGACGATGGCGAAGGTGAGCTCGAAGCGGGCGAGGTACTTGCGCAACCGGTCGGCGTCGTTGACGGACCGGCGGGCGCTGCGGCTCACGGCGAACAGGGTGCGACCCGCCTCGGACAGGCTCCGGCTGGCCGCGCACACCCGCAGCACGTCGGCCAGCTGCACACGATCGAAGCGATCCAGTCCCTGGGCGCGGTCGTCGCCGAGCACCGTGGCCACAGGATCGTCGGGGCCGGGAGCGGTACCCCAGCTGGAACGAAGGCGCGCGATCTCGTCGCGGACGGCCTGCACGCCGATGCGACCCCGCGGAGACAGGGTGGCCATGCGCGTGACGGCGGAGCGCAGGTCGCGGAAGTTGGCGATCCACAGCGCGTCGGGGCCGTGGGCGAAGTCCAGGAACACGTCGCGGGCCTGGCGGTTGAATGCCACGCGGCGCCCGGTGCGGGCTGCGAACGCCTCCAGCTCGTGGTCGAGGTTGGGCTCGATGTCCTGCCGACGCTGCAGCAGCCCGGGCAGCGCGAAGTGCCACAGGTCGATGCGGGCCAGCAGATCCCTGCGGAAGCGGCCGCGTGCGACGGCGTCGCGCAGCTCCTGGTTCGTGCCGGCGATGAGCTGGAAGCGCGAGGTCACGGGGGCATCCGCACCCACGGGAAGGAAGCTGTGGTCCTCGAGGGCTCGCAGCAGCATGGCCTGCTCGTCGAGCCCCAGCTCTCCGATCTCGTCGAGGAACAGCAGCCCGGAGTCCGCCGTCAGCAGCAAGCCCTCCCGGTCCGCCACGGCCGAGGTGAACGCCCCTCGCCTGTGGCCGAACAGCGTGGACATCGCCTGGTCTCCGCGCAACGTGGCGCAGTTCACCTCCACCATGGGACCGGTGAGCTGGCCCCGAGTGCGCTTCAGCTCGTAGATGCGACGCGCCAGCCGTGTCTTGCCCGCCCCGGTGGGCCCCGTGAGGAGCAGCGGCTCCGAGGACGCCGTCGCCACCTGCTCGATCTGCTCGATCAGCGCGTTGAAGTTGCGGTTGCGCGTGGGGATCCCCCCCTTCAGGAACGAGGTGCTGCGCTCCTGCTCGCGGGCGTAGCGCTCGGCGATCCGGTCGTAGCGTGCCAGGTCCAGGGCGATCACGTCGTAGCGACCCCTGGGATGCGCCGCCGACGGGGGGGCGCTCTGGAGCAGCTTGCCTGGGAGGAAGCGTGCCTCCGTGAGCAGGAACAAGCAGATCTGCGCCACGTGGGTGCCGGTGGTGAGGTGCACCCAGATCTCCTCGTCGTCGTCGGCGCGAAGGTGCTGGCGGACGAAGTCGTGCAGCGCCTCGTACACCGTCTCGAAGTCCCAGGGGTTGGTGATCGGCAGCGAGTGGGTGTCGAGCTCGGTGTGGGGCGAGAGCCGTCGCACGTCGGCGAGCACGGTCTGGGCGCTGTCGTCGGGGGGCGTGAAGAGCACCAGTCGTCGGATCTGGAGCTCGTCGTGGTGGAACAGCCCCACCGTGGGGCGCCAGCGGTCCCAGCGGCGGGGGCCACTTCCGGCGTCGAGGGTGGCGCCGTAGAACCCCACGATGGTGATGGGTTTATCCATTTGGATAAGAAGCTAGCGCATTGGCGCGCTACGTGGCGATGTGGCGGGTGATTGTCGGGGTGTCTTCGTTTGGCACGGGGCTTGCGATAGCCCAGCCACCAACAGGAGGTAGCTATGTCGAGCCGCCACGAGACCTACGAAGGCCGTCAGGGCGGGCTGATCAAGTCGTGGACGCGGGGCGTTCCCGTGGAGGATCAGGCGCGCAAGCAGCTCGAGAACATCGCGTCGCTCCCCTTCGTCCACAAGTGGGTCGCGGCCATGCCCGACGTTCACCTGGGCAAGGGAGCCACGGTGGGCTCGGTGATCCCCACCGAGCGGGCGATCATCCCCGCCGCGGTGGGGGTGGACATCGGCTGCGGCATGATGGCGGTGCGCACGAGCCTGTCGGCGTCGGATCTGCCGGACTCGCTGCGGGAGGCGCGCATGGCCATCGAGGCCGCGGTGCCCCACGGTCGCACCCACCACGGGCGGGTGGGGGATCGCGGGGCCTGGACGGACGTGCCCGACGACAACGATCGGGTCTGGGCCGATGTGCTCGTGCCCGGCTTCGACGCCATCGTCGACAAGCACCCGAAGCTTCGGAAGTGCAACCACCGTCGCCACCTGGGCACCCTCGGCACGGGAAACCACTTCATCGAGGTGTGCCTCGACGAGGAGGAGCGCGTGTGGGTGATGCTGCACTCGGGATCGCGCGGTGTGGGCAACAAGATCGGTAGCTACTTCATCTCGCTGGCCAAGGCGGAGATGGAGCGCTGGTACGTGCACCTGCCCGACGCGGATCTGGCCTACCTGCCCGAGGGCTCGGCCTACTTCGACGACTACGTGGGGGCCGTGCAGTGGGCACAGGAGTTCGCGCGCTTCAACCGGGCGCTGATGATGCAGGCGACCCTCGGGGCGCTGCGCGGCGTGTTGGGGGAGTTCTCGGGCGACGACATGGCCGTGAACTGCCACCACAACTACGTCGAGCGCGAGCATCACTACGGTCGCAACGTCTGGGTCACCCGCAAGGGTGCGGTGCGGGCTCGGAAGGGCGATCTGGGCATCATCCCTGGCTCCATGGGGGCGAAGAGCTTCATCGTGCGCGGCAAGGGCAACCCCGAGTCCTTCTGCTCGTGCAGCCACGGGGCCGGGCGCGCCATGTCTCGCAGCAAGGCGCGCCGCACCTTCACGGTGGAGGATCACGAGCGCATGACGGAGGGGGTCGAGTGCCGCAAGGACGCTGACGTGATCGACGAGACCCCCGCCGCCTACAAGGACATCGACGCCGTCATGGCCGCCCAGCGCGACCTGGTGGACGTGGTGCACACACTGCGTCAGGTCGTGTGCGTGAAGGGGTGAGCATGATCGAGATCGACGGAGCGGAGGGCGAAGGGGGAGGGCAGGTGCTGCGCTCCAGCTTGGCCCTGGCGATGTGGACGGGGCAGCCCTTCCGGATCCGCCGGATCCGCGCCAATCGTCGCAAGCCGGGCCTGCTGCGCCAGCACCTCACGGGGGTGCGCGCGGCGGCCACCCTGTGTGGTGCCGAGGTGTCGGGCGACACGATCCGGAGCGAGGCGCTGACGTTTCGCCCTGGTCCCGTGAAGCCCGGCGCCTATCGCTTCGAGGTGGGCACGGCGGGCAGCGCCAACCTGGTGCTGCAGACGGTGCTGCCGCCGCTGCTGGTGGCCTGTGGGCCATCGGAGCTGGTGATCACCGGCGGCACCCACAACCCGTCGTCGCCGCCCACGCACTTCCTGCAGCGCACCTTCGTGCCGCTGCTGGGGCGCATGGGGGCGCAGGTGGAGCTGACGCTTCCGCGATGGGGCTTCTTTCCTGCAGGCGGCGGCGAGATCCGAGCGAAGGTGACGCCGGTGCCGCAGCTACAGCCCCTCGAGCTCGCCGAGCGTGGTCGGCTCGGGCGGACGACTGCGGTTGCGGTGCTGGCCAACCTCAAGCGCGTCATCGGGAATCGGGAGCTCAAGGCGGTGGGGGAGGCGCTGTCGCTGACTCGGCGCGATCTGGAGCTCGTGGAGGTGGACAGCGACGGGCCGGGGAACGTGGTGCTGATCACCTGCGAGGCCGAGCACGTCACCCAGGTGTTCAGCGGCTTCGGTCGCCGTGGGGTGCCAGCGGCGCGGGTGGCCGAGCAAGCGGCGGCCGAGGCCCGCGCGTGGCAGGAGTCGGGGGTCCCGGTGGGGCCGCACCTGGCGGATCAGCTGATGATCCCCTTGGTGATGGCGGGCTCGGGCAGCTACCTCACGGGCGCGCTGACGGAGCACGCCACCACCAATGCGGCGGTGATCGAGCGGTTCACCGGACGCGCGCTGGCGCTTCGGGAGCTGCAGGAGGGCCAGGTGCGGGTGAGCCTCACTGCTGCGTGAGCTTCTCTGCACGACGCACCTCTTCCAGGGCCCAGGTGGGACCGGTGCGCTCCAGGATCTCGATCGAGGTGTCGAAGCGGGTGCGCGCCTCGGTCTGATCACCGCGGGCCCACGCCACCTGGGCCAGCGACCCCTGCTCGATGCCCTGGCCCGCCTGGTCGCCCATCTCCTCGTGCAGCGCCAGCGCTTGCTGATGCATGGCGTAGGCCTCGTCGAGCTTGCCCATGCGCAGGCAGAGCCGGCCCAGCGTTCCCAGGGCCACCCCCAGAGCGTTGCGGTGGTCGGTGGCCCGAGCCACGGCGACGGCCTGCTGCAGGTGCTGGTGTGCGTCGGTGAGGCGGTCGAGGTGTAGGCAGATGTCTCCGAGGCTGCCGAGCACCATGCACCGGTGGGCGTCGTCGCCGAGCTGCACCGCGAGCTGAAGCGCCTCCTGCATGGCTGCGTGGGCTTCGTGCGGTCGGCCCATGGCCTTGTGGATGTGGCCTCGGTCGAGCAGCAAGCGGCTGCGGTAGGCCAGGGACCGTCGGTCGTCGCCGCACAAGGCGGTGGCGTGTTCGTTGAGCTGTAGTGCGTCGGCCAGCTCTCCCTTGGCCTGCTGGATCTTCGCCAGCGCTCCCACGGCGGTGATCGCGCGGCGGTCGTCGCCGATCTGCTCCGCGAGCTGCCTCGCCTCCGTCAGCGCGGCGATGGCCGCCTCGGTGCGCCCCAGTCGCCGGGTGGCGCTGCCCAGATCCACCAGCAGCGCAGCACGTCGATCGGGCGGGAGCTCGGTGGTGAGCGCGTGCTCCAGCAGCGCGGCCCCCGCCGACAGCGGTCCGCGATCGAGGTAGATCGACCAGGCTGCTCGGGCCGCCCCCGCTGCGGTGGGGCCTCGGCCCGCCGCCACCTCGCGATGGCAGGCGGCCACCAGGTTCTCGAGGTCGCGCTTCTGGCGGCGATAGCGCTCGTGTCCGCCAGGCCCGGCGAGGCGCGCGATGGAGGCATCGCTTCCCAGGCGTGCGTAGTGGGCAGCGTGGCGCGCTTCTGCCTCGGCGCCCTCGGCCTCGGACAGCTGGGTGGCGGCGTATTGCTGCACCACCACCAGCATCGAGAAGCGCTCCACCTCGGGATGGGCGCGGAGCATGCAGCTGTCGACCAGCTCCTCGAGCACGTCGATGGCCCAGACCGCGGGGTCTTCCAGGGCGAGCACCGCCTCCGCGGCAGCCAGCTCGAAGCCGCTCTCGAACACCGACAGCTGGGCGAGGGCCTGACGGGCCGGGGGCGAGAGCAGGGCGGTGGTGCCGTGAAGGGCGGCCACCAGGCTGCGATGACGGGCGGGGCGGTCGCTGCGGGGAACGGCCAGCAGCTGCAAGCGCCGATGCAGCTCCGACTCCATCTGGGGGACCGACATCAGGCGCGTACGGGCCGCTGCGAGCTCGATGGCCAGTGGCAGACCCTCCAGCTGCTCCACGAACGACACCAGGTCGCCGTCGGCGGAGGTCAGGGGCCGGGTCGCGCGCTCTCGGAACAGCTCCACTGCGTCGGCTACCCGCATGGGCCCCAGCTGCACCACGTGCTCCCCGCGCAGATGTAGTGCCACGCGGCTGGTGAGCAGGAACCGGGCGCCCGGCGCCAGCGTGTTCCAGCGGGCCAGCACCTGTGCTGCCTCGGTCGCCACCTGCTCCAGGTTGTCGAGGATCAGCACCACCTGCTCGGCGTCGTTCAGGGCGGCCCCCAGCCAGTCCACGGCGCTGTCGGTGCCGGGCTCCCAGCCAAAGGCGCGGCTCACCACGCCGCACAGCTGCTGCTCGGTGGTGGCGTCCGAGGCGTCCACGAAGCACACCCGCCCCGTGGACGACAGCTCGCGGGCCAGGTGCACGGCGAGGCGCGTCTTGCCCACCCCTGCGGTCCCCAGCAACGTCACGAAGGGGTGCTCCTGCAGGGCTTGCTGCGCCTCGGCGATCTCCGCCTGCCGACCGAAGAAGGGGTCCCGCTCTGGCGGCAGCGACGGCAGGGAGCCACCGGTTCGCGGGCCGCTCGGCGTGGAGCTGGGGTTGGTGAGATCCGGCCTCACGCGGGCGAGCAGCGCGAACAGCCCCGGGCCCGTGAGGGCCGACCACAGGCGATTGAGCTCGCCGTGCAGCACGCTCGCCGAGCCGTAGCGCTGGCCTGGCTCGAGGCTCAGGCATCGCGCCAGCAAGGCGTCCAGCCCGGGCATCGTCTCGGCGGCCCACTCGGTGATCCAGGGCAGTCGGCCTCGTAGATCGGCCTCGCTCTGAGGCGTGCGCCGCGAGAACGCAGGCTCGCCGGAGATCAGCTCGAACAGGGTGGCGCCCAGCGCGAACAGATCGGCGCGGTGGTCCTCCTTGCCAGACCACTGCTCGGGGGGCGCGTAGCCCGGCGTGTAGCCCACACCGCCCGTGCCGGAGAGCTGCGCCAGACCCAGGTCCGTGACCTTCACCGCGCCGGAGCGATCCACCAGCAGGTTGTCTGGCTTGATGTCGCGGTGGACCAGGTGGCCCGTGGCCGGGCCGTCGCCGCGCAAGGCGTGGATCTCGGTCAGCGCCGCTGCGGTGTCGAGGGCCACTCGCAATGCGGCCTTGGCGGGCAGCGGGCCGTGCTCCAGCAGCTTGCGGGTGGACAGCCCCCGCACCAGCTCCATGGCCACGAACCACAGCGAGCGCCCCTCCATCTCCGCCGAGCCGAGCTCCAGGGTGCTGACGATGTGGGGATGCTGCAGGCGCGCACCGATCCGCGCCTCTTCCATGAGGTTGCGCTCGAAGCGTGCGGTGTAGCGCTTGGGGTGGAGCACCTTCAACGCCACGGGCTTGCGGAACCCCTGGGGCCCCAGGAGCACCGCCTCCCACACCACGCCCATGCCTCCGCGGCCCAGCTCGGCGACGAGCTCGTAGCGGCCGACGGACTGCCCCGGCTGCAACGGCACTGTGTTTCCCCCCCTCCTCGTACTGTTCGATTCGAGGCGTGGTCGCAAACGTCGGCTCGACGCACTTGCAGAGCGGGCTAAGGTCCCTCATGTCGCAGGCGTCGCCGAATCGTGCGTCCGACGAGGACGTACAGGCCTTGATCGACGTGGCCTGGGAGGGCAACCCGACCCTGCCCGAGCGCCTCGATCGTCTGTCGTCGACCCTGCTCGGAAAGCCCTACGTCGCCTTTGGTCTGGTGGGAGGGCCCGACGAGCCCGAGCAGCTCGTGACGAAGGTGGACGGGTTCGACTGCGTGACCTTCGCCGAGACCGTGTGGGCGCTGGCGCAAAGCCGCACGTCGGCGGACTTTCCGGAGCAGCTCACGGCCCTTCGCTACCACGGGGCGCGCTGCAGCTGGGCGTCGCGCAACCACTACATGAGCCGGTGGATCCAGCGCAACATCGCCGCTGGTCACGCCGAGCCGCTCTTGCTGGACGAGGAGATCGACACCGGGCAGGTGCGCGATCTGTCTTGCTTGCCGCGCTACCCCGTGCAGCGCTGGCCCGTCCGCTATGTGCCCAGCGCCGCTGTGCCCGCGCTGACGGCGCGGGCTCGCATGGGGGATCTGGTGGGGTTCATGTCCGACAAGGACGACCTCGACACCTTCCACGTGGGGCTGCTGGCCCCTGTTGCAGGCCAGCCGCTGGCCGTGCGACATGCAGGACGGTCCCGCTCGATGGTGGTGCATCAAGATCTGGTGGAATTCCTCGAAGACAACGATGTGCCGGGCATGTTGCTCGCCAGGCCTCTGGAGGCGCCTTGAAGACGATCACCGTGGTGTTGACGGCCGAGGATCAGCCCGACGTCACCGCGCAGCGACTCGCCCGCAGCGGGCTGGTTGCTGCCGCCATCCTGTGTGTGCCCCCCGGAGGAGCGACGGGTCGCACGGAGCTGGGCGGGCTTCCCTGCACCGAGGTGGAGGGGGCGGCGCCAGGCAGCGGAGCCGTGGTGCAGCGTGTGCTGCAGGCGGCGGGCACCGCACAGCTGCTGCGCGTCACGGGCGACACCGATCCGCATCCCACCGCCCTGCGCCGCATGGCGGTGGCCCTGTCGGAGACCGGCGCGGGCATGGTCTTCGGCGACTACATGGACCTGTCCCCCGAGGGCAAGGCCAGCAGTCATCCCTTGTCGGACTACCAGACGGGAAGCCTGCAGGATTCCTTTCCCTTCGGGCCCCTGCAGCTGTGGTCGGTGCAGGCGATCCGCGACGCGCTGCAGTCGCACGGGGGGGTGGAGGGGCTGTCGTGGATGGCCTGGTACGACGTGCGGCTGAAGGTGTCGGTGGGGCGGGCCATCCACCGGCTGCCCGAGCCTCTGGCGCTACTGATCCCGCGTGACCAGCGTCGGTCCGGCGAGCAGGTGTTCGACTATCTCACCGCCAGTCGGGAGCGGCAGGTGGAGGCCGAGCAGGTGTGCACCGCCCACCTGGAGCGCGTGGGAGCCAAGCTGACGGGACCCTTCCGCGCCTACGTTCCCCAGGGGGAGCACCCCGTGGACGTGTCCGTCGTCATTCCCGTGCGCGACCGCGCGCGCACCGTGATGGATGCCGTGTCGTCCGCCCTCGACCAGCAGGTCGACGCCTCCTTCAACGTCATCGTGGTCGACAACCACTCCACCGACGGCACCACCGAGCTGCTGCGGGAGCGAGCGCAGATCGATCCACGGCTGGTCCACGTGATCCCCGATCGCCTCGACCTGGGGATCGGCGGGTGCTGGAACCAGGCCGTGAACCATCCCTCGTGCGGTCGCTACGTGGTGCAGCTCGACTCCGACGACATCTACTCGGGCAAGGACACCGTGGCGCGCATGTTCGCGAGCCTGCGCGACGGGCAGTGCGGCATGGCCGTCGGCAGCTACACGCTGGTGAACATGGAGCTGCAGGAGCTGCCGCCCGGACTCATCGACCATCGCGAGTGGACGGACGACAACGGCCCCAACAACGCCCTGCGCATCGGGGGCCTCGGGGCTCCGCGCGCCTTCGCCACCGACTTGCTCCGTCGGTACCCCTTTCCCAACGCCAGCTATGGCGAGGACTACGCGGTGGTGCTGCGGATCAGCCGGGAGTACCGGGTGGGTCGCATCTACGACTCGCTGTACCTGTGCCGTCGCTGGGAAGACAACTCCGACGCCGATCTCCCACCGGCCACCAAGGCCCGCTACCAGACCTACAAGGATCGGCTGCGCACCCTGGAGCTCGCCGCTCGGCAGCAGAGGGGCTCGTGAGCGCCCCCTGGGAGCCTCACCTGATCACGCCGGACGTGGTGGCGCCTGGTGAGTCCGTGGCGCTGGGGGAGCTGCTCCCACGGTTCTTGGACTGGCAGGCGGCGTGCTGGCCTCGGCTGGCCACCGCCCTGGCGGGACTGTCGGAGGTGGAGCAGCGCTCCGTGCAGGTGGGCGAGCGCTCCGTGCGCCTGCAGTTCAACCCCGGGCGTGCCGTGAACAGCACCGCCAAGGTGGATGCGGCGTCGATCCGGGAGCGGCCGTGCTTCCTGTGCGCCGGCAACCTGCCGCCCGAGGAGAAGGGGCTGCCCTTCGGGAACCACCTCGTGATCCTCGCCAACCCGGCTCCGATCCTGCCCCAGCACTTCGTGCTCGCCCATCGGGAGCACACGCCGCAGCGCGTGTCGGGCGCCCTCGAGGGCTTGGTGGCGTTCGCCGTGGCCACCGAGGGGGCCTACACGGCGGTCTACAACGGACCTGCCTCTGGAGCGTCCGCGCCCGACCACCTGCACCTGCAGGCCGTGGCGTCGGGGTTGCTCGGGGAAGAGGTGCATGCCGCGCGCCGCATCGGAGCCGGAGAGCTGCCCGGGGAGCCGCTGCACGAGGCGCCTGGCGTGAAGGTCTGGAGCGACACCAGCTCCGGGCGCTGGATCCTGGGGGCCGTGGGGTCGCCCGATGCCGTCGTCGACGCCATCCGTCGGCTCATCGGTGCGATGCCGGCCACGGGTGATCGCGTGGAGCCGCCGCTGAACCTGCTCGCCGTGGCCTGCCGCCCCTCGGAGGTCATGGTGCTGCTCTTCGTGCGCGACGCCCATCGTCCGCGCGTCTACTTCGCCGACGAGCCCGAGCGTCGCCTGGTGAGCCCCGGGGCCATCGACATGGCGGGCGTGGTCGTCACCGTGCGCCGAGAGGACTACAACCGACTTCGGCCCGAAGATCTCACCCAGATTTTCTCCGAGGTCTCGCCGCCCCCCAACCTCGCGCCTCTGCGCGGGGCGCTCGACGGGAGAATCTAGATGGTGGAGCCGACCCTCAGAGTGGGCCTCGCGCTGCGGCGAACCGCGGCGGAGCTGACGTTGAACGGCGACTTCGAGATCGACGGTGCCGTCGTTCAGGCCCAGCGACTGCAGGCGTCGCTACAGGATGGTCGCGTGCGCCTGTTGGACGCCTCCGGCCAGCTCGTGGTGGAGGCCGAGTCCATTCTGCTGTCGCCTCGGGCCGAGGCCACCTTCGTGCTTCACGCCATGACCGTCGGCGTGGACTTCCACTGGCAGCACGAGCAGGACTTGACCTTCAGCGGCACGGCCAGCCTGGAGTCGCGTGGCGACACCTTCGACGTGGTCAACGGGGTGCCGCTGGAGACCTACCTGCGCAGCGTGATCTCGTCGGAGATGAGCGCCACGGCGCCCGGGTCCCTGCTGCGGGCCCATGCGGTGATCTCGCGTAGCTGGTTGCTGGCTCAGCTCGCCGACAGCCTGCCCTCACCGAAGCCGCCCGGCGCCATCCCCATCGACGGCGGCACGCGGGTGGTGCGGTGGTACGACCGTGAGGATCACCAGCACTTCGACGTGTGCGCCGACGACCACTGCCAGCGCTACCAGGGCGTCACGCGCACCAGCACCCACGAGGCCGTCGAGGCGGTGGCCGACACCCACGGGCTGGTGCTGATGCACGACGGGAGCGTGTGCGACGCGCGCTATTCCAAGGCCTGCGGGGGCATGACCGAGGTGTTCGAGGCAGCCTGGGGGCCGGTGGACGTGCCCTACCTGCAGGCCTTCGCCGATGGTCCCGACACCCCCTGGCAGCTGCCCCTCACCGACGAGTCCAACGCCATCAGCTTCATCCAGGGCGCTCCGCCGGCCTACTGCAACACCACCGATCGGGCCTTGCTGGAGCGGCTGCTCCCCGCGCTGGACCACGACACCACGGCGTTCTACCGCTGGGAGACCACCGTGACGGCCGCGCAGGTGCGCGAGTGGGTGCGCACCAAGATCGGGGTGGATCCCGGCCCCGTGCGTACCATCCAGTGCCTGGAGCGAGGCCCCTCGGGTCGGCTCACGCGCATCGCCATCGTGGGGGATGCCGGCCGAGTGGAGGTGGGCAAGGAGCTGGAGATCCGG
Organism: Myxococcales bacterium; assembly: GCA_019634415.1. Taxonomy (GTDB): domain Bacteria; phylum Myxococcota_A; class UBA796; order UBA796; genus DRPG01. The sequence goes on from JAHQVJ010000165.1 coordinate 12,205, forward strand.
AGGGTGCTGTCGGACTCGCACCTGTACAGCTCGGCCTTCGTGGTCACCCCGCGCCACGATGGCCCGGAGCTGTCCTTCCACCTGCGCGGAGCGGGATGGGGGCACGGCGTGGGCTTGTGCCAGATCGGGGCCGCGGTGATGGCGGATCTCGGGCATGATCACCAGGCGATCCTGGCCCACTACTTCCGGGGGGCCGAGCTGGTACGGGCGTACGGATGATTGCAGCCTTGTGGATGACGGGGGCGTTCGCAGCGACGCCGTGGGAGACCACCTTCGCCGCCGAGGCGGGCCGGGGGTTCCCGCAGGACATGCCCCGGACGGTATTCGTGGTGGGTCGGGAGGCGGAGCCTGCCGGAGCCGCCCTGTGCGGCGTGCTCGACACGCCCGAGCAGCGCTGCGCGACGGAGGTGCTGTCTGCGCGGGACGGACGCCAGAGCGACGCGTGGCTCGCGGGTCCCGTGAAGGGCTTGGTCTACATCTTGCGGGCCGTGCCGCAGTCCGGCGGGGTGACGGTGTCGGTGTTCCGAGGATCGGGCAACCGAATCGACTGGTATGCGGCCTCTCCGCAGGTGGCGTCGGTGCCACGCCAGGATCTGGATGCCCTGCAGACCCGCGTGGAGCGCCTGGAGCAGGCGGTGGCGACGCTGAAGGCGAGTACACAGCTGTCGCTGTCGGTGACGGACGAGCGGTTGGTGGCGGTGCAGGGGCCCGACGCGGTCGAGGAGCCGGCGCCGCCGGCCGAACCGCCCGAGCCGGTGGTCGAGGCGGAGGCGCCCGACGTCGAGCCGCCCATGGCGATGCTGGCCGATGCCGTGGAGGCGGCCAATGCGCTGCAGCCCGAGCGCGCCTGGGAGCTGCTCGCCTCGCTGGACCAGGAGCATGCAGGCTCCGAGGCCGATGCGCTGGCGGATCGGCTGCGTCGGGAGCTGGGGGTGCTGAACCGTGCCGGTCTGCCGCTCGATCTGTCGCCGTGGTTCGTGGCGCTGCCGAGTGGCTTCGATCCGAGCGTGCCCACCCTGCTGGTGTTCTTCGAGGCGTGGTGCCCCCACTCTGGCGAGGCGATGCCGGCCGTCCAGGCCCTGATGGACGACGATGGTGCAGCTGGCTGGCAGGTGGTGGGGATCACCCAGCAGACCCGGGCCACGCCCACCCAGGGAGTGCGCGACTTCGTGCAGGAGCACGGGCTGTCCTTCCCCGTGGGGCGCGACGGCACCGGTGAGCAGGCGCGCCACTACCAGGTGCGCGGCGTGCCTGCGGCGGTGGCGCTGGTGGACGGCACCGTGCGGTGGCGCGGCCACCCGGCCCACATCGACGCGGGCTTGCTCGAGCGGCTGCGCAGCGCGCCGTAGCCAGGGTCGTCAGCCTCCGCTCGTCCGCACGATCTCCCCGGCGACCGCCGTGTTGGAGCGCGATCCCAGGAAGACGATGGCAGGTGCGATGTCGTCGGGCACGAGCAGCCTCCCCGTGGCGGCCTGCGCCGCCACCGTGTGGCGCACCGACTCGGGGATCCGGTCACGGTTCCGCTGCGTGAGCGTGAGCCCCGGCAGCACGCAGTTGACGAGGATGCCCTGGGGCCCCAGCTCGCGCGCGAGGGTGAGCGTGAGCGCGTTCAGGGCGCCCTTGGCCGAGGCGTAGGGTCCCGATCCCGGTAGGCCGTCCACCGACACGCTCGACGACACGTTCACGATGCGGCCCCAGTCGCGCGTGCGCATGCCCGGCAGCACGGCGCGGATCACCGCCGCCGTGCCGTCGAGGTTCGCCTGCACCATGGCGCGAAAGCGGCTCGGATCGGTGTCCTCGAAGCGTGGGGACGCCTGTGGCGGGACGTCGCCCCACGACACCGCGTTGTTGACGAGCACGTCGATCGGCGCCCAGCGATCCTCGATGGTGGCGACGGCACCCGTGATCGAGCCCGGATCCGCCAGGTCGAGGTGCACCGCCATCGCCGTGTCGCCGTCGCGAGCCACCTCCTGCGCCACCGCGTCCGCTGCTTCGCGTCGGGTGTGGTAGGTCAGCGCCACGCGGGCCCCCTCTGCGGCGAAGGCGTGGACCGTGGCGCGGCCGATGCCTCGCGATCCTCCCGTCACCAGCACCACCTTGTTCGACAGCCCCACGTCCATCGTCGCCTCCTGCTCGCTGGGGCAGGTAGGGCGCGGCGGCGGGAGTCGCTTGGGCTCGATTGTGTCAACTTCGCCCAAGCCGAGCAGGGCCATCGCCGCTAGGGGCGCTCCATGCGGTCCTTCGTCGTGCGCACCTTCGCTGATCAGCCCGAGACGGCCCTCGGCCAGGTGCGCGAGGAGCCTGGCTTGTACCGCGGGATGAAGGACTGTCATGCCGTCGTCGTGCCCCGAAAGGGGTGGGTCACGTTCCGGTATCGGGGTCGGGACTACCTGGGCGGCCCTGGCGTGTTGCGGCTGCACTCGCCCGGGGAGATGGTCACCGAGCTGACCCACAGTGGTCCTACCAGCTTCGACGTGGTGATCCTGTGGCTCCCAGAGGAGGTCGGTGGGCCGTCCTGCCCCGTGCTCTCCGTGTCGGATCCTCGCTCGGAGTCGCTGCTCGGACTGCATGCCGCGTTGGCGCACGGGGCTTGCCTGGAGTCGCGCCGTTGGGCGTTCGCCCAGGCCGCGGCCACGCTCGCGGAGCTCGGGGCCTCGAGCCGGGCGACGTCGGGCCACGAGCGTGCCACCGTGCGCAGGGCCCGTCGGTATCTACTCGATCGTCTGTCGGAGCGCGTTCGTCTCGACGAGGTCGCAGAACACGTGGGTATGGACCGCTTCGCCCTCATTCGAGCCTTTCGCGAGGCCTTCGGCGTGCCGCCCTACACCTTCCTCACCCATGCCCGGTTGGTTCGGGCGCGCCGATTGCTCCATGCGGGAGAGCGGCCCAGCGACGTGGCCCCTGCCGTGGGCTTGTACGACCAGAGCCAGCTCAACCGGCATTTTCGGCGGCTCCTCGGGGTGACGCCGGGCGAGTACGCTCGTGGTCGGCGGGTCCCGGCCGACGAGTGGTCGCGCTGACGGGATGGATGACGCGTCTCAGGTCGTGCTCAGCGACGTCACCACCACTTCCACCTCGGTGGCGCTGCGGTCGAGGAAGGTGCGCAGCGCGCGCAGCCCGTCGAGCAGCGAGGCCGGGCAGCGATGGCCTTCGATGGAGGTCGTGAGCGACTGCGACAGCAGCTGGGCCTCGTCGGGGTCGAGGAGCCAGCGGCCCGGTGCGTGCAGCTTGAAGCTGGCGATGTGCTGTGGATCGGGACGCGCCGCGCGCTCGGCCCGGGTGAGGCGCTTCCACTCGGCCCAGTAGTCGTGGTCCGGATCCTCGGTGGGGGGACGCCGGATGCGGTAGCGGCGCAGCAGGCGTGAGGACCAGCGCGTCAGATCGGGGGCATCCGCCTGGACCAACCCCTCCGACGCACGCGCTCTCCAGGCGACGTAGCCGGCGAGGGTCGGATCGACGTCGAGGTGTTGATCGCCGGAGGACAGGTGGGTGGGGCCTCGGGTGGGCGGGCCCTGTAGCTCGAAGGGATCGGGCTGCCACGCGAGGGGCGTCCACAGGTGCACCGTGTCGACGATGGACAGCCCGGCCCACAGCTCGGTGTACAGCTCGTAGGACCAGCGACGGACATCGTCGCCGTCTTCCTCCGACTCTTCGGTCACGGAGCGGCGTGCCACCTCGGTCTGTGCCGCGCGGCGGAAGCCCTGCGCGTCGAGCTCGTAGCCGCCTGCGCTGATCGTGATGGCGTTGGCCACGTCCTCGTAGTGGTCGTCGAAGTCCACGAACTCCGTGGCGCGGATCACCTGTGCCGAGAACCCGCTGAGGGCGGCCATGCGATGGGCGATTCGGTGGACGATCTCGGGAGGGACCGACAGCCACTCCTGGTGGTCGTCCAGCGACGCCCAGATCCCGAGCTGCTCGCAGGCCAGCTCGAAGGTCCGAACCGTGAGTAGCGGCGTGGCGGGAGGCGCGAGGCGCAGAATGGGGCAGGAGTGGGTGGACGCGAGGAATGCTCGTGTTCGGGCCCTCGGCCCCGTGGGTGGCTGGCCCCCTTGCGCGTCGAGCACCAGCAGGTCGAGGTGTCGGTGCTCGGCGAGGTGCTCTCTGGCCCATACGACGTTGGCCACGTCAGGCCCGAGCTCGAGCTGCTCCAGGCCCTGCCCCACGGGCGAGCGGAGGAACGTGTCGAGGGCGGGGCCGTCGACGCGCCCCTCGAGGCGGAGTCGACGAAGGGCGGGGCTCTGGGTGGGCGACCACTCGAGCAGCCGCGGCACCGCGTCGGCGGGCACGATCAGGTGCTCCAAGACGGGGAGCTCGGTCTGGGTCGACGGGACCGAGGACAGCTCGAGCCGACGTAGCTGCGGGGCGCGCAGCGGCCAGTCCAACAGGCCCGTCGCTGTCAGGCTGTGCAGCTGGTCCAGGAAGGGGGCGAAGCGTTCCTGGGGCATGGGGGTCGACGGTGCGTCGGTCCCCACACGCAGGTGCCGCAGGGTGGCGGGCACGTCACCGGGGCTCACGGCCGTGAGGCGGCTCGCGCCGAGCTGAAGGTGCTCCACGAAGGCGGCGGAGGGGTCGGCGAACAGCTGCTGAAGTGGCTCGTCGTAGTCCTCCTTGGGCAGCAGGACGTGTCGCCAGTGGCCCATGCGCCAGGTGACGAGCGCGCGGTCGGGGTCGGGGACCTCGCCGGGGACGGGCGCTGGCAGAGCTCCTTGCAGCTCGGCGGTGATGGCCGCTGCTCGGCCGGGGTGCTGTCCGGTGTCGTGCAGGGCGTCGCCCAGCACGGCCCAGGCATTGGCATCGGAAGGGTCCTGTCGAACCCTCGCCATCAGCGGTTCCACGTTCATCACGACGTCCACAGGTTAGGAGGCGGGCCCCGACGGAGGAGCCCCCGTGGCCGACATGCTCGCATTGACCTTCGACGCTGCCCACACCGACTGGGACGCTTCCACGGGAATGGTGCTCGAACATGTGCCCCGGCCCACGTTGTCGTCGGGCCAGGACCGCTCCTGCGTGATCGTGAAGGTGCGCTTCGCGGGGTTCTGCGGCACCGACCGCGGGATCTGGTGGCGCAAGGCGATGGGCGACATGGTGCTGGGGTCGCTGAAGGGGGAGGGCGGCACCAAGCGTGTCTTCGGGCACGAGATGCTGGGCGAGATCGTGGAGGTGGGCGACAAGGCAGCCACCAAGTACGGCTATGCGCCAGGCGACGTGGTGAGCACGGAGTCCCACATCGTGTGTGGCGCCTGCTACCAGTGTCGGCGGGGCGAGCAGCACGTCTGTGCCAACGAGAAGATCATCGGGGTGTCGATGGACGGCTGCTTCGCGGAGTACGTGAAGCTGCCGGCGAAGGCACTGTGGCGCACCGACACGTCTCGGATCCGGCCGGAGATCGCGGCGGTCCAGGAGCCCTTCGGCAATGCGGTGCACGCCTGTCAGGTCACGGATCTGCGGGGGCAGAGCGTGGCGATCCTGGGCACGGGCACCATCGGCCTGTTCGCGGTGCTGGTGGCGAAGGGCATGGGGGCGCGCCAGGTGATCGGCATCGAGCCCGACGCGGGGCGGCGGGCGCAGGCGCTGCAGCTGGGGGCGGACCACGTGTTCGCGCCGGCGATGCCGGACCGGCAGCGGCCGCACGCACCCGACCCCGAGCTGCGGGGGGCCATCGAGGCGGTGACGGACGGGGTGGGCGTGGACGTGGCGATGGAGATGTCGGGGTTCAACAGCTCGCTGAACTCCGCCATCCAGATCACCCGGCGTGGGGGGCACGTGGTGTTGTTCGGGCTGAAGAACGGCGATGCGGTGATCACGGACTTCCACCGCGTGATCATGAACGGCTTGCAGCTGCACGGCGTGGTGGGTCGGCGGATCTTCCAGACCTGGGAGATGACGCGAGGGCTGCTGGAGAACACGAGCAACGGTATCCAGCAGGCGATCTGGGAGGTGATCCTCAACGGGGGCGACCAGGCGATCGTGGACCTGCAGGGCTTCGAGCCCGTGGCCTTCGAGGGGGTGATGGAGCGGTTCACGAAGCCGGTGATCCGGGTGGCGTAGCGCTGGCCTCGAGTCCGGCGTTCGCCGGAGTGGCTTGTTCGCCCTCTAGTGCTCGCCGTGTTGGCTGGGTAGCGGGCGCTTCGGAGGCGGCGGGCCTGCCGCCTACTGGACCAGTGCGATGTCGTAGATGACCTCCACACGGGCACTGCAGGAGGTGTGCGTCACGATGTGGCGCCCCACGAGCGGCCTGACGAACATGGTGCCGTCGGTGCGAACGGCTCGCTCGCGAAGGGCGGGACGTCGGATCTCCGTTCCCATCCAGCGCTCGTGGGTCCTCTCCGGATCGCGCTCCGAGAGGCTGCTGAACAGCTCGATGCCCGAGGTCGCCTCGTCGAAGGAAGAGAACTGCAGCAGCGCACTGCCGATGCGCGTCTCCTCGTTCCCCTCGAGGACGACGTGATCGCCGCAGCCCGACCGCACGAACAAGGTCTGCTGGTCTCCGGCCGAGTCGGGGTCGGACACGTTGCCCATCGCCTGGGTCTGCACGACTCCGTAGACCTCGACGACCTGGCCGTCCTTGCCCTCCTGGGGTGCCCTCAACGACAACGTCACCCTGAACTGGAGAGAGCCACCGGCGAGCACGAGGGCGGCGGTGTGGGCGGGGTGGATCATGCGTCTCTCCTGCAGCGATGCTGATCCTTAGGCGCTCTGCTGGAAAGGGCGGTCTTAATCGCACTTAGTCGTGCCGCTAAGACGCGTCGTGTGCGGGAGAGCGAGTGCAGCGAGCAGCCGGTCTGATTGTGAGATTTTCGTTCTCGAACCTGGTGAGTTCGGTAGTGACGTGCGTCTACCCCCTCCAGATTTCCTCTGCCGGATGCGGCGTTGCCCCGCTAGGCGGTAGCTGGGGGTCGGCATGTGGGCGTGGTTGGCGACGTTGGGGTTGGGCTGTGGGAGCGCGTACCAAGA
>JAHQVJ010000166.1 GCA_019634415.1 Myxococcales bacterium
CCCGTAGTCCCACTCCAAGGGCGGCAACCCGGGCCGGTCCTGCGTGAACGACGTCACGTTCGACGCATCGTCGTAGGCGTACTGCTCGAACAGGGCGGGAGGTGTGCGCGGATCGTGCACCTTCACGATCCGATGCCACGCGTCGTAGTCGTAGCAGATCAGGTTGTCGCCACCCGCCGTGGGCGACTTGCAGGCCAGATCCCCGTTGTCGTCGTAGGTGTAGAACACGGCGTTGTGGTCGGCAATTGGCGCCGGACTCTCCCACAGCAGGCCCTTGACCTCACCCGAGACCACCCGGTCGACGATCAGGCCCCAGGGGCTCTCGATGTGGTTCACCGGATCGGTGTAGTCGAGCAGGTAGCCGGAGGGCAGGCCGAAGCCGTCGTAGGTGTGGTGCACGTCCAGGGTCACGGGGGAGGCTGCATGCGAGATGTGCTGGCCCAAGATCTGGCCGTCGAGGTGGTACGCGGAGTCCACCACCGTGCCCGAAGGCCACACCTTGCTCAGCTCCCGACCGTCCTCGTCGTAGGTCTGGCTCTGGACGGTGCCACCGCCCTCCAGCCGGAGGTGAGCATCTGGAGCAGGACTCGGCAAAATGGGACTCCCTGTCCCAGGCCGGATAAGGCAATGACCGAGGCAACGAGGTCAAGACAGAGGCTTGAACGGCAGATCGCCGAAGATGTGCTCGCCCATTGCCGTCTTGACTCCTTTGATTTCTCCAGCTTCAACAAACACATAGGCGTCCCAGTCGTCGAAGGCACATGAAGGGCAAGCCTGTTCAACGACGCCCTCGACGACGACTCTCGGTGTCGCCCTATCGCCGACATCATTGCCACCCCATTCCAGATTGTCGCCCACCGAGTAGGCGAGTTGCCAGGTTCGCCCGTATCGGAACTGAACTGTCACGTCCGAAGATGTCCCGCATTGGGGACATCGAAGGCGTGCCGAAACGGTGTTGAACGCACCCATCAGAACCCCTCCGCACTCTCGCCAATGGCGTTCATGTTCTTCCGCAGCTTCCTGTCGTTGGTAATCAGGGTCATCCCGTGGTCTACGGCTCCCGCCGCCACTTGGGCGTCTGCGCCTCGAATGACCCTACCTCCAGCATCGGCCGCTCGCTGCTGAAGACCCCTAGCTGTTTGCTGGCTTCCTGCGATGACTGATCCACCATTGTCTTGGAGATAGCTGCGGAGAGCCTGCTTGTCCCCACCGCCAACAAAGAACTCCTTCACAGCAGTGATCGGAGTAGCGGCGTTGCGGCCATTGAGCACGTCCTGTCCGCCCTCGACTGCTGCGATAATCGCGTTGGTATCAAGGGCGACGGTCTCCTTGGCCGTCGAGTTGTGTACGAGCACACCGGCCGCATCCGACCCCGACCCACGCACGTAGAAGTTGTGCAACCCATCGACCTCGACGTCGAAGGCCTCGAAGTCATCCTGCCGCCACGTCTTGCTGACCAGGATGGCCTCGCCACCACCCTGCACGTGCAGGACGGTCCCGACCTCCATCTCGCCCAGCGGCACGTAGCTCCGCACCGCATCCACCCAGAACGGGTGGTTCGGTGTGCCCGTGAGCGTGTCGCTGGACCCGTCGGCGTACTCAATCTCGGCGTCGATGACCTCAGGAGCAATGCAAACGAACGTGTGCACCACCCGCCCGAGCACGTCACCTGTCGGCCGGACCTCGATGAGTCCATCGCCATCTGCGTCAGCCGTCTCGAACACGCGGCCCTGGAACGCGAACCGCTCCCCGGCCTCCACCGCTCCGAGCTTCCAGTGGCCAGCGTCGTCGGCCTCACCGAGCACCAGCACCCACTCGTCGGTGCCGGGCACCCGGGTCGCTGCCTCAGCCGTCCACGTCGCGTCAGCTTCGGCCAGGTCCCCGACCGCAGCCTCCCCGCGGTCCTCGACCCCGTCGTCGGGCCAGCGATGGACCCGCCCCCCATCGAGCCAGGTGTCCCCGACCTCGAGTTCGGCATCGACCGCCCCGGCCCACTCGGCGGTCCGCTCGTCGTAGACCTACACGACCTCGTGGTCAGCCGGAAGCTCCGGCTCAACGCCGCACGCCGCCAGCGCCACCATGGCAGGCATCACCCACTTCGGCGTCCCCGCCAGCACCTGGTCGCAGACCCCACGCGGAGCCCACGCGCCGCCCTCCTCGACCGGCGCATCCTCCACTTCGACCCAGGGCTCCTCATCCCCATCCGTGGAGGCGGCGGCCACCACTACATCGCTGACCGAGATCTCGCTGATTGGCCGCACAGAGCCCACCGTCACGACCTCCACCGACTCCACGAAACAACCCGTCCGCCCTGCAGCTTTGACCGTAGCCTCCGCGGTCTCGCTTCCCACCGAGCTCGCGACCTCCCCAGCAGCTCGCTTCAGCCCGGCCCGGCCCGCCAGCTTCGCTCCACCCTTCAGCATCTGCGTCGGTGAGCCTATCATCGCTATGCCCTCGACCGCCATGCCCGCTCCCGGGAGCATAGTGTCCGCTCCGGGAGCGGCCGCTTGCACGGCCAGCTCCGTCGCCACCTCCTTCGCCACGAAGACGGCGGCTGCCACCAGCAACGGCGGAAACTGGTGGAGGTGGTGGGGAGGGTGCCAGCCAGTTCAGGCCGTCGCATGGTACGGCCCAAACCCAAGCTCATGGGTGAAGACCAAGGTCCAATCGAAGTTGTCGCCTACCAGGATGAAGTCCATGCGAATCGAATGAAGGTCAGGCAACGCACCGTTGCACATGAAACCGAAATCGACACCAGTCCAGCCTGACAACAGAAAGAAGGGACCAGGTAGCGCGGCAGCGACTGTCGCCACTCCATCTGGTCCCTCCTCCGCAGCGGAGAATCCGTACGAGAATGCGTGCCACTCATAGCCCAGGTGAGTCCCCTGTCCAGTCTCGGCCTGCACCTCCGATGCGAACGTCGACCTCCAACGACTAAGCAGTTCCCAGGTCGCCCGCTGCGCAAGTGGCTCAAACTCGACCCCTGATGAGTGCAAGAGTCGCTCGATCTTCTCTTGAAATCCCACAGCTCACCTCGGCTAGTCGTCGTACAGGACATGCCCGCCAGTGCGATTAACGCCATCAGAAGTTGGGTGGTAGTGCGGCTTCTCGCCAGGTTTATGTGCCGGATCGCGGACTGGCGGCCCCTTTCCAGCGCGGCCTGCGATTTCACGAGCCGTACTTTTGTCTTTGGCGATGACGTCGCCCCCGCAGCGCACGCATTCGACAGCATCGTCCATGGACAGCTCGCCCCCAGCCTGGTGGCCCTTCCCAGGAGTGAGTTCAATCTCCCTTGCGGGTGCCTTCGGCCCACACCCATTGTGAACCAGGACACCGGCACCATCGCTACCAGGCGCACGAACGTAGTAGTTGTGTGCATCCTCGACCTCGAAGTTGAAGACCTCGAAGTGGCCTTCGTGCCAGTCCATGGACACAACGCGCGCCTCACCGCCACCGACCGTCCGAAGAACAGTCCCGACGTCGAGGTCGCCCATGGCCATGTAGTCACCGACCTCCGGGATCCAGAACGGGTGCTCTGGCGTGCCCGTGATGGTCTCAGAGCCGTCGGGCCCGGTGACCACGAGGTCGACGACCAGTTCGGACTCGCGCACATGGGTCTGATAGACGCGGCCGAGCACGTCGCGAGTCGGCCGCACTTCGATGAGCCCATCGCCATCCGCGTCAGCGGACTCGAACACGCGGCCCTGGAACGCGAGCCGCTTCCCCGCCTCCACCTCTCCCAGCTTCCAGTGTCCGGCTTCGTCGTTCTCACCGAGCACCAGCATCCACTCATCCGTGCCGGGCACCCGGATCGCCGCCTCTGCTGTCCACGTGGCATCGGCCTCGGCCAGGTTCTCGACCGCAGCTTCCCCGCGGTCCTCGACCCCATCGTCAGTCCAGCGATGGAGCCTTCCCTCATCCAACCAGGTGTCACCGACCTCGAGTTGGGCGCCGACAGTCTCGAACCAGTGCCCAGTCCGAGTGTCGTAGACCTGCACGACCTCATCGTCGTTAGGTAGCGCGGGTTCAACGCCACACGCCGCCAGCGCCACCAGCGCAGGCATCGCCCACTTCACGCGGTCACAAACCCCACTCGGAGCCCACGCGCCGCTCTGCTCGACCGGCGCACCCTCCACCTCGACCCAGGGCTCCTCACTCCCATCCGTGGAGGCGGCGGCCTGCTGGAGCAGCGAGCTACGACCTAGTGGAGGCGGTGGGGAGGTGCCGCGGTCAGATTGGACTCCAAGAGCCCCCCCATGTTGCCCGAAGTTGCTCAATTGAGGCCGCGTCATCGTTGGCAGCTTCCAGAGACACCAGGGCATCCTCGATCACACCCAGCTCCGCCTGCATACGCTCATGGACCTTGATCGACTCGTCCAGCTGCCGGGTGGCTTCCTGCCTTTCCGAAGGCGAACGCACAGTTTCTTCGATTCCCTTGCCAAGGATGTACCCAAGCTGGGCATCTACGGCCTGATAGACATGGCGAGCCGCGTACGTCGGGTGATCCACCTGGTCGGGGTCGTTCACCGCGTCTAGCGCATACAGAGCGCAAAACAGTGCGCTACGACCTTCCTCAGCAAGACGACCTGTCGCTTCGTTCATCCGCGCAAGCTCTGCTTCGGCCGATGCGACATCGATAGGGCCCGCACGTCGCCCCAAAGCAACGTCCCACCCATCGCACAAGAGCTGCGACACCACCTTGGGCCTAAGCCCCCGGGCTTCACCTGAGCTGGCGAAGACCTCGAGCGCGGGCAACCAGCGATCCGCCAAAGCCAAGGCAAACGTGGCCCGCTTGATCCCCGACAGGCGCCCAAGCCGGCCCCTGATCGCGCTCTCATCGTAGCTGATTGGCATGAGTACTCCTCGACCGCCCACGGATATCACTCCCTCATGGGACTCAGCGGCTGCACGTCCGTTGCATCCATGTGGGCTCCGCAGTTCGGACAGTGGGGTCGGCTCGTCGCGGTGCCAGTGGGCGTCAGTCCCTGCCGAATCCCGTCCTCCCAGCCGGTGACCTCGGCGTGACCATCGCCAATGGCTTCGAGCTCACCAGGCTTCAGAGCGTCTCGCTGTGCTGGGGCCAGTCTCCGCTCACTTGATGAGACGAGGCGGTAGCCTTCCTCTGTCTCCGTGACGCCTGTGGTCCTGGAACTCTGCGCGCGCGGGTCAAGGACACCGTGAAGCTCATCAGCGCGTTGCTGGGCACTGACCCGTGCCGGAGTGGAGTTGTGGACCAGGACACCAGCCGCATCCGACCCCTTGCCCCGGACGTGGAAGTTGTGCAGCCCCTCAACCTCGAAGTCAAAGACCTCGAAGTCGCCCTGCCGCCAGGTCTTGCTGACCAGGATTGCCTCGCCACCACCCTGGACGTGCAGCTCGGTCCCGACCTGCAAGTCCCCGAGCGGCACGTAGCCACGCACTGCGCCCACCCAGAACGGGTGGTTTGGAGTGCCCGTGAGTGTGTCCGTGGGCCCGTCGGCGTACTCGATTTCGGCGTCGATCACCTCGGGGGCGATGCGGACGAAGGTGTCCGCTGTTCACGTTCCCGCCGTACTCGATCTCCTCGAGCCGCGTGCCCACCCAGTCGTAGACCACGTAGTTGCCCGAGCTGTCCTCCATCCGCGTGAGCACCCAGCGGTGGGCGGACTGCTCCGACAGCGTGTACCGAACGCCGCCCGACTCCAGCACCCACTCCCCGGCCACGTACTCGGACTCGACGAAGCCGGGCTGCGTGGACTGCCAGATGACGGCGTTCGGATCTGGATCGGGCCGGCTTCCGAGGGGTGCTGCGAGGCTCAGGGGAAGGAGATCTCCGAACAATCCCCCACCCCGCACCAGGTAGGTGCCTTCGTCGTAGCCCTGGCGCCTGTGCCCCACGGGCTCGAGGACCTCCACCCCGGCGGACAGGCTCCAGCCACGACCGACCTCGGTCACCCCGCCGCCCGACGAATACTGCAAGCTCAAGGAGGGCTGCAACAGCGCGGGCGGGAGCGGGATGTCGAACCCGAACGTGGCATCGCCCTGGTCGGTCGCCCCCACTCCGTACGATGCCGACTTCAGGTGCCGGCTGGAGCGCTCCAACAGGTCCACGGCAGAGGGCGTCACGCCGTCGCCCGACAGCGACAGCTGGCTAGGCGCCAGCGTCGCCGTGTCGCTGGCCTGGGCAACGGAAGACACGAGCAACAGCTGCACGCAGGCCGAGCCCAAGACGAGCAGTGAGGCCAGAGAATTTCTGGCAGGGGGTCGATGCATGGGCCTCTCCTCCAAGAACGAAACTGGTGAGGGCGTCCCACAGCCCGAAGTCGAGGTGGGCCCCTTGGGTCCTGCCAGCTGCAAACGGTGGCCCAGCCAAGAACGCGCCTTCTTCCATTGGCACGCGTCTTGACGTTCGTCACTTGGCCAGGGGCCACGGCCACACGAAGCCTGCCCCAATGCAGGTCCAACGAGGTGTCGAACCAAACGACGACGCAAGTGACGGACGTCCGTCACCTGTCAGGCCAGTGAATCTGTCAAGGTGAATGTCGACCGGCCAGGCGCCTGGAGCAGCCGCTCTATGTGTGAGTGGTCCATCCCGATGGGTACTGACTCAGAGCAAGACCCCGGCTCAGCTCGGTTCGGCGAGCAGCGCTGTCAGGACTCGGCCAGCGTCGAGGCCGAGCAGCGCCTGCATGTCCAGTCGCAGGGCCGGGAACTCCTGCGACTCCGCGACGCCGTGAGGATCGACCTCGAGCGGAGTCCAGCCCCCATCCTCCAAACGCCACCAGTGCACCTGGTCCAGCGTGGGTGCGACCACCAGGTACTCCCGCACCCCAGCCTCGCGGTAGTCCGCACGCTTCTCGATTGCGTCGTCCACGTCCTCGTCGAGTGTGGAGATCGCCACCTCGACGACAAGCTCTGGCGCGCCGTGGAGCCGAGACCCCTTCCCCTTTCCCACCACGTGCGTGACCGCGTCTGCTCCCAGGCGGCTTAGCAGCGCGTCTGGCTCGACACTGGCACCGTTCGGCAGGTGTACCGTCGGGGAGCCCATGGCGCTCACGTCCGGAAGGCCCGCAGCCGAAGGCGAGGGCCTTCCGGAACGCTACCGCCGCGTCTGCACGCCCAGATCACCCGTGAGCCGCGCCACCCAGCTGCTGCGCGCCGACTGCAGCGCCACGTCCGCCGCCACCCACTCGTCGCGGGCCGTCACCAGCAGCTGCGCCTGGGTCTCCGCCATCCCGCGAAGCTCGGCTCCCTGCCCCTGCATGACCACCGCGTCCACGAACTCCGACGCCAGGCGCGCCTGATCCACCGGCGGTGCGTCGGAGAAGGCGAACCACCGCGCCTCCAGCACCTCGCGATCCGCGCCCACTGCCACCAGCTCCTCGATGAGCGAGTGCTGCTCCTTGGACGTGCGCACCAGGTAGGCCCCAGCGCGCACCTCCGACATGCTCGCCACCGTCTTGTCCACGATGCCGTAGCCCAGCACCAAGCCGACCACGAACACCACCATGGCGGCCGCCACGGCCGCCACGTTGGCGGTGCTCCCGAGGCCCGACAGCACGCCCTCGTCCGCCGTGGCTTCCGGCTCCGTCTGAAGCATCGCCGGCTGCACTGGTCGGCGAGGAGGCGGTGCGATGGAGCGTGCGGGCTGCCGCTGCGGAAGCGGCGCAGGGGCGCCGATCACCTGAGGGCTGGGGGGACGGGGCTGCCGATCCATCGTCGACACGTCCACGTAGGAGGGCACGTCCTCCTCGGACAGATCCTCGATGCCGCGACGGGCCGGCGACCGCGTGAGATCCGGCGTCTGCATCACCCAGGCCGCACCACCGGCCTCCTCGATGCCCGTGTCGCTGTACAGCGTGGTGGACTGCTCCTCGAGGAGCTGATCCAAGCGACCCCGAGGAACGTAGGTGGGGGCGTCGGCGTCACGGGTGGCCAACGACTTCTGCAGATCCTCCACGCCACTCCCCTCGTCGAGGAGCAGCGGCGGCCGCTCCGGCAGGGGCAGGATGGCGTCGGTCAGCGGCGGACAGGGCACGTCGGGCAGCCGCTCCATCACCTCGGCCAGCTTCGCCTTGAGGGCCAACACGCTGCCGATGCGCTCGTCGCGATCGTACCGACATGCCTCGAGGATCACGTCGCGCAGCGGCTCGTCCACGGGCTCGAGGATCTCGTCGCGCGCCTCGGCGAAGAACAGCTCGGCAGAGGTGCGCAGGGTGAGGATGGTGAACAACGTGGCGCCCAGGGCGTACACGTCGGCCCGACCGTCCACCGACTTGGCGTCGTTGCGCTGCTCGGGAGCCATGTAGGCGAAGGTGCCCATGACCGAGCCCGTCTGGGTCATGGAGATGCTCTCGGCCAGCTGAGCGATGCCGAAGTCCGTGAGCAAGATGCGACCGTCATCGGAGATGAGCAGGTTGTGGGGCTTCACGTCGCGGTGCACCACACCCAAGCCGTGGGCATGGGCGAGCCCATCACAGGCCTGCATCACCACCTGAATCGCCTGCCGCGCGGGCATCACGCCATGCCGCTTCAGCCAGTCCGTGATGGCGCCGCCGCGGGCCAGCTCCATCACGATGAACGGGGTGCCCCCGTCGATGTCGATGTCCACGACCCGCAGCAGGTTGCGGTGCGACAGGCGGGCCATCGCCTCGGCCTCGTGCTCGAAGCGGGCGCGCACGTGCTCGTCGTCGATGAAGTTCGCGGCGAGCACCTTGACCGCTCGCCACTGCTTGAGGCGCGCATCGAAAGCC
>JAHQVJ010000167.1 GCA_019634415.1 Myxococcales bacterium
AGAGGGGCCCATCGAAGCCCGAGCGAAATGGAGGAGCGGAGCGGAGGAATGTAGCGAAGGGCTTCGACCCCGTGCCGCGCAGCGTTGATCGGTAGGGCAACGCCGGGAACAGCTCGAAGAGCTTTCCCGAGTGTTGCTAGGGCGGCGTTCAGCAACGCACGAAGGCCCGCTCCCAGCAACTGGGGGCGGGCCTTCTTCGTCGGGGGCAGCGCTACGGAGCGTCGTCGGCGGCCTGTCTGGCGGCCTTCTCTTCCTGTCTACGACGGCGGCGCTCGTCGCGAGCCGCCTCCTCCGTGCCCGGGGAGATCCGAGGGGGCCGCTCGAGGTCGGGCACCTCGAGGTCGGGCTCTTGCTCCACCAGCGACTGCACCACCAACGTCATCGCCTCCGTCTCCTCGGCCAGCGGCACGACGAGCCCGGTCTTGGGATCCACGAACGTGCGTGCCAGGCCACTGCCCGTGTTCAAGGGCCAGGCCTCGTTGGGCTCCAGCTCCACGTTGGTCGGGGGCTCGCCGAGCAAGCCGCTGTCGGCCAGTCCCTGCACCGTGCCCATCCAGGCCGGCAGCGCACCCGACGAGCCAGCGAGCCGGATCCGCCCCTTGGACATCGAGCGGTTGTCGTCGTAGCCCACGTAGGCCCCGACGACGTAGCCGCCGGCGACGGCGTACCCACCCGGCTGCGCCACCGGTGCGTAGCCCAGGAACGCGGCGTTCTTGAAGTCGTTGGTGGTGCCCGTCTTCCCTCCCACCGGTAGGGGGCTCCCCCCGGAGGTGAGGGTCTCCTTGGCCCGCCGACCCGTTCCGTGGAGCACCACGTTGCGGAGGATGTCGGTGGTCATCTCCCCGATGGGCCGCTCCGCCACCTGGGTGGGCGTCGGCACGGCGCGGTACAGCACGTTGCCGTCCACGTCGCGGATCTCCTGGATCAGAAGGGTGGCGTTGGGCACCTTGGCCACCTCGTCGCCACGAGAGCGCCCTGGGAACTCCCACGCCGTACCCGACACCAACCCGGTGTACAGGATCGCAGCCTCCTCCAGCGTGATCTCGGAGGCACCCAGGGGCATGGAGAGCACCTGGCGCACCTCGGTCTGCACCCCGTACTGCTCCGCCAGGGAGCTGACGTAGCGCATGGAGAGCAGCACGCGGAAGTCCTGGTGCCAGTACAGGACCTCCGGATCGTACAGATCCGGCTTGTCGTCCATCAGATCCCAGGCCGCCTTGCGACGCTCCAGGGCCGCCTTCACGGCCTCCAGCGTGCCCAGCGCCAACCGGTCGTCGATGCGCAGATGCTCCACTTCCACCAGCTGAGGGCCGCGTCGCGCTGCTCGGCGGCGCTCCCGACGGGTCATCTCCTCGTCGTCGACCGCCTCCTCCTCGTCGTCACCGCCGCCGAAGAGCCCCTCGAGCAGCCCCTTCCGCTCGCGCTCGCTTCCATCCGAGCCCTCTGCACCTTCGCCATCCTGCACGTCGGCCGGAACCCCGTCCTCGCCGTCTTCCGTGGGCTCCACCTCGTCGCCCGTGGGCAAGCTGTCCAAGAAGTCCCGATCGGGCTTCACGTAGCCCTCGGGCACTCCCTTGCAGTTGACGAGGATCTGGTCCTCGTCGAGCAGCACCGTCAGATCGGAGACCGCATCGGCGTTGGGGACCAGCCGCTTGTTCAGCGCCTCCGCCAGCGCGCCGTACTGGAAGCGACAGCCCTCGATGGTCCCTCGCAGCGTGCGCCAGTCGTTGCCCAACGCCCGCTGCTTCCAGGCACGCGTCGACGGTCCCTCGCGCGACACGCGGCTGCGCTCCGGCCCGAAGTTCCAGCCGTAGAGCAACGACTGCAGTGCCACCTTGTCTTCCGGATGATCCGACGAGGCGATGCTGGCCAGCACCTCGTGGCGGGCCTGCAGGTACAGTCCCTCCTCCACCCGCTTGGGGGTGGGCAGCACACCCATCTCCTGCACCCGCAGGCGGTAGGGCTTGAGCTCCTCCCCCTCTCGTCGAGCCATGTCGAAGGCCACCGCCAGGTCGTGGATCTGATCGGTGTTGAGGCTGTCGAGGAGGTGGTAGAGCAACCAGATCGAGGCCAGGTTCTCCGAGTTCACACCCGCCCAGGCCAGCGAGACCTCGGGTGCAGGGGTGTGATCAGGACGTGGGTAGTAGAAGGTGGTGGAGAACGGAAAGACGTTGCGCTGGTTGTCGATCACGTCGGTGGGCTGCCAGCCGAGCTTCATGGCCGCGTGATAGACGAGCGGCTTCCAGGTCGAGCCGAACTGGCGTAGCGCGGTGGTCCGGTTGAAGTTCCGGTTGTCGTTGCCGCCCACCAAGGCGCGCACCTGACCATCCTGAACCACGCTCACCGCCCCCTGCAGCTCGGGACGCACCTCGAGGTCGCAGTACGCGATCTCGTCCACCACCTCGCGGACCGACGCCAGCACGATGGACTCGTCGGGGATGGCGTTGATGAAGGCGTCCACCTCCTTGGTGGGGACCTTGGCGCGCGGATCCTCCTTCTTGCCGCGCCAGCTCGCCACCGCCACGCGCACCACGGCCTCGCGGTCCACGATGCACAGATGGCCACCCAGATCGAGGCGCATGGTGCGCTTGCCCGCACCACCCTCGTGCATCGCCACCTTGGCGATCCGGTACTCGTGGCGCCGAGGTGGGTAGTCCGGGTCGAAGCGCGGCCCGCGATGCCCCTCGAGCACGAACTCGGCGGGTCCCAGGGCCTCCATCCAGGTTCCCACCTCGGTGAGGTGGTGCCACAGCGCGTAGGTGGCCTCGCGCTGCGCGTGCGGATCGAGGGTCGTGATGACCCGCAGCCCCGCCGTCTCGGCGCTCTCGATGCCCGCCGAGCCGAGGATCTCGTCGAACGGAGGCTCGTCGAGGCGGCGAGCCACCTCGTCGAGCACAGCGGAGCTCTCGAACCGGAAGGAGCCACGCTTGAAGGGCAGCTTGAAGCCGTCCTCCAGCAAGGCCGTCGCCTCCTGCTGCAGCGTGGCGGCCGCCTGCAAGCGGGTCTGCGCCGCCGATGCATCGGAGGAGTCGACGGCAGGCCGTGCCAGGTTCTCCGGCCGCTCCGCCACGATGCGCTCCAGCACGTAGCGCGTGCGCTCGTGAGCTCGCGTGATGGCGCGCTCGCTGCGAGCCGCATCCCCGAGGAAGGGATCGTAGTACGACGGCGCCTTCACGAGACCCGCCAAGAAGGCGCACTCCGCCACGGACAGATCCTCGACCTCCTTGTCGAAGAAGTGCCGAGCCGCGATGCCCAGCCCGCGCCCGTTCCCGGAGACGTGGAACTGGTTGACGTAGAACTCCAGGATCTCGGCCTTGTCGTAGTGCCGCTCCAGGCGCAGCGCGTTGAGCAGCTCCACCAGCTTGGCACGCAGCGAGCGATCGGGGCGATAGTACAGGTTCTTGGCGGTCTGCTGCGTGAGGGTGGAGCCTCCGGCCACCACGCTCCCGGAGCTGATGTTGTCGCGCATGGCGCGGGCGATGCCCTTGGGGTCCACACCCCAGTGACGCCAGAACCGACCATCCTCGGCGGCGACGATGGCCATCACGTAGGCCGACGGCAGATCCTCGAAGGGCACGAACTGGCGATGTTCCTCTTCGAAGAACACGCCCACGTGGGAGTCACCATCGGCGTAGTAGACCGGAGACTCTTGGGCGATGATCGAGCGGACGTGCTCGCGGGACAGGTGAGGCCCGGGATTGGCCACCACGTAGACCTGGTAGGCCACCACCGTGATGACCACGGCCAGGATCGCCACCACGGCCAGACCCACCGACCCCACCACCCCAAAGCCGGCGAACCCCTTCAGGCAGCCCAGCATCCGTACGCGTGGGGGCTCGTCGGGTTCAGGACGGAACGGTCTGTCAGCCATGGGCAAGCTCCTTGAGCGTCGTCTCGAATCGATCGACCATGCGAGAAGTGGGCCATTGTGCCGCGATGGCGCGCCATCGGGAACTGGGGGAGGCGGTCTGCCAGGCGTAACGGACCGCGCGAGCGAATCCTTGCACGTCGTCCGGGTCGCCGACCACGAGCGCGCGGTCGTCCACGATCTCGGCGGCACCGTCCCGAATCGTCGTCACCGGCGGAACACCGCAGGCCAGTGCCTCGAGCACCACGTTGGCCGAGGCGTCGTAGCGCGTGGGGTGGAGCAGCACGTCCACGGCCGGCAGGATCCGAGCAGGATCGCTGGTGCGGGCCAGCACGAGGCGATCCCCCAGCAGCGTTCGAGCCCAGCGCAGCCGCGCGCGCTGGCGGGCATCGGTCCCCATCACCACCAACCGGTCGGCCGGATCAGCGGCTCGATCGAACCCTCGCACCGCGACCTTCCACCCCTTGCGAAACCAGCCGTGGGCACAGAACAACGCCACGCGCCCCCGAGCTCCCCAGGCTGCCCGGAGCTGGCCCCGGCTCGACGCATCTGGGGCGAAGCGTTGGAGATCCACCCCGTTGCGCACCAGGGCCAGTCGGTGGGCCGACAGCCCATGAAAGGCCTGGATCTCCCCCATCACCCGCAACGAGTTGCAGACCACCAGCCGCGCCTGCTGGAGGCTGCGCCGCTCCCGTCGCTCCTCCAGCAGCTCGCGAGGACGACGGGAGCGCAGCGTTCGCCACACGCTCGTGGAGGAGGCGCGCAGCCAGGCGCGATGCACGCCTCCCGACGCCCGCACGACGTCGCAACCCGCCACGCGATCCAGGCCCACGCGGACCCAGCCAGGGCGTGGGCCCGGAAGGTCGCGCAGCGGGGCGACGCTCACGGAGGCTGGGATGGCCGTGGCGAGGCCACACCACACGCGCACCTCGTGCCCACGCACAGCGAGGTGCCCGGCCAGCGCATGGGCGACCCCGGCCGTTCCGGATCCGGGTCCCATGCGAGAGACCACCACCTCCACCTTCACGGGAACTCCCGCTGCAACACCCGCAGCCGATGCCACTTGAGCCCGGAGTACACGGCGCCGAGCGTGGCCACTGCGAGGCCATCCAAGCCGTCTCGCCACGCAGCTTTCAGTAGCATCGCATCTACCCAATGTAGCGCTGCATGCGCTGCCGGGTCCCACGGTCGCGCTCGCGCTCCTCGACGTGCGAGCGCCTCGGCGTGGATGCGGGTGTAGCGGTCGATGGTGGACAGATGCTCCCAGATCGTTCGGTAGGGTTGATGGCCGATGTCGCCCACCAGCTGATGGACCGGGCCCTCCACCTGCAGCAGGTCGTGGGGGTCGTCCCCCACCCACGCCCCTAGACCCGCACGCACCACCCTGAGCTTCCGGTCCGGATACCACTTGCCATGGCCCATGGGCCGCCCCAGCCACTCGGACCTCCGAGCGAAGGCGAAGCCGCACGCCGCACCCGGGTCCTGCAGCGCGCGTCGGAGCGAGCGGCCCGCACGCTCCGTGAGCCACTCGTCGGCATCCAGCGACAGCACCCAGGGTTCCCGAGCCAGGGACAGCGCGTGGTTCTTCTGAGCCACGTGCCCCGCCCAGGGAGCCACCACCACGCGCGCTCCTTCCCGGCGGGCCACCTCCACCGTGGCATCCTGGCTCGAGGCGTCCACCAGCACCACGCGCTCCGATGCCCACGCCACCGAACGCAGACACCGCCCGATCCGATCCGCCTCGTCCTTCGCGATCACCACCAACGCCAGCATCCCACTCCCGCACCCTTGACGGCTTGCTCGATACAGATAGACAGTCGCTCGGCTGGCGCCATACCCAAGTGGTTAAGGGAGAGGTTTGCAAAACCTCCATTCCCCGGTTCGAATCCGGGTGGCGCCTCCCTCCTTCCTCCGCCACGACGCGGTCCTCGCCCCCGATGCGACGATCCGTTGCGATCCCCACCCCATGAGCTGGGCTAAAGCTGCTGGTGCCGGGCACCGGTGACCGGTGCGGCGTGGGAGGAGATGTGCTCCAGGACGGCATGATGGCGTTCGCCCTTCTCGGGGTGGACTGGGTTCTGTGGCTCCTGGTGATCATGAGCGTGCTCTGCATCGGTGTGAGCATCGAGCGCGCCGTGTACCTGATGCGGGACGGCACCGATCGAAGCAAGCTGCAGCGCGCGTTCCAGGACTTCCTCGGGGGCGGCTCCCGCGACGGATTCCACGAGAGCCTAAAGGGCATGGAGGGCTACCAGGCACGCGTGCTCACCTCCGGCCTCGATCTGTCGACTCGTGGTGTCGATGCCGCCGAGAAGGCCATGGTGAGCACCGTCACCGCCGAGAAGGTCCAGATGGAGCGAGGCCTGTCGCTGCTGGCCACCGTGGGGTCGAACGCCCCGTTCGTGGGCCTGTTCGGCACCGTGCTCGGCATCATCCAGGCGTTCCGCGACCTGTCGGTCAACACCGCCGAGGCCTCCGAAGCCGTGATGGCTGGGATCTCGGAGGCCCTGGTGGCCACGGCGGTCGGGCTGATGGTCGCCATCCCCGCGGTGGTCCTCTACAACTTGTTCATCCGGTTCGTGAAGGCGCGTCAGTCCCGTACCGAGAGCTTGGCCAACCTGCTCCTCGCCCGCCTCGAGGGAGACACACCAGCGGTGCCGGCACATGGCAAGTAGACTCGGAGGCGGCGAAGACGACGTCATCGCCGACATCAACATCACGCCCTTCGTCGACATCATCCTGGTGGTGCTGATCATCTTCATGGTCACCGCCACCCAGATCGTGCAGAGCTCGATCAAGGTGAACCTGCCGGAAGCGGCCAGCGGCGAGGGCACGGAGTCCACCAGCCTTGGGCTCACCCTGCTGCCCGAAGGACAGCTCCTGCTCGACGGCGAAGAGATCACGCCGGATCGACTGCGCGAGGTCATCCGAGACGCCAGGTCCGACGATGCAGACGTGGTGTGCCTGATCGCGGCAGACAAGGCCGTGGCCCATGGCCGGGTGGTGTGGCTGCTGGATCTGGTCAAGAGCGAAGGTGTGGTGAAGTTCGCGATCAACATCGACAAGGCCCAGATGGTGCCCAGCGATCCGGCAATCCGAGGCGAGGGCCGAGGAGTCCTCCCTCCCGAGGAGGGATGATGCGCGCCGCGGCCCTGGAGGACCGCTCGGGCCCCGAGCGCTGGTTCCTGCTCGTGGCGCTCGTCGTCTCCGCGCTGCTTCACGTGGCGGTGAGCGCAGGCGTGTCCCAGCTCCCCCCACCCGCCGAGAAGGGCCCGATCTGGGTGGAGATGGCGGTTGCCACGGTCGAGCCGGAGCCCGTTCCGGAGCCAGAACCCGAGCCGGAGCCGGAGCCAGAACCCGAGCCGGAACCCGAGCCCGAGCCCGAGGTGGTGGAGTACGAGCCCGAGGTGGAGGTGGAGACCGAGGCGAAGCCCGAGCCCGTCCCTCGCGTGGTGCAGGGGTTGACCGCCAACTCCTTCGCGGAGGGCGCTGGCACCGGGCTGGACGTGCGCGCCGGCACCACCACGGCGGCGAAGGCCACGGACGACACCATGGGTCTCGACGACGCCACGGAGTCCACCATCGTGCCCTTCGCCAGCGTGAGCAAGCCTCCGAAGGTCCGCTACAAGCCTGCGCTTCAGGCACCCCAGTCGGTCATCGACGCCAAGATCCAGGGACGGGTGGAGCTGCTGCTCACCATCGGCGCCGACGGCAAGGTCCTCGAGGCCCAGGTCGTGCAGGGGCTCACCCCCGACGCCGACGCCACCTGCCTGTCCACCATGCGTCGATCGCGCTGGAAGCCCGGAACCCGCGACGACCGACCCGTCACCGTCAAGAACGTGCCCTACTCCTGTCGCTACGAGATGTCCCTGGACTGATGGCCATGCTGACTCTGCTGATGACGACCTTGATTGCGGCGGCTCAGGAAGCGCCCGGCGCCGACGAGCCTGCGGGCACCGACGACGCGCCGCAGGAAGCTCCTGGCGATGCTCCACCCGCCGAAGAGGGGCTACCCATCGTGGAGGGCCCCGCCATCGTCGAGTACGTGGAGGCCCCCTACCCGCCCGCGGCGCGAGACCAGGGGCTCGAAGGCACCGTGAAGCTCCGCATCGAGCTGACCGCCGAGGGCGAGGTGGAGGGTATCGAGGTGGTCGAGCCGCTGGGTCACGGATTCGACGAAGCCGCCGTGGACGCCGTGCTCGAGATGACCTTCTCACCGGCTCGCACGGCCGAGGGCCCCGTGCCCGTGGTGTTCGAGTTCGCCTATGGCTTCGAGCTGCGCCCGGAGACGCCAGAGCCCGAGGAGGCGGCGCCCCCTCCCATCAACGTCGAAGGCACCTTGCTCGAGATGGCCACGCGCAAGCCCATCGCTGGCGCCACCATCGCCGTGGAGGGCACGGAGCTGTCGGCCGAGACCGACGAGGACGGGCGATTCGAGCTGCGCGGCGCCCCCGTGGGCGACATCGAGCTGCGGCTGCTGCACGTAGGCCACGTCACCGTCACCAAGCGGATCGAGGTGACGGAGGGCGAGGTCGCGGTGGCCAAGCTGTGGATGCGTGCAGAGGCCTACCGCGACAACGAGGTGGTGGCGATCTACGAGCGCGAGAAGGACGAGGTCACCCGACGAACCATCACCATCGAGGAAGTACGGCGCGTACCCGGAACCTTCGGTGACCCGCTCAAGGTGATCCAGACCCTGCCGGGTGCTGCGCGCACCCCCTTTGGCACCGGCTTCCTCGTGATCCGGGGCGCCGACCCCGAGGACAGCGGGGTCTACGTCGACGGGATCCGCGTTCCCCTCATCTACCACCTCACCGGGACCACCTCGATCCTGTCGCCCGATCTCGTGGAGTCCGTGGACTACCTGCCTGGTGGCTACAGCGTGAAGTACGGCCGCACCATGGGCGGTACCGTCAACGTCAACACCAAGAGCGAGTTCGACGAGAACGGCAAGATCGTCTGGGGCACCGACATCCTCGACTCCCAGCTGTACTACGAGGGCCGCCTCGGCAAGAACAAGAAGCACGGCCTGGCGATTGGCGCACGACGCTCCTACATCGACCTGTTCATCCCGTTCTTCCTCGGTGAGTCCGAGTTCGTCTTCAAGCCTCGGTACTGGGACTACCAGGTCAAGTACGTCCCCATGCTCGACAACGGCCACGAGCTGTCGCTGTTCGTGTACGGGTCCGATGACCTGTTGAGGGTGGAGACGCCGGCCGACGTCGCACAGGGCTCCGATCAGGACACGCAGGGCAACCTGGAGGTCCGCTACGGGTCCCACCGCTTCATCGGGCGCTGGAAGAAGCAGATCACGGACGAGCTGGCCTTCGAGTTCGTCCCGAGCTTCGGCATCGACACGGTCTCCACGGGGCTCGGTCAGGAGTTCGTGCTCGACACGCGCAACATCCTGCCGCAGGTGCGCGCAGAGTTCACCTACAGCCCACACCCCATGCTCGACGTCATCCCTGGCATCGATGCGCTGGGGGGCGGCTACCGATTCGACTTCCGCAGCGCGGTGAGCTTCGAGGCCGCGGGAGACCCACTCGCCGAGCGGGAGCCCGTCGGGTTCGACGGCTCCGGCCTGCTGTTCAGCCCCGATCCCTACCTGCGCCTGAACCTACGACCCTTGGGAGGGTCGGACCGCTGGCTCATCAGCCCGAGCCTTCGCTACAGCACGGCCTACTTCACGACGAACGGAGCCATCACGGGCGAGAGCGACGTCGAGCCCTTCTACGCCGACGCCGTGGATCCCCGGATCCTCACCCGCTTCCAGGTGATCCCCGACAAGTTCGCCCTGAAGGCGGCGTCGGGGCTGTACCACCAGCCTCCTCAGGGGCAGGAAGCCCTGGGGCTCGGCACCCAGGCCACCGTGGGCTTCGAGCGCAGCTGGTCCACCACCTTCGGGTGGGAGCAACGCCTCACGCCCGCCATCCAGTACGACGTGGACCTCTTCTACCGCCGCATGGACCGCCTGATCGTGTTCGACGAGGCCTTCGGCGGCTTCGGCAGCAACCCCTTCGTGAACGGTGGGGACGGCCGCGCCTACGGTCTCGAGGTCATGGCACGCCACGACCCCGTCGGACGCTTCTTCGGCTGGGTGAGCTACACGCTGTCGCGCGCCACGCGACGCGATCCTGGAGAGTGCGTCGACGAGGGGTCGAATCCGGAGAACCGACTGCTCGGTACGGGCCCCTGTTGGTTCGCCTTCGACTTCGACCAGACCCACATCTTCAGCGCGCAGGGTGGCTACAACCTGCCGCTGGACTTCGGCGTGTCGGCCCAGGTCCAGTACGTCAGCGGAAACCCCGCCTCCAACTTCAACGCCGGCATCTACGACGCCGACAGCGACGCGTACTCGGGCTTTCGCGTGGGGCAGCTCAACCAGGACCGCATGCCCGCGTTCTTCCAGACCAGCCTTCGCTTCGACAAGCTGTTCACCTTCAAGCGCTGGCAGCTCGAAGCCTACGTCGACCTGCTCAACGCCGTGCGCGGCGTGAACCCCGAGTTCACGGTCTACAACTACGACTTCACGGAGTTCGCCCTCGTCCGAGGGCTGCCCTTCATCCCGAACATCGGCGTCGAGGCGAAGTTCTACCCATGACCCATCGAATCGCGTTCCTGGTGTCGGCCGGCCTCCTCGTGCAGGGCTGCGTGATCAACAACGACAAGTGGCCTCGTCCACGGGACCTCAGCCAGACCTGGATGGTGGATCGAACCCGGATCCTGGGCGTGCGTGCCGATCCTCCGGAGATCGCTCCCGGCCAACGTGCGGAGATGTCGGCCCTCATCGTGCAAGCTCCCGGCGAAGAGGAGCCGCTGGGAGTGCTCTGGCTGGCCTGCGAAGATGGCGGCGCTGGATGTGCGACCGACCTGGGAGCCCTGGATCTCGAGAACGTGGATCTGGCTCAGGCACAGGAGCTGGGCGTGATCGGCTTCGAGCCCGGTCTGGCTCCGATGTACACCGCTCCCACCGACGTCCTCGACGACCTCGACGAGCGGGAGCGGCGAGAGGGCCTCAACGTACAGGTCCAGCTCACCGCCATTCCCCTCGACGATCTGGGCGAGACGACGGGGGAGATCGACTTCAATGCCCTGGAGGTGGGGTTCAAGCGGCTCGTGGTCAGCGAGGCCACCACCCCCAACAACAACCCGGTGCTCGAGGCATTCACGGTGGACGGGCTCATCCTCCCCCCCGAGGCGGAGGTGATCCAGGTGGAGGCCGGGCAGGTCTACGACCTGGGCATCGCCCTGAGCGAGTTCGGAGGTCGCGAGGTCTACGAGTTCCTCAACAGCGACGGCGTGGTCGAGGAGCGCACGGAGGAGCCCTATGCTGCCTGGTTCAGCACCGGAGGCACCCTCAACGAGACCATCACGCTGTGGCCCTTCATGGAGGCCTCGTGGGTCGCGCCCGAGGAGGGCGAGTCGGGCACCTGGTTCTCGGTGGTGCGAGACCGCCGCGGCGGGATGTCGTGGTGGCTCCAGGACTGGGAAGTGGTGCCGGAGCCGTAGGGAGAGGGAGTCGGTCCGAGCACTCCGTCGAGGGCCCAGCAGAGTGCCGCTGGTGGAGCGGTCTGGAAACATGGAACCGCTCTGAAAGCCCGGTGACAAAGAGTTGACAATGCGATTCGGTTTCTGGGGACCGACCCCTTTCCAGCACAACGAGACTGTCGCCGAAGGCCGCGGACGCTGTTCGGAGGGGCCATTCCGCCTCCTCCGTGCTATGGTTCGGCGGCTGATCCCCAGGGGTCGAAAATCCCCTGGTAGCACCGGAGATACCTGGATGAACTCATCGTCAACGCAACTCGGCTCTGTCTTGCGGTGGCTCCCGATGGCGGCGGCGGCACTGCTCGGAGCTCTGGCCCCCACCACGTCTGCCTGGGCCAGTCCGGGGCTCGAGGCGATCGACCAGTTCCGGGAGGGCCGCCAAGCGAAAGCGGCGGTGGAGAACCGCTTCTTCAAGAAGGAGGGGCGCATCGAGATCGCGCCCGTCTTCGGCTACGTGCCCAACAACCCCTTTGCCCGTCGGTACGTGGGTGGAGCGGTCCTCGGCTACCACTTCTCCGAGACCATCTCCACGCAGGTGCAGGTGCTGTACTCCCCAGACCTGGGTGAGAACGACCTGAAGAACCTCACGTCGGTGCTCCTCGAGCGCGCCAACACCGCCGACGGGGGCGCTGCGTTCCAGCAGCCCCTCGACAAGGTCGCCCTCGGCGCCACCCTCGGAGTCGCCTGGGCCCCGGTCTACGGCAAGATCAACCTCGTCGGCGAGACGGTGCTGAACTTCGACTTCTACCTGTTCGCCGGTGTGGGCATGGTTTCGAAGAACAACTACGTCGCCACCTACGACGAGACCAACGCCGCCACGGGCGACATCGTGCTGCTCACGGGCCAGGGGAACGAGGTCCGCGTGGGCCCCTACCTCGGGGTCGGTCAGAACTACTTCCTGAACCAGACCCTGGCCCTGAAGCTGGACTTCCGGACGGCGCTGTACCTCGACCAGCGCCCCCAGTACGACCCGAACGTGGAAGTCACGCAGCAGCGCGTGTACAACAACTTCGTCGCGGGAGCCGGACTGGGGCTGTACTTCCCCAAGATGAAGCCCCGGATGTACGACTTCTGATCCCCCTGGCGCCATCTGACACATCTCCATCAGAACTCTTTCCCGGCGATTGAAATGTCCCTTCCCCTCACCCTGACGAGCCTGCTGTTGGCTGGCCCCGCGTTCGCCCAGAGCGCTCCGGATCTGCCCGACGACATCTTCGGCGACGCCCCCGAAGAGTCGGCGGCCCAGGAGCGCCAGAAGCTCCTCGCCGAAGAGCCGGAGGTAGACCTCCCCGACGACTCCGACCGCAAGAAGCGAGTCATCCAGACGCTCCAGCGCAAGAACTTCATGAAGATCGGGCGGTACGAGTTCGCACCGCACATCGGGTTCGTCACCAACGACCCGTTCATCAACCGGTACTTGTTCGGCGCGAGCGTGGGCTACCACATCACCGAGGTGCTGGGTATCGAGGTGGAAGCGAGCTACTCGCCCGACCTCGGGCAAGCGGACTGGAAGCCCGTCACGGACCAGATCATCACCGAGAACCAGGTCACTCCTGACATCTCGAAGATCCAGTTCTATGCGAACGGAACCTTCCAGTTCTCCCCGATCTACGGGAAGCTCGCCGCAGGCGGCGGACGGATCATCAACTTCGACATCTTCGGGGTGTTCGGAGGCGGGGTCGTCAACACGGTGGACGATCTGGTGGCCCTGCAGAAGGAAGACGACGCCGTGGCCCAGGCCACTCAGGTGCAGTTCCACCCAACCATCAACTTCGGTGGGGGCGCCCGCGTGATCTTCTCCGAGTCCTTCGCGGTTCGGCTGGAGGGCCGCGGCCTGTCCTACATCGAAGTCCTCGAGGGCACGACCCTCGAGATGAAGAACAACTTCATGCTGCTCGGCAGCGCCTCCATCTTCTTCCCCGGGATGAAATGATGCGCCTCAACGCGTTGTTCCAGAGTGCGGTCGTGGCGTCGGCGCTGGCCTTGCCGTCGAGCGCCTTCGCGCTGAGCTGCGACGAAGTCATGAACATGGTGACCCTGAACATCCCCGCGAACATCGTGGTGGACACCATCAGGAACGCACCCACCATGGCCCAGTCCGACGTGCAGTGCTTGAGCAGCCGAGGGGCCCCCGCCGAGGTGGTGGAGGCCGCATCCAAGAAGGCGGCTGCTGCCAACCCCGTGGCCACCACGGACCGGCCGGCCCCCACGCGTGACACCTCGTCCTCCCAAGAGGGAAGCGCATCGGCGTTCGACGCTGCCGAGACCATCGGCGACTCGTTGACCTTCGACGATCCCACCGAGGAAGAGGAAGAGGTCGTCGACGGTGAGGGCAGGCCTCCTGCGCTCGAGGCCGCCATCCAGGCCTACCGCTCCAACAAGCCAGCGAGCGCGGCACAGGATCTCTTCCGGCTCCTGCGCGACGGGATGTACCCCAAGCAGCAGACGACCATCGAGTACTACCTCGCGAAGTCGCTGTTCGACCTCGAGATGTACCACTCCTCGCAGCACTACTTCATGCAGGTGGTGCGCAAGGGCCCGGCCAACCCGTACTTCAAGTACGCGCTGCCCCGACTGGTCACCATCGCCGAGAGCGTCACGGGCAACGACTACGAGCTGCTCCGCGTGGTGTCGAAGATCCCGCCCGAGGGCTACCCCCGGCAGGCGAAGAACCATCTGTTCTACTTGATGGGCCGCAAGCTCTACACCCGCGGCGAGCTCACGGAGGCCGCGGAGAACTTCGCCCAGGTCTCCGCCAAGTCCGAGCTGTACCTGCGCGCCAAGTACTACGAAGGCATCATCAACCAGCAGCGGGGCAAGCTCCGTAGCTCCGTGATGGCCTTCCGCGAGGTGATCTCGACCAACCCCGAGGTGTCGCGACGCGCAGGTGCCATCCAAGAGGTCGAGGACCTCAAGGATCTGGCCTACATCAACGTGGCTCGGATCTACTTCGGGCTGGAGCGCTTCGACAACGCCGACACCTACTACTCCATGGTGGACCGCGACAGCACCTACTGGCCCGAGAGCCTGTACGAGCGCGCCTGGACCAACTTCTGGAAGGCCGACCTCAACCTGGCCCTCGGATTGCTCCTCACCGTAGAGAGTCCGTACTTCTCGAGCCAGGAGTTCATCCCCGAGGTGACCATCCTGCGGGCGCTGACGTTCTTCAACTACTGCGAGTACCCCGAGGTGGAGCGCTTG
This sequence comes from Myxococcales bacterium, assembly GCA_019634415.1. Lineage (GTDB taxonomy): Bacteria > Myxococcota_A > UBA796 > UBA796 > DRPG01. The sequence continues at coordinate 14,615 of JAHQVJ010000167.1, forward strand.
CTGGTGAACTTCGAGCGCGACATGCGCCCGATGCAGGAGGAGGTCGAGGCCTTCCTGAACACCTACAAGGAGAGCCGCGATCTGTGGGATCAGGCCTACGACGGCTACTTCAGCAAGGAGCACAACAACTCTGTGCTCGAGAAGGCGATGTTCGCCCGGATCCTGCGGAACCGTGACCTGTCCTCGCTGGTCGGCCACCTCGACATGATGAACGCCGAGATCGAGAACATCAACGCGCGGCCCACGCAGTTCCGCGATGGCGTGGGCGACGAGCTCAAGCGCATCATCGAGGCGGATCGGCTGTCGTACAAGAAGCGGGCGGGAGCGGAGCTGCTGCGGGAGCTGCAGCGGCAGAACAACATCCTGCGCGACCTGCTGGTTCAGTCGGAGATCATCCGGTTCGAGGTCGTGGACGCCCAGCGTACCGAGTACGAGTTCAAGGCGCAGAACATCGACGACCTGGCGGCCGGCCAGGACCGACGGATCGACTTCGCCACCAGCCGCGACATCATCTACTGGCCGTTCAACGGCGAGTTCTGGCGCGACGAGCTGGGGTACTACCGCTACACCGAGCACGGCAGCTGCCAGTAACGACCAAAGTTTTGGATAGACACCCAGGATCATCGGGAGAGCCCAGATGAGCTCCGCATCTCTGTTCCGCAACGTCGCGTTGTCCCTGGGGCTCGTCCTCGCCCTGGGTCAAGCCAACGCACCCGCCTTCGCGGCGGACGACGAAGACCCGGAGGCCTTCGACATCGAGTCGCGGACCGGCAAGGGAATCAAGCTCCGCAAGATGGAGGAGGTGGACCTCCAGAGCGAGTACCAGCGACTCGCCGAGCAGAAGCGCCTGGAGTCCATCGACCGACTCAAGGCGCTGCTCGCCAAGGGTGTCGCCGACGAGACCAAGGCCGAGATGATGCTGCGGCTCGCCGACCTGTACTTCGAGCAGGGCCGCTACCTCTACCTCAAGGAGATGGAGGTCTTCGACCGCCGCTACGAGGCGTGCTTCAACTCGGACACCTGCAACCCCGAGGCGCTCCAGCCCGACAACTCGGGCTCCGAGGAGTGGCAGGAGAAGTCCATCAAGCTGTACCAGGGCATCCTGCGCAGCTACCCACGGTACGCTCGCGCCGACCAGGCCACGTTCTACCTGGGCTCGGCGCTGAAGGACCTCGGCCGCGAAGATCAGGCCGTCGAGGCCTTCAAGCAGCTGGTGAAGGTCTACCCGGACTCGGACTTCCTGCCTGACGCCTACGTGCTGATCGGCGAGTACTACTTCGACGTGAAGGCCAACGCCTTCGGAGCGTTGAAGGCCTACCAGAAGGCCGCCACGTTCACCGACAGCCCCAAGTACAGCTACTCGATGTACAAGCTCGGGTGGTGCTACTACAACGTCGGAGACTACGAGAAGGCCATCGAGACCATGAAGACGGTGGTCTCCTACTCGATGCAGCAGACCGAGCAGACGACGACCACGCTGCAGCTGCAGGACGAGGCGCTTCGCGACCTGGTGCGGTTCTTCGCCGACGCCGACGCGATGAACGAAGCCATCGAGTACTTCACGAAGCTCGGTCGCGACGACCTCATCCGGTCCACGCTCAAGAAGCTTGCTGCCATGTTCTTCGAGCAGGGCAAGTTCGATCGCTCGGTGGAGATGTACCGGCGCCTGATCCTCGACGCTCCGTCCGCCAAGGACAACCCGGAGTACCAGGTCGAGATCATCAATGCCTACAAGAAGATGGGCCAGCGCGACAAGGTGCTCGAGGAGATCAACCGGCTGCGCGCCGACTACGGTCCCGACAGCGCCTGGGCTCGATCCAACGCCAACGAGCCCGAGGCCGTGGCGGACGCGCAGGAGAAGATCGAGCAGCAGCTGCGCCGCATCGCCACGCAGTACCACGACACCGGACGGCAGTACGAGAAGAGCCGTCGCGTCGACGACGCCATGAAGGTGTTCGAGCTGGCCAAGAACGCCTACCAGACCTACCTGGAGCTCTTCCCCAACAACGAGCACGCCTACGACGTGCACTACGCCTACGGCGAGCTGCTCTACAAGCTCAAGGACTACGCAGGCGCATACGAAGAGTACATGACCGTCGTGAAGCTGGACCCGAAGGGCAAGCACTCGCTGTTCTGCGCCGAGTCCGCCGTCTTCGCAGCCGAGGAGCAGGTCAAGCTCGAGGGCGGTGCGGACGCCAGCGGCAAGGTGACGGCCCGCAAGGCCAACATCACCAAGGAGACGCAGCCCGAGGAGCTGTCGCTCTGGGAGCAGCGCTTCGTCGACGCCTGCCTGCAGTACGCCGAGCTGTACCCGCAGGAGAAGAAGGTCAAGGACATGATCTACAAGTCCGCGTACCTTCTGTACAACAAGTACCAGTTCGACAACGCCGCCCGTCAGTTCCAGGCCGTGATCGCCATGGACCCACGGTCACGCGAGGCCGAGTACGGTGCGCAGCTCATCCTGGACGCCTTGGTGGTCAAGGAGAGCTGGTCCGCGCTGAAGAGCACCTCCAAGGCATTCTTCGATCAGCAGGGCCTCGGCGGGAAGGAGTTCAAGAAGGACGCCTACAACATCTACCAGCGCTCCTCGTTCCGCCTGATCGAGGTCACCCTCGACAAGGATCAGGACTTCGGCAAGGCCGGCGACTCCTTCATGGGCTTCTACGAGGAGTTCCCCGAGGCCGACACCGCGGCTCAGGCGCTGAACAACTCGGCCTTCTACTACAGCAAGGTCGGCCGGGTGGCGGACTCCGTGAAGGTCCGCCACATCTTGGTGGAGGACCCGAAGTTCGGTCCCAAGACCAAGTACTACTACGAGCAGATCAAGTCGCTGGGCTTCAACTACGAGCAGATCGCCGACTACGACAGGGCATCGTTCTACTACGAGAAGCTGTGGACCTTGTTCCCCGAAGAGTCCAAGAAGAAGGAGAACAAGGACAAGGTCGACGAGATGCGCACCAACGCGGGTGACGCCATCTACACCGCCGCTGTGTTCCGCAAGGGGCTCGGTGAGTGGGAGAAGTCGATCGACAACTACAACCAGTTCATCGCCGCCTACCCCGACGACGAGCGCATCCCCGACATCAAGATCCGCATCGGCAAGATCTACGAAGAGAACGAGCGCTGGGAAGACGCCGCCAACATCTACCAGGAGTTCTACACGCGTACCCCGAAGGGAGCGTCCGTCGAGGCCGTGTACTTCTCCCGCCTGCACCACGGTCAGGCCATGGACAAGCTCGGCAACGTGCGCAAGCGCAACGACATCTACAACGACACGATTCGTCTGTACGAGCGCTACGTCAAGGACGGCGGTGCACCTGGGCCACAGACCGAGTTCGTGGCCGAGATGATGTTCATCAAGGCGCTGCCCTCCCTCGACAGCTACCTCGAGCTCGAGATCAAGGGTCTGGGCAAGGGCGCGAGCAAGAAGCGCGAAGACAAGGCGCTGGTGGACAGCCTCGGCAAGAAGGCCAAGACCCTGGTGGACGTGGAAGGCACGTTCGCCGAGGTCGTCGAGCTGGGTGCCGGTGAGTGGGGCTTGGCGGCCCTCGTGGCGCTCGGCAAGAGCTACGACAACATGGCCAGCACGCTGCGCGGGGGCGCCACGCCCTACTACCTGACCGAGGAACAGCTCGAGATCTACATGATGCAGATCGAAGACCGAGCCTACGTGCAGGAAGAGAAGGCCGTCAACGCCTTCAGACTCGCGCTGGACAAGAGCTACGAGCTCACGCTGTACAACGAGAACACCGCCTACGCGACGCGCCGTCTCGGCGAGCTGCGACCCGACGAGTACTCCGGGCTGTCCGAGCAACTGCTCGATCCGCGCTGGACCTCGTCGAAGTCTGGTAAGCAGTTCGACTTCGAGACGAGCCTGTAGGGGAGGATGACAATGCGTTCCCTGATCATCACCCTGGCCGTCGCCGCAGCCGTCACCTTGACTGGCTGCCCGAAGGGCAACACCAACTCGTTCTCGGAGGAGGAGCTGGCCAGCAACCCAGCAGCCAACTTCCAGAGCGGGATCACACTGCTGCAGAATCCCGACAAGAAGACCGGGGCCGTCGACTACGCCACCGCGTACCAGCGGTTCAACGCATCGGCGAACCTCGAAGGCGGGCCCAAGGCCTCCTTCAACGCCGGCTGGGTCGCCGAGCAGCTGGGACGTCCGGCGGACGCCGAGACGCACTACCGCAACGCCTACGAGGCCGACTCGAGCTACGAAGCCGCGATGTTCTCGCTGGCTCGAGTGCTCAACGAGCAGGGCAAGGACGCCGAAGCCGTCGAGCTGTACAAGAGCCACGCCGAGGGCAACCCCGAGGACTACGAGGCGCGCAACGACCTCATCGCGGCACTCATCCGAGCGGGCGCGTACGACGAGGCGCTGGCACAAGCCCAGGAGATCCTGCGCAGGCAGCCCGACAACGCCGGCGTGTTCCGGAACCTGTCGGCGATGTACTACGCGCAGGGCAACTACTCGATGAGCAACCTGACCGCCGAGAAGGCGCTGGAGCTCAACGACGGTGACTCTGGCGTGTACAACAACATGGGCGTCACCTTCCTGATCCAGGGCAACGAGCCCGCGGCCATCGAGAAGTTCAAGACGGCCATCAAGCTGGACCCGAAGAACTTCGAGTCCAACATGAACCTCGGGTACGTGGCGCTGAACTCGGGGGACTACGGGCTGGCCCGCGCGTCCTTCGAGAACGCGTTGGAGACCAACCCGGGCAGCCTCGACGCGAAGCTCGGTCGTGCCGTGTCGCTGCGTGGCGTGCAGGAGTACAAGCTCTCCAGCGATCTGTACGACGAGATCATCGAGGCCGATCCGCAGTACGAGGCTGCATACTTCAACGCGGCCACCCTGCACGAGCGGTACACCAAGGACTTCAAGAAGGCCATGGGGTACCTGCAGGCGTACATCGACTCCAAGGGAGGCCAGCTCTCCCCCACTCACGACGTGTTCGCGAAGATGGAGTTGGTGCGTGAGGCCCAAGCCGCCGAGGACGCCAAGAAGGCCGCCGAGGCCGAGCGGATCCGGCAGGAGAAGGAGCGCGAGCGGCGCAACGCCGAGCTCCTGGAGAACATGGGCAACCTGATCGCCGAGACCGACGCAAAGCTCAAGGCCTACTCTCACTGCCTCGACACGGGCTCCGTGGAAGAGGTGAGCATGATCCTCGAGCAGGCCCAGATGGTGGTGGATGCCAAGGACGTCGACATGGCGCAGGACATCCAGCAGCTGATGGACGCCTACGTGCCGGCCGTGGACCAGGCCATCACGGGCTGTGAGCCCGCACCGGAGGAGGCGGCTCCCGCGGCCCCAGCCGAGGGCGAGGCTCCCGCCGAGGGTGAGGCCCCCGCCGAAGGTGAAGCTCCCGCCGAAGGTGAGGCCCCCGCCGAGGGTGAGGCTCCCGCAGACGGCGGCTGATCCGCCACGCCCAGGAGCACACCGCAGCCCGCGTCGACCCGACGCGGGCTGCTGTCGTTTGCGTGTCGTTGACGAACCGCAGCGGCCCAGAGGAGTCGATCCCTGAAGACCACGGCGCCGCGTCGACAACCCGGCCGCCTCGGAGGACCGCATGGATCGCTTCCCACCCGAAGCGCACGCCCCTGGTGCGCCTGCCCCCCACGTCCCCGCTTTCCTGGATCGCGGTCCCGCACCTAGGGACGGCGCCGAGTGGCTCGTCGTGCATCAGGTCTGGGACGATCTGGTCCTCGACAGCCGCCACTTCGGGCCCGGCGACCAGATCACGCTGGGCGAGGCCACGCGCAGACGCTTCAAGCTGCTCGGTGTGGACCTCGGCAGCGTGCCGCCGTGGCTGTCCCCCGCCCTGTCGCTGGTACCTGCCTGGGGGGAGGTGGTGGACGAACCCGTCGAGACCTTCCGCGCTCCTGTGCCCGGCGACGAGGACGCCCACGTGTTGTTCGCGGCCACGCACGGGGGCTGGGAGGCTCGAGTCCGAGCAGACTGGCCCGTGACGATCACGCTGGGCGGGCGCATCTGGTCGCTCGCGGAGCTCGCTTCCGCGGGAGCTGCCCGCCGGGTGGCAGACGACTGGTGCATCCTGCTCAATCCCGACCAGCAGATCAGTGTTCGCGTTGGGCGGATCACCTTCTGCGCTTGGCGCACCGATCGACCCACCGCCACTGGACGGGCCGCTCCGAGGGTCGAGCCTGGGCTGACGCTGTCGACCTCGCTGATGACGACGCTTGCCGTTGCCCTCGTGACGATGGTGGCCCTAGCCCCGTCCGTGCCCGAGGTGACGCTACAGCAGGTGGTGGAGCGAGCACGCGACATCCCCTTCTACCGCCCCCCCGCACCAAAGCCTGCGCCACCGAAGCCGCGGTCGGACGCAGCCACGCCGGGGCAGCGCTCCGCAGAGCGCGCTCCCGCTCCGGCATCCAAGTCCGACGAGCAGGTGGTAGCCGAGTCCGGGGTGATTGCGTTGCTGGACCAAGACATGCTCGGCGGCTCGCAGATCTCCGACCTCGCAGCCGCCACGAAGCGCTGGATCGTCTCGAAGCAATCGGGCGGCCCCAGTGTGCTGGCCGGACGTCCCGGACTCCGAAGCGGCGGCACTGCCGACGGGAGTGGCACCTGGACCGTCGGCGGTCGACCCGGCCCCGGAGGTGGAGGCTGCATCGGTGGGAGCTGCATCGGCAAGGCAGAAGGCACGCTGTCGTCGCCACCAGGGGAGATCCAAGCCATCGGCCAGCTCACGGCGGCCGAGATCGACGAGGTGGTGCGCAACCACATGGCCCAGATCAGGTACTGCTACCAGCGACAGCTACAGCGAAACCCCGGCTTGGTCGGAAAGGTGGTGGTCAAGTTCACCATCGCGTCCGACGGTTCGGTGGCCGAAGCCAAGATCCGATCGTCGAGCCTCGACAATCCCGACGTGGACCGCTGCCTGATCAATCGCTTCATGCGAATGAACTTCCCAGCGCCGCGTGGCAATGGCATCGTGCTCGTGTCGTATCCCTTCCTCTTCAGCCCCACGTGAGCCTGGCACCTGGTGACTGGCACGCACCGTCGGGCGCCGGCCTGCGGCCCATCAGCGGCTCTTTGCGTTTGCTTGACCGCTTCGCAGGAACCGCGGACAACGCCCCGATGTCGGACATCCCCGATCGCAACAATCGACGCGACACCTTGTTCTTAGGCCGATTTCACAGCAAGATACGCTGCACTCCAGTGCAGGGACCCAACGGAGGAATCCCAGATGACCCGTCTGTCCGCTCTCGCCGCCCTCGGACTCTTGTGGGGCACCCCCGCCTTTGCACAAGATTCAGATTCGTCACGCGCGATCCGGTATAAAGCGCGCACCGAGATCGACTTCGAAGGAGTCGATGTGACGGGTGAGCTCGTGAAGCCGCAGGGGCAGCTGCTCCTCGACCGCCGCAAGGCAGACTTCAACCCGCTCATCAAGCTCCGCCAGAACTTCAACCAGGAAATGAAGCAATCGGTGGACCAGGTCAAGTAGTCCCCCGCACGTCCTGTCCCTCCTCTGGAGCCAACCACCATGTCCAACAACCTGCCGACGCTCACGTTCGAGGTCTTCCGGGGGTCGACGCCGATCCACCGTGCGGAGTTCCGTGAGCAGAGCATCACGATCGGCCGGGGTGCCTCGGCCCTGCTGCCCATCAACGATCCGCAGCTGTCCGAGCTTCATGCGGTGGTCAACGTCGAAGACGATGGGTCCATCAGCCTGCTCGATCTCGGCAGCGAGAGCGGCTTGGTCTACCGCGGCCAGCGCGTGTCCAATGCCACGCTCCAGAGCGGAGACGTCTTCGCAGTGGGCAACCTGCAGTTCCGCCTCACGGTGGCTGCTACACGGCCCGCCGCTCCCGCACCCGTGGACGAGGTCACCGACGAGGTGCCCTCCCGCGCGGCCCCTGCACCCGCACCCGTCCAGCAGCGTGCCGCTCCTCGGCCCGCAGCACCGCGACGCCCGGTGCTCACCCCGCAGGACGCAGCGCACGACGACAACGACGAGGCCGACGAGCTTCCCGTCGAAGACATCATGCAGCTGATCCTGCGGTCGGGCACCAGCTCCGGCTCCGTGGGTGTGAACAAGAAGCGTCCCAAGGTCCTCGAGGTCAATCAGATCTGGGGCAACACCTTGATGGACACCAAGCACTTCTCGCGCACCATGGGCGACCACGTGTCCATCGGGGCCGCGGTGGGCTGGAAGTGGCACTTCCTGGGCATCGACATGGGCTGGATCCCCACGCCCTTGCACATGGTGCTGCCCTACACCCCGCCCATGTGGTCCGAGGTGGCGTCGGACTGGCGCAACGACTTCTACGCACCCGACGAGAACCTGCCTGGTCGTGACCACACGCTGTTCTCCTTGAACGACGAGGAGTACACGGCCCAGATCCTCGACGGCTGGGACGGCTTCGCGGAGATCGGCGGCCAGCGCCACAGCTTCGACCAGCTGGTCCAGGCGGGCAAGGCTCGCAAGACGGGCAACGGCTTCGAAGTGCCGATGACCGACGACATCCGACTGATGGTCAACGCCGACGGCGTGGTCTTCTTCTCGCACCTGGTCCACGAGGGCCAGAAGCTGTTGGTTCGCAACAGCGAGGACGTCGACTACCCCTTCATGGCCATCCTGTCGTTCATGACCTTCCTGGGCGTCATGTTCGGCTTGATCATGTACTTCTCGCCCAAGCCGCCCGAGAACGATCTGTCGGAGATTCCCGACCGCTTCGTGGAGCTGCTGCTCGAGAAGCCCGAGATCGAGAAGAAGAAGAAGAAGCCGAAGGCCAATCCCGACGCGGGAGAAGGGGCCAAGGCCAAGAAGAAGGAAGGCAAGGTCGGCAAGAAGAAGGCCAAGAAGGACAAGGCCAAGGTCGACGTGCAGAAGAAGGAGCTCGACCGACAGGTGGCCGAGAACGCAGGCGTTCTCCAGGCCATGAAGGACGACATGTTCTCCAACTCGGGCCTCGACGCCAAGCTTCAGGGCGGTATCGGCGGCCTGATCGGCGCCAAGGGCGTGGCGCTGGGCCAGGGCGGGCTCGGAGCGCGCGGGTCCGGCCTCGGCGGCGGCGGAAGCGCCGAGGGCCTCGGCGGCCTAGGCACCAAGGGCATCGGCTCCGGCAAGTCGGGCTTCGGCTCCGGTGGCGGTAACTTCGGGGCCAAGGGTGAGGGCGGCATCGGCCAGGTCGGCGGCGACCCCATCATCCTCGGCGCCCTGGACCGCTCCCTCATCGACGAGGTGATCAAGCGGCACATGAACCAGATCAAGTACTGCTACCAGCGCGAGCTCACCAAGAACCCCGCCCTCGGTGGCAAGGTGGTGATCAAGTTCACCATCGCCAAGGACGGCACGGTCTCGAGCGCGAGCACCAAGACCACGACCATGAACAACTCCAGCGTGGAGCAGTGCATCGTGGGTCGGTTCATGCGCATGCAGTTCCCCGAGCCGAAGGGCGGCGGGATCGTCATCGTGTCCTACCCGTTCCTGTTCTCTCCAGGGTAGGAACGGCGAAGGGCGCGAACCAGTTGGAGGCCCCGATGTCGAACGACGTCGGGGCTTTCACGTTTCTGACTGTTCCTAGACATGACGATGTGCTAGACAACGGGACCTACGAGGTGGTGCGATGCGATTGATGGCAAGCCTGGCGCTGCTCCTCTCCTCCACGGCGTTCGCGCAGGAAGAGGGGGCCGAGCGCCGCAGGGCACGCGACTTCGAGAGTGACATCGTCCGAGAGGTCGAGCGCGGTGTGTACCTGCGAGCCAACGTCGGCTCCACCTTCTTCTTCAACACCCACGGCCAGACGCGCTCCAATGGCGCGGCTCTGTTCGCGGGCGTCGTGTCGTCGTCCATCGGCGTCGGCAGCGACGTCATCGACCGGGAGCGGTTCTCTGCGTCCATCGAGGGGCAGTTCGGACAGAGCCTGTTCAACGGGCCGCGTCTGCAGGAGCTGGGTGTCGGGTCGAACATCGCACAGGGAGACATCCACACCCTGTCCGCGAGCGTCGCAGCCGAGGTCTCCACGTACCTCAGCCGTCGGTTCGGTGTGGGCGTGCGCGGGGGCGCAGGGGTGACCTTCATCCCGTTGCTGCTGCTGGAGTCCGAGTACGTCGGTGAGATCCAGCCCCGCCTGGGCGGCCCAGCCCGCCTTCACGAAGGGGTGAAGCCCACGTTCATGGGCGGTCCCACCTTCGAGTACTACACCAAGCTGTCGCACTTCTCCCTGGGCGTCGACGTCGACATCGTCTACATCCTGGATCTCGACCTCGGCGTATACCCCTCGGGCTACCTCAAGTACACGTTCTAGGTTACGTCGCGACTCCGCAGAAGCCGGGCGGTCCATGAAGGCCGCGCGGCTGTCGTCTCTCTCACCCGTACGACGGCATCGGTCGTCCAATGCGAGGTTCCCATGGCTAACGAGACCCTCGGCCTGCTCGGCCGCAAGGTCGGAATGACCCAGCTGTTCGCCGACGATGGCTCGGTGCTCCCCGTGACCGTGATCCAGACCGGTCCCTGCACGGTGCTTCGCGTGAAGACCGCCAGCTCGGCAGATGGCTACGATGCCGTCCAGCTCGGCTTCGGTGAGCAGAAGGTCAAGCGGATCACCAAGCCACAGCTCGGCCAGTTCCGGGTGGCCGGCTGCGATGCCGCTCCCCCTTCCCACGTGCGCGAGTTCCGGGTCGACGCCGACACCGCAGCCGGCATGGAGGTCGGCAAGGTCCTCACCGTGGCCGACGTGTTCGAGGAAGGCACCAAGGTGGACGTGTGCGGCACCAGCAAGGGCCGCGGGTTCTCCGGTGTCATGCGGCGGTACAACTTCAGCGGCTTCATCCGCACCCACGGCACACACGAGTTCTTCCGCCACGGCGGCTCCATCGGCACGCGCCTCACGCCGGGGATGGTGCTCAAGGGCAAGAAGATGCCTGGCCACATGGGCTCCGAGCGCGTCACCGTGCAGAACCTGCAGGTGGCCAAGGTGGACCCCGAGCGCAACCTGGTCTTCGTGAAGGGCGGTGTGCCCGGCCCCAACGGGGCCGTGGTGACCGTGCGCCGCGCCGTCAAGTCTCGGTGAGCCAGCCGACCTCTCCGCTGTGGACGCCTTCGGCCGATCGCGCCGAGGCATCGCAGCTGGCGGGATTCCTGGCCCAGGCCAGACAGCGCTCCGGCCGAGCGCTGGTGGACTACGACGCCCTCCACCGCTGGTCCGTCGAGGACCTCGAGGCCTTCTGGGGCACCGTCTGGGACTACGTGGGCGTGGTGGCTTCCGTGCCCTATCGCTCGGTCCTGTGTGACGGAGACGCATCCGATCCGCGAGACGCGCGCTGGTTCGAAGGTGCCCGGCTGAACTTCGCCGAGAACCTACTTCGCCACGCCCAGGGCGCGGGGGACTCCACCGCGCTCGTGGCCGTGACCGAGGGTCGCGTCGGTGTTGCCGAGGCCACTCCCCTCACCTACCGGGAGCTGCTCCGCCGTGTGGGAGCCTTCCAGCAGTTCTTGCGCGCCCGGGGCGTCGGTGTGGGGGATCGGGTGGCTGGGTTCCTGCCCAACCGCGTCGAGGCCGTCGTCGCCATGCTGGCGACAACCGGTCTCGGCGCCATCTGGTCGAGCTGCAGCCCCGACTTCGGCTTCAGCGGCGTGATGGATCGCTTCGGCCAGATCGGCCCCACCGTGCTGGTGGCTTGCGACGGATACCGCTACGGCGGTCGGCGCTTCGAGACGGTGGATCGCGTGCGTGCGGTCGCTGAGGCCGTCGAGTCGCTGCGAGCCGTGGTCGTGGTCGACGTGTTGGGGGATGTCGAGGGCGGGGTTGCAGGAGCCGTCTCTTGGCAAGAGGCCCTGTCCAGCGAGGGAGAGGCTCACTTCGAGCAGCTTCCTCCCGATCACCCCGTCTACATCCTGTACAGCTCGGGCACCACGGGGGTGCCGAAGTGCATCGTGCACGGAGCAGCGGGAACCCTGGTGCAGCATGCCAAGGAGCTGGTGCTCCACTCCGACGTGCGGGCCTCGGACGCGCTGTTCTACTTCACCACCTGCGGTTGGATGATGTGGAACTGGCTGGTCAGCGGCCTGTTCACGGGGTGCAGGGTGGTGCTGTTCGACGGTAGCCCGGGGCATCCGGATCTCGGCGTGCTCTGGCGCATGGCCGCAGAGCAGGGCGTGACGCACTTCGGCACCAGCCCCAAGTTCTTGGCGTCGGTGCAGAAGCAGCAGATCGTGCCCAAGCAGCAGGTCGATCTCGAGCTGCTTCGGGTGGTGATGTCCACGGGGTCTCCGCTCTCGCCCGCGCAGTTCCGGTGGGTCTACGACAACGTGAAGTCGGATCTCCAGCTGGCCTCCATCGCCGGCGGCACCGACATCGTGAGCTGCTTCATGCTGGGCTCTCCCATCGATCCGGTCTACGCTGGCGAGATCCAGAAGAGAGGTCTCGGCATGGCCGTGGAGGCCTGGACGGAGGAAGGCGTCCCCGTCGTGGGCGAGAAGGCCGAGCTGGTCTGTACACGCCCCTTCCCATCGATGCCCGTGGGCTTCTACAACGACCCCGATGGTGCCCGGTACAAGGCCGCCTACTTCGAGCACTTCCCTGGCGTGTGGCGACACGGAGACTTCGTGGAGATCACGGAGCACGGCGGGGTCGTGGTGTATGGCCGCTCCGACGCCACCCTGAACCCTGGCGGTGTCCGGATCGGCACCGCCGAGATCTACCGCGTGGTGGAGGGTCATCCCGCGGTGCAAGACAGCTTGGTGGTCGGTCTCCCCGTGGGCAACGACGTGCGCATCGTGCTGTTCGTGGTGGGCACCTGGTCCGACGCCCTCGAGGGAGAACTCCGCACCCTGATCCGCACCCACTGCACGCCGCGACACGTTCCCTGGAAGGTGATCCAGTGCCCCGCCGTGCCACGGACGATCTCGGGCAAGAAGGTGGAGATCGCGGTCACACGACTGCTTCGGGGCGACGCCGCCAGCAACCGCGATGCCCTCGCCAACCCCGAGGCGCTCGACTACTTCGCAGGACTGGCCGGCACCCTGTAGCCGCCGCTACCGAGCTCGGTAGTTCGGCGCCTCCTGGGTCACGATCACGTCGTGCACGTGGGACTCGTTGAGGCCCGCGTTGGTGATCCGCACGAAGCGTGCCCGCTCCTGCATCTGCTGGATGGAGGCGGAGCCCGTGTAGCCCATGGAGGCACGCAGGCCGCCGACCATCTGGTAGATCACCTCGTGCAGCGGACCTCGGTAGGGCACGCGCCCCACGATGCCTTCTGGCACGAGCTTGCGGCTGTCGAGGCCGAGCTCCTGCAGCGGCTGACCAGCGGCGTCGGCCGCGTCGTCCTGGAAGTAGCGATCGGCGCTGCCGTCCCGCATGGCTTCGATGGAGCCCATCCCTCGATAGCTCTTGTAGCGACGCCCTTGAAACAGCACGACGTCGCCTGGCGCTTCGCGAGTGCCTGCGAACAGCGACCCGATCATGCAGACGTCCGCGCCCGCCGCCACGGCCTTGGCGATGTCGCCGCTGAACTTGATGCCCCCGTCGGCGATCACGCGCACCCCCCGCGCATGGGCCGCTGCGGCGCACTCGGAGATGGCCGTGAGCTGTGGGACCCCCACGCCTGCCACCACCCGCGTCGTACAGATGGATCCGGGTCCGATCCCCACCTTCACGACGTCTGCCCCAGCATCGATGCAGGCCTCCGTGGCCTCGGCGGTGGCCACGTTGCCCACCACCAAGGGAATGTCGGGGTGGGCTCGCTTCACCGCGCGAGCCGCATCGAGCACCCCTTGGCTGTGCCCGTGAGCCGTGTCCACCACCAACACGTCGACGCCTGCCTCCACCAGGGCTGCCACCCGCGCCTCGTGGTCCGATCCCACCCCAACGGCCGCCCCGCAGATCAACCGGCCCTGACCATCCTTGACGGACAGCGGGTACCGATCCACCGACTCGATGTCCTTGATGGTGATGAGACCGCACAGCTGGCCCTCGTCGTCCACCACCAGCAGCTTCTCGATCTTGTGCTCCTGCATGAGGTCCTTGGCCCGCTCGAGGCCCGTCCCCGGCGGAACCGTGACGAGATCGTGGCTCATCACCTCGCGGACAGGACGCTCGAGGTTGCGCTCGAATCGCAGGTCCCGGTTCGTCAGGATTCCGACGGCGCGGCCCTCCACCACCACCGGCACCCCGGAGATGGCATGCTTTCGCATCAGGCGTCGGGCATCCCCGAGGGGCAGATCGGGGGAGACCGTCACCGGATCGAGCACCGTACCCGTCACGGCGCGCTTGACCTTGCGCACCTCGTTGGCCTGGCGCTGCGGCGAGAGGTTCTTGTGGAGGATGCCGAGCCCTCCCTCCCGCGCCATCGCGATGGCCGTGGATGCCTCGGTCACCGTGTCCATGGCTGCCGAGACCAGCGGGATCCGCAGCGACAGGCCCCGCGCGAGCTCGATGGACACGTCCACGTCGCGGGGCAACACGTTGCTGTGCCCAGGGACCAACAGCACGTCATCGAAGGTCAGCGCCAGTGGCGGATCACGGTCGAGCATGTCGGCTCCGAAGGGCGTCATCAAGGTCCGTGGTTGCTATCCCTGAGGCACTGCTGGGGCAATCCGCAGATCTGCCCCGAATGCTTCAGCCGTTGACACGCGGTGACAGTTTTTGTAGGACCGGCGTGGAACGATCCGCCCGTCCCGGAGGGACCATGATCCGTAGCTTCTGGCTCGTCGCCGGCCTCGCCCTGGTGGGGTGCGGAAAGCACCCTGGCTCTTACACCACCTCTGGAGAAGCCGCGCAGGGAGACGCTTCTGCGGCCATCACCAAGGCCGACGCCCTGTGGGCGCAGCGCGTCGACGAGGGCAAGCTCCAAGAGGCCATCGCCGCCTACGAGGCCGTGCTCACCGAGGATGCCACGAACCGGCACGCCATGCACCGCCTCACGCGGGCCCTGTACTTCTGGGGCACCGCCTTCACCGATGAGAAAGAGCAGAAGATCGAGCGGCTGGGACGGGCCATCGAGTCTGGTACCCGCTGCATCGGGCTCAACGAGCAGATCCGGACCGCCATCGAGGCGGGTGACAAGGAGAAGGAGGCGGTGGTCCACGCCACCAAGGACGACGTGCCGTGCCTGTACTGGACCGCGTCGGCGCTGGGTCAGTGGGGTCGGGCCAACGGGATCTCTCGCACGCTGAAGCACCTGCCCACGGTGCGTGCGTACATGACCAAGATCGACGAGCTCGATCCTTCCTTCTTCAGCCACGGACCCGCTCGCTACTGGGGCGCCTATTACGCCGCCCTGCCGAGCTTCGCAGGGCAGGATCTGGAGAAGTCGGGCGTCGAGTTCGCGTCCTCCGTCGAGGCCTCTCCGCACTACCTCGGCACCCGCTTCCTGCGGGCGGAGATCTGGGCCGTGGCCACCGGTGATCTGGCGCAGTTCGACGAGGACATCGTGACGATCGTCGGCGCCGACCCCGACGCCAAGCCGGAGGCCGACGTCACGCCCGAGAACGTGAAGACCATCGAGGCAGCCCGCACCTTGTTCGAGAAGCGAAGCGAGCTGTTCAGTCGGAAGAGCATCGAAGAGGCGGGCGATCCCCCCACCCTCCCCGCAGCCTACACGCCTCCCCCGGAGCCCGAGGCTCCCACCGAGGATGATCCAGGCATGTCCGAGGGTCAGGAGCCCGACGGCGAGTCGGATCAGACCGCCCAAGGCTCGGACTCCACCGAGTCCAACGAAAACTAGGAGGGACGCATGCGGTTCATGGCCATGGTCGTCGGGATGGTGCTCGCAGCAGCACTGCCGGGCGTCAGTCACGCGCAGACCTACGAGCTGAACGTCGGGAGCCTCGCACCCAAGGGCACCCCCTGGATGGATCTGCTCGAGCGGTTCGAGAAGGAGGTGGAGAGCGAGTCGGGTGGGCGTATCAACGTCATCATCCGGCCCCCTGGTGTCATGGGTGAGGTCGAGATGGTGCGCGAGACCCGCAAGGGCGAGCGCCTCCAGGGATGCGCCGTCACCACCGGCGCCATCGCAGAGGGCGGCAACATCCCGCAACTGAACGTCGTGGAGATGCCCTTCCTGTTCAGCAGCAACGCACAGGCGGACTACGTCCTCGACAACGTGCTCTTCGACGTGTACGGCGAGGTGCTCGGTCGCCGCGGCTTCACCCTGGCGGTGTGGTCCGAGAACGGCTGGCGCTCCTTCGGTACCAAGGGCACCCCGATCAAGAGCCCCGCAGATCTGAAGAACTTCAAGATGCGGTCCCAGGAATCGGACGTGCACATGGAGATGTACAAGACCTTCGGTGCGCAGGCCGTGCAGAAGCCCATGACCGAGGTCTTGACCGCGCTGCAGTCCAACGTGATCGACGGGCTCGACAACACGGCGCTGTACATCCAGGCAGGTGGACTGGCCGAGCCGCTGGACCACTTCGTGCTGACCCGCCACATCTACCAGCCGGCAGCCATCGTGTTCTCGAAGCGCTGGTTCGACGGACTGCCCGCCGATCTGCAGACGCTGCTGAAGTCGAAGAAGGCGCTGGGGCCTGGAGGCCGCGCCGCCATCCGCTCCGAGGAAGCGGCCATGATGGAGAACTTCGAGCTGTTCGGCGTCGAGGTTCACGAGCTCACCAGCGCTGAGCGCCAGGCCTTCGTGGAGGTCGCCCGCACCATGCACGATCGCTATGCGGGCGGCATCGACGGCGGCTCTGGCATCTTGTCGAAGATCCGTGCAGGAATCGCAAAGGCCCCATGAACCCAATCAACGCCCTGTTGTCGGCCGTCGGACTCCTGTTCCGGGCGGTGGATCTCGTCACCACCGACCTCTGGAGAGCCATCCGCAACGGCGTGCGGGACCTGCTGAAGGGTCCCCTTCAGGGCGTTGCGTTCTACCTGATCCTCACCTTCACCGGTGTGCTCCTGCTGCTCGAGGACGTGCTGTCCACCGCGGACCGCGTCATCGGCTGGCTCGAGCGCGCCTTCGTCACCGTGGCCATGGCGGCCATGGCCTTCCTCGCCTTCAACGAGTACATGGCGCGGGAGCTGCGTCCCAGCTTCGGCGACATGGGCGGCCTGTGGGCCCTCGAAGGCCAGATGAACGTGGCGCTACTCCTCATGGTGGTGGTGGGCTTCCTGGGGGCCTCTCTAGCCACCCAAGAGCGCAAGCACATCGCCGTGGATGCCATCGGTCGGGTGCTCTCGCCCGGTCCGGCGCGCTTGGTCAAGCGCTTCGTGGCGCTGGCCTCCATGGGGCTGTGTCTCATCTTCGCCCAGGGCTCCTGGAACGCGGTGTTCTCCCACGCCCAGGACGCCTTCGAGGGAGCCAGCGTCTGGTCGCCGCTGCAGCAGCCGATCAACGCTGTGGCCGCCTGGATGCCCGGCGAGCGCTATGGCCCCCCCTCCTGCCACGTCGACGGTGAGCCCACGCCCTCGGGCTGCCCGACGGTCACCTACGCGTCGGGCGACGACTGGATCGACGCCCAATACGACCAAGGACTGGATCCCTTCGAGCTGCACTTCGAGGACGTGAAGCTGTCCGTGGTCAACCCCAGCCAGCAGCCCGTGGAGCTCACGCTGGTGCTGGAGGAGGCCTCCGGAGAAGACGCGGAGGACGTCACCGTCCAGGTCACCGCGCCCGCCGACGGCCAGTCGGAGTTCCGCAGCGTGGAGGTCACCGAGGCCAAGCGCATCGCGTTGCGGGTGGACGCTGGATCCGTCCAGCCCGGCGAGGTGCTCCTCGAGCCCGGACTGCTCAATGTGGTCACCGTGTCACCCCGAGGCCCTCCCACGGTCGAGCGCAGCGTCCACGCCGCCTTCGGCTACGTCGATGCCGGCGACCGGTTCCCCTTGTGGATCCCCCTGCTGCTGCTCGTGTTCGCCTTCGGCATGATGGCCCTGCGCTTCCTGGGGCACGTGTTCGTTCCCTTCGACGCCGACGCCGATCAGCCCACACCGCGCCCCGGCACGCGCCGGCCTGCCGACGTGATCCTCGCTGGCGCCTTCCCCGGAGCCCTGATCGCCATCGGACTCGGCGTCTGGCTCGGTCAAGGCTGGATCATCCTGCTGGCGTCTCTGCTGCTGGTGTTCCTGGGAGCCCCGCTGTTCGTGGCAGTGGGCGTCGGCACGCTCGCGAGCTGGATGCTGTTGCGCAACGGCAACGCCGAGACCGTGGTCTCCGACATGTTCGAGGCCACCAAGAAGCAGGAGCTGCTGGCGATCCCGTTCTTCGTGCTGGCCGGCAACCTGATGACCCGCGGAAGCATCGCCACACGCCTCATCGAGGTGGCCCGCGCGCTCATCGGCGGCGTGCCTGGCGGCCTGGGAGCCGGTGCGGTGGCCGCGTGTGCGTTGTTCGCCGCCATCTCGGGCAGCTCACCCGTCACCGTGATCGCCATCGGCAGCATCATGTTCCCGATGCTGCTCCGCGAGGGCTACAGCGAGCGCTACGGCATGGGTGTGCTCACCACCGCGGGCGGGCTGGGGATCATCATCCCCCCCTCCATCCCGATGATCGTGTACGCGATCATGGTGAGCGGCCATCCCGCCGTGGGCGTGGTGGACCCCGCCACGCTCTTCAAGGCCGGGATCCTGCCCGGGCTGTTCATCGCCTTCGCCCTGGTCAGCTACACCTTCTTCGTGCACTGGCCGCGCGACGTCTCGGACACCTCCACGAAGGACCGTCCGGTAGGGCCTCTGCTGGCCGGCTGGGCCACCGACGTGCTCACCACGGGTCTGCGAGGCCTGCCGAGCCTGTTCCTGCCCATCCTGATCCTGGGCGGGATCTACGGCTGGCTGGACTTCGGCGTGTTCGCCATCCAGTTCACCGTCACGGAGGCCGCCGCCGTCGCGGTGGTCTATGCCCTGTTCGTGGAGCTGGTGGTCCATCGCGAGCTGCGGATCCGCGACCTGCCGTCGGTGTTCTCCGACTCCGCCGTGATGATGGGATCCCTGTTCTTGATCCTGGTCATCGCGATCTCGCTGAACCGGTTCTTCGTGTTCGAGCAGGTGCCGGAGATGGCCACGGAGTGGATGCTCGCTCGGGTGTCCACGCCGCTGGGCTTCCTGATCATGGTGAACCTGTTCCTGCTGGCGCTCGGCTGTGTGATGGACATCCTGTCCGCCATCCTGATCGTGGCGCCGTTGCTGGCGCCCATCGCGGCGTCCTACGGGATCCACCCGGTGCACTTCGGCATCATGTTCATCGTGAACCTGGAGCTCGGCTACCTCACGCCGCCCATGGGCATCAACCTGTTCGTGGCGTCCACGGTCTTCGAGAAGCCCATCCTCGAGGTGATCCGCGCCGTGATCCCCTTCCTGCTGATCATGTTGTTCTGCTTGGTGGTCATCGTGTGGGTTCCGTGGCTCTCCCTCGCCTTGATCACGCCATGACGAGCGACGACGCGCGGAAGCGTCTCATCGAGCTGCTGTGCCAGCTGTCCATCCGCACCGGCCGGTTCGAGCTGTCCAGCGGCGGCGTGAGCGACCTGTACGTGGACGTTCGCCAGACGTCGCTGCACGCCGAAGGCGCGGCGTTGATCGCGCGGCTGGTGCTGGAGCGCCTGCGGGACGACGTGGTGGGCGTGGGCGGACCGACCCTGGGAGCGGACCCAGTGGCTTGCAGCGCCGCCGCACACTCCATCGGTGTACTGGGCCGTCCCGTGCACGGCTTCCTGATCCGAAAGGAGCCCAAGGGGCACGGCGCCGGACGGGTGGTCGAGGGCATGGAGAACCTGCCGACGGGATCGAAGGTGTGCGTGGTGGAGGACACCACCACGACGGGCGGCTCCATGCTACGTGCCATCGAGCGCGCACGCACCGCGGGGCTGGACGTGGTCCAGGTTCTGGTGGTGGTGGAGCGCGAGGAGGGTGCGGTGGAGCGGTTCGCAGAGGCCGGCTTGCAACTCGAGTCCATCGTGGGCCGCGCCGAGCTGCTGGAACACCTGGCGTGATCCCTCTGCAGCGCCACAAGCAGCGCCGGCAGCAGCTCGCCGAGCGCGTGAGTGGACCGATCCTGCTGCTGGGCAACGGCACGAGGGCGCGCAACCTGCCCATGACGCCCCTGCCCTTCCGCCAGGACTCCACCTTCCTGTACTTCACGGGCTGCGAGCGCCCCCACGCCGCGGCCCTCCTGCACGACGGTCGGTTCACGCTGTACCTGCCCGAGCCTGCCCCCGACGATGCGCTGTGGCATGGTCACACCGACGATCTCCAGGCCCTGTGCGCGCGCTATGGCGCCGACGAGGCCGTGCCCGTGGCTCGACTCGAGCAAGACGTGCAGTCGCTGCCACTCAGGGTCCTCGCTGTCCCGGACGAAGCGCGGAACCGCTGGGCGAGCCAGCTAGTGGGCCATGCGCTGCAGTTCGGCCGAGATCACGGCGATCCGGAGTTGGCGGACGCGGTGATCGCCCTACGCCGCACCAAGGATGCCGACGAGATCGCGGAGATGCGGCAGGCCGCCAGCATCACCGAGAAGGCCTTCCTGGCCACCATGCGAGCCACGCAGCCCGGCAGTCACGAGCGCGGCCTGTGGACGCTGTTCGAGGCGGTGCTGCGGATGCACGACGGTGTGCCCGGCTACGACACCATCCTGACTCAGTCGGGAGAGGTGCTGCACAACAACGACCACTCCGCACCGCTGCAGGACGGCCGCCTCGTGCTGCTCGACGGCGGTGGGGAGCTGATGCGCAGCGGCTACGGCGTGGACATCACCCGCACCTGGCCCGTGTCGGGTCGATTCGAGGGCCGCCAGCGCGCCGCTTACGAGGCCGTGCTGGAGTCCCAGCGCGTGGCCATCGCCGCCTGCACGGTGGGCCGGGAGTACCGATCGGTGCACGACGCTGCGTGCACCGTGCTCGCCCAGTTCCTGGTGGACGAAGGGCTCGTACGCGGAGAGCGCGACGGGATCCTCGAGCGCGGCACCCACGCCCTGTTCTTCCCCCATGGCGTGGGCCACCACCTCGGGCTCGACGTGCACGACCTGGAGAACTTCGGCGACCGCCCCGCCTACCCGCCCGGCGTGCCACGGCCCGAGCCCTTCGGCACTCGGTATCTGCGCCTCAACCTCCCGCTGGAGGCGGGCTGGGTGGTGACCGTGGAGCCAGGCTTCTACGTCGTGCCTGCGATCCTGCAGGATCCGGAGCTGCTGGCCTTGCACGGCTCGGCGCTGAACACCGACGCCATCGACCGCTGGCAGGGATTCGGCGGCATCCGCATCGAGGACGACGTGCTCGTGACGGAGACGGGCCCCGACGTTCTGACGAGCGTACCCAAGGCTGCAGATGCCATCTTGGAGATCGTGGGAAGTGGCCCCACAGCCGAGGCGCTTCTGTGTGGATCCTAGTCGTCATCGTCGGCATCACGTTCGCCGCCTACGTGGCGATGGGCGCCTGGCACGGCAGGCTGCTCTCCGTCGGCATCGGAGGTAGCCCCTGTCCGGAGTGCGGAGGCCAGCTACAGACCCTGACGCCGGGCCCCGGGGCGGCGGCCGGAGAGCGGCCCCGCAGCTACGAGCTGCGCGTCTGTGCCAGCTGTAGCCACGTGTCCACCACGGTCCATGGCGCGCGCAGCCTGTATGCCTACTGCCCGAGCTGCCGTCAGATGTCGTTGGAGGTGCACGCCAAGGCGAGCGGAAGCGACCGGATCGACGTGAACGAGCAGTGCCAGATCTGCGGCTTCCAGGCGGAGCTGGACCTCGAGCGGCGAGTGGCCACGCCGCCACCCGACGACGACGATCGCAGCAACAACGTGATCCCGTTTCCCAAGCGCTGATCGGTCACAGAGGGCGGTCGGATCCCTAGAGCCAGCGCTGGATCACCGTGTCGGCCACGAACCGAGGGTCGGTCTTTGGGAAGTCCATCGTGCAGTGCAGTCCACGGCTCTCCCGCCGTTTCAGGGAGCACTTGATGATCATGTCGGCCACGTTCACCAGGTTGCGCAGCTCCACCAGGTCCCCAGTCATCTGGAAGTCCCAGTAGTAGGTGTTGACTTCGTCCTTCACGAGACGGATCCGACGCAGGGCTCGCTGAAGTCGCCGGTGTGTACGCACGATACCCACGTAGTTCCACATGAAGGCCCGGATCTCCTTCCAGGTCTGTTTGATGACCACACGCTCGTCGGAGTCGACCGCCGTGCCCGAGTCCCACTCCGGGAGCCCCTCGGGCATCGGGACGTCGGAGAGGCGTGCGACGCACTGCTCAGCAGCGTGCTGGGCGAAAACCACCGCCTCGAGCAGGCTGTTCGATGCCAGACGGTTGGCACCGTGTAGGCCCGTGCAGGAGGCCTCCCCCACCACGAACAGGTTGCGGATGGAGCTCTCGCCCTGCAGCGTGGTCTGCACCCCGCCGCACATGTAGTGGGCCGCAGGCACCACCGGGATGGGGCCCGTGGTCATGTCGATGCCCAGGGTGAGCAACCGCGCGTGGATGTTGGGGAACTTGTGCTCCACCTCGGCCTTCGACAGATGGGTCATGTCGAGCAGCGCACAATCCAGGCCGTGTCGCTTCAGCTGCTCGTCGATGGCTCGGGCCACGATGTCGCGCGGAGCAAGCTCGGCGCGCTCGTCGATGTCCGGCATGAAGCGGTGGCCGTTCGGGAGCAACAGGCGGCCCCCTTCTCCCCGCAAGGCCTCCGACACCAGGAAGCTATGCTCCTTGTCGTGGTACAGGCAGGTCGGGTGGAACTGCACGAACTCCATGTTCGCGATGCGCGCGCCCGCCCTCCAGGCCATCGCGATCCCATCGCCCGTCGCGATCTTGGGGTTGGTGGTGAACTGGTAGACCTTGCCGGCCCCTCCGGTGGCCAGCACCGTGCATCGGGCCACGTACGTCTGGACCGATCCGGGCCCCCCGCGCTGGTCCAGCACATACGCCCCGATCACCACGTCGTCCTCGGGAGGGATCTGCCCTCTCCGACGAGCTAGCCAACGTGCCGTGACGAGGTCCACCGCCATGTGGTGATCGAGCAACGTGATGTTGTCGTGCTCGACGCACGCCTCGTGCAGAGCCCGCACGATCTCCTGGCCCGTGAAGTCCTCGGCGTGGAGGATCCGGCGATGGCTGTGCCCCCCCTCGCGATGAAGATCGTAGACGTCGGGATCATCGAGACGACGGGTGAAGCGCGTGCCCACGTCGATGAGGTCGCGCACCCGCGCCGGTCCCTCCCGGACCGTCTGCTCCACCGCATCGCGACGGCACAGGCCCGCCCCGGCGGTGAGCGTGTCCTGGACGTGGTTGTCGAAGTTGTCTTCGTCCGACCAGACCGCCGCGATGCCGCCCTGAGCGTAGCGTGAGTTGCTCTCCTGCGGCTCTGCCTTGGTGATCATGGTCACGCGTCCGTGGTCGGCTGCACGCAGGGCGAACCACATCCCCGCGACACCACTGCCGATCACCAGGAAATCCGTCTGTCGGGCCATCGTCGCACGCTCCACTGGAGAGGTTACCCCCAGCCGAGGATTCGTCCATGGAGCGACCCGGTCGTCCAGCTCATTCCCAACGCCATCACGGTCTCTCGCGGACTCTGCGGCCCGCTGGTGGCCTGGCTCCTGGTGGTGGGCGACGCCAACTTCGCCGCCTTCTGGGTCTTCCTCGCCGCCATCGTCACCGACCTCTTGGACGGCTGGGCCGCGCGGCTCCTCGACGCCTTCCATCCAGCGGGGCTGTGGCTCGACCCCTTCGCCGACAAGGCACTCACCGACGTCACCTGGGCGGGCCTGTGGTGGGTGGGGTTCGCCCCTGGGTGGCTGTGTGCCGCGATGATCCTGCGCGACGTCGCGATCCTGCTGGTGTGGGGATGGATCCTGGCGAGTGGAAGCACCCTTCGCTGGCAACCCACACCCGCCGGCCAGACGATGGTGGCCTTCGAGGGCGTGGCCCTGTGCGTGTTCCTGTTCCACGGGCCCTGGCTGAACGTGCACTGGCCCACCGTGGGCACCGTCCTGGGTGTCATCAGCCTGGGCCTTTCCTTCGTGTCGCTACTGGAGTACGCGGTGAACGGCCCGATGAAGCGGAGATCCCGTGAGCGGTAGCGCCCCAATCAATCCCAACCTGGTCACTGCCCTCCGGTTGCCACTGGCTCCGGTCGCGGTGGCCTTCATGACGGCGGGAACCACCTGGGGCTACGTGACGGCTGCCGTCCTGGCCCTCGTGCTCGAGATCACCGACATCGCAGACGGCGTGATCGCTCGTCGCTATGGCATGGTGACGACGTTCGGCAAGCTGTTCGACCCCTTCTCGGATGCCTTCTGTCGCTTCATGCTCTTCTTGGGGCTGCTGGCGATCGGCACGGCAGATCTCTGGATGATCTTGGTGATCTTCGCGCGCGATTCCTCGATCTCGTTCCTGCGATCCATCGCCGCCGTGCGCAACGTGGTCCTCTCGGCGCGCTTCAGTGGAAAGCTGAAGGCCGTGGTTCAGGGCGTGGGCACTCAGCTCATCTTCCTCACGCTGGTGCTGCTGGCCGTCGCTCCCGAGCTGGGCATCCCCGCCACCCTGCCCTGGTGGACCATGGCTGTGATCACGGTCGTGACCTTCGGCTCCTTCGTGGACTACTTCTGGGGAAACCTTCCGATCCTCCGAGCCGCCTGGTACGACCTCCCCCTCGGCACCGCCGGCGAGTCCTGACGTGCTCGATCTGTCGTGGCCCCTGGTTCGCTCCGTCCTCTTCCGACTCGACGCCGAGCGAGCCCACCACCTGACTCTGTGGGGACTGGAGCATCTCGGGCGACCCATCGGCGCGATGGCCCGGCTTGCTGGCGGTACTCCTCCGGCCTCCCTGGCACGTCGACTGGGGCCCCTGACGCTTCCGGGTCCGGTAGGACTGGCGGCAGGCCTCGACAAGGATGGTGTGGCCATTCCCTTCTGGCCATCCCTGGGATTCGGCTTCGTGGAGGTCGGCACCGTCACGGCTCATCCGCAGCCCGGCAACCCCACCCCACGCCTGTTTCGCTTCCCACGCGACCGCGCCATCGTGAATCGGATGGGCTTCAACAACCACGGATCGGAAGCCCTCGCGAGCCGCCTCCGCAGGCTGCGGGAGTCCGGTCGATGGCCCGACGTGCCCGTGGGCGCCAACGTGGGCAAGAGCAAGGTCACGCCCCTCGAGGAGGCCTCGGGCGACTATGCCACCTCGGTCCGACGGCTACAGGGTCTCGTGGACTGGTTCACCGTGAACGTGAGCTCCCCGAACACTCCGGGGCTTCGCCAGCTGCAGGGGGCAGCGTTCCTCTCCGAGCTCCTGCACACGGTGCTGGATGCATCCGACGGCACCCCGGTGCTGCTGAAGCTCTCCCCCGACCTGTCCGACGAGGCCATCGACTCCGCCGTGGAGCTCGCCAAGCAGGCAGGCGTGACCGGCATCGTGGCCACCAACACCACAATCGGACGAGACGGACTGACCCGCGATCCAGGAGAGGCTGGCGGCATGTCTGGGCGTCCTCTGTGGCCCCTCGCCCGCGATCGAATCGGACGGGTACTCCAGGCGGCAGGAGATCTACCCGTGGTGGGTGTGGGCGGGATCGAAGACGCCGAGCAGGTACGCGAGCTACTCGATGCCGGCTGTGCCGCGGTTCAGCTGTACTCGTCGCTGATCTTCCAGGGTCCCGGCCTGATCCATCGCATGAATCGCAGCCTGGAGGGATCGTGACCCCAGCCGTTGTCCCTCCGCGACGACCCACTGCCTGGCCGAGCGTTCGCCGAGCGCTTCGAGCCCTGTCCGGCCTGGCGCCCTGGAGCCTCTTGGCTCTGTCGATCGGTTGTCCTCGGCCCGTTCCCGATCACCTCCGGATGGAGCCACGCGAACAAGCAAAGACGTCCACGGATCACATCGTCGACCAGGGAAGTGCCCTGGCCACCATGCTCGGCTCGGACCCCATGGCGCGCTCCCCCAAGCTCCTCGAGCCCGATCTGCTGGAGGCGCTGGAGGGTGGGAAGCCGCTTGCCGCATTCGTGAAGGTGGTTCGCTCCGTGGAGCAGGGCGACGGGATCCTCGCTCGATCCATGCAGCAGGCGGAGGAGGAATGGAGCGACACGGCGGTGGTTCCGTTGGCACGTGGGTATCGTCTGCGCATCGTGGAGAACCTGCTCGCGAGCGCACAGCGTGAGCCGCTGGCCACACAGGCTGCCGCCTTGGCGCTGATCACGCCACTGGAGCCTGCGCCCGAGGGCGCTCCCCCACCGCGCACCCCACTGGAGTGGCTCGGCGGTGCTCAAATCCATGACTCCTGGGTACGCAACTACGCAGACCGCTGGGTCTTGCAAGGGTGGATGACGGATCCGGAGATTCCCCTGGAGGTGCTCGCGCCTTTGCTCAGCGCCCCTCAGTACGATGGTCTGCGAGCCACCCCCATGGGTGCGCTCGTCCTCGCACGTGCAGAGCGCCGCGAGGCGGAGGTCCAGGGTGCCTGGCAGGCACTGGAGCACGCCACGCAGCTGTCGCTACAGCGAGTCGCCGCCGACCGCGACAAGGAGCAGGCCGCCTGGGCCGACACACGTGAGGCCGAGGCCGAGAGGCTCGAGGTCGAGGACCCCATCGCGTCCCTGCTCCAACATGCGAGCGTCCAGCTCACGGCGGCAGCCGGCGACGCCCGAGCTGCCGGTGGAGCCCTCCTCGCCCTCTCGGCGCTGCGCTGGGGTGGCACCTGCGCCCTGAAGCCCTGCATCGGGGTGGATCGCGTGTCCACCATGCGCAGCGCTCGGCGCTGGCATCCCGATGTCGACGCGCTCGCCTCGCTGTGGCAGGTGATCGCCCTCAAAGACGCGGTCGACACCCTGGAGGTCGGGCACGACACGGCCCTCTTCCCCACCGCCACCGTGGGTGTGGTGGACGCCCTGCTGGGAACGGGAGGCGGCCCCATCGACGGGGCCATCCTGCAGAAGCGTCGTCCCGATCCCGCCGCGTGGCTGACCATGGCTCGAGCCGTGGGCAAGGAAGGCGTCGTCGACTGGGAAGGCGCCCGGGAAGCCGTGGGCGAACACCTCCAGCGCGAGGTCTCGGAGGCCCTGAACACGCCTCGCTCCCCCGAAGTCCGATCGCTGCTGGAGCGGATCGAGCGTCGGGCCGTTCCTTGAGCATCTGTTGGCACGCCTGAGGGCGAGGAGTTACTTCCACCTCGCTGCGGGTGTAGCTCAGTGGTAGAGCCCCACGTTGCCAACGTGGCTGTCGTGAGTTCGAATCTCATCACCCGCTCTCCTTCATTCCGGGCCCTCTAGCCCGAACGTCTCTGCCGGCCCTCGGACGCACCGTGGAGCTGCCGACGTCTGAGACGCGCCCTCCGAGGCGGTCCGACGCTATGGTTTTCCATAGTCGGCGACCTTCCCCACGCGGCAACCCCCGTAGCGGTGGCAGCCCGAAGTCCGCAGGTTCTACCTGCTCCGATCGGTGGTTACCACCTGAGTCGGCGAGTGGTTTGGCCCCTGTGGTCGCCCCGCACCCAACTCATCCACAGAGTTATCCACAAGCAGGACTTCCCAATGGGAAGTACGCTTCACCGACTAGAAGCAAGCCCCACAATCGCGCGTGCCGCTCGCAGCCCGTCCAGCGCAGATGAGACGATTCCCCCCGCGTAGCCAGCACCTTCACCGATGGGGAACAGATCCATGACACTCGTGCTGCAACCAGCTTCGTCCCGAAGGAACCGAACCGGGGAGGTGGTCCTCGTCTCGGGTGCGATCAGGACCGCATCCGGGCCGGCAAACCCGGCCAGCTTGTCATCGAAGGCACGTAGTCCCTCGCGGATCCCGTCCGCCACGAGGTCCGGGAACAGGTCGTGCAGATCACCGGGCCGAACCCCGAGGGGGTAGCTGGCACGAGGAAGGTCCTCAGAGACACGCTTCGCCAAGAAGTCGACCACTCGCTGTGCCGGGGCCGCGCCGTCTCGACCAGCCATCTCGAACGCCCGAGCCTCGATGGCATCCTGCCAACGGAATCCCGCCAACGGATCGTCTGCGCCATAGGCCTCGGGAGGCACCTCCACGATCACGGCCGAGTTGGCCCAAAAGGCTCGACGAGCCGCAAAGCTCATCCCGTTCACGACCACACGCTCGACATCGTTGTTCGCTGGAACGACCATGCCCCCCGGGCACATGCAGAAGGTGCGGACGGCGGGTCGGCCCTCGGGGTTGTGCGCGAGCCGATAGCTCGCCGGCGGCAGCGCGCCTCGCTCCGCCCCCCTGTAGCGAGCTCGATCCACCAGCTCCTGTGGATGCTCGACCCGCGCTCCGACGGCGATTCCTCGTGCTGAGGCTCGCGCCCCAGCGCGCACCAACATCTCGGCAGAGTCACGCGCGGAGTGGCCCGTCGCGACCAGCACTGGGCTCCCCGCGAGTTCGGATCCATCCTCGAGCACCACGCCCACACAGCGCTGCGCCTCGACCCGCAGATCCACGACCCGGGTGTCGTACCGGATCTCCACACCCAGATCGGCCAACCGCTGACGAAAGGGAACCAACAACGCACGAATGCGATCGGTGCCCAAGTGCGCCCATGCATCCTGAATCACCTCTCGGGGGGCGCCGAACTCCACCAGCCGGGTGAAGATGTAGCCGAGCTCTCCATCGCGTCGACGAGTGTAGATCTTGCCGTCCGAGAAGGTCCCTGCTCCCCCCTCCCCGAAGACCAGGTTGTTCTCTGGATCCAGTGGGGCTCGACCTCGCCAGTGTCGGTTCACGGCCTGAGTGCGCCCCTCCACAGCCGAGCCTCGATCGATGAGCGTGACCTTGGCGCCTGCCTCGGCCAAGTACAACGCGCTGAAGAGGCCCGCAGGCCCAGCCCCGATCACGATCGGTCGCAGATCGGAGGGCAAGGCTCGACGTACCGGGCCATCGGCGTCCAGTCCGTACCGTCCTTCGTCCCTCGCAGTCCACGTCCGGACCCCCGCGATGCCCCGAGCAAGAATGATGTCTTCGTCCTCCACCTCGACGCGGAACACGGCAACCCACCGAGGTCGCCGCTGCCTCGCGTCCAGGCTCTTGCGAACGAGCTGGGCCGATCGCACACTGGTGAGGGAAGTCTCCAGGTAGATGGCTACCAATGCAGACGAAGGGTCGTGTTCGTTCCAGGGAACGTTCGGGATCAGGAGCGCCACGTCGCCCACCTTAGTCCACCAAGATACCGTGCTCTGCCTGACACACGAGGTGATCCTTGGCTCTCCGCATCGCCATCAATGGCTTCGGCCGAATCGGGCGCAACATCCTTCGCTCCGCTTGGAACCGCTCCGAGCTCGAGTTCGTTCACATCAACGATCTCACCTCCGACGAGATGTTGGCCTACCTGCTCCGACGCGACTCCGTGCACGGCTCCTTCGGAGAAGAGGTCGTTGCCGTGGACGGCGGTATCCGCATCGACGGCACGGTGGTGCCGACCTCCGCGGAGCGAGATCCCTCCAAGCTGCCCTGGGGCGATCGCAGCGTGGACGTGGTGCTCGAGTGCACCGGCGCCTTCACCAGCCGCGACAAGGCGGCCGCCCATCTGCAGGCAGGCGGCAGCAGGGTGATCATCTCCGCCCCCGCCAAGGAGGTGGACGCCACCTTCGTCTACGGCGTCAACCACGACAGCTACGACGGCGAGCGCCACCGGGTGGTCTCCAACGCGAGCTGCACCACGAACTGCCTGGCCCCCCTCGCGAAGGTGCTCCACGACACGGTGGGGATCGAGCGTGGCTTGATGACCACGGTCCACTCCTACACGATGGACCAGAACCTGCTCGACGCCCCCCATCGTGGCGGAAAGTTCCGGCGTGCGCGGGCCGCGGCGATCAACATGGTGCCCACGTCCACGGGCGCCGCGAAGGCCATCGGTCTCGTCATGCCGGAGCTGGCTGGTCGCCTGAACGGCATGGCGATGCGTGTCCCCACGGCCGACGTGTCCATCGTCGATCTCGTCTTCGACGCTGGACGCGAGACCTCCGTGGGGGAGATCAACGACGCGCTCCGTGCGGCAGCAGCAGGGCCCCTCAAGGGTGTGTTGGCCGCCACCGACGAGCCTGTCGTCTCCGGAGACATGATCGGAAACCCCCACTCGTCCATCGTGGATCTTCAGCTGACCCAGGTGATCGATGGGCGGCTGGTGAAGGTCTTCTCTTGGTACGACAACGAGTGGGGCTTCTCCAACCGCATGGTGGATCTCGCCATCCACATGGGCTCCTAGACATGGCGCCGGCCACCGTCCCCACCCTCGACGACCTCGAGGTTCGACGCAAGCGCGTGCTGCTGCGCGTGGATTTCAACGTCCCCCTGGATGGGGAGTCGGTGGCCGACGACACGCGAATCCGCGCGGCGTTACCGACGATCCGGACGCTGCAGGAGCGCGAAGCCAAGCTCGTGATCGCGACGCACCTCGGCCGTCCCAAGGGCAAGGTGGATCCCAGCTACTCCGTGATCCCTGCTGCCGCGCGACTCGCCGAGTTGCTCGATACCGAAGTGGTCTTTGCCCACTCCACGGTCGGCGACGAGGTGACGCAGCTGGCCAACGAGCTTCCTCCAGGCGGAGTGATGGTCCTGGAGAACCTCCGCTTCGATCCCGGCGAGACCGCGGGAGACCCCGCTTTCGCGAAGGCCTTGGCCGCCAATGGAGAGGTCTTCGTCAACGATGCCTTCGGCGCCATGCATCGTTCCCACGCTTCCATCACGGGTGTGCCGGAGCACCTCCCGTGCGCCGCTGGCCCTCTGGTGCAGCGTGAACTCGAGGCCCTCGGGGCGCTGCTGGACCCGCAGCAACGCTTGCAGCGAGCCCCCTTCGCGGCCATCCTGGGTGGCGCGAAGGTCTCCGACAAGATCGGCGTGATCGAGGCACTCTCTCGCCACCTGGACCACCTGTTCGTCGGTGGCGCCATGGCCTACACCTTCCTCGCCGCCCAGGACGAACCGGTGGGGGCATCGCGGGTGGAGGCCGACAAGGTGGAGCTGGCCGGTACGCTACTCGAGAAGTGCCGCGCCCGCGGGGTGCACGTGCATCTGCCCCAAGACCACGTGGTGGCCACCGAGTTCTCCGAGCATGCCGAACCCTCGACCGTAGCGACCCTCGCTGACGGTCAGATGGGACTCGACATCGGACCCGACACGCTGCGAGCCTGGACCGAGGTGCTGTCCAGCTGCCGCACCGTGTTCTGGAACGGACCCATGGGCGTGTTCGAGTGGGACTCCTTCTCGGGGGGCACCCGAGGCGTCGCCGAGTCACTGGCCACCGCGAGCGCCAAGACCATCGTAGGCGGTGGCGACAGTGCTGCTGCGCTGGCCCGTTTCGGTCTGTCCGACGCGATGGATCACGTATCCACCGGAGGGGGAGCATCGCTCGAGTACCTCGAGCAAGGAGATCTGGTAGGCCTTCAGGCGCTGAGGAGAAGCTGATGGGAAGACGACCGTTCATCGCAGGAAACTGGAAGCTGAACCTAGGTCCCGCCGAGGCGAGGGCTGTGGCCAGCCAGCTTCGCGACGCCCTTGGCGATCCCTCCCCCGTCACCGTTGCCGTCTTCCCGACCGCGCTGT
This sequence comes from Myxococcales bacterium, assembly GCA_019634415.1. GTDB lineage: Bacteria > Myxococcota_A > UBA796 > UBA796 > DRPG01. The sequence goes on from JAHQVJ010000167.1 coordinate 46,045, forward strand.
CGGTCTCGGCGGTGCTGCAGGCACTCGACGGCGCTGAGGTAGGCGTCGGCGTGCAGGAGATCGCCTCCCAGCCGAGCGGTGCCCTCACCGGCGCCAACTCCGCCGTCATGGCCCGATCCATGGGTTGCACCTACTGCTTGGTCGGGCACTCGGAGCGGCGGCAGCTGTGGGGCGAGACGGACGAGGCCTGCGCCGACAAGGTATTGGCCGCCTTGTCCGCTGGTCTGTTGCCGATCCTGTGCGTCGGAGAGACGCTCGACCAACGACGAGCCGGCCAGCTCGAGGCCGTCTTGATGCGGCAGCTCGAGGTGGGCTTGTCGAAGCTGCAGCCCGATCAAGCCCTGTCGGTCACCCTCGCCTATGAACCCGTCTGGGCCATCGGAACGGGCGAGACGGCCACGCCCGAGCAGGCTCAAGAGGTGCACGCTCTGCTGCGTGGGCGTCTCGTGGAGCGGTTTGGTCCTGGAGCCGAGGAGGTGCGGATCCAGTACGGCGGCAGCGTGAAGCCGGCCAACGCCTCCGAGCTCCTCGCCTGTCCGGACATCGACGGAGCCTTGGTGGGAGGCGCCAGCTTGAAGGCCGACAGCTTTGCGGCGATCGTTCAGGCGGCCCAAGGCTGACGAGGTCCGCCCCGGCTCGCCGAAGCGTCGCTGATCAAACTCGTGCCAGCTTCGCTGCCCCTGTACTGATTGGTCGCGAGCGTCGCTCGCAGCCGATCAGCGTGTGCGCGCAGCCGCTTGGTCCAGGAGCAGAGCGAGCTCCACCATCCGATCGAGGGCGGGGAGTAGGTCGAGGCTCTTCACCACGTGCACCACGCGGAGCGTGCTCACCCTCGAGCCAGGCCATGTACAGATCAGATCGAGCAGGGGTCCTCGGACATCGTCATGAGCAATCCTCGCCTGCAAGGCGCTCGGATCCGACGTGGTGATGTGCAAGGCCTTGTCGAGGATCAGGTCACCCACCTCCACGTCCTCACCACCGATTGGTCCAGCCGCCATGAGCTCGGTGTCCCGCGGAAGTGGGTGGGACAGTCGGGCCTCCAACCGTATCAACCAGCCGTCCTGGTAGACGCGCGGCAGCCAGACCTGCACGTGAACCCCGGACAGGACGGCTCGGATCCGATCACGCATCCACCGGAGACGAGAGCCCTGACGTCGCAGTGGACCCGAGATGACATCGCGCCTAGCTTGATCCAACACGTCAGCGAGCTGCAGACCCACCTCGATCACCTGGCGTAGACGAGCCGGTTCGGGCGGGACCGCCAGACTGGTCAGGGTAGCGACCTGACCAACCCTCACGATCCATCCGGCTTCTGCCAATCGCAAGAGATCGGCCTCGATCTGGACGGCCAATGGCGTCGCCATCGGCGTCGCCCGAACGCGTCCATGGTGGACCTCTATCCGGAAGTGTGACGGAACAAGGAACCCCAAGGCCACGACCACCGACCATGGCTGCCCGCGGAGCGGGGGGTGAATCGCCACGTGGCGACCGTCCACGCGTCCCTCGCAGCAGGACACCGTCGAGAACAACAGCCCCTCTCGGCGAGCCGCGTCACGCCACCCGTCGGGCAACTGCCGAGCGGTGGCGCCTGACCACAAGAACACGCCGATCGCAACCACCAGCAACGCGAGGCTCACCGCAACCACAGTCCATCCGCCCAGTCAACGCGAGACGAACCCAGGGTAAAGCCATGATGGACATCCCCATAGTCAGTAAGTAGTTACGGAACCTCTTACGGAATGGAGATGATGATGGAGCCGTTGCAACGCGATCTGTTCGACGACATGGGATCCATGGCGCTCGGGAGTCGCCTCAAGCGTCTCGCCGACGCCCTCCTCGACAACGCCAAGCAGACCTACGCCTTGTACGACGTGCCTATCGACCCTCGCTGGTTCCCGGTCTTCTTCGTGCTGTCGCACGACACCCAGGACGGCCTGTCGACGGGCGAGCTCGCACGACGCATCGGGCAGTCCCATGCTTCCGTCAGCCAGGTGGTGAAGGCCCTCGTGGCAGCTGGGTTGGCGCGCAGCGCCCGAGATCCCGCCGATGGTCGCGCGAACCGGATCCGGCTGACCCCAGCGGGACGAGCCATCGTGCCACGCGCCGAGCGACAGTACCGAGACGTGGGCGCTGCCGTCGACGCACTGCGTGCCCAGTCCCACACCGATCTGCTCCAGGCGGTGCGAGAGGCCGAGCAGCGTCTCGCGGAACAACCCATGTTCGACCGTGTGAAGTTGCAATACCGCGCCCGGCTTCCGGACCGCGTGACGATCGTCGATCTCGCGCCGGAACACGCCGAGGCGTTCCGCCAGCTGAACTATGCCTGGATCGAGGGCACCTTCGAGATCGAAGAGACGGACCGGATCCAGCTCGACGACCCACAGCGGACGATTCTCGATCCGGGGGGCGCCATCTTGGTCGCGCTAGACCAAGACGAGGTCCTGGGTTGCTGTGCTCTGTTGGTTCACGGTGATCCAGACGACAACGTGCTGGAGCTCGCGAAGATGGCCGTCGCCGAGCATGCGCGCGGCCGGCAACTCGGTTGGCTCCTCGGCCGAGCAGCGATCGAGCGCGCTCGAGACATGGGTGCTGAACGTCTCTACTTGGAGAGCAATCGTCGGCTCGTACCCGCGATCGGGCTCTACCGCCGTCTGGGCTTCACCGAGATCTTCGGCGACCCCAGCCCCTATGCTCGAGCCGACATCCACATGGAGCTAGCGCTGTAGAGCTACGACGTGGGGCCGCGACGCAGAAACCCCGCAATGGGTTGCTACCCAGAGCGGGGTATCGTTCGTTTACTCGGAACCAGCTGGTTCTAGAAGTGTGCGCGAGGGGGGAATCGAACCCCCACAGCCTTGCGGCCACAAGGCCCTCAACCTTGCGCGTCTACCAATTCCGCCACCCGCGCAGGTGCGTCAGAGGCCAGTATCCGCCACCCACGAGGGCGTCAACAGCGTTTGAATCACTCGGGCTCTGGAACCTCGATCGGAGCCGTGAGCTGGTCTTCCGGAGCTGGAGCTGGCTCCACAGGTGCGACGTCATCGACGTCTTTCTCCTGCTGAAGTCGCTCGATGACCCCTTCCACGTTGCCTCCGCCTCGCACGCCCTCGTCAGAGAACAGGGCCAGCGAGACCGAGGTCGCCATGAACATCACCGCCACCACTGTGGTGGCACGCTGTAGCAGCCCGGTCGGACCACGCGGGCCGAACACCGTCGAGCCACCGCCACCACCGCCAAAGGCGGCACCAACGTCACCGCCCTTCCCAGGCTGCAGGATGATGATGAGAATGAGGAAGATGCACAGCACGACGTGCAGCGCAACCACGAACATGTACCAACCACTCATCGCGTCCTCATGATCCTGTAGATGGCATCCCGGTGATGTCTCGCCCCGAGATGTCGGTCTCTTGGGGTCTACCCAACTCCGGACAGTTTGGAGTCATACACTCCGCATAGATCTCGTGCCGATGAGACACGACTCTGAAACCATGCTTTCGCGCTAGTTCTTCCTGAAGGCGCTCGATCTCGTGGTCCTCGTACTCGACGATGCGACCGCAGGTGACACAGATCAGGTGGTCGTGATGCTCGCCCTCGAACGCAGGCTCGTACCGAACACTGCCCTCGGCGAACTTGTGCTCGGTGGCCAAGCCGCTCTCGGCCAAGATCTTCATGGTTCGGTACACGGTGGCGTAGCCGACGGAGGAGTGGCGGCGTCGAGCAAGGTCGAGAAGCTCAGGCAGCGACAGGTGCCCCTCGGTTCCGAAGAACACCTCTGCGATCGCCTGCCGTTGCTTGGTGAACCGCAGTCCCTGCGTGTTCAGGAAGTCCCTGAATCGGTCGAGCTGTTCGCTACCCTCCAACCGGCCTCCAGACGATGAGCGAGACTACTCCTCCGCAGACTGCGCCGTGGCAACAGGGGGCGCGACCTCGGCCGTCTCGGGAACATGACGCTCCCGCTTCCGACCTTCGCCCACCGCCTCCGTAACGAGCGCAATCACCGCCATACGAGCATTATCCCCCGGGCGAGGACGCCCGAGCTTGAGAACCCGCGTGTAGCCGCCCGACCGAGTGCGAAATCGCTCGGCGTACTCTCCCATCACCAGCTTCACGACATCGTCGTCCATGACCACCTGCCGGATGCGACGGATGGCAGAGACGCGGCGCGCGCGGGCCTGCTGGAGGTCGTCGCCCGACAGCCCAGACAGGTCTGACTCCGACGGCGCTCGCTTGCCGATGGTGATCAGCCGCTCCGCATGCTTGCGCAGCTCCTTCGCTCGAGCTTCCGTGGTCTTGATCTGACCGTGCAGCATCAGCGACGTGACCATGTTCCGAAACATGGCCTTCCGCGCCGAGCCGTCCATTCCAAACTTTCGCCCGCTCTTGCGGTGACGCATGATGACTCCTCGCGGCCAGAGACCCTCAGGCTAGCCGACCTTGTGCTTCGGGAAGTTGTGCAGCTTCATGCCCAACGACAAGCCAAGGTCGCTCAAGATCTCCTTGATCTCGTTGAGGGACTTCCGACCAAAGTTCTTGGTCTTCAACATCTCCGCCTCGGTCTTCTCGACCAGCTGGTAGATGTACTCGATTCCGGCGTTCTGCAGACAGTTCTGCGAACGCACCGACAGCTCCAGCTCGTCGACGCGCTTGAACAGGTTCTCGTTGAACTCCTGCTCCGACTCCTCTTCCTCTTCCTCTTCCGGCTCCGCATCTTCGGCGAAGTTGATGAAGATCTGCAGCTGCTCCTTCTGGATCTTCGCTGCATACGCAAGCGCGTCCTCGGGAACGACCGAGCCGTCCGTCCAGATCTCCATCGTGAGCTTGTCGTAGTCGGTCCGCTGACCCACGCGTGCGTTGGTCACCGTGTAGCGCACCCGCTGGATCGGGCTGAAGATGGCGTCCACCGGAATGGTGCCGATGGGGTGATCTTCGGACTTGTTCTGTGCCGCGGGCACGTATCCCTTGCCCATCTGCACCGTGACGTCACACTCGAACTCCCCTTCCTCGGTGAGCGTCGCGATGGGATGCTCGGGGTTGAGCACCTCGCACTCCGCGTCGAAGGTGAAGTCGGAGGCACGCACCACCACCGTCTGGCCAGGCTCGCCCTTCCGTCGGATGTGGCCGCGGACGACCTCGCTGGACGAGGTGCGCAGCAGTACGCCCTTGATGTTGAGGACGATGTCCGTGACGTCCTCGACGATGCCCGGAATGAAGGAGAACTCGTGAAGAACTCCCTCGATCCTCACCGAAGTGATGGCCGCGCCCTGCAGGGAGGAAAGGAGGATACGGCGGAGCGAGTTGCCGATGGTCGTGCCGAAACCTCGCTCGAGGGGCCGGATCACGAACTTTCCGTACCGGGCATTGGACTTGTTGTCCCGCTCGACCCGCTTCGGCTTGATGAGAGAGCGCCAGTTGGTGTAGACCGCTTGGTCCATTGTCATTGGAGAATCCTCCGGCTTGCTGCTGCATCCGAGGTCAGTGGAGCTCACGCAGGCACGGTGTTGCGCATCGCAGCGCGGTGAATCGCTCGAGAGACCAAACTCGAGCAAGAATCAATCAGACTCGACGCCTCTTGGGAGGACGACATCCGTTGTGAGGAATCGGCGTCACATCCTTGATGTGCGTGATCTTCAGGCCCGTGTTCGCGATGGCACGAAGTGCGGACTCGCGGCCCGTTCCGGGACCCTTGACGAAGACGCCAACCTGCTTCATGCCGTGCTCCATCGCCTTACGTGCCGCATCTTCTGCGACGAGCTGAGCAGCGAACGGGGTGCTCTTGCGAGAGCCCTTGAAGCGCATGACACCCGCGGAACTCCACGCAACCGCGTTCCCGGCAAGGTCGGTGATGGTGACGATGGTGTTGTTGAACGTCGCCTGGATATGGGCGATTCCGGCGGGAATGTTCTTCTTGACCTTGCGCCGTTGGGTACGTCTGGATGCAGGCATGATGCTTCTCTAGATGAAGAGGTGAAGGCGATTACTTGCGCTTGGCGGCCACGCGACGCGGCCCCTTACGGGTGCGCGCGTTGGTGTGGGTGCGCTGGCCGCGAACGGGCAAGCCCTTCCGATGGCGAATCCCGCGGTAGGCGCCCAAGTCGATCAGCCGCTTGATGTTCATCGCGACCTCCTTGCGGAGCTCGCCTTCCACCTGGTAGTTGTTCTGGATGACCTCACGAAGCCGGGCGACCTCGTGATCGGACAGCTGGAACACTCGCGTGGCGCCATCGATCTGCGCCTGCTCCACAATCCGCAGAGCAGTGCGCTGTCCGATGCCGTAGACGTAGGTCAGCGCAATCCAGATGGGCTTGTTCCGGGGGAGGTCGACACCTTCGATACGTGCCACGTGTCTATCCTGGGTGCGAAAGGGAATCGTCCAGCACGGTGAGGATCTCGGGACCCTTCGGCGTGACTGCGACGGTGTGTTCGAAATGTGCGGCTAAGCTGCCATCGGATGTCACGACGGTCCAGCCATCATCGAGCATGTCGGTCTCGTGGTTGCCCAGCGTGATCATGGGTTCGATCGCGATGCACAGACCTTCTTGCAAGAGACGTCCTCGATTCGGGGTTCCATAGTTGGGAACGGAGGGCGCTTCGTGGAGACGCTTACCGATCCCGTGCCCTACGAACTCCCGGACGATGCCGTACCCTTGGGGCTCGATGTAGGATTGAATCGCGTGGCCGATGTCTCCAATACGGTTTCCAGGCCGGGCCTGAGCAATCCCCTCGTAAAGGCTCCGCTCGGTCTCGTCAAGCAGCCTCTGCACATCCTGGGCCACATCTCCGATGGCAGCCGTGAACGCGCAATCTGCGTGAAAACCACCGTAGATGAGACCCACATCGATGCTGATGATGTCCCCGTCCGTCAGGGCTGCGTCGTTCGGGAAGCCGTGCACGACCTGCTCGTTCGGCGAGGCGCAGATTGTGGCCGGGAACGGAACATCGCCTCCCGCCGTGTATCCCTTGAACGAAGGCCTCCCCCCTCGAGCGGTGATCTCACGCTCTGCGATCTCGTCGAGCTCGGCCGTGGTGACGCCAGGCCGAATGGCCTCACGCAGCAGAGCGACGACCTCGGCGAGGCGACGACCGCTCTGACGCATCAGCGCCAGCTCCCAAGGGTCCTTGACGTTGGCCATGGGTCAGAGCCAAGGCCCCTGGCCACCGAGCTGCTGCCGCCGCCCTCGAATCCGGCCACCCTTGGTGGCGATCGCCCCATCATAGTGCTTAGTGGCCAGCTGTGCCTCGATCTGCGCCACCGTGTCCAGCGTGACCCCAACGATGATGAGGAGCCCCGTTCCGCCGAAGTAGAACGGCACGTTGAAGTTGGAAATCAACACAGTGGGCAGGATGCACACAGCGGACAGATAGACGGCTCCACCCGACGTCAAGCGGGTGAGCATCCAGTCGATGTACGCAGCCGTCTCCTTGCCCGGGCGCACCCGTGGGATGTACCCACCTTGCTTCTTCAGGTTCTCCGCCACATCTTCCGGGTTGAAGGTGATGGCTGTGTAGAAGAACGCAAAGAAGACGATCAGCACGGCATAGACGACGTTGTACAGCCATCTTCCTGGGTAGAACGCGCCAGACAGCCACTGCAGCAGAGAGCTGTCATAGAACTGACCAATGGTGCTCGGGAACATCAGCAACGACGATGCGAAGATCGGCGGGATGACACCAGAGATGTTCACCTTCAGAGGCAGATAGGTCGTCTGCCCCTCGTACACTCGCCTACCCAAGACCCGCTTGGCGTATTGAAGTGGGATTCTTCGTTGGCCACGTTCGATGAACACGATGGCGTAGACCACAGCGAACATGAAGACCAAGAGTAGCGCTGCCTGGAGCAGGTTCATCTCGCCCAGGTTCACCAATGAGAACAGCTGAGCGATCCCCGACGGAATGGCGGCGATGATGCCGCACGTGATGATAATCGACGCGCCGTTGCCGATTCCACGCTCCGTCATCTGCTCGCCCAGCCACATGACGAAGCATGCGCCGCCCGTCATGGTCACCATCGTGAGCAACCGGAACGGCCAGCCAGGATCGATGACGACGTTGGTGGCTCCGACCTTCATCTGCTCCATCCCGCTCGCGAGCCCGAAGGACTGCACGAGCGCGATGCCGATGGTCATGTAGCGGGTGTACTGGGTGATTCGATTCCTACCCGACTGGCCCTCATCCTTGATGCGCTTGAGGGTCGGCACCATCTCCGCCATGAGCTGCATGATGATGCTGGCGGTGATGTAGGGCATGATGCCGAGCACGAACACACTGAACTGCTCGAAGGCTCCGCCCGAGAACATGTTGTACAGGCCGAACATCGTGTTCTGTTGCTGACCGAACCACTCACCCAAGGCAGTTCGGTTGATTCCCGGTGCAGGAATGAAGATGCCGAGCCGGTACACGGCCAACATCGCCAACGTGAACAGGACCCGCTTGCGCAGGTCCTCCATCGCCCAGATCTCAGAGATGATGTTCGCCACTGGCCTTCCTGAGCCAACGTTCGTGAGACGACCAGCCGAATGCTAGGCGCCGGGGACGTCACCTTCGGTGCTGCCGCCCGCAGCCACGATCTTCTCTGCTGCGGACCGCGTCAACTTGGACACGCGCACGTGAAGGGCAACCCCGAGCTCCCCACGGCCCAGGATCTTGACGCCGTGCTTCCCGATGCGGCTGATGAGACCCCGCTCCTTCAGAAGCTCGGCTGTGACGACGGTTCCTGCGTCGAGCGCTGCCAGACGCTCGATGTTGATGGTCTCGAAGTCCTTCGAGAAGGGGTTCTTGAACCCGAACTTCGGGAGCCGACGATGGAGGGGCATCTGCCCCCCTTCGAATCCGGCCTTGGACTTGTAGCCAGACCTGGCCTGCGCACCCTTGGTTCCTCGCCCAGCGGTCTTGCCCTTGCCGGCGCCTTCGACGCGTCCGACCCGCGTACGGGGCCGCCGCTCCCCTGGTCGCGGGGACAGATTCGAAAGCTCGTTCGCCATGAATTCGCTCCATCCGCCAGCTTGGCGGCACTCGCCAGATCCTCTACTGCTCGACCTCTTCGACCTCGAGCAGGTGAATCACCTTCTTTACCATGCCTCGGACCGCAGGAGTGTTCTCCAACAGTCGCGACTGCCCCAGCCTACGGAGCCCCAATCCCTTGAGGTTCTCACGCTGGTTCGGACTTGCCCCGATCTGGCTCGACCGCAGCGTCACCTTCAGACGGTTCACATTGCCTCCTAGCCCGGGCCGGGACCCGGGCCCGCCGCGACGGCAGCGGTGGGACGAACAGTGTAGTTGCGGTAGACCTCTTCGACATCCTTGCCGGTGCGGTTCGCGTACTGTTCCGCACTCTCCAGGCTGTACAAGGCGTCCATCGTGGCACGAACCACGTTGTGTGGGTTGGAGCTGCGCAACGACTTGGTCAGCACGTTGCTCACGCCAAGACACTCCATGATGGCCCGAACGGTCGGTCCTGCGATGACCCCGGTACCGGGCGCTGCCGGTCGAAGCAGGACATGACCAGCCCCGTAGTGCCCCTCGATCCGATGCGGAATCGTGCTTCCCACGAGAGGAACTGGTCGCATCGTCCGTCGAGCTCGCTCCGTACCCTTCCGGATGGCTTCCGGAACCTCGTTGGCCTTGCCGAAGCCAACGCCGACTTGGCCCTCACCGTCGCCGACGACCACGATGGCTGAGAAGCTGAACCGACGGCCGCCCTTCACCACCTTGGCCACCCGGTTGATGTAGATGACCTTCTCGATGAAGTTGCTGTCTTCCTCGTCACGACGACGCCTGGGCATGTCGCTCCTCCCTACAGCTGCAGACCGGCTTCGCGCGCAGCGTCCGCCAACGCCGCGACACGACCGTGGTACAGGTAGCCGTTCCGGTCGAATACGACCTTGGTGATGTTCTTCTGAAGGGCCTGCTCGGCCACGATGCGCCCGACGGCAGCTGCGCCACCACGATTCCCGCCCGAAGCGCCTTCTCCCATCTCGCACTTCAGCGAGCTGGCAGAGGCCAAGGTGATCCCGGACAGATCGTCGATCACCTGTGCGTAGATGTGCTTCGCGGAGCGAAACACGGTGAGGCGGGGTCGATCAGCGGTACCGCGGATGACCTTTCGGATGTGCTTCTTGCGACGGAGACGCGCAAGGTGCTTTGGATTCGTCTTGCCCATGACAGGTTCCTCGCCGTCAGATCACTTGGCGCTCTTGCCGGCCTTCAGAGAGATGCGTTCGTCCTTGTAGCGGACACCCTTGCCCTTGTAGGCATCCGGGCGGCGCCAGCTACGGATTTCAGCGGCCACGTGTCCGACCTGCTGCTTGTCGATGCCATCGATTGTGATGACGTTCTGCTTGTCGACGCTGATGTCGACGCCGTCGGGAATGTCGTAGTTCACGGGATGTGAGTAGCCTAGGTTCATCACCAGCTGCTTACCGCGAACGTCTGCGCGGTAGCCGACTCCGATCACCTCGAGCTGCTTCTGGAATCCCTGGCTCACACCGTGGACCATGTTGGCCACCAGCGAGCGCATCAGGCCATGATTCGCACGGCTCTGCCGCGCGTTGTTGTGCCTCGTCACCGCGACGTGACCATCGGTCACCTCGACGTCGACGTGGTCGACCAAGGCCTGGCTCAGGTTCCCCTTCGGACCGCGAACGGACACGGCCCCGTCTGCCACCTGAACGGTGACACCACTCGGGATGGAGACGGGCAACTTTCCAACTCTGGACATGGGGAACTCCGGTTCACCAGACGTTGCAGAGCACTTCTCCACCAACACCGGCCTGTCGGGCCTGAGCATCGGTGAGTACTCCACGAGGGGTGGTGAGGATCGCCACACCGAGACCATTGCGGACGCGTGGAATCTCGTTCTTTCCGACGTACACGCGACGACTGGGCTTGCTCACACGCTGCAACCCACGGATGAGGCCCTTGTTCGCGGCGTCGTACTTCAGGAAGACCTTCAGCGCGCCCTGCGGACCGCGATCGTCCTCCACGTACCCCTCGATGAATCCCTCCGTGCTCAAGATGCGTGCGATCTGCACCTTGATCTTCGACCTGGGCATCGTGAGGGACACATGCCCAGCGAGCTGAGCATTTCGAATTCGAGCGAGCATGTCTGCAATGGGGTCGGTCATCGACATGGACGACTCTCCGTGATTTCAGCTTCGGTCGGGGGAGGCCCCGAGGCCTGGCCGATGAAGGAAGGCGGATGGTGACGCATCAGTTCGCGAACGGCATGCCGAGGTGACGCAGCAGGGCTCTGCCCTCCTCGTCCGTCTCGGCGGAGGTGACGAACGCCACGTTCATCCCGCTGATTCTCGAGACCTTGTCGTAGTCGATCTCTGGAAAGATGATTTGCTCGGTGAGGCCGAGGGCGTAGTTGCCTCGCCCATCGAATGCGCGTGGATTCACACCCCGGAAGTCCCGGATTCGAGGAATTGCGATGGAGATCAGCCGATCTGCGAACTCCCACATCCGAACGTTCCGAAGGGTCACGCGCGCCCCGATGGGCATGCCCTCCCGGAGCTTGAAGTTGGCGATCGAACGCCGTGCTCGGGTGATGACGGCCTTCTGACCTGCGATGAGCGTCAGCTCCTCGGCAGCCGTCTCGAGCAACTTCACGTTCTGGATGGCATCCTTCATCGACAGGTTCACGACGATCTTGTCGAGTCGCGGGACCTGCATGACGTTGGCGTAGCTGAACTCCTCGCGCAGCATGCCGACGACCTGGTCCTGATACCTCTGTCGCAGACGCGGTACGTAGTTCTCCATCACCGACCTCAGTCCTCGTCCAGCACGGTGCCGGTGGAGCGATCCACCCGAACCTTGCGACCATCTTCGAGGGTTCGAAACCCAACCTTGATTCGCCGCGACTCTTCGGCATTCCAAAGAGCCACATTGGAGATGTCGATCGGCATCTCCTTCTCGACGATGCCACCCGGCATTCCACCGAGCGGGCGACGATGGCGGCGCACGACGCGCACACCCTCGACGACGACCTGACGTGCTTCCGGGATCACGCGAATGACCCGCCCCACACGGCCCCTGTCCTTACCCGCCACCACGACGACCTCGTCGTTGCTGCGGATGCGACACTTGTTTCGTGCAGCTGCCATCACAACACCTCGGGCGCGAGAACGACGATCCGCATGAAGCGGCGGGCTCGCAGCTCACGAGCAATGGGCCCGAAGATGCGCGTGCCCAAGGGCTCGTTCTCTTTGTTGATCAGCACCGCACTGTTGTTGTCGAAGCGGATGTAGCTTCCGTCCACCCGACGCACTTCCTTACGGGTGCGTACGACGACAGCACGGGCGAGTTGACCCTTCTTCACCTTTCCGTTGGGCGCAGCGTCCTTGACGGACACGACGATCACGTCGCCCACGCTCGCGTACTTCCGCTTGGAGCCACCGAGCACCTTGATGCACTTGACCCGCTTGGCGCCGCTGTTGTCGGCGACGTCGAGTACACTCTCCGTCTGGATCATCGAAACCTCCCAACCGCGGTTGGTTCACCCACAGCGACGTCACCGACGCTCGACAACGACCCAACGCTTGTGGCGAGACAACGGACGACTCTCCTGAATCAGAACAGTGTCGTCCACCTTGCACTCGTTGTTCTCGTCGTGGGCCTTGTACTTCTTTCGGCGGGTCACGAACTTGTGGTAGCGCCGGTGCTTCACCGTCCTCGTGACCTCGACGGTGACGGTCTTGTCCATCTTGTCAGATACGACACGACCAATCAGGACACGTCGCCCGCTGGACGAATGTTCGGTGCTCATGCTTTCCTCACGCAGCACAATGGATTGGCCGCTCGTCGTCCAGGCACCGCAGTGCCCGCCATGAAATTCTGTGTTCTCTGACGAATGGGGTCTCCCGGTCTCCCGGGACGCACACTCGTTGGCTCGTGCCAGCACTCTTAGGAGTGCCCTATCTAGATTCCCCGAAGGGAGCGCGCACCACTATTCGCTGGACGTCAGCTTGTCAACGATCCCAGACAGGAACCCGCCCTTCTCAGCTGCCTCCGACTCTGTCGAATCGTCAGCACCACCCCCGAACGTCGTGCGGTGCTTCTGAAGCAACGCGTCCTTGGGCAGACCCTCGGCAGCCTCTCGACGACGCGTCTCCGTCCGCAGACGAGCGATCTCGCGACGCATGTGCCGCAATGATGCCGTGTTCTCGAGCTGGTTCATGCTGTGCTTGAAGCGAGCCGAGACGAGATCCCTCTCGACCTGCAACACCTTGTGAATCAGCGACTCGTCAGTGAGTTCTGCGAGCGACATCAGAGCACCTCTGCATCGCGCTTGACGAACCTGGTGGCTACCGAGAGCTTGTGGCCTGCGAGGCGGAACGCCTCACGAGCGACGTCCTCGGGCACACCGTCGAGCTCGTACATCACCCGACCAGGCTTCACCACCGCGACCCAACGATCGGGCGCACCCTTCCCCTTCCCCATCCGCGTCTCGAGCGGCTTTTTGGACAGAGGCTTGTCGGGGAAGATGCGAATCCACACCTTTCCGCCTCGCTTGATGTGACGCGTCATGGCGATACGAGCAGCCTCGATCTGCCGTGCAGTCACGAAGCCGCGCGTGGTGGCCTGTAGGCCAAAGTCCCCGAAGGAGACCTCGGAACCGCGATACGCGAAACCACGCATGCGACCTTTCTGAACCCGGCGATGCCGTACACGCTTGGGCGCCAGCATGATCTACTCCAATAGCCTGATGACCCGAGACACCCACCTAGGAGGTGGATGCCTCGTCACCGAGAAGTTCACCCTTGAAGATCCAGACCTTGACGCCGATCACGCCGTATGAGGTCTTGGCCTCCGCCAATCCGTAGTCGACATCGGCACGCAGCGTGTGCAGCGGCATCCGACCGTCGTGGTACCACTCGACCCGAGACATCTCGGAGCCACCCAGGCGCCCGCCACACATCACCTTGATGCCCTTCGCCCCGGCACGACGTGCCTGCGTGAGCGCCTTCTTCATCGCCCTTCGAAAGCTCACTCGCTTCACGAGCTGCGCGGCAATGTTCTCGGCGACGAGCACCGCCTCGGTCTCCACCTTGCGAACTTCCATGATGTGGACGTACACGTCGGTGCTGATCAGTCGCTGCAGCTCATTCCGAAGCGCATCCAGACCCGTAGCTCGCTTGCCGAGGATGATTCCCGGCTTCGCGGCGTGGATGAACACCTTCGCCTTGTTGGCAGCCCGCTCGATGAGGATCTTCGAGATGCCGGCAGAGGACAGCTTGCGCTTCACGTGTGCGCGGATCGACAGGTCTTCGGCGACATAGCGCCCGTAGTCCTTGTCGGCGAACCACTTGGAGTCCCAGCCGCGGGTGATGCCCACCCGAAATCCGATGGGATGTACTTTCTGGCCCATTTAGAGCTCCTAGCGGGTTGCCAGCTGAACGGTGATGTGACTGGTCTTCTTCAGAATCCGAGTCGCCCGACCTTGTGCCCGAGGACGAAACCGACGCAACGAAGGCCCTTGATCCACATGGATCGTCTGCACGTACAAGTCGTCGATGTCTAGCTCGACGTTCTCACGCTCCGCAGACTGCTCTGCGTTTGCCACGGCAGACTCTACGAGCTTGCGAATGATGGGCGCCGACTTCTTCTCGACGAACGCCAGCAACTCGATGGCTTCGGAGACGTCCTTTCCGCGGACGAGATCCGCCACCAAGCGGGCCTTCTGCGCAGAAACGCGCACATGACGGAGTTTGGCGATGCTCTGCACGGGGTCCCCCTACCTGACCTTGCCCTTCCGATCGGCCGCATGGCCACGGAAGGTGCGGGTTCCAGAGAACTCGCCGAGTTTGTGCCCGATCATCTGCTCGGTGATGTACACCGGGATGAACTGACGCCCGTTGTGGACCGCGAAGGTGAGACCGATCATCTCGGGGATGATGGTCGAGCGTCGCGACCAGGTCTTGATCACCCGGTTGCTGCCCGAATCACGCGCCACCCGGACCTTCCGCAGGAGATGCCCATCGATGAACGGGCCTTTCTTGATGGAACGGGCCATGACTACCTCGAGTTCCGACGTTTGAGGATGAAGCGGCTGGACGCCTTCTTCCGCTGACGGGTGCGGGCACCCTTGGTGGGCTTGCCCCAGGGCGACACTGGATGGCGCCCCTTCGCTCGGCCTTCACCACCACCATGAGGGTGGTCCACCGGGTTCATCGCCGTACCGCGGACGGTCGGACGCACGCCCAACCAGCGCTTGCGACCAGCCTTCCCGACTACCATGTTCTCGTGCTCGGTGTTGCCGACCTGCCCGATGGTTGCCCGGTTGAGCCCCCACACGTTTCGCAGCTCGCCAGACGGGAGGCGCAACAGGACGTACCCTCCCTCCTTCGCCATCACCTGGGCATAGGAACCTGCCGAACGGCACATCTGACCGCCCCGACCGAGAGACAGCTCGATGTTGTGCACGAACGTTCCCAGCGGAACGCTCAGGAGCTCCATCGAGTTCCCCGGCCGGATGTCAGCATCGTTCGATGCGATGACTTCGTCGCCCACCTGCAGCCCGACGGGATGCAAGATGTAGCGCTTCTCACCGTCCGCGTAGTGGATGAGCGCAATGCGAGCCGACCGGTTGGGATCGTACTCGATGTGGGCCACCCGACCAGGCACGCCCGACTTGTCGCGCCGGAAGTCGATGATGCGATACTTCCGCTTGTGCCCGCCACCCTGATGGCGGACTGTGATGCGGCCACGGTTGTTGCGACCCGCACGCTTGGGCAGTGGCGCGAGCAGGGAACGCTCGGGGGTGGAGCGTGTGACTTCGGAGAAGTCCGACCCCGTCATTCCTCGACGACCTGCGCTCGTCGGTTTGTGCTTCTTGACACCCATTGGGGTCCCCTACTCGAACAAATTGAGGGCGTGGCCTTCACACAGCGTGACGTAGGCCTTCTTCCAGTTCTTGCGCTTGCCGAACCGACGACCGAACCGCTTGGTCTTCCCACGCATGATCAGGGTGCGAACATTGTCCACTTCTACGTTGTAGAAGGCTTCGACCGCACGCTTGATCTGGGGCTTGGAGGCATCGACCGACACCTCGAATGCATAGGTCCGATCGTTCCCGAGCAACGTAGTGGTCTTCTCGGTGACGAGAGGACGAACCAACGTGTCTTTGATCATCATGCTGCATCCCCCTCGACGGCCGGACGAGAACCCGTGAGCCGAGCGGTGACGGCCTCGACCGCGGCACGTGTCATCACGAGGTTGCGGCGGCGCAGAACGTCGTAGACGTTCAGCCCTTCGGGAGGCAACACAGTGACAGACGGAATGTTGCGAGCGGAGCGCTCCAGGCGCTCGTCTCTCGGCGCCACCAGCAGCATGTCTGCGAGCTCGAAGCGCTTCATGAACTCCGTCACCTGACGGGTCTTGATCTCGGAGAGCTGCCAATCTTCGAGCACCACGAGAGCACTCTCTTCCGTGCGACGGGAGATCGCGCTCACCAGGGCGGCACGCCGAACCTTTCTGTTCAGCTTGAAGGCATGCACGCGGACTCGAGGACCGAACACGACACCGCCGCCACGCCACTGTGGCGCGCGGATAGTGCCCTGGCGAGCCCGCCCCGTGCCCTTCTGGCGCCATGGCTTCCGACCGCCGCCGGCGACCTCGGCACGCTCCTTGACCTTGTGCGTGCCGGCCCGAGCCTTGGCGCGCTGGTACCGCACCGCAGCGTAAAGCAGGTGCTCTCGGACCTCGGCCCCAAACACGGCGTCGTCGAGATCGAGCTCGCCGACCTTCTCGCGATTGGGGTTGTGGATATCGACCGTTGCCATCGTGTCTTCCGCAGTTGCAGCGCTGTCAGGACAGCTTGATTTCCACGTGCACACCCGCCGACAGGTCGAGCTTCATGAGCGCGTCGACGGTCTGTTGGGTGGGCTCCAGGATGTCGAGCAGCCGATGATGCGTACGCCGCTCGAATTGTTCCCGGGACTTCTTGTCGATGTGAGGACCGCGCAAGACGGTCCAACGGTTCACCGTGGTGGGCAACGGGAAGGGACCCCGAATGTCGACCCCGGTCCGCTTCGCGGTCTCCACGATCTCTCGTGCGGACTTGTCCAGCAGCTTGTGATCGTACGCCTTGAGGCGAATGCGAATCTTGTTTCCCGTAGCCATTTCGGTTCCTTCTCCAGTCGCGGCGGCCGCAGGCCGGCCGACGATCGCGTGGATTTCAGTCGGTGATGATCTTGGCGACGACGCCGGCGCCCACCGTGCGCCCACCCTCACGGATGGCGAACCGCAGCTGCTCGGCCATCGCGATGGGCGTGATCAGCTCCACCTCCAGGTGCACACGGTCACCCGGCATCACCATCTCCACTCCCTCGGGGAGCTTGATCGACCCGGTCACGTCCGTCGTCCGGAAGTAGAACTG
>JAHQVJ010000019.1 GCA_019634415.1 Myxococcales bacterium
CTCCGCACAGTCCCGCAGGTGCGCGTCCACGTCGGGGGTGGGCTCGTCGCTGAGCAGATCGTCGAGGTCGGGGTGAGCCACGGGCGAAGACCTATCGCGATCCATCGTCGTCCTGCAGGGGAGCCGACCCCAGTGTGGCCTACGACATCGGCGTCGCCAACCCCACGATCACACCGTTGAGGTCGAGCACGTAGCTGACCCGCTGCCCCCAGGGGGTGTCGTGGGGCGCCGACAGCTCGCGCGCTCCCGCGTCCACCGCCCGCTGGTGCGCCGCGTCCAGCTCCGTCGTCGTCAGCGTGAGCTCCATGCCCAGTGGCTTGTCTCCCCCCTCCGCCGCCCGATAGGGCGTGGGCACCGCCTTCGCCGCCAGCTCGTGAGCCGTGAAGGCCAGCTTCGTAGCGCCCGTGCGCAGCTCGCCGTAGTCCTTGCCCTCGTGCACGAACGAGTCCGTGAAACCGAAGGCGCGCTCGTAGAACGCCACCGCCTCGGGCACCGAGGGCACGTAGAGAATCGCATAGCCGAAGTCCAGCACACCGCCTCCTGTTCGCAGTCAGCAGATACCCAGCGGCATGGTCTGCGCCTTGAACGAATCGGACATGCGGCGAAGCTCCGTAGGCGTCACGCCTGCGAGCACCCGCACCTCGCGGCACAGGTGCGCCTGATCCGCGAAGCCACAGGAGAAGGCCAGATCGCCCAGCTGGGCACACGACCCGATCCGAGCCGCGGCGCGCTGCACCCGCACGATCCGGGCGAACTGCTTGGGCGACAGCCCCACCTCCACCACGAAGCGACGCCGCAGGTGACGCACGGACAGCCCCAGCTGGGTCGCCAACCGTGACACCGGCATGCACGGATCGCGCAGCAGCACGTGCACCACGCGGGAGACGAGGGGGCACGGCTGAAGCCTCCGCGCGCGCGCTGCAACGTCGAGCAGGCAGCGATCAGTGGTCAGCTCGAGCAAAGGAACCTGGGCGTCGCAAAGCTCGGATGGGCTGATGCCCAGCAGCTGCCGCGCGGCACCTGGCACGAAGCGAATGCCCTGCAGCGACCTGCCCCCGGCCCGCACGAGGCGTCCCGTGGTCATGGGCCCCACCACCCACAGCTCGCCGTCGCGCTGCATCACGTCCACACAGCCATCGGGCAGCACGAGGTAGGGATCGGCCTGATCCGACGCCTGCCAGTGCTCGTCCACCACACCCATCAGGGGAGCAGGTCGATGCCCGTGAAGTCCGTGCCCCGAGACCGTCGCTGCTGGGCCGTGCTCGGATCCAGGCTCCACTCCACCGTCACCGAGGCCGCTCGATCCACGCCGTCTCCATGCAGACAGTTCACCTGGCCCGACCAGGTGTGCCCTCCCTCTAGCCCCAGTCCCGGCCCCTCGCTCACCGGTGTGGGTACCAAGATGGGCCCGCCACCGTCCGTGGACTTCAAGGAGACCTCCACCCAGTCCGGCTCACCCAGCTCCCAGCTCACCGACCCCTCCGCCCACGACCGCTGCACGCCGCAGATCTCCACGTCGACGTGCTCGCTCCACACGCGCAACGACCCATCGGCGTAGGGCACACTGGCATCCCGTCCACCGCTGCTCTGGTAGAGATACGCCCCGCTGCTCGCACCGTCCTCGGGGAGCGGTCCGTCGTCGAGCCAGCTCCGCAGGTCGTCCGCAGACGCCCCCTGCACCTCGAGGATCAGATCCACGCCCTCGTCCGGCACCTCGAGCCGCACCGTCGCCGTGCCACCGCCGGTGACCTGCACCGTCGAGACAGCACACCCCGCCACCAGACACCCGACGACGACAGGTGTCCACGCTCGGACACACACTCCACTCCACATCTCCGGCCTCCTGGCTGCCATGCCCGTGGCAACTGCAGGAGCCGTGCCATCAGCGCTGCTTCGAGGGGCAGCTCCAGGACTCCGCCCCCCAGTCCAGGATCCCGGCACCCAGCTTGAAGCGCCAAGGGGTGGACTTGCCGAAGGGCCCCGCCGTCCACAGCTCCTGCGCCTCCTGCAGCGGACCGCCACGGCTCTGGGCCGGCCAGGCGATGCGCGTATCGAACCCCGATGCCCCCTCCTCGCCCATGTTGCGCAACCGCTGCAGCACTGGCTCGCGCTCGATCCAGACCCGCTCCTCCGAGCAGTCGTCCACCGCCAAGATGGCGCCCCGCTTGCAGGCGCGCTGGCCGGTGTAGGTGGCGTTCTTGCCCTCGGCCACCCACAGCCGCGGCGCCTCCGCCACCCCGAGCGCATCCGCACTGCGGTCGGTGCGAAAGCCGCTGGAATCGCCCAGGGCACACATGTGCGCCGCCGCGAAGGTCTTCACCCGGCGCCACGCCGTGGCGTCGCCCCGGGCCACCTCCCACGACGCCGCCCAGGCCGCAGGCTCCCCCTCCAGCGGAGAGCCATGGGCCAACAGCACGCCCACCGACTCCGAGTCCCCGCGGTGGCTGCGACCGAACACGTCGTCGCCCAGATCCCAGCTGTAGGGCAGCCCGAACATCACCTCCACACAGCGCACCGGGCCGTCACACCAGCGCGCTCCCGTCGACGCGTCGGTGAAGCCTGCCACCGGACGCGCCACGAAGGGCACCACCGCCAGCGGCTCGTCGCGGGTGAAGGCCCCGCCTCCGTAGAACTGGCCGTAGGAGCCGTGCGCCACACCCTTGAAGGTGCCTGCGTGCATGTTGAGATCCGGGAAGAACCGGTGCGCCAGCGCGTCCTCGAGCCCGTCGTCGAGCCCGTCCTCGTCTGCATCCCCGGCGAAGACCCGCGACACCAGGACCAGCGCGAGGAGCGCCCCCTCAGCCATCGAGGAAGCTGCGCGTGACCCGCACCGTCTCGTCCGTCACACCCTCGTCGCTGGGGTAGCGCACGGTGAACTCCACGTCGCTGCCCTCGGGTCCCGTCATGGCGTCCACGAAGACCTCGGCCGGCATGCGGTCGGTGGACACCCCCTCCACCCCCACGATGAGGTCGCCCTCCTCCAGCCCGGCCTCCCAGGCGGCGCTGTTCGGCACCACCTGCAGCACGCGCATGCCGCCCGGAGCGGGCTGGAAGCGAACCCCCACCCCTCCCGTGCGCGCGTTGCGCAGCACCAGCTGCACGTAGGCGTCCTCGCCCGCCACCAGCTCCACCGTCTGGGGTCGACCCCGCGCGATCAAGGCGCCGTCCCGGCGACCGGCCCGCAGGGTGCACGGCCCGGGATCCGCAACGAAGCGTCCGCGCTCGGCATCGGGCACGAGCCCCGGACAGTCCACCGGCATGGCGAAGGCATCCTCCACGGGACGCCCGTCCGCGTCCACCACGTCCACCACCACCGAGACCGGACCGTCCTCGCGACCCGTGACGACGGGCTCGGGCGTCTGGGCCGAGGGGGGTGGGGTCGGTGCAGGGGCCCGCCGCGCGGCACGACGAGGGGAAGGCGTAGGCTCGACCTGCACCCCGCGCCCCTCGTACGGCACCGGTCGCTGCGGACTCAGCGGTGCCTCCGGTACCCGGCCGGGACGCATCAGTGCCAGCAAGGCCAACCCCGCCAACACCCCCAGCACCATCGCCGCGAGGGTGAGCGGCTGCCGATGCCGCCGAGCTCCCATGGCCGCTCCTGTGAGACGCCGCCATCGTAACTCGGGGCCCATGCACGTTAGGACACGCCATGTCCATGTCCGTCATCCGCGATCCCGACGTGATCGCGGGCTATCTGTCCGACGCCAGCAACGTCACCGGCCACGCCGAGGCCCTGGTTCGCCCCGGTGATGCCCGGGAGGTGGCCGAGGTCGTCCGGCACTGTCAGGCCCAGCACATCCCGCTCACCGTCACGGCGGGTCGCACGTCCACCACCGCGGCCGCCGTGCCCGAGGGGGGCTGGCTGCTCTCCACCGAGGCGATGTCGCGGGTCCTGTGCATCGGCCACGACCACGCCACCGCCGAGGCAGGCGTGCGGCTGGGTGAGTTCCAGTCCGCCATCGAGGCGCAGAACCGGTTCTACCCACCCGATCCGACGAGCCGTCACGAGTGCACGCTGGGCGCCTCCATCGCCTGCAACGCGAGCGGCGCACGCACCTTCCGCTACGGCCCGAGCCGGGCTTGGGTGGAGGGCCTGCAGGTGGTGCTCCCCAGCGGCGAGATCCGGGAGGTGTCCCGCGCCGACGAGGTGCCCGCCGACTGGCCCACCCTGCGCTGGCAGCCCCCCGCCACCAAGACGGCGGCCGGATACGAACCGCCGCGCAGCCTGCTCGATCTGTTCGTGGGCCAGGAGGGCACGCTGGGCATCATCACGCGCGCCACTGTGCGGCTCACCGATCTGCCCCACGGCGTGTTCGGAGTGCTCGCCTTCTTCGCCTCCCGCGACGATGCGGTGGCCTTCGTGGAGCACACCCGGTCCCACGCCCGCGCCGATCGGACCGGAGCGCTGTCGCCCCGCTGCCTCGAGTACCTCGACGCCCACTGCCTCGACATGGCCAGGGAGCGCGCCGAGGGCGTGCCCGATGGCGCCGTGGCGGCGCTGTTCTGCGAACAGGAGATGCACGACGGTGTCTCGGAGGAGGAGCACCTGGAGGCCTGGTTCGACGCCCTCACCTCCTGCAACGCCCTGGTGGACGACACCGTGCTGGCCACCGACGGCACCGGCCAAGCCCGGCTGCACGCGCTGCGTCACGCCATCCCCGCCGGCATCAACGAGGCGGTGGTCCGCAACGGCATGCCCAAGGTGGGCACCGATCTGGCCGTCCCCGACGGCGCCCTGCGCGACATGATGGACGCCTACGAGGCAGCCCCCCTGCCCCACGCGCTGTTCGGCCACATCGGCGACAACCACCTGCACCTCAACCTGCTCCCCCGCACCCAGGGCGAGCTCACCGAGGCGCGCGCCTTCTACGACGCGCTGGCACGCAGGGCGATTGCCGCGGGAGGCACCGTGAGCGCCGAGCACGGGATCGGCAAGCTCAAGCGCCACCAGCTGGGCTGGATGGTGGGCGACGACGTGCTCCGTCAGTTCCAGGCCCTCAAGCGCCACCTGGACCCCGCAGGCATCCTCGGGCGCGGAAACATCCTGGCGAGCCCGCGACTGTAAGATGGGTGCCGCCCGCGCGTTGGAGCTGTGAGTGAGCGAGGAAGCTCAACAGAGCAGGTCGACGGGGGACCTCGTCCCCATCGAGCAGGAGCGTGCGGTGGTCGCAGGCCTACACCGTGGAGATCGTGCAGCGTTCGCCACCCTCTACGGGTGGTACGGCGAGCTGATCTACCGGCAGGCCATCCTGCCGCGGCTCCCCATCCCCGAGCTCGCCGAAGACTGCCTGCGCGACACCTTCCGCACCGCGCTGGAGAAGATCGGCACCTTTCGCCTCGAGAACCGCTCCATCTTCTTCTGGCTGCGACGCATCGCGGTCAACAAGGCCATCGACATCCACCGCCGGCACAAGCGCGACCTGCGCATCGCCGACGCAGTCCATCGGGAGCCCGAGGCGCCCCTGTCGAGCGCTCCGGCCCGCCCCGACCGCGGGCTCGAGGTGGAAGACACCCGAAAGCTCGTCGACGCCGCACTCGACAACATCAATACGCGCTACGCCAAGGCGCTGAGGCTACGACTCATCGAGGAGCGCAGCCGGGAGGAATGCGCGGAGCTGTTGGGGGTCACGGTCGGGAACTTCGACGTGATCCTGCACCGTGCCACGAAGGCGTTCCGAAAGGTCTACGAGCCATGAGCAACGACGACAACGCCAAGATCCTGGGACGCTGGCTGGAGGAGCCCTCGGGCACCGCTCCGCCCGATGCGTTGGATCGAGTCGTGGTCGAGGCCGTCTATGCGCTGCGACCCGATCTGGCGCCGGCACCTCGGCTCTCGGCAGACGACATCCTGGCCGACGTGAGCGCCGGACCCTTCGCGACGAGCACCGCGGAAGCCTCCGACGAAGTGGAGGACTCCGAAGGCGCAGAGGTGGTGCCCTTTCCCGGCGGCGATCCCGAGTCCGAGGAGCCCACCCCCGACGCCTCCGAGCCTCGCACCCGCTCCACGGCGTGGCGCTGGGTGGGAGGAACGAGTGGGCTGGGCCTCGCCCTGGTGGCCGCGGCCACGCTGCTGGTGGTGCTCACCCCGGGTCTGGGGGAGCCCCCACCCGCCGCAGAGCAGGCAGCGTCCCCCGCTGCCCAGGCTCCAGCACGCCGAGGAGCCACCCTCGCCGAAGATGAGGCAGGCCGACCGCAGCCGACACGTCCCGCTCGGCCGCGCGTGGCGACGTCCGCGCCGAGGGCACCCACGCCCGACGAGCCGATCTACGACATGGACGAGACGCCAGCGCAGCCCCGGCCCTCCACGGTGATCCCGGAGGTGGCCGTCGCCTCGAGCACCCCGGCGGAGCCAGCCGACCCCGTCGGCGGCGTGGTGACCGACCTCGGCAGCGACGCCGTAGCCATGATCGACGACGACGAGCTCGACGACTTCGCCGACTCGGAGGCGGAAGAGGCCGTAGCCCTGCGCGCGAGCCCCGAGCGTCAGCAGACCACCGGCTACCAGTACACCACCGACGACGTCGAAGCGAAGGCGGATGCCGGCGACCCGGTGGAGCAAGCCCGCCAGCGCCTGCAGGCCGGCGACCGCCGAGGGGCCGCCAACCTGTTCGCGCTCGCAGTGCAGCCTCCCGCCAAGCGCACCCTGCGCTGGGGCATCGAGGCCGCCACGATCTACCTGGAGCTGGGGGACCGAGCCGCCGCCGAGGCAGTGGTCGTCAAGGCCCTGGCGCTCTCCGGCGGGAAGCGCTCCGAGCGGGCAGAGCTCGAGGGGCTGCTCTCCCGAGCCCGGGGGGAGCCGCCCGCCGACGAGGTGGAGTCCACCGCCAGCCAGCCCGCCCCGGACCAGGACTGACCTTCCACAGACCGCGCGTTAGGCGGGGGCATGCCTTTTCCGCCAACGGTCGCGCGCCTCATCTCTTCGGCCTTGGGCGGCGCCCGAGTCCGCAAGCGATCCGAGAGCCTGCACTTCGCCAACGCGGGTCACGGCTACGACCGATTCGGCATGCATCCCGACTTCGTGGCCATGGGCGACGCACTCGCCGATCCGCTGTACCGCCGCTACTTCCGGGTGCAGTCCTACGGCGCACACCACGTCCCGGTCACGGGTCCCGCGATCCTCGCCGCCAATCACTCGGGCACCCTTCCGATGGACGGCGCCATGCTGTGGGCGGACGTGCTGCGGAACACCGATCCGCCTCGCTCCCCGCGCGCCGTCGCCGACTACTTCGTCAGCTCGCTGCCCGTGATCAGCACCCTCTTCGCTCGCTGTGGCGTGGTGGGCGGCAGCCGAGGCAACGCCCGCGCACTGCTGCAGTCCGGCGAGCTGCTCATGATCTTCCCCGAGGGCACTCCAGGGATCGGCAAGCCCTTCCGCGACCGGTACCAGCTGCAGGAGTGGCGCGTCGGCCACTGCGAGCTGGCCATCCGCTACCAGTCCCCCGTGGTCCCCGTGGCCATCGTGGGCGCAGAGGAGCAGATGCCCCAGCTCACTCGGATCCCGCTGCCTCGGGCGCTGGGCGTACCCTACCTGCCCGTGCCCGCCACCCCCGTGCCCCTGCCCGTCCGCTACCACATCCACTACGGTGAGGCGCTGCCCTTCCACGAGGACTACTCCCCCGACGACGCCGACGATCCGGAGACGGTCAAGGAGGCGGCCAACCGAGTGAAGGTCGAGGTGCAGGGCCTGTTGGATCGCGGCTTGGCCATGCGGGAGGGCATCTTCCGATGACGTCGGTGCTGGTCACGGGGGCCACCACCCCCATCGGCGAGCGCCTGGTGCGGAGCCTCGTCGCCGACACCCGCATCCGCCACGTGCTGGCAGTGGGGCGCGAGCCCGAGACCCAGGCGCTGCCCTTCTCCCACGGCAAGCGGCTCACCTATCTGTCGGTGGATCTCACGCGCAGCCGGACGGTGCGGGAGCTGCTGTTCGGGCCCGCGCGCGACCTCGGCTGCAAGGTGGTGGTGCACCTCGCACAGCACCGCAACGCCATGGACTCCGGCAGCAAGGTGCACCGCGCCAACGTGGAGGCCCTGCGCTCCATCCTCGATCTCGCCGACCGCCACCCCGACATACGGCGCGTGGTGGTGCGCAGCTTCGCCGTCGTGTACCGCGTGGCCATGCACCTGCCCGTGCTGGTCACCGAGCAGCACCCCCTCAACCTCGCCCCCACCGCACCCCAGTACGTGCGCGATCGGGTGGAGGCCGATCTCACGGCCTGCGCGCGCATGGGCCTCACCAACGCCGAGATCGTGGTGCTGCGCTGTGCCGAGGCCTTGAGCCCGGGGACGGGCTCGCAGCTGTTCGACTTCCTCGACGCCGGTCTGGCCATGCGGCCCGCTGGGTTCGATCCCATGGTGAACGTGGCCACGGTGGCCGACATCGTCTCCGCCTTCGAGGCCGCCACCCACGGCAGCGGCGAAGGGGTGTTCAACATTCCCGGCTACGACACGCTGCCGCTGTCGGCCGCTGCCCGCAAGTGGGGCACCGCCATGGTGCCGTCGCCCGGACCCGCGGTGTCCTTTCTGTACAAGGTGCGCCACATGGTCACCGGCAGCCAGTTCAGCTACGGCCTCAACCGCCACAGCATGCACTTCGGCTTGGTGCTCGACGGCACGCGCGCGCAGGAGGTCCTGGGCTACCGTCCCAAGCACCCCGTGGACTGGCCCCTGGGAGGCCCGGTCAAGCTGTTCCCTACATAGGCACACCGAGCAGGAGCAGCGCGAAGGCCACCAGACCGGCAGCGGCCACCGCCATCGCTGCCACGGACACCGCCTGGGCGCGCCGACGGTGTCGGTCCGAGGACGACAGGTCTGGATAGGGCGCAGGCGGATCCGCGGGCCGAACCGGCCGCGCACGTCCGGGCAACGCGACGGCGGCGACCCGTGCCTGCACGTCTGCATCGACCCGGGTGGGGCGCGGCGCCCGCGGTGGCGACACCACGGAGGGCGAGGCCACGGAGGGGCGCGCGCTGACCCGTGTGGCCAGGGCACGCGGGACCGGTGGCGGACCAGGGGGACCTGCAGCAGCTCGAGCGGGGCGCGGGGGGGAGCTCGCCAGAGGCGGCGTGACCGTGCGCAGCCCCGCTGGCGGTGGCGGCGGACCGCTCGCTGGGGGCAGGGTGGCCGGACGAAGCCGAAACAGGCCCTCCGCGCGCCACTGCGCGGAGGCGAAGCCCGGATCCTCCACGGTGGCATCGTCCATCACGGACTCGGAGATGAAGGCCACGGGCATGCGGGTGCGCTGCTCCGTGCGCGGATCCAGGTCCTCGGGCTCGTCCGACGGCTTCAGCTCCACCGTGTCTCGCGCCGCGAGGGGAACAGGCCCACCCCAGTTGGACTCCAGCACCGTCTCCACCCTGTCCTCGTCGTCCTCCTCGATGGGGGTCGTGGGCCGAGGCCGAGAGCGGAGCAGCTGGCGCGCCACCGACAGGTGATTTCCTGCGAAGTCCGGGGTGGCCGCAGGACGGTTCGTGGTCTGGACGTTCGGCTTGGCGGGAGCCGGAGCCGGAATCCCGCGCGACTCCGTCGCGCTACAATTCCCTTGGGCCCTCGCCTTCGGCGGCGGATCGGCCGACACCTCGCGTCGCATCGTGGGTGGGCGAAGGGGCGACGCAGAGGTCTCCGCGGTCTCCGCGGTCTTCGGCGACGCCTCCTCGGAGTGCTCGCGCGCCGCCGCGCGCCGCCGCGCGATCGCCAGCTCGGGCGACATCGCCTGCCCCCTCACCGTGGGCAAGTCCTCCTCGTCTTCCCCCATGGCCACGGCGATGCGCGACTGCAGCCAGCGCTCCAGCTTGGGGTCGCGATGGCCACCAGACGAAGGAATAGCTCTGCTCCTGCGGGATGGGGTGCCCAGACGGACGGGGGCTGTTCTGTCGTGCCTATCGGCGCTAGGCTACAGACATGAACAGTCCAAGAGCACGACAGGCGGCCGGCCTAGTCCTCGTCCTCATCCTCGCAGTGATCGCCGCGTTCTTCCTGATCCCCAGGCCAGACGTACAGGTCGACACGCCCGAGCCGGTGGCCGTGGCACCGCCGATCGTACCCGCTCCGGCGGGGGCGGCGTCGTCTGGTGGCAGACCCGGCGGCGAGGCGGAGCTGGTCATCATCGAGTCCGACGAGCCCGACATCCCGCAGACCGAGAAGTGCACCACCATCGCTGGCTGGGCACAGGCAGGAACCCCGCACTACACCCTGCTCGACAACATTCGCGACCAGGCCATGCTGTTCACCGAGGAAGACCTCGCCTGCCTCACGGCCGCCCGCAAGGTTCCCCCCATCGTGTTGCGGTTCGCTGAGATGTACCAGGACAAGAACCAGAAGCGGCCCGAATAAGTAGCGGGAGTCGCCTGGGGGCACAGCACCGTAACAGACGCATTTCTGTGTGCTGAACGAGGCGTCACCGCGATACACCACAGTTTGTTTCCGGAGGAGCCGACCTGGGTCGGATCCGGCCGGCGTCTGTGCTCTGGGTGAAACCGGAGGTTCTCTCTGCCCTCGCTCCTCGTCATCACGTCGTCGGGATGGGCCTCCGCCGAACCTCACGCAGGGGAAGGTGGAGATTCACTCACCACGATCCTCTTCCTGCTCACGGTGTTGGGGAGTGCATACCTGCTCGCACACTTCGTGGTGGGCCGGCTGCAGAAGCGATTCCTGTTTCTGTCAGGGCTCGAGTACGTGGCACTGGGGATCTTCCTGGGTCCCACGCTGGTGCCCCAGGTGCATCCCTTTTCCAACCTCACGGCGCTGGGACCTGTGTTCGCATTCGCTGCAGGATGGGTCGGACTCCTCTACGGTCTGCAGCTGCAGCTGACCTCGCTCGAGCGCATCAGCCGCCCGTTCCGGCTCGCCGTGGGAGACGTCATCGTCACCGGGGGCCTGATCACCGCGGCGGCACAGTGGTTCCTGCAGTCTGGGCTCGTGCTGCCCCCGGCTCCGCCAGACCAGGCCTGGCTCTCCGCCCTGGTGCTCGGCTGCGCCGCGGCCGCTGGCTCCAGCTCCGCCGTGGACCTGCTCACCAAGCGCTACGCCCACATCGACAGCCACTTGCTCCCCATGCTCCGCGACGCCGCGCACATCAGCGACCTGCTCGCCATCTCCATCTTCGGGGTGCTGCTGGCCGTGTTCCACGTGGGCGACACCGTGCACGGCGTCAGCTCCAGCCCGTCGGACTGGATCCTGTGGACGGTGGGGCTGGGCGTGGCACTCGGCGTGCTGTTCGTGCTGTTCATCGGCAACGACGAAGGAGAGAACAACGTCTTCCTGGCCATGGTGGGCATTCTGTTGTTCGCATCGGGTGCTGCGTTCTTCCTGCACATCTCGGCACTCACCGTGAACCTGATCCTCGGTGTGGTGCTGGCCCAGACGCGGCAAGGAGCGAAGATCCGGCACCAGCTCACGCGCACCGAGCGGCCCGTGTCCCTGATCCTGCTGGTCTTCGCTGGGGCACTGTGGGAGCCGGTTCCCCTGATCCCTGCCGTGGTCCTCGTCTTGGGATTCCTGGGCCTGCGCCTCATCGGAAAGGTCACCGGCGTGTACATCGCCATGGTGAACACGCCCCTGCGAGGGGATCTGTTCCGGGGCCTGATGGCTCAGGGCAACGCCGCCGTGGCCATCGCCTTGTCGTTCCAGCTCGTCTACGACGGCCCCACCGTCGACCTGGTCTACACCACCATCCTCGCGGCGGTGGCCGTCAACGAGCTCATCTCGCCACGGCTCCTCCGCGGGCTGCTGGTGGACTCGGGGGAGCTGCGCCAGGACCTCGCATGGTCCTCGAGGCAATGACGTGTACATCGTGGTGATCGGTCTCGGACAGGTCGGGCGGCACGTGGTGCGCACCCTCGAGTGGGAGAAGCACGACGTGGTGGCCGTGGACTCGGACCCCGAGGCCATCCGGGTCATCGAGGACAACCACGACGTGATGACGCTGCTGGGGTACGGCGCGTCGCAGCGGGTGCTTCGCGACGCCCGCGTGGCCGAGGCGGATCTCGTGGTGGCCGTCACCGACCACGACGAGGTGAACCTGATCGCGGCGCTGGCCGCTCGTCAGCTGGGGGCCAAGCGAGCCGTCGCACGGGTGCAGGGCAACGAGTGGTCGGGTGCCAGCGGCGAGGAGCTGCCCGTGGGGGTTCAGTACGGGCTGCTGGGCGTGGACGTGGTGTTCAACCCTCGGGTTCTGCTGGCCCAGGAGCTGGCGAAGATCGCGCAGTCCCACAGCGCGCTGGAGGTGCTGGACCTCGCCAACGACCGCATCGAGGTGGTCCAGGTGGAGCTGGGGCAGCAGGGGCGCATGCTCCGCAAGCCGCTGGCGAAGCTCGAGCTGCCCACCGGCATCTTGGTGGGCGCCGTGGTGCGCGACGGGCGTCTGTTCATCCCCGGTGGCGCCGACGTGCTGCTCCCCGAGGACCGCGTGTACCTGATCGGCCTGCCGGAGCGCATGATGGAGGCCGAGGACCTCTTCGTGCACCGCCACGCCACCTCGAGCGTGTGCATCGTGGGGGGCGGGGTGATCGGGGAGTCCCTGGCCCGCATGCTCGCGTCCTCCCAGATCGACGTGATGCTGATCGAGCGAGACCCCGCCCGAGCGGTGCGCCTCGCCGAGCGACTGCCCACCGTCACGGTGGTCACGGGAGACGGCACCCAGATGGAGCTGCTCAAGGAGCAGCGCGTCGGCAGCCGCGGCTTGTTCGCCGCCGTCACCTCCGAGGACGAGGTGAACCTCATGGCGGGCCTGCTCGCGCGGCGCCTGGGCGTGGACCGCACCGTGTGCCTGGTGCATCGCCCCGACTACGGCGAGATCTACCGGCAGCTGGGCATCGACATCGTGGTCTCGCCGCGCACCGTCGCCAGCGATCACGTGCTGCGCCACTGCCGCCAGCACGAGCTGCAGAGCCTGACCGTGCTCGAGGATGGGCAAGCCGAGATCCTGGAGCTCGTCGCCCATCCCGAGGCCCGGATCGTGGGTGTGCCGCTGCGCCGATTGGCCCTGCCACGCGGGGCGCTGCTGGCCGCCGTGCTCAAGGGCGACACCGTCATCATCCCTGGCGGCGACGACGAGGTGGACGCCTCGGACACGGTCGTCGTCCTCACGACACCCGCAGCGCGAGCCAGCATCGCGCGCCTGTTCGTCCGTCGGAGCGCATAGATGTCCGGGTCCAGCCGCAACGAGCCCCTCGACATCGTCCTCAAGGCGGTGATCGTCGTGGTCCTGATCGGAGCCATGCTGGCCTTGCATCGCTTCGCCGTTCCCGGCGAGGGATTCGATCCCCGAGGCTTGCTGGCCCTGGGCTTCGTGATCCTGGCCACCTACACCATCGGCGAGCTCGCAGAGGAGATCGGCCTCCCACACATCACCGGGTACCTGCTCGCTGGTGTGGTCATGGGGCCGTCGGTGGCGGAGTTCCTCCACGAGGCGCTGCCCGGGGTCTCGCTGCCGTCGCCGCTCGACGAGGGGATCCTGTCCCACGACATCGTGGGGCAGCTGTCGTTGCTCAACGATCTCGCGCTGGCCCTCATCGCGTTGACGGCGGGAGGCGAGCTGAAGCTCGACGGGCTGCGCCGTGGGATCGCCCAGATCACCGGCATCCTCACGGGCCAGGCGCTGCTCGTGCCGCTGGCCGCGGTGGGAGCGCTGTGGGGGATCACCCAGCTGCTGCCCGAGACTGTCCCGTCCCTCAGTGCACTGTCCCCTTCCGCCATCCTCGCGCTGGGCGCCATCATGGCGTCGCTGGCCTTCGCCACCAGCCCCGCCGCCACCATCGCCGTCATCAACAGCACCGGCAGCAAGGGTCCGATGGCCCAGACCGTGCTGTCCACCGTGGTGCTCAAGGACGTGTTGGTGGTCACGGCCTTCTCCGCCGCCATGGCGACCGCCGTCGGGCTCCTCGGCACGGGGGAGCCCGTCAGCCTGCTGCAGTCCTTCGGCGAGATCGGCACCTCCATCGTGCTCGGCGTCGCGCTGGGCGGCGTCATCCACCTGTACCTGCGGTTCATCGGGGCCGAGCTGCTCATGTTCACGGTGGCCATGGTCTACACGGCCACCTTCCTCGTCGAGGAGCTGCACGGCGAGCCCGCGCTGATGTTCATCGTGGCGGGCATCGTGGTGGGCAACTTCAGCCACCTGGGCGAGACGCTGATCCACGAGGTGGAGCGGCTGTCCTTGCCCGTCTACGTGGTGTTCTTCACGCTGGCGGGCGCCAACCTCCACCTCGACCTCGTGATCGCCATGGGGATCCCCGCGCTGATCCTGGTGAGCGTGCGCGTGGTGGCCATCTTCGTGGGCACCCGCGTGGGGGCGTCGCTCACGGGGGCCGAGCCCACGGTCCGCGCCTATGCCTGGCTGGGATTCGTCAGCCAAGCAGGGGTGGTGATCGCCTTGGCCACCAAGGTGCGCGACACCTTGGACGGTCCCGTCGGGCAGACCATGTTCTCCCTGATCCTGGCGGGGGTGGCCATCAACGAGGTGGTGGGACCGGTGCTCCTGCAGGTGGGCCTGGGTCTCGCCGGGGAAGTCCAGGGTCACGAGCCCAAGGCCGACGACGACGCCCCTCATCGCGATTCACCCGCAGCCCCGCCCACCCCGCCACCGTCCGATCAGCTGTGGGGAGCGCCGCTGCCCTCCGGCCACGACGGCCTGGATCGTGCAGTGGAGGAGCTGGGCGAGGACCTCCGCGCCCTGGCACGCGACCAGACGTGGATGCCGCTGTCGGAGCTCGAGCACGACACGGAGAACTGGCTGCGGCGGCTGCGCCGCGAGCTGCTGCGCATCACCCGACGAGCCTGCACGCGACCGGGCACCCCCGAGGAGCTGGCCGCAGCGCTGCGGGCAGACGTGGGTGAGCTGTCGGAGCGCTGGCGCGACGCCGTGCTCGACCGCTCCGCCAGGGCCTCCCGCCGCGACGGATGGAGCCCACTCGACCTCACCCATGCCGTCGACGAACACGTGGCCACACTGCCCGAGCGCTTCGAGGCCTCGGTCCATGCGGACGTTCTGGCCGCACGCCCCGAGCCTCGCGGACGACGACTCCGACGCTGGCTGCTGCGGGTGCGCAACCGGTTGCTCCGGGTCGAGCGCGAGGTCCCGTTCCGCCAGCTCGCGCTGTACCACTTCTCCGGCGAGGTCCCCTCCCGTCTCGAAGGGCTCGCAGCGCTCCTCGTGAACGCCGAGCTGCGCCTGGCGAATCGCGTGGGGGCGATGTTCGAGATCGTGGCCAGCGGCTTCGAGCGTGCGGCGGTAGCTGCCTCGGAGGGCGAAGGCGCCATGGTGGCCGCCATCGAGGGGCTCCGTGGGGAGCTCGACGTGGAGTTCGCCTCGTCCATCGCCGAGGCCACCGCGCTGGGCAGCGAGGGCAACACTCGGGTGGCTCAGGTGCTCGGCGGTGCGCTGCAGCGACTCCGAGTGGACGTCCAGACCTACGGGACCCCGGATCTCTCTCCCCGCATGCGCCGCTACAGCCGCGTGTTCGACGACCGCAACGACGGCCTGACCAAGCTCGGCCCGGGCCTGCGTCGGGCTCGAGGCGCGGTGCAGAGTCGCTACGCCCACCTGGCGCTGGAGCTGGAGATCGCCGGCATGCAGGGGTGGGTGCACGAGGTGGTGCACACCCACGCGGAGCGCCTGTCGCGCATCTTGCGGGGGCGCGGTCCCGTCCAGCTGCGCCGAGCGGCCACCGATCTCGGCCAGTGGCTCCACGCCACGGACGCGCTGCTCGAGACACCTCCCGCCGCCGGAGCGCTGGCCCAGACCCTGCGCACCAGCTCCGAGCCCGTCGCCCACCGCATCACCGAGGCCCACGAGGTGGCGCGGGGCTTGGCGACGGAGCTGTCGCAGCAGCGCTGGATCGATGCGCTGGTGGACGCGCTCCGCGACCGTGCCCAGGGGCTCACGGATCGCTACGATCTGCCCGATGGCAGACCTGTCGTGGGCGAGTGGGCCCTGCCTCCTGCCCTCCCCACCTCGGAGTTCCCCTTCAGCGACGTGGTCATCGGGTTCGTGGAGTCCAGCGCCACCAGGCAGCTGCTCGACGTGGCCGAGAACCTGCTGGGTCAGGTGCGAGGCACGGCCGAGGCGCTGGACGAGCTGGAGCGGATCCTGGCGTTCAACGTGGAGCTCGCCGCCGCCGAGCTGGAGGTGCTCGATCCCGCCACTGGCGTGCCCACCCAGACCCAGAACCTGGTGGAGGCGATGGTGGTGGGCGCCGTCGGGCGCGCCCACGAGAAGCTGGAGGCGCAGGCAGCTGCCGTGGACGACGCCATCGAGGGTTCCGAGGTGGAGGTGCACCGCGCCGTGCTGGACGGCGTCGCCGAGATCCGCCGCTCCGTGCTCGACGGTGCCCACGCCGAGCTGACAGCGCAGTGGGCCCGCGAGGCGGCGGTGCCCGGGCGCATCGCCCGACGAGCCCGGCGCTGGCGCGGGCTGCTCCCCGACACCTCCGACCGCCTCCAGCGCGGCCTGGCGCGCGCCCTCGGCGAGGACCGCCTGCTCGCCGTGCGCACGGCGCTGGGGCTGCCCGAGCGAGGAGACGAGCGGGATCTCCGCAGCGTGCTGGCCCCCGAGACCTCCGCCGTGACCGTGCCGCTCATGTACCGGCGCCTGTTCAGCCCGCACGCACTCGAGGCGGGCGACCTGCTGTCGGGGCACTCCATCGAGGTGGACCGGGTCCGCGAGGCCCTTGCCCCCAGACAGGGCTACCGCTCGGTGGCGCTGGTGGGCATCGACCCGCAGGCGTCGCTGGCGCTGATGGCCGCAGCCACGCGGGGCAGCCTGTCCAAGCGCGAGCCGATTCGCTGGACGCCCGAGCGTCCCGTCACCGCAGCGCAGGTCCAGAGCTGGTTCGACGAGCTTCCGCCCGACGGGCGCGTGGTCGTGCTCAACGGCTTGCGGTGGCTGTTTCGACGACGCCCCGACGGCTTCGCCCCGCTGGAGCGCCTCGTGGAGCTGCTCGTGGCCGACGGTGGGCACCACGCCTTCGTGCTGGTGGCGGACCAGGCGGTGTGGGCCTACTGCACCCGCGTGAGCGGCATCGAGCAAGCCGTGGGCACCACCGTGCGCCTCCAGCGCCTGGATCCGGTGCAGCTCGAGCAGGCGCTGCTGGCGCGACATGCCATGAGCGGCCTGGGCGTCGTCTTCGAGGCGGACGACGATCTGGGCTGGCAGCTGCAGCACGTGCTCCTGCGAGACGAAGACGTGGAGCGCCGACGCCGCAACGCCTGGTTCCGAACGCTGCACGACGCCAGCGCAGGCGTGCTCCAAGACGCGCTTCGCCTGTGGATGGCAGCGATCCGCAAGGTGGACCCACAGCGATCCGTCATCCACATCGGAGCTGTGCCCCGACCTCCCCTCACCCGCCTGGCCCAGCTCCCCGAGCAGGATCTGCTCACGCTGGTGGAAGCCTCCCGGCAGGGATGGATCGACGTGGAGCAGCACACGCAGCTGTTCCGTACCACCGAGAGCTTCTCCCGCGCGCACCTGGCTCAGCTGCGCCACGTGGGGCTGCTGACCCCCGCGCACTCGGACGACGACGAAGACGCCATGCCGGAGCTACTGATGGTGGCCCCCCACCTGCGTGGACCACTGCACCGTGTGCTCACCCGCCGGAGGTGGACGTGATCTCCCTGTGGATGGCAGTCCTGTGGGCCACCGGCGCAGCCCAGCAGCCCCCCGAGGGCCCTCCCCCCGACGAGGCTGACGCGCAGGTGCAGCCCAGCGAGCCCGTCGCCCCCGACGCGCCAGCGGTCCTGGATGCCGAGGCACCCGTCGAGGCTGCACTGCCCGAGCCAGCTCCCGTCGCAGCGCCCGAGCCAGCGCCCCGGCACCACACGGAGTCCTCA
>JAHQVJ010000168.1 GCA_019634415.1 Myxococcales bacterium
CTCACCGCGGTGGGCGTTCCGGTGCAGCCGGCCGAGCTGCTGGCACACCCCACCGTGGCGCAGCTGGTGGCGCATCTGCAGCAGCCGGAGCGGGACCAGCGGCGGAGGGGGCGCGGGCCGTCGGCTGCGGTCCGGGAGCCCATCGCCATCGTGGGGCTCGCCATCGAGACCGCGGGGGCCGCCGACGCAGCGGCCTTCTGGCAGCTGCTGGCCGAGGGGCGGTGTGCGGTGGGCGAGCTGTCCGCCGAGCGTTCCCGCGACGTGGCTGCTTGGCACCGCTCGGCCGGGCGCGAGCTGCCCCACGTGCCGCGTGCTGGCTGGCTGCGGCGCATCGACACCTTCGACGCCAACGCCTTCGGCTGGACGCCCGCGGCGGCGGCGCTGGTGGATCCGGCGCACCGCAAGGTGCTGGAGGCGGCGTCGGTGGCCCTGCACGACGCGGGCTGGGCGCATGGCGCCCACGCGGCGCGCACCGGCGTGTTCGTGGGGCACGTGGGCGACCACGAGGGCACCCGCTACCGACAGCTGCTGCAGGAGCTGGTGCCCGACAGGCTCCCGCGCGCGGTGCTCGGCAACCTGTCGTCCTTCGTGGCGGGGCAGCTCGCCGACCGCTTCGATCTGTCGGGTCCGGCGATGGTGGTGGACACGGCCTGCAGCGCCTCGCTGGTGGCCGTGCACCTGGCCTGTCGTGCGCTGCAGGCGGGGGACTGTGACGTGGCGGTGGTGGCCGCCGCGCGGGTGGATCCGCTCCCCGGTGCGCCCACGGTGCGGGTTGGCTTCGAGTCGCAGTCGGGCCGCTCTCGTCCCTTCGACGCAGGCGCCGACGGCGCGGTGATGGGAGAGGGAGCGGCAGCGCTCGTGCTCAAGCCCCTGTCGGCTGCGCAGCGTGACGGTGATGCCGTGCATGCCGTGTTGCTGGGCAGTGCCGTGAACCACGACGGGCGGGGGGCGGGGCCCACGGTGCCCAACCCCACGGCACAGGCCGAGGTGATCGAGACCGCCTGGGCGGAGGCGGGGCTGCCGCCCGAGCGGGCGGCGTTCCTGGAGGCCCACGGCACGGGCACGCGCCTGGGGGATCCGGCGGAGATCCATGCGGTGAACCACGCCTTCGGCGGCGCCGAGCGGCCGATCCCCGTGGGCTCCGTCAAGGCCAACGTGGGGCACCTTCAGCAGGCGGCGGGCCTGGTGGGCTTGGTGAAGGCCGTGCTGGCACTGCAGCACCGGGTGTGGCCGGGCACGCCTGGCTTTCGGCAGCCGAACCCCGACGTGCCCTTCGACTCGGGGCCGGCGAGGCCCTCGGCTCGATCGGTGCCGCTGGCCGACGACGCGGAGCTGGTGGGGGGCGTGACGTCGCTGGGGCTGTCGGGCACCAATGCGCACGTGGTGGTGCAGGCGCCGCCGTCCGTGCGGTCGGTGCCGAGGCGAGACGGCACTCGGGTCGCGAGCCGGGTTCGCTGTTGGCCGGCTGCTCCCGGTGCGGCGGCCGAGGGCGAGGCGTTCGACGGGCTGCGCGCCCTGCGCGAGGCGCTGCGCCGCGTGGCGGGCCTGGAGCTGGCCGACCGCGAGCTACACATGGGCTTCTTCGCCCTGGGGCTGGACTCGGTGGAGCTGATGCAGGTGCACCAGGCCCTGTCCACCGAGCTGTCGATCTCGCTGGACGTGGCGCGTCTGCATGGTGAGCTGTCCACGCCGCGGGCCCTGGCGGACTGGCTGGATGCTCGGTCCGGAGCGTCGCGAGTCAGCTCGCCGCAACCCTCGCGCTCGACGGGGGCAGGGGAGTGGGAGCCCAGCGAGGCGCTGATCGAGGCCGTGGCCGAGCGCACGCGCGCGTCGCAGTCGCACACCGACGATGCTCGCTCGGCCCTGGCCAACAACCGCGCCGCTGCCGGGTTTCGACCCCCACTCAAGCGCATGGTGCACCCCATCGTGGCCGCCGAGGCCAAGGGCGCTCGGCTCGTCGACATCGACGGCAACGAGTACGTCGACATTGCCATGGGCTTCGGCGTGCACCTGCTCGGACACGCACCGCACCAGGTCCGCACCGCGGTGGCCGAGGCGATGGCGCGCGGCATGCCGCTGGGGCCGATGGATCCACTGGCGGCGCGGGTGGCCGGTCGCATCGCCCGCGCCACGGGCCACGACCGGGTGGCGTTCTACAACTCTGGCACCGAGGCGGTGATGGTGGCCCTGCGCCTGGCGCGGGCGGTCACCGGGCGGCGTGGCGTGGCGCTCTTCGGTGGCAGCTACCACGGCACCGCCGATGCCGTGCTGGCCGCAGCGGGCGAGGAGGGGCGCGGCGTGCCGCTGGCTCCGGGCGTGCCGCGGGGCGCCGTGGCCGACACCTGGGTGCTGGACTACGGCGACGAGGCTGCCTTGCAGCGCATTCGCAGCGCGGCTGGCTCGCTGGCGGCGGTGTTGGTGGAGCCCGTGCAGAGCCGCCGGCCGGAGCACCAGCCGGTCCGCTTCCTGCGTCGCCTGCGGCAGCTGTGCTCCGAGCTGGACATCGCACTGGTGTTCGACGAGGTGATCACTGGCTTTCGCCTCGGGCTGGGTGGTGCGGCGGAGCGCTTCGGGGTGCAGCCCGATCTGGCGACCTACGGCAAGGTGGTGGGCGGGGGCCTGCCCATCGGGGTGGTGGCGGGCTCTGCGCGCTTCATGGCACCCGTGGACGGCGGTGCTTGGCGCTCCGACGCGCCGGGAGGGCCCCAGGGCGTGCGCACCTTCGTGGCCGGTACCTTCTGCCACCATCCGCTGGCGATGGCCGCCGCCGACGCGGTGCTCGAGCGCCTCGAGTCGGAGGGGCCGGCGCTGTTCGAGGGGCTTCAGCGTCGCACCGAGGGGCTGTGCGAGCGGCTCGATGCCGTGCTTGCCGCGCACCACGTGGACATCCGCACGGCGCGCTGCGGCTCGCTCTTCCGCTTCCGACACCGAGGCACGGCCGACGCCTTCTATGCCCGGCTGCTGCTCGAGGGGGTGTACCTGTGGGAGGGGCGCACGTGCTTCCTGTCGACGGCCCACACCGACGCCGATCTGGACCACATCGTGGCCGCCGTGGCGCGTGCGTGCCAGGAGCGCGCGGTGCTGGCCCGTGGCGGTGTGCAGGGGGTGACCCTTTGCTGGGAGGGTGCTGTGGATCTGCAGCGGCTCGAGTCCGGCGCCCGAGCGCTGGCGGCGCGGCGCGGTCTGTCGGTCACGGTGGGGCCCTACGATCCCGAAGCTACCTGGCCGCGGTCGGTGCGTCGGCTGTGGATCACGGTGGAGCCCGAGGTGCAGCAGCTCACGGTGCGCGCCCACCGTAGCCAGCTCGACGGGTGGTCGCTGGGGGTGGCGCTGCAGGAGCTCGCGTCGCTCTACCGTGGGGCTGCGCTGCCTGCTGTGCCGGCGCACGAGCTGCCCGAGCAGCCGGCGACTGAGGCTACCCGACAGGCGGCTCGGATCCGGGTGGACGTGCCCGCGTCCTCGCTGCGGGCGCGCGCTCGCCAGGCCGACCTGTCCCTGTTCGCCTGGCTGCTCGAGGCCTTCCGCGCCTGGCTCGCCGAGTCGAGCCTCGCGGATCGAGCACTGGTCCACCCCGTGGCGCTACAGGCCACACAGGGCCCGGCCCTGGTCATGGGTCCCCACACCTCGCTGCACGGCGCCACCGACTCTGCGCGCGCCGTGGTCCTCAACCTCGACCGGGTGCCCGATCTGTCCTTCGGTCCCGCGGTGTCGTGGACCTATGGGGGCGCCGTGGGCAGCCACACGGCCCACGATCTCGTGGTGAACGTCGTCGAAGCCGGAGACGACCTCGTCTTCGAGTGGAAGGTCGCGCTCGACGTGGCCGACGCGAGCACTGCACGTCGCTGGGCGGAGACCTTCTCCAAACACCTGTCATCGGAGAGTTCATCATGACGTCCCCCGAGCTCGATGCGCTCGATGCCCACGTGAAGGGGCTGTGGAAGGAGCTGCTGGCTCGTCCCGCCGTCGCCACCTTCCTCACCGGTCCGGCGATTCGGGACCGCCGGTCCTACGCGATCTACCTGACTCAGGCCTACCACTACACCTCCCACACCCCGCGCAATCAGGGGCTGGTGGCGGTGCGGCCCGATCTGCCCGTGGCCTACCGCAAGTTCTGCCTGTCCCACGCCGAGGAGGAGGTGGGTCACGAGCTCATGGCGCTGCACGATCTACGGGCCTTGGGGGTCACGGCGGATCCGTCCGCGTTCCCGTTGCTGCCAGCCACCGAGATGAAGATCGCGTATCTGTACTGGATCGCGCAGCACGGGAACCCCGTGGCGCGCCTCGGCTACAGCTTCTGGGCCGAGAACAGCTACGGCCCGGGTGGGCCCTTCCTCGAGGGCATGCGGCAGTCCATGGGGCTCACCGCGGCACAGACCACCTTCTTCGACGCCCACGCCGACATCGACGCCAAGCACGGAGACGACGTGCGACGCGTGCTGGTGAAGGCCTGCCGCACGCCCGAGGACTGGGAGGCCGTGCATCGTGCTGCCCAGATCACCATGCGCACCTCCTTCGACATGCTCGAGCAGGAGCTGCAGCATGCGTCGGCGCTGATCGCGGGCGAGCCCAGCCCCTTCGCCTTCCTCGACGCCGATCTGGCGGGTGCCGCGGCATGACGTCGGTGATCACCGGACTGGGGATGCACCTGCCCGAGCGCTGCGTCACCAACGAGGAGCTGGGGCCGCAGCTGGGGTTGGAGCCCGACTGGATCGAGTCGCGCTCGGGGATCCGGCAGCGCCGCTTCGGCGAGCCCGCCCAGGCCACCTCCGATCTGGGGGTGCTGGCGGCACGCGACGCGCTGGCAGACGCCGGGGTCGCCCCGTCGGACGTGGACATGATCGTGTTCGCGACGTTGTCGCCAGACCACGAGTTCCCGGGCTCGGGGTTCTTCCTGCAGTCGAAGATGGGCCTGCGCGGGGTGCCGGTGCACGACGTGCGTGCGCAGTGCTCGGGGTTCCTCTACGGGCTGTCGCTCGCCGACCGGGCCATCCGCTGCGGGGACCACCGCTGCGTGCTGGTGGTCGGTGCCGAGATGCACTCGAAGGGACTGGATTTCTCGCCGGAGGGGGGCAAGGTCAGCATGCTCTTCGGCGACGGGGCGGGTGCCGTGGTGGTACAGGACGAGCACGCGCCGGGCGCACTCGCGACGGTCCGGGAGCTGCGGCTGCACGCCGACGGCCACTTCGCCGAGGCGCTGTGGATCCCGGCACCCGGCACCGGCCTGGGCACCGCCCATCGCCTCACGCCCGAGATGATCGAGCGCAAGCTGCACCTCACCCAGATGGACGGCTCCACCGTGTTCATGCACGCGGTGGCCAAGATGACGCAGGCCATCCACGAGGCGCTGCAGCGTCTGCAGCTGACCGTACAGGACGTGGATCTGTTCGTGCTGCACCAGGCGAACCTGCGCATCGTGCAGCGGGTGGCCGAGGCCCTGGGCGCGCCGGGACAGCGCTTCTTCAACACCATCGCGCAGACGGCCAACACCACGGCGGCGAGCTTGCCCATCGGGCTCGCCCACGCGCGGCAGGCAGGCGCGCTGAAGCCCGGAATGCGCGTGATGACAGCCACCTTCGGCGCAGGTTTCACCTGGGCCACCGGCGTGCTGGAGCTGCCCGGGTGAGCGCGCCCTCGCCAGCGGTGGTGGCCCACGAGCCGGGGCGCTTCGGGGACAGCCTCTCCGAGATCTGCGACGCGGTGGCCGCCCTCCGAGGCGAGCTCGACGAAGCGCTCGTTGCCTTCGGCGTGGTCGTGTTCTCGGGCTTCCCGCTGCGCACCGCTGCGCAGTTCGGCCGCTTCGCACGGGCAGTCTGCCCCGATCTCGCTCCCTACGTGGGCGGTCAGACGGATCGGACCCAGCGCGCCGATGGCGTGTACGAGGCCACGCGGGTGCCGGGCGCCAGGCCGATCCCGCTGCACTCCGAGATGGCCTACGCCGCCCAGTTCCCGGCACGCGGCATGTTCCACTGCGAGGCGCGCCGGTGCCTGGGCGGGGCGAGCTGGTTCGCCCACAACCGCGAGATCTGGTCGTCGCTTCCCACGGATCTGCGCCACCGCCTCGAGCGTCACGGCGTGCGCTACACCCGGCTGCTCCCCCACGCGGGCGACGGCGCGTTCCGGGCGCTGGGGCCGCTGGGCACCTCGGTGCTGCGGTCGTGGCAGGACAGCTTCGGGGCGCGCACGCAGCAACAGGTCGAGAAGGTGCTTCGGGAAAGGGGAATCGCACATGCGTGGACGGCGAGCGGCTGGCTCGATCTGTCGGCCACGCTGCCGGCGGAGCGCGACGGGGGCTGGTTCAACCAGCTGCACACCATGCACGTGACGGCCCAGGTCCACGGTGCGGTGGCCGCTGCTGCCTACCGCGCCCTCGTACGGTGGCTGGGGTTCGCACCCCTCGATGCGCAGCTGGGCGATGGCAGCCCGTTCACCCGCGGCGACGTCCAGGCGGTGGTGGCCGCGCTGCGGCGAGCGCGCTGGCAGGTGGAGCTGCGACCAGGCGAGGTCGCGTACTTCGACAACGTGGGCGTGAGTCACGGCCGGGCGAGATTCGCGGGGGTGCGACGGATGAATGCGGCGTTCTTCGGGATGCGTCATGCGTGATCGCGCCTGGGTGTTGTCGCCCATCGACTGGCTGTTCTGTGCTGCCGACAGCCGTCCCTCCAACGTGGCGCTGTGGTTCGACGGCCCGGTGGATCACTCCGTGCTGCAGCAGGCGCTCACGGCGCTGGGCGATGCGGTGCCCGTGATCCGCAGCACGCTGTGGCTGCC
The DNA here is from genome assembly GCA_019634415.1 of Myxococcales bacterium. Lineage (GTDB taxonomy): Bacteria > Myxococcota_A > UBA796 > UBA796 > DRPG01. The sequence goes on from JAHQVJ010000168.1 coordinate 6,769, forward strand.
CGAGGCCGGGAGCGCGGCGCGGCCGGCGCTGGTGCCGCTGGCGAGCCCCCTGCCGGTTTCGCGGGTGCGCTGTGCTGCGCCTCCCGGCCCGGAGCTCGAGCTGCTGGCGCTGATCGAGCCCGTGCGCACGGTGCCCGGGGAGCCGCTGGTGCGGCTGTGCCACGTGGCGGGGGCGCGGCGGAGCGTGTTGCTGGTCAGCTTCGCCCACGTGCTGGGCGACGCGGCCGCGTGCTTCGAGCTGCTGGTGGCCCTGTGTGCCCTGGCGAGCGGCCGGCAGCCAGGTCGTTTCGAGCTGGATCGCGGTGTGTTCGATGGCCTCTTCGCGCAGGCGCCGCCCCATCCTCGGCTCCCCGAGGCCCTGGGAGCGCTGGTTCAGGTCGGGCTGCGCACGGAGCACCGGGCGGCGCCGGTGGTGCCGGGCGACGTGGTGGGGGTGCAGCGCACGGTGTTCGAGCGTGCGACCCTTCGCGCCCAGCGCGTGGCGGGGGAGCAGGCCACCGGGCGGCGGGTGAGTCAGTTCGGGCTCATGGCCGGGCACCTGTGGGCCGAGCGCGCCCAGCGCTGGGTGGCGCAGGGCGCTGGCGAGCAGCCCGTGGGGCTGGCGTGCCCGGTGGATCTGCGCCGACTGCTGCCGGAGCTCGGGCCCCGCTACTTCGGCAACGCCCTGCGCGCGGCGGTGGTGCGCGCTCCGGCGGCGCAGGTGGTGGCTGCGGCCCCTCACGAGCGCGCCGCCCGGATCATGGACGCCGTGGCCGCCATCGACCGCGACAGCCTCACCCTGGACTACCAGGTGATGAACGCCGTGTACGCGGCATCGGGCATGGCCGCCGTGTCGCAGATGCGCATCGCGGGGCACGACTCGGTGCTGGTCTCCGACGTGAGCTTTGCGCCCACCGGCGTGCTGCGCCTCGGTCCGCGACGGTGCGAGCGGCTGTCGTTTCTCAATCTGTACGCCCACTCTGCCGCGGTGGTGCCGGACGGCGCAGGGTATGCGGTGGTGCGGGCGCGGCTCGCGGCGGAGGTGGCGTGAGCGGCGAGGTGCTGGAGCTGGCCGAGTCGCTGTGCGCGGCGGCGGTGGCGCGAGTGCTGCGGCACCTGGGGCCGCTTCCGCCGGATGGCTCGCTGCCCGAGGCCGTGACCCCGCGGGCGCAGGGAGCGTATGGCGCGCTGGTGCGGTTCGCGGTGGCCCGCGGGCTGCTGCGCGCGGGCTCGCTCACGCCGCGGGCGGCGCTGCTCGCCCATGCGCCCTACGCCGAGCAGCTGGTGACCCGAGCCGAGGTGGTGGCGGCCGATCCGGTGGCGTTCCGCTGGCTGTGCCGCGCCCTCGATCACCTGGAGGACGTGCTGCGGGGGGCCGTGCTCGCCGAGGCCGCGCTCTTCCCGGAGGGCGACTTCACGCTGGCGGGTCAGGTCTATGCCGACAGCCCGCTGTTCGGGTGGTTCGGCACGAAGGCGTTGCAGCTGCTGCCCACCCTGGGCGACGCCCCGCGGGTGCTGGAGCTGGGGGCGGGCACGGGCAGCACCGCGCAGGCGGTGATCGAGCAGGGGCTGGTGGCGAGCTACCTGTTCACCGACGTCTCCGACGTGCTGGTGGCGCAGGCGCAGGCGCGGATCCGCCATCGAGCGGTGACGTTTCGCGTGCTCGACGTCGACGCCGACGACGCGCTGCCCGGTCCCGTCGACGGCGTGATGGCGCTCAACGTGCTGCACCTGTCGCGGGATCCGGAGGCGGTGCTGGACCGGATCCGACGGGCGCTGGTGCCCGGAGGCTTCGTGCTCTTGGGCGAGGTGTGTGGTCCCGAGCCCGGGGCGGCGTTTCCCTTGATGGAGCTGACGTTCGGCTTGCTGCCCAGCTTGTGGCGCCACGCCGGGCCCGCTGGGCCGCTGCGACCCGTGCAGGCGTGGTCTGCGATGCTCACGGAGCGTGGCTTCGGCGACGTGCAGGTGCACCCAGCCCCCCACCGGATCGGCGGCGTGATCGTCGCGCGGAGGACATCGTGATGGATCGAGCAGCACTCACCGAGCGGCTGCGGTTTCATGCCCAGCGCATCACCGGAGACGCCGAGGCGGAGCTCACCGACGCCGCCCTGGGCCGCCCCTTCGAGGAGCTGGGCATCGACAGCCTGCACCTCACGGAGATCACCGCGGCGATGCTCACGGAGCTCGACGTGTACGTGCCCATGGCCACGCTGGCGCGCACGCGAACCCCACGGGAGTTCCTGGAGGTCTTGCAGGCCGAGGTGACGAAGGCTGGCCTGGGCTGAGCGCACTCATCGCGACAATCCACGGGGTTGATTGTCGCGATGCTACAGGTTGCCGCTCCGCGCCTGGACTTGCAGCACTCCCTGCACTCGCTCGCACGCTCGCTCGTTCCAGTCGCACTGCAACCCCGGATCAGGCGCGCTCCGCTCGATCGCGACAATCAACGGGGTTGATTGTCGCGATCAGACGATCATCTCGACCACGGCGCTGAAGGGCCCCTTGCGGCTCGCGCTCCCCAGGAAGAAGGTCTGTCCCACCGACAGCTCCTCGCTCTGCACGAACGTGTGGAGCACGGACTCGTGGTCCTCGTCGAGGGGGAGCCCGAAGCCGAAGCCCTCCCCGGTGTAGTCCAGCGCCTTGGAGCCCACCCGCGACCTGCCGATGTCGATCAAGCGACGGGCGTAGATGTCGGCGAGGAGCACGCTGCCTGGCGCCGCGTTGGCACGGACGAGGCCCATGGTGTGGCGCACGGCCTCCTCGGAGAGGTACAGCGTGACGCCTTCCCACAGGAAGATCGTCTCGACGGTCGGGTCGTAGCCTGCGCTCACGAGCTTCTCGAAGAGGTCGTCTTCGGAGAAGTCCACCACCACGAAGCGCGTGTCTGTCGTGTCGATGCCTGCCTGGGCCAGGGCGCTGCGCTTGTGGTCCTGCACGGTCTGCTGGTCGACCTCGAAGAAGATGAG
>JAHQVJ010000169.1 GCA_019634415.1 Myxococcales bacterium
CCCCTCTGCGGGGCATGGAACCACGACTGGCGAGGTTGAACCAGCCCATCCCCGCAGAGGGGTGTAGATCCCGATAGCCAAGATCTGGAACAGCCTTCCTTGTGAAGGATGGGAACTGGTTTTCCTGGGCGGCGCTACGCCGACCGAATGGCTAGACCTGTGCCGGCCCCTCCGTCTCGACTCTGCGGATGTAGCACGTCGACATCGCAGAGGGAAAGGACCGAGTTGGGGAGCACGTTCTCGACGATCCCCCCCCACGCCGGAAGGCCCGCAGCCGAAGGCGACGTCCGGAATCGTAGCGGGACACCGTCGCACTACGATTCCGGACGTCGTCCGTCGAGGCACATACTGGGTTCGGATGGGGAAAGTACAGGGAGGAACCGGCCGTCGCTACTGCTAGACCTGGGACATGGAAGGCTCACCGATCTGGCCGGGAAACGTCCGACTGCTCGAGGCATGGAACCACGACTGGCGAGGTTGAACCAGCCCATCCTCGAGCAGTCGGACGTTTCCCGATAGCCAAGATCTGGAACAGCCTTCCTTGTGGAGGATGGGAGCTGGTTTTCCTGGGCGGCGCTACGCCGACCGAATGGCTAGACCTGTGCCGGTCCCTCCGTCTGTACGCGAGCATTCTAACCCGTCCTCACATCGCGAGGACGTCCCTTCAGGACACCGGCCAGCACAGCTCCGTGCGCCAGTCCGCGGGGTCCGGATGATCCGCGGGATCGGTGAGGTAGGACTCCCACGCAGGAGAGGACTGGCTCAAGCCCTCGGACTCGAGCCACTGCTCCACCTTCGCGTGAGACCCCGGCAGATCCTCGTAGGATCCCGCATGGATGGCCACCGCCGTTCGACCTCCGGGCAGGGTCCCCGAGAGGATCTCCCCCGCCGCAGGTGCAGCGGTGGCCACGGGAATCCCACACTCCACCGTCACCATGCCCAGCGACACCGCCACGTACCGAGTGAACGGCGGGCCCGCCATGGGCAACCCCTGGGCCTGCACGTGCTGGAACACGGCAGGTAGACACTGCGCCATCGTGGGCTGCAGCTGTGCAGCGGGCACGCGTCGACGGATGAACAGCACCGGTTGCTCGGCGCGCTCGGTCACGGAGATGGGCATCTCGGACATGGATGGACTCCTGGAGGCTCGGTGGATGGGAAGGTGGAACAGGCTCACGCAGCGACTCGTGCGACGTGCGAGGGGGGCCACGCCGCTCGCCGCCCGCGCACGAGCCCGGTAGTTGGTGGGCGTACAGCCGAACTGGCGCCGGAAGGCCCGCGTGAACACCGCGTGGCTCGCGAACCCCGTCTCGAGCGCCACCTCGAGGATCGGCGCGTCACCCGCCGCGAGCTCGATGGCCGCTGCGTCCAACCGCAGGCGCAAGGTGTACTGCTTGGGAGTCTGCCCCACCACCGCGCGAAACACACGATGCACGTGGGACTCGGACCAGCCTGCCTGCTCTGCGACCCAGGCCAGGGGGGTGGGCTCCTGACGCTGCGTCAGGCGTCGTACCAGCTGTAGGATGTGCCGCTCGTCCAGCATACATCGACGTTAGCGCCCCTCACCGCGCCAGGCTTGACCTTTCTTGCAGCCCGTCAGTCCCTCAGCGGTCCGATGGCCCGGCGGATCTCAGGGTCCACACGGCCCACGTCCAGCGTCACCCGCCGCAGCCGAGGAAAGCGAGACAGGTCCGTGCTACGGGGCACGTGGCCCGTCGGGCACTCGATCACGAGCTGACTCAGACACGGCAGCTCCACCTCCTGCAGCGCCTGGAGCACCTGCTCCAGATCGGGTCCCTGCAGCCGCGGCGACCCCACACGCAGGCGACGGAGGAACCGGCCGCTGGGATGTCGCAGGGCCTGACGCGCCACGTCGTAGGCCTCAGCTCGGAACGGCGAGTTGGGCAAGAGGTGTACCTCGTCCCAGAAGCCCCACCGCCACCGAAACCGCACCAGCTCGCCGAGACCTTTTGGAAAGACGAGGCCCAGCTCCAAGGCATGCTCACGCGACAGCTCGTCGACGGTCTGTCCTCGATGCTGTGCGGCCCCCAGCCGTCCACGCACGGCCCCCCGCTCGAGCAACCAGTCGCAGTAGACGGCGAACAGCGCATCGTCGTCGGGCCGGTCCACGATGGCTTCCTCCAGCGTGGGGTGACGCTCCTCCTCGGGCCCACCCAGGGCCTCGCGCAGCGCCTCGATGCCTCGCACCAGTCGCTGGGCGTCCATCGTGACGAGCTCGTGAGGCCCAATGCGCAGAAGCCCGTCGCTGCGGATTCGCGCATTGAACACGTCGGTCCAGGCAATGGTGAGTGGGTCGAACAGCATCTCCAGCAGCGACACCCGGCGAGATGTGATCACGACGCCTCGACGCCCCGCACCCAAGATCGATCGATCCACCAGGGCCAGGATGGGCTCGTCGTCTGCCAGCTGCGCCTTGTGGCGCGCATTGCGCACAGCGCGGGCGGGGATGTCGGGGTGGAACCAGATCGCAGACGAGGGCCCCATGGCATCCCGCAGGACCTCGACGATGGCCTCGGCCGACCACTCGGCAGATGAGGGGGATTGCTCGACGAGCCGCGGCTCCAGGCCGACCCGCCATCGCACGAACGCCACCAGCGCCGTCGCATGCGCACGCGACCAGAAGAACCGCAACACGCGCTCGCCGAGCAAGACGGCCTCACCGGCGGTGTTCACTTGCCCCGAGGCGAGGTCGTGCCATCCGAAGAACACGGGAGCTTCCCCGCGCTCGCGGAAGGCCAGCCCCTCGGGGACGACCACGAAGCCGTCCATGGGGGAGCCGGCCAACGTGTCGTCGTAGAGCACGAGCACGAGCGTGTCGACCGGCAGGTCATGGGTCGCGAGGGCCAGGGCGATCCTGTCGGGGGGGATCCGATTCCCCACCCAGAGATCCACCAATCCCTCAGGAAAGCACCGCTGGGCCTGCGCAATCACATCGTGGAGGCTGGGAACGGCCTGGCGTGCTCGATGATCCACGACCACCTCCAACCCACAGGCTTTCAGAAGCCGATCTCCGATCCCCGCACCTCGGCGGGTGTCAGCCCGCGCTGCCCTCGGGGGTGGCCACCACCGCATCACCCACCCGGATCAGGCCCCCTCGAACCACCTGCGCCGTGATGCCGCCGTGGCCTCGCATGGCATTCAAGCCCCCGAGACCCAGCGCCTCCTCCATCTGCGAGCAGGGCGCGCAGCGACCCGTTCCCACCAGCACCGCGTCGCCGATGGTGAAGGGGGTGGTCCGCATGGCCCACAGGTTGATGCCCGACACCACGATGTTGCGACGCAGCAGCTCGGGCACCACGTCCTCACGTCCAGCGAAGGCCGCGATCACCGCCAGGTGCTCTGCCTGGATCAGGGTGACCTGGCGCTTCTTGCCACGTCGACCCGAGGCGGAGCGGTCCCCCTCCAAGCCCTGTTGTTCCAGTGCCTGCACCTCGGTCACGACGTCGATGGGAGCATGGCGAGATGGACGCAGGCCGATCCAGGTGACCTCGCCCGACCTGGGGAAGTTGTCGAACAGGGCACGACTCACGAGGACTCCTCGGGCTTCACGAAGGCAAAGGCGTGCTCCCAGCGCTGGGACTGGCGCGCGTGGTCGGCACGCTGCACGCTGGCTCGGGCCACAGCTTGCAGGCCAGCGAAGCGGGCGGCTTCCTCGGTGGGCTCCGACGTGTCCACCGTGCCCGACGGCGTCAGACCATCTCCGATGACGACCACGAGGTGCCCGCCCGGACGCAGCTTCTCGGCGACGCGCGTCGTCCAATCGCGGGTGTCGATCAGCCACTGGCGGCGCGCAGTGCGCTCTCCGTCTCGCCAGTCTCGCCGTGCGCCGATCTCCCCTGCCCCGTCCGTGAGGCCCAGCCACACCCGCCGCAGGTGCTGCAGCGGCAGGTAGTCGTAGGTGCTCGGGTACGGAGGGCTCGTGACCGCCAGGTCCACGGGCTCGATCTGCAGACGCCGCGCGTCCTGCAGCGCGATGTCCGCCTCGGGAGTGCCCTCCGGAACGGCGTCGCGCAGTGCTGCGATCCGCCGCGCGAGCTCCCGCACCTTCTTGTGGAACAACACGGCGGTGGTCCCGCGCGGACGCCGGTGCTTCACCCGCTTGGCGGAGGTGTCGGAGCGCCGCCAGCTCACCTTGATCAGCAGGGACGACAGCGCCGCCCACAGCAAGGGTCGCGCGGCCTGGGGGGCCTCGGGGATCCCGCGACGGATCGACTCGATCTCCCACATCGCATGGGGCGCGTACCACTGCTCCACGACCCGACGGATGGGAACCTCGGGGGGCTGTGTGGCGGACCGCGCCGCCTCGGTGGCCCGCCTGGCCCAGCTGCGGGTGGCCGTCAGCACCTCGTCCGACGCCAGGCTGCACCGGGCTCGACTCACCAGCTGCGACACCGGCGACACGTCCCGGCCCACCGCCCGGCGCCCCGCCAGCAGCGCCTCCACCAGCACCGTGCCTCCGCCACAGAACGGGTCCAGCACCGAGGCCCCCTCGAAGGCGCCCACCAGATCCCTCGCCGCATCGGGGTGTAGACCCGCGGGATAGGTGTGAAATCCGTGGGTCCCCCGATCCACGTCGCCGGCAGCCTGCAGGGCCGCTGCCAGCACGTCCGCTACGGCTGGATCGCCGAAGATCAGCGATTCAGCTTGCTCCTCGTAGCCTGTGGATCGTGATCCCACGGTTTCCTTTTCCCCCCGACCCGCCAGGCGGGTCTATCCGACGAGCCGCGCACATGGAATTCACCGACGAGGAAGTCGCCGACCTGTACGACCGCTACGCCCACGTGCTCTTTCACCGTTGTCGCTCGATCCTGCGCAACGAGGAAGACGCCTGGGACGCGGTGCAGGAGACGTTTGCCCGGGTGATCAAGAACGCGGAGACCTTTCGCCGACAATCCAGCCCACTGACGTGGATGTACCGCATCTCCACCAACTACAGCCTCAACCAGCTCAGGAACCGCACGTCTCGCGCGGCCACCCGCCGGGACAAGCGCGCCGACATCGTGGGCCCCGAGACCACGGAGTCGGGCGACACGTTCCTGGGCGATCACGAGCGCATCCTGGAGCTGCTCGAAGACGCCGACGAGCAGACGCGCGCCTGCGTCGTCCACACCTACTTCGACGAGTGCACCCGAGAGGAGACGGCCAAGCTGGTGGGCCTGTCCGTTCCCACCGTGCGCAAGCGCCTCAACGCCTTCTTGCTCCGAGCTCGGCGGCAGCTCGGAGTCGCCGTCGCCTTCCTGGCCGCCGTGTTGCCCTGGATCCGAGCATGACCGACTCACGCATCAGCAAGCTCGAGCTCGACCGCTTCGCCACCGGCGAGCTGAGCGAGGAAGAGGCCGCGGACGTGCGCGCCCGTCTCGACGACAAGGCCCGGGAGCACCTGGTGGCCCTGGAGGAGGCGCGCGCGAAGGTCCCTGCCCTGGACATCGTGGCTCTGCGGGCCCGGGCCGCCCGGCTCCCCGACGACCAAGGCGAGCACGCCGCACCGCCGCAGCAGGTGGCGACACCGCCAGCACTGCGCCCCTCCTCCTTGGCACCCCCGTCCGAGGAGCCCGCCGTCGCGAATCGCCCTTGGTGGGTCGTGCCAGCGACGCTGCTCGCGATGGCCGCCGCTGTGATGCTGACCGTGCTCGGCATCCGCACCATCGATGGAGATCCGGGCCCCGACACGCTGTATCGAACGGGCGACGCGCTCACCCTGCACCAGGCCGCGAACGGCCTGCTGCAGCCCGAGCCCTACCGCACCGGAAGCCCCCTCCTCCCGGGCGACGTTCTGGGCTTCCGCGTCAACGCCACCGATCGCTTGGGTGTGGTCCTGCTGTCGGTGGACGGATCGGGTCGAGTCAGCGTGTTCTACCCCGCCTCGGGCAACGCGCCGCTGCCCCTGTCGGGCGAAGGCTTCGTGCCCATCGGAGGAACCGTACGGCTCGACGCCACCGCGGGTCGCGAGGTGTTCGTGGCTCGCTTCGACACCGACGTGTCCGAGTCCATCGAGGAGGTGGAGCGCACGTTCTCCGCGGGCGGCTACGATGCCCTGATCCGCTGGGCCGAAGAGACGTCCGGCGCGGATGCGGTCGAGATCACGCGAGCCAACCCGTGAGCCCCACAGCGCGTGCCTTGGTCGCCCTCGTCCTCGCCTGGCTCCTCGCCTGCCCCTCGCCGTGCTGGGCGGGCCAGACGCGCCTGGGACTGTTCGTGGGCAACAACGAGGGGCTGTCCGGCGACGTGCCGCTGGTGTTCGCCGAGCGCGACGCCACCAAGATGCGGGACCTGTTCATGTCGTACGGCAGCATGGAGGGTCGCAACGCCACGCTCATGCTGGGGGGTACGGCCCGTGCCCTGCACAACGAGTTCGACCGCCTCACCGAGCGCGCCCGAGACGCCGCGAACCGAGGCGACGACGTGTTCTTCGTCTTCTACTACTCGGGGCACGGCGACGACGACTCCCTGCACCTCGGCACCACCAAGCTCGAGCACGTCAACCTGCGCACGCGGATCGAGCGCCTGGGCGCACAGGTCCGCGTGGCCATGGTGGACGCTTGTCAGTCCGGCGGGCTGGTGCGTCGCAAGGGAGGCGCCCGTGGGCCCGAGATGGCCTTCGCCACCCCCACTCTGCAGACCGTCCAGGGCACGGCCATCATCACGAGCTCGGCTGCAAGCGAGCTGTCGCAGGAGTCGGCCCAGATCGGCGGCGGCTTCTTCACGCACTACCTGCACACCGCCCTGTCGGGCGGCGCCGATCGCAACGGCGACGGCGAGGTGGATCTGTCGGAGGCCTACGACTTCGTCTACGCCGAGACGTCCTACGACACCCGCGATGCGCCGGTCGCTCAGACGCCCACCCGCGAGTTCGACCTCGCGGGGGCGGGCACGGTGGTGCTCACCCAGCTCGAGGCGGCCACCGCGAACCTGGCATTCCTCGGGGACCTCGACGGGACCTACGCCGTGTGGGACGAGTCCCGCAAGCAGTACGTGGCCCAGGTGGACGGCAGCAAGCCCGTGGTGCTGGCGGTGCGTCCGGGCCACTTCTACGTGCACCGCCGCATGCCTGGCTGGGTGGACGAGGCGCACTACCAGGTGCGTCGCGGAGAGACGCGCTCGGTGCTGGGCGAGGACTTCGTGGTGGTGACCTACGAGTCCACTGCCTCCAAGGGAGACATCGATCGTGTGATCCGACGCGCGAAGATCCCCGATCTGGCGCTGCGTTTCGTGTTCGGAGCGCGTGGCTTCGGTCGCTCGGAGACCTACTTCGCGCCCCAAGCCGTCGGCGGCCTGGAGGCCCGCTTCCTGTCGCAGAGCCGCAACTACTGGGGCTTCGACGTCATCACCGGGCGATCCACCACCCCGCTGCGGTTCGACGATCTCCCTCCCGTGCCCACGGTGATGGCCAGCACCACGGTGGCGGGCGTGGTGGGATTCGCCACCGGACCACGCCTCCTCCGAGCCGGACTCGGCGCCCGCGGAGGCCTCACCGGGCTGTCTCGTCGCTTTCCGGACTCGGAGGTCGAGACGCAGGCCATCACCGCGCTCTCGGCGGGAGCCAACGCCTGGGCGGGCATCCACCACGGGCGCTTCACGGGGGAGCTGCAGTACAACTGGATGCTCATGATCACCCAGTTCGACGAGCAACGAGGATGGCCCAGCTACGGCGAGCTGCTGTTCACCCTGGGATACCGGTTTTGATCCTCGGTCTGCTGGGTGCCTGCGGAGCCCCCATCTCCAACGCGCCATTCCTGGAGGAGCAGACCTTCCTGCGCGCGCTGCCCCTGCCCGAGCGAGTGCAGGCTCCCAGCGAGATCCGGCTGGCGCCTGCAGGGAACAGCACCGTGCTGGCCGAGGCCAAGGCCTTCGCCCAAGCCCACGACGACCAGCTGAGGATCCTGCTCGAAGCAGGTGCGTTGCTGACCGAGGAGGAGGGCCCCTCACAGCGCACGAGCACGCGCCGCGTGTGGGAGCCGTTTCCCTTCACCTTCGACGACGGCGGGACCTCGAGCGGTGGCGAGCCAGTGGACGGCTGGATGCAGGTGTCCGTGGAGCGACCTGCGGGTGGCCAGGACCTGGAGTGGACCCTGGAGCTGGGACAAGGCGCCGACGATCCCTGGATCGAGGTCGGACACGGTGACTACGACGGGGAGAACGAAGGCACCATCGAGTGGGATCTCGATGCTGCCGTCGCTGCTCTGGCCCTGACCGCCGAGCCACGCGGAGCCGTCACCATGATCTTCGAGGACCTCGGGAACGAGGTGCCGGAGCTGCAGGGGCGCGACGTCACCGCGACCTTCTCCCGCACGACCCTGGTGCCCGTGCGCATGCTGGCGGACACCATCCTCCAGTTCAGCAGCAACTTCGAGGTGACCGCCGACGACGCCTCGTTCCCCGGCATCGCCGTGGTGTCGCACGTGGAGTGGGAAGGTGGCTGGGCCGTGGGGGCGGTGTTCGCCGGGCAAGAGTCGGAGATCGCCTTCGAGACTTGCTGGGACGTGGACGGTAACGCCCTGTACATGGGCGGCGACGACGGGATCCGGGTCGAGGGAGACGTGGGCAGCTGCCCCTCCCCCCCGCCCGACGACCTGCGCTGACGGCAGGGCGTCGCCCACGGCCCTCACGCCGTGGCGGACTCGGAGCCCGAGTCGTACACGAACAGACACGACCCTGGGGTGCGGGTCTTCACGGCCAGCGCCCAGTCCAGATCCATCCCGGCATCAGGGAAGCTGTGAATGGACAGATCCGCCGCGGACGACTCGGCCACCGCCTGCATCTCGTCGCCCACCAGCACCGTGTGCTTGGCCGAGCCGGGGAACCGCGTGTAGTCGCACAGAGCCGCCAGGAAGCCCTCGGCGCGCTCGTCTTCGCGGCCGCTCGGATCGAAGGTGATCAGCTCCACCTTGCCCCCCCAGCTCCTCGTGAGGCGCAGCGCCAGGAGCAGCGCCAAGTGCACGTTGGTGCGGTGCAGCGCATAGGCCGCGTCCCAGGGCCGTGCCCCGGGGCGAATCCACACCCGGACCGTGCTGCTCTCCCCCAGACCCACGTCGGGATGGGGCACGTACAGCGCCACGCCGAGCTGCCGCTCGAGCGCGATCTGCATGGCGATGCTGGCGCGTCGTCGGTCACCATGGCCTCGCCCGAGCTCGAGGAACATGGTGTTGGGTCGCAGGAAGGCCCCCTGCATCGACAAGGCGCCGACGTGCAGCCCCGCCTCGTAGTCGTCGAGGTCCACGATGGACCAGGTGGCGCGCACCTTTCGCTCCCGCATGGAGCGCTGGAGTCGCGGCAGCCGTCGCGACAGGTCCTCCACTCGGCGATCGCCACCGATCCCCATCAGTCGGATGGAGCCCTCGGGCCGCGCCAGATCCATCAGCAGCCGGTAGGAGTCTCGCAGCTGCTCGGCGTCGAGCACTGGCACCAGGAGGTTCGGCCGCCAGGCCCGCGGGTTGTCGTAGTCGTCGGGTTGCAGCCTCGAGGCGGCCCACTCTGCAGCCGCCACCCACATCCCGCTGCGCGTCTCGTCGGAGCTGCTGGGCTGCCCCACCCGGCGGATGGTCACCGCCAGACCACCCATGAACCCCAGCGACGCGAGCCCGAACAGCGGCGAGAGCACCAACAGCGTCGCCACGCTCGCCACCAGCCCCACCACCGGGACCGCGGTGGGCACACGCACCGTGGGACGGAACGTCACCAACGACAGCTGCCGCTCCACCAGCAGCGCGAAGTTGATGGCGGCGTAGGTCACCAGGAACAGCAGCGTGACCAGGGGCGCGACCACGTTGATGTCGCGAAACAGCAGGCACGCCAGCGTCAGCATGCCGGTGAGCACCATCGCGTTGCGCGGCTCCCCGTCCACGTCGTCGGCCAGGGTGTCGCTGTAGGGCACGATCCGGTTGTTGCCCAGCGCGTGCAGGATCCGCGGACCGCTGATCAGGCCAGCGAGGGCCGACGACGCAGACGCACACAGCAAGCCGAGCACCACCAGCAGCGGCGAGAACGCCACGTCGATGGCGTGGGTGTAGTTGTGCTGCAGCGCCTCGGGCGTACCCGTGCGAGCCGACCACACCGCGATGCCCACGTACACCAGGGCGGACAACGCGATGGCTCCCATCGTGCCCACCGGCACCGTGCGACGCGGGTCCTTGAGGTTCACCCGCGTCGGCGCGCCCGCCAGGAAGCCCGTGGTGGCGGGAAAGAACACGGCGAACACCGTCCAGAAGCTCACGGAGTCGGGCTGCGAAGCACCGAACGCCCCTCCCCACCACATGATCTCGAAGGGACTGTCCTCGGTGGGTCCTGCGACGAAGATCGACACCACCGAGGCCACGATCACCAACAGAACCAAGGTCTGCAGGTGATACGCCAGCCGGGCACCGCGGTAGGCGACGGCAAAGAGCACCGCGAAGACCACCAGATCGATGGCCATGGGGGACAGATCCGACGCCAGCCACATCAGGCCTTCGCGAAAGCCGAAGATGTACATGGCAGCGGCCAGCGGTCGGGTGAGGAACAAGGGCACGCCGATGGCGCTGCTCACCTCGAAGCCCAGGGAGCGGGAGATCACTCCGAAGCTGCCTCCGTCTCCCACGCGCGTGTTGCTCGCGATGGACGACAGGGACAGGCCCGTGCAGACCGTGATCATCAAGGCCAGACCCAGCATGAGCAGCGCTCCGCCCAGACCCGCGTGACCCACCACCCAGCCGATCCGCAGATAGGCGATCACGCCGAGGATGGCGAGCAGGGTGGGTGCGAACACCCCACGAAACGCGCCGATCTGCCGGGTGGCTACGATGGCGGAGGTGACGGTGGCCGACGTCACCTCGGTGATTGCGGTCTCGTCCTCCATCCATCCTCCGCGGCTGTCCCCTTATGCCAGACCGGGCCATAGTGTCTCGGTAAGGGCCCCCCCGATGACAGACGCGTGGAACGTGCAAGTGCACCTCGGTGCCCCACTGGGCATGGCATTCGCCGTGTGCCTCGCCTGGCTCGTGTTGTTCGCCCTGCGGCGGCGCACCTCGGGCGCACTGCTGCTGGCGAGCGTGGCGGCCCTACATGCACTGCCCGTGCTGGTGGTGGACGAGGTGGCGCCGAGCCCGGGCCTCACGGCCATGCCCAGCTGGATCGCCATCACGGCATGGCCCCTGCTGGTCCTGGTGGTGCACGTGCGCGACGGCACGCACCGCGCTCGGCAGCTGGCGCTGGCGGCCATGGCGGGAGTGCTGTCGTTCACGGCGGTGGCCGCGATGCTGTCTGCCGACCCGCTGGTCCCGATGATCCGCGGTCTGTGCCGCAGCGTGCTGGCGTTCACCTCGGCGGTGGCAGTCGTGGCGGCCTGGGAGGTGCTCGGCAAACAGCGCGTCGTGGTGCCCCTGCGACTGATGGGCGCGCTGTTGCTCGCGCTTGCCTTCGACGCAGCCTCGCAGGGGTGCTTCGAGGCCCTGGTGCGGGGCGAGGCCTTCGAGGGCCACGTGCTGGGAGCGATGGTGGTGGCGGTGGTGACCTCGTCCATGCACGGCGCCATCGGCGCGCTGTGGCTGCTGGTGCTGGAGGGGGAGCGCTGGCTGTCGGATCGGTCCGACGTGGCGTTGCTCGACGTGCTCGGCATCATGCTGGGCACCCGCCGCTACCAGCCGCTGCGACCCAGCGTGGTGCGCGACGAGCCCAGTGGGCTGTACCACCGGACGTTCCTCGAGGATCGAGTGCCCGTCGAGCTCGAGCGAGCCGACCACCTCGCAGCGACGGTGGCGGTGCTGGTGCTCGACGCACGGGATCAGCCCGATCGGGTGGGCCGCGCACTGCTGTCGTCGATGCGGCTCACGGATCTGCCCGGTCGATGGGCCGAAGAGCGCTACGTGGCGGTGCTACCAGGGGCGGATCGAGAGGCGGCCCGCACGTCGGCGAGGCGAGCCATCGAGGGGTTCCGGGGGGAGGCGGCGGTCGGTCTGGCGGTCTTCCCCCAGGACGGCAACGACCTGGAACAGCTCGTCCAGGTCGCTGCACGCCGCTCTCAGCCCGTTCTCAGGCTGTAGTCACCCCCCACACTCTGCGGCATAGGAGTCACCCTCCGTGAAGTCAGCGGGCAGGCAGCTGTTCGAGAACACATAGGAGACGCCCTCGGGACTCGTCCCCGGAACGATCACGTCGCTACAATCCACGTCCTCGGAGGAGCAACCCACGGCCACCCGGGGACTGGCGTAGTCGACGCAGATCCCTCCTGCACCATCGTCCTGCGCCTCCCACGCCTCGATGAGCCAACAGCCCGAGGTCTCGGCACACGTCTCGAGGGACAGCACGTCGCAGTCGGAGGTGGGCTCCGGCTCGCTCTCGTCGCATCCACACAGCAACCCCAGCGCGACGATCCACCGCATACGGCCTCCTCGGTCCGCACCCCGACACAAGGTTCCATGACTCGGCCCTGTCGTCCACTCCTCCCTCGTCAGCTCGGGGGGACCGCTCGGAAGGTGACGAACACCGCGGTGTAGCCGTGCAGGTAGATCTCCCCTTGCACCGGTCCGATCTCGCCGTTGCAGAACATCCCCCCGATGGGGACCTCGCCGAAGACGTCTGCAAACGCTGCAGAGTCGTGGCCGACCTCGCCGAACAGGCCCTCGCCTCTCCCCACACAGGTGAAGAGCAAGGCTGCCGCGGGCTCGTCGAGCTCGGTGGTCTCGCTCGCGTGACGCTGCAGCACCGCGTCGAGGTCGGCGCGAGCTGCGGACGCGTCGCGGAGGTGGGCCTGCACCACGGCGAAGCGCTCGGGCTGGAACGCCACCACGAGCCCACCCCCCTCCTTCGGCACACCCACGATGTTGCGGATCAGGAAGTCGCCCTGACGGTACTCCTGCTGATCCCGCATCTGCACCCCCAAGAAGAACGCTCGGCGGAACAGCTCCCGATCCGCGGCACTGAGATCCTCGTGCACGGTGCGCAACGCAACAATGGGGTCTCGGCCGTCCAGGCTCGTGATCCGGTTGCCCTCACAGGCCGTCACGAACATGGGAGCGCCCACGGGACGGCAGCCCTGCGCAACCACCGCATCCATCCGCACGTTGCCCGACAGCGACAACCCGACGATGCCCTCCGTGTGAACCTCGTCGGCCACCAACGCCGCGCCGGCTCCCCGACGTCCACCCCCCGCTTGGCCCCCCGCGATGACGACGCCTCCGTCGATCCGCTGCAACCCCGCCAGCGCGTCGGTGATGTCGGAGGTGAACGGGTTGCCGATCAGGAGGATCCCCTGGGGCGAAGGTCCGACGAGTCGGGCCCACTCGTCGTCGGACAGATCCGTCCGCCGAGCGTGCCAAGGCGTGAGGGACACGCCTGGCATGTGGGCGAAGGTCGCGCTCACGGCCCCGTCGGACTCGTGCTCCTGGCCCCCTCCCACCACGCCGCTGGCAGTGCACCCGAAGACCACCACCCCGTCGAAGGCCTCGCGCAGCGCCCCGACGAGCGTGGACAGATCGCGCGCATGCGACGGCGTGACGAAGACGAAGATCACGTCGGGCTCGACCTCGCCAGCCTGTTCCAGCAGCTCCACCAGCACATCCGCGGGCTCCTGGGCCCGCGACAGACAGGAGACGAACGTCATCGTGTGCCCTTCCCTCTGCGGCTCCGCCGCACGCGAGGCGCCGGCTTCGAGGTCTCCGCGGAGGCCGCCTGGTCCTCCCTGGAGCGACGCTGCGCCTCCACCGTGCCCCGCAGGCTCACCACCTCTCGGCGCAACCGCTTGATCTCCGAGGTGGCGCCTGCCAGATCTCGCCGCATCTCGAGCAACTGCACCGCCATGGAGCGCTGCTGGAGCCCCAGCCCCACGGCCGCCACGACCACCAGCACCCCCAGCGCCGCTGGCCAGGCATCCAGCCAGGCGGGTCGGTCCCTGACGCCCTCGTCCGTTGCCATGCTGCTCCCACGTGGTGCCCGCTACGCGGACGGCCTACAGTAGCGACCATGGCCACGGACGACGAGCAGAGCTTCCTCGATCAGTACGATCCGGCGGCGTTCGAGCGCCCCTCCCTCGCCGTGGACGTCGCCGTGCTCACCGTGGCTCGAGGCGCCCTTCAGGCCCTACTGGTCCAGCGGACCGAGCATCCGTACCTGGGAGCCTGGGGACTGCCGGGTGGGTTCGTGTCCATGGACGAGTCGCTGTCGGCCGCCGCGCGACGCATCCTGCGCGAGAAGGGTGGTCTGGACAAGGTGTTCATCGAGCAGCTCTACACCTTCGGCGATCCCGTCCGAGACCCCCGCATGCGGATCGTCACCGTGGCCTACTACGCCCTGCTGGACGCGGGGCGCCTGGGCCATGCGACGGCCGAGCGCCGCTTCTTCGAGCTTCGGGTGGACTGGGAGGGGGAGACGGGCGGGCCCGTGCATCCCGTGGAGGACGGCGCGGAGCTGCCGCTCGCATTCGACCACGCCGACATCCTCGGCATGGCCGTGCGGCGGATCCGCGGGAAGCTGGACTACACCCCGATAGGCTTCCAGCTGCTGCCGGAGACCTTCACCCTGAGGCAGCTGCAGCACGTGCACGAGACCGTCCTCGGGCGACGTGTCAACAAGGACTCCTTCCGCCGCCGCATGCTCGCCTCGGGCCAGCTCGAGGCCACCGGCGAGCGGGAGCAGGAGGTCGGCCACCGCCCCGCGGAGCTGTACCAGTTCGCCAGGCGCTCGGCGATCTGAACGCGTTAGGTGAGCGGGCGCTCAGGGAGGCCCGATGCATTCGCACCTCGCGTTGGTCGTCCTCGGGACCACAGCTCAGGCGCGTGCCCCCGACTGCACGGAGCTGCTCAACGTCGAGGTGGAGCAGACGTTGGACGAGATCCACGAGGCCTTGCGGGCCAAGGTCCTGCCACGCGCACGGAGACTCCTGGAGTCCACGCACCCACGCCTCCCCTGCTTGAGCGAGGTGGTGCGCACGGATCTGCTCGCTCGCTACGCACAGCAGCGTGCAGCCGTGTTCGCCCTCGACATCGACATGACCGCGGCGGAGCGATGGGCCCGGCTGGCGCGGACCCTCGATCCCGAGACCTCGTGGGACGCCTACCTCCCTCCGGTGCACCCCTCGCGCCCCGCGCTCGACGCGGTGGAGCCAGCCGTGCGCATGACGGTGCCCGATCGCGGGCTGGCGGTGGGAGACGGCGCCGCCTTCCTCGACGGGCGCTACCTCACGCTCCCCCAGGCCGAGGTCCAGATGCCGCACCTGCTGCAGGTGGGCGACGCCTACGGACGCCTCACGGCGAGTGCGTGGCAGGAGGGCGCGTCGTTCCCGGGATCCCTGCTGACCCACCCCACGGCCCTGCCCTCGGAGCCGCCGGCATGGGTGGGGCTGCCTCCCGACAGCCTGCGCCGACCGAAGCCCCTGCGGTCTCGACGGCTTCGCACGGCCGCGGGCCTGGGGCTGACGTCGGGGACGCTGTTGGGGACCGCGTGGCTGGCGCGAAGCGCCTATGTGCAGCGGCCGTCGGACGGGCTGCGCACCGTCGTGAACGGCACCACCGCCGCATCATTGGTGTCGGGTGTGGCCTCGCTCGGGGTGCTCGGCCTCGGCGTGGCCACCCGCCGGTAGAATCCGACCTGGGGGAACGATGAGCTGGTTGGTGATGGCCGCGGTGGGTGGCTGCCCGTGGGTGGGCAGCGACGAGCACCGGGCCAGACAGGACACGCTGTTCACCATGGCCGACGCCGACGCAGACGTGGACGCCGATGCGGACGCGGACGTCCTCACCGGCACCACCGCCGACACCTCGCCGCCTCCGTGCGTCGAGGACGCGTTCGAGCCCAACGACGACCTCGCCACGGCCACCGAGGCCATGCTCCCCTCCACCCTCCAGGGGATCCTGTGCCCGTCCCCTGTGCTCGACACCCCCACCGACGTGTTCCGGGTGACCACCGAGGGAGCCACCCAGACGCTGCAGGTGGCCGTCCAGGACGTGGAGAAGGGCGGCTCCTGCGCGGATCTACAGCTGCTCGCACGCGTCACCGGGCCCGATCTCGACGCGCTCTACACCCACGTCGTGAGCGACGGCAGCTCGTGCCCCACCCTCACCACCGGACGGGGCCCCGGCGTGCATCACGTGGTGCTCACCGCCCTGGGAGATGGCCCTCAGCCCTACCGCCTCGCGCTGCAGGAGCAGACCTGCGTGGACGCCGACAAGGACGGCTGGCTCGACGCGGCCTGCGGAGGTGAGGACTGCAACGACGCTGAGATGACCATCGGCCCCGGCAGTACGGACGTGGCTGCGGATGGGCTGGACGCCGACTGTGACGGAGGCGACGAGCTGGCGGACTCCCCCCTCGTCGAGATGGGCGACACACCAGTCATCGGAGAGCTGGACTGCGGAGACCCGCGAACGGACGATGTGTGGGATGGCTGGGAGGTGTTCGCGGACGTCGGGCAGCTCGTCCAGATCGCCGTCGACAACGGCAAGGGCCAGGCAGACCTGGTGGCGCACGTCGTCGATGCAGACGGCAGCTCGCACTTCGGCTGGGCAGACGGCTCTGGACAGCTCGACGACGACGCTCCCTGCTCCACCACCCCATGGACGAAGGGAGGGTGTCCCGCCCGCTCCGTGGTCACGAATGCAACGTCGGGACCCAACGCCCTGACCATCTGGGTGTCGCAGAAGGGAGGGTCGGGGTGTATTCCGTCGGGATACGAAATGACCGTTCGTGTGGGGTCCGAGTCGGTGGTACCTACACTGGTGATCGGCGGCAACGACGCGCGGCTTCCCTGGCCACGATGACCTTGGCCCACAGGCGATTCCCGCCTTCTTCGGCGGCTCATGGGTTCCCCGTTGATCGAAGACGACCGTGCGTGGTATCTGCCCATCTGTTCGCGTCGCGAACATGTCGAACACGAGTCTTTCTGCGACAATCGAAGAAAGTTTTTCTGTTGGCACCCTTTGGTCTTCCCATGCGTTCATCCCCCCCCTCATGAATGCCAGGAGCCTGGACATGACGTGGAGTGCAAGGTCGGATCCCCAGGGACGGTCGAGCCAGAACAGCCTGCGCCCTTCCACTCTGCGACCCGGTGTGTCTGCACCCGCGGGTGGCCCTCGGTTGGCATCCATCCATCAAGTGGAGCGCATGGCTCAAGGGGCTCACTGCCGGCTGCGGCTCACCGATGGCACGGAGCGTGCTGCCTGGGTGCCCAAGGACGCGCTGAAGGGCGTGAGCGGCGGATACGGGAACACCGCGGTGCCGATGCCCACGGACGGCGGGCCCGCCTTCGGTGCCCTGTGCCCCGAGATCGTGGAGTGGTTCGCCGCGAACGCGCATCGACCTCGAACGCCGGCCGGTCCACAGCGCATCGCACGGCCGGCCCCAGCGACGCCTGCTCCACGGCCTCGCCGCATGGCGAGCTCCCTGTCGGAGGCGCCCACGCGCAAGCTCGAGCGGAGCGCATTCCGGCAGGCCGTGATGGCAGACGCCGCTCAGCACGGGTCGATGCTCACCTACGGCAACCCGATGGAGACGAGGGACGACCTCGAGCTCGACTTCGACATCGAAGGATTCGATGCCGAGATCACGGGCGACAGCACCCTGTCGGGCACGATGGCCGTGCCGAGCAGCGCCGCCGATGATCGCTCCAGCTCCCTGGTGCAGCTCGTGATGGCCATCATTCTGGGAGGCGCGTTCTTGGTCGGTCTCGGCCTCCTCCTACTGGCGATGGCCGTCTGAGGACTCCTCGCGGGTCAACAGTACCGCTCGATGGATGCAGCGGACGATTTCTGTCCAGCTAGCGGTGTACGAAGTGTGCATGGAAGGAAGTGATCCCATGCACCGAAGCGTGCGACTCGAACGCATCGTGGCCTGGCTGGAGCGCCAGGGTCGATGGGTCGACAGCACCGATCTGCATCGTTGGCAGCAGGCCAACCTCGGCTCCACGCGCTCCAAGCGAGCACACGACGTGCGGTCGCTGGTGGCCTCGGGCCGGATCCAGCGCCGTCGCCGCGCCGAAGGCTACGAATACAGCGCCTTCGTGGTGATGCCCGAGCCCGTTCAGCTTCCAGAGCACGTGCTGTCGCGACTTCGCATCGAGCGGCGCTTGGCCGAGCGATACGCGCACGAGCGCGTGGCTCTGGCCGTGGCTTGACCGTCTACATCAGCCAGGACAGCAGCCGCTCCACCGTCCGCCCATAGGGCGGATCGAGGAGGAAGCGGGCGTTGAAGCGCGGCTGCCGGAAGACGGCCTTGTGGTGGCTGAAGGTGTCGAATCCTGCCTTTCCGTGGTACGCGCCCATCCCCGACGCCCCCACTCCGCCGAAGGGCAGGTTCGCCTCGGCCACGTGCAGCAGCGTGTCGTTGACCGTCACGCCGCCCGAGTGGGTGCGCTTGAGCAGCTCGTCCACCCGGGACGTGTCCCGGTCGAAGATGTAGAAGGCCAGCGGGCGTGGTCGCTCGTTGACATAGGAGGCCACCTCCTTGGAGCTCGGCACGGTGATCACCGGCAAGATCGGGCCGAAGATCTCCTCCTGGAGCACGAGCATCTCGTCGGTGGCGTCCTGCACGATGACAGGTGCCATCTTGCGTCCTTCGTCGAAGCGCTCCGAGCTCGGGTTCACCTCGACCAGGGTCGCGCCCTTGTCGCGTGCGTCCTGCAGCACGTGCTGCAGGCGCTGATGATGCTGCGGATGGGCCACCGAGGTGTAGTCCGGGTTGTCCTGCAGCTTGGGAAACCGTTGTTCGATCGCTGTCTTCAGGGCGGAGACCATGGGGTCCCTGCGCTCCTCCGTCACGATCACGTAGTCGGGAGCCACGCAGGTCTGGCCAGCGTTGAACAGCTTGCCCGCCACGATGGACGCTGCAGCTCGTTGCACGGGGTAGTCGGGATGCACCCACACCGGCGACTTGCCGCCCAGCTCCAGCGTCACCGGAGTGAGGTTGCCCGCAGCGGCCTGCATCACCAGCCTCCCCACGCGCGTGGAGCCCGTGTAGAACAGGTGATCGAAAGGAAGCGACGCGAACGCCGTGGCGACGGACACGTCGCCGGGGCACACCGCCACCTGGTCCTCGGCGTAGATCTCGGCCATCAGCTCGCGCAACAGCTCACTGGTGCGGGGGGTGTGCTCGCTGGGCTTGATCATCACGCGATTGCCCGCGGCGAGCGCGCACGCTGCGGGCAGCAGCGCCAGGTTCAGCGGATAGTTCCAGGGGCTGATCACCCCGACCACACCCAGGGGCTGCGCCACGATCTCGGCACGCCCCGGCTGGAGCGCGAGCCCCACGGGTGCGGGGGTGGGCGCCATCCACCCGTGTAGGTGCTGCAGCAGGTGTCGGATGCCGGTGGTGGTGAGGTACACGTCCGACATCAGAGACTCGTGCGCGCTCCGATGACCGTAGTCGCTGCCGATGGTGGCGCAGATGTCGTCCTGCCGCGCGATGAGCAGATCCAGCATGCGGCGCAGATCGCGCTTCCGCTGGGCGTAGTCCGGGAAGGGCGCCTCCCGGAACGCCGCACGCTGGGCATCGAAGGCGATCTGGACGTGTGCACCGGGTGGTGCCTCGACGGACGGCAGCGACATGCTAATCCCCATACCGTTTGGTCGGGCTTCTCTTCGACCCGTGCCACGCTCGAGAAGAAAGCGCGGTCGCTCTGACCTTCTCTGCTGCCTTCCCGAGCCTGCCAGATGGCGAAGCCCTCCGGGCGTCCTAACCTCCCGAGAAGACGATGATCGAGCTGCTGTCCAGTCCCGAAGCCTGGGTCTCCCTTGGCGTCCTCACCCTCATGGAGGTGGTGCTGGGCATCGACAACATCGTCTTCATCACGATCCTGGCGGCGCGCCTGCCCGAACACCAGCAGAAGCTGGGGCGCCAGCTCGGCCTGGCGGGTGCCCTCGTCACCCGAGTGCTGCTGCTGCTGGGCATCAACTGGCTCATCCACCTCGAGGAAGGCCTGTTCGACGCGATGGGCCGGGCCTGGTCGGGCAAGGACCTCGTGTTGATCGCAGGCGGCCTGTTCCTGCTGTGGAAGGCCACACGAGAGATCTACTCGAGCGTGGAGCACCCCGAGGACCACGAAGGGGGCACTGCGAGCGGCAAGGCCGCAGCCACGCTGGCGTCGGTGGTCACCCAGGTGATGCTGCTCGACATCGTGTTCTCCCTGGACTCCGTCATCACCGCCGTGGGCATGGCCGATCACGTGGAGGTCATGGTGGCGGCGATCCTACTGGCCGTGATCGTGATGATGGTGTTCGCCGGACCCGTGGGGGACTTCGTCACCGAAAACCCCAGCGTGCGGATCCTCGCGCTGGCGTTCCTCGTGCTGATCGGAGCCACGTTGATCATGGAGGGCACCGGCACACACGTGGAGAAGGGCTACGTCTACTCGGCGATGGGCTTCTCGCTGCTGGTCCAGATCCTCAACCTGCGCATGGACCGAAGGCGCACCCCCGACTCGGATGCCTCCGCCGCCTGATCCTCACGGTGCGTCCGGAAGGTCCGGAGCCCTCACGGCACATCGCAGCCCCTTCGGGTGTACCGCCCTGGCCGCGCCGCACAGGGCGAGCAGCTCGCCCACCGTCAGCCGAGCCTCGGGTGCCGCCACGAGATCCACCCGCAGCGAGGCATCCTCGAGGGCTCGGGTCATCGCACCGACGAGATCGTCGTCGACGGGCACCGTGACGCCGTCGGGCCGTCGCAACACCCGCTCGCTGGACGTCCCGGTCACGACGACGGGACCGGGCAGTTCCCGCCAGCGTCCCTGCGAGGGGTGCAGCACCTGGACGGCCACGGCTCCGATGCGCCAGGGCATCAGCGGGGCCGCAGCGGCCTGAGCGTCGGTGCGCACCACGAGCTGCAGCTCCCCTCGTCCCCGCTCGGCGAGATCGGCCACGGGATGGCCCTTCCCGACCGCCAGCACGGGCCTGTCCTCGAGCCTGGGTGCGTCGACTCCCTCCACACAGCCACCGATGGCATGGCGCGCCGAGACGTGACCGAGCTGCGCGGCCCGCCAACCCGAAGCGGACTCGCCGTCGGGCCACCACACGCAACCTCCCACGAAGCGGGGCAGCGCAGACTGCGCGTACACCGGCAGCGACAGCTCCTCGGCCAACGGTCCGAGCTCGGGGGGAGGCCCCCAGGCACGGGCCTGATGCGCCGCATCTCGCACGACGACGGTACCCACCAGCGCTCCGGCACCGATGAGCGATGTACCTACAAGGAACGCGCCCATCCGCGGTGCCGTCGACGGGTTGCGGACGCGCTGCACGGCGACGGCCACCACCGCCACCCCGATCACGAGCCACACCCCTCGGCGTGCGGAGAACGCGCGCTGCATGGCCGTCAGATCCGTCTCGGGATCGGCCAGCATCCAGGTGGACGCGAGGGTGGACTCGATGCCACACGCCGCCGCGGCCAGCACGAGCGCGCCTGCGACCCACCCTGCTGCAGCCCCAAGGGCGAGCAAGGGCAACGATCCCAGTGCCGCCGCACAGAGCACCACGGGCAGGGACCCACCGTACACCCCGACCACGAACAGCAACCCAGCAATGACGAGCAGGACCGAGCGAGCCGAGGTCGCTACCTCGTCGGACCGGCCCCCTCGGGGCACCGCGACCAAGGCCCCAGCCAGTAGCAACCACCACCACAGGCCCTGCATCGCGGAGGCGTGCTGCAGCGCCACGTGGGTGGCCAGCTGGTCGCGCCCCACGTCGCGAATCACGGCCACAGCGGCCAGCTCGCGGGCGCGCGCGAGCCACACCCCTCCCATCGCCACACCCACCGCCGCAGCGCCAGCAAGCCCCAGTGCGAGGCGCTCCACGCGCCGCCACCGAGATCGGATCGCGAGCGTCAGCGCACCGAGCAACAGCAGCGTGACCACACCGACAGCGGCCTCTGCAGGGTGCACCGTGAGCAGGCCGCTCACCGACGCCTCTTGCGCACCTGCAGGCGGCCATCGGGAATCAGCACCGCGCTGAAGCCCAAGCCGCGCACCACCGACACCACGCCCTGCGCATCGGTGGCCAGCCACTTCATCGGATCCACCACCGGGGCGGGGCGGCCCTGGCGCGCGCGCTTGCGGACATCGGCAGCCAGGCGCTCCACCACGTCGGCTCGAACGGCGCGGCTACCGAGCACCCGCATCCCCATGGCCTCGAGCAGGCCCGCCGGCTGGCCCGCCACCTCCACCGACGGTGCACCATCGTGGGGCGGCTCGGGAAGGGGCTTCACGCCGTGCGCCAGGCACCACAAGGCTCCCCGCACCCGCTGGGCGGCGGGTGCCAACAGCGACGCCACGTACACGCTGTGGGTCCCCAGCCGCACGTCGAGGCGCGCCAGGGCACGGCGATCCGCCTTCGTGAGCGCCTCGAGGTTGTCGCTCACCTCGGCACGGGGCACCGTCCCGAGGCTGCTCCGCACCGCATACACGAGCCCCTTGGCCGCTGGCGACAGCGCCATGTCATGGGCCCGGTCCAGGTCGGAGAACAAGCGCTCCACCCACCGATCCCGCCAGCGCTGCAGCCGCACCCTCACCCGCTCGCGCTCCTCCGCCTCCAGCAGATCGGCACGACGGGTGACGACCTTCGGCTCCAACACGCCCCGGCCTGCAGACAGCTGCCCCAAGACCACGCCATCGAAGCCGAGGGTGGCGTCGGCGTGCAAGGTGATGGCCCCATCGGAGGCCTCCATCAAGGCGCGCAGCTGCTTGAGCACGTCGGTGCGCATGCGGTTGCGCACGGCACTCGCCACCACCTTGGGGAGGCCGCCGCCGTCGGGACGGAACGTCCATCCCACCACCTGGCCCACGGCGATCCCCCCGAGGGTGACGTCCCCGTCGTTCACCGCGACCTCGGACTGCACGTCCGCGCCGCGGAGCACCCAGGCCACCCGCCGGTCCACGAACCTCGCCGTCAGGCGCTCGTGCAGGGCATCCGAGAGGCGATCCTCCACCCCGCGGGTGACCTCTTGCCAGTGGGCCGCATCCGACGTCCACCCTCGCTGCCAGGCCACGTAGGTCCACGTGCGCACCCAGGAGATCCGCGACATCAGCGTCTCGATGTCGCCGTCGGTACGATCGAGCCGTCCGATCCGCTCCGACACGAAGTCGTCGGGCACCTCCCCGTCGTCGAGCAGGTGGGTGGCGATACGCGACAGCAGCTCGGCGTGCGAGCCGGTGCGCGTCTTGCGGTAGTCGGGGATCCGACACACCTCCCACAGGCGCTGCAGCGCATCGGGTCGCCGCACGCGGTCCCGGATGGCGTCGCGGTGCAGCAGCGCCTCGAGGGCGCGCTGGTCGTCCTCCCCGAAGGCCTGGGCCAGGAACGACCGCGGTGGCGGCTCGGACAAGCTGTGGAGCAGCGCGTCGGGGTTGCGGAAGTCGAGGTTGGGGTTGCGCCAGAAGAGGCGCCGGAGCGGAGGGAACCGGTGCTGCTCCACCGCCTCCACGAGGTGCGCTGGGAGCCCCCCGAGGGACTTCAGGGTGCCGAAGGTGCCATCCGTGCGATAGCGCCCCGCCCTCCCCGCGATCTGGGCCACCTCGGCCGCGGTCAGATCTCGGAACCCTCGGCCGTCGAACTTCCGCACGTCCGTGAAGGCCACGTGCGCGAGGTCCATGTTCAGGCCCATGCCGATGGCGTCGGTGGCCACGAGGTGCTTGACCTCGCCGGCCTGGTACATCTCCACCTGGGCGTTGCGCGTGCGAGGC
Source organism: Myxococcales bacterium (assembly GCA_019634415.1). Taxonomy (GTDB): domain Bacteria; phylum Myxococcota_A; class UBA796; order UBA796; genus DRPG01. The sequence goes on from JAHQVJ010000169.1 coordinate 23,648, forward strand.
GACAGCGCGCCGAGCACCACGGCCGCACCTCCGTGCACGGCCCGCAGCCGCTCGGCGGCCTCGTAGACCTTCTCTGCACTGAAGGCCACCACCGCGGATCGACCAGGCACGGAGGCGAGCTTGTGCACCCCACCCCACGACAGCTTGGACAGCCGCTCGGCGGTGTCGATCTCCACGTCGCCCAGCAGCCGCGTGAGGAGCGGGGCGATGGTCATGGCGCCCAGGAACATCGTCTCCCCGGTGCCTCGGCAGTTCATCAGCCGGTCCGTGAAGGTGTGGCCTCGGTGGCGATCGCCAGCGAGCTGGATCTCGTCCACCGCCACGAAGAACACCTTCAGATCGAGGGGCATCGCCTCGACGGTGCACACCCAGTACCGCGGCTCCTCGGGGATCCGCTTCTCCTCCCCGGTTACCAACGCCACCACATCGGGGCCCCGCTGCTCCACCACTCGCTCGTAGACTTCCCTTGCCAGCAGTCGCAGCGGCAACCCGATCATTCCGGTGGGCCACGCGAGCATGCGCTGGATGGCCCGATGGGTCTTGCCAGTGTTGGTGGGTCCGAGGAGCGCCGAAACGCGTGGGGGCTCTCGCCTCACGTCACGCATGCAGTCACGTACCCGCATTCGGCGACAGCCGCGAGCGGCCGCCCTCTCAGACGGGCGACAGCCGCTGCTCGGTCGCGATGTAGATCACGGCATGGGTGTCGGCCAGCTCGAAGTGATCGGGGGGGTTGAGGCGATCGGGCCCGCCCGTGGAGTCCCGCACCCCCACCACCAAGATGTTGTGGCGGTGCTTGAGCTCGGTGGACACCGCTCGGAACGTGATGGGGTGAGCCAGGTCCTCGGGGAGCGCCCCCACGAAGAGGCTGTTCCCCGACACGTCCGCCAGCTCCCCGAGCAAGGTGGCCGTGCCGTGGACCTGCACGGCGTGGGCGAGCAAGCTGAAGCCCATGCGCGTGGTCTCGATCACCTCGTCGGCCCCCGCCGAGCGGGCGTGCTCCACGTTCTCCGCCTCGAGGATCTCCGTGACCACGTACAGCGCCTGCTGACGCCGACGCATCTGCTCCTCGCGCCGCTTCAGGAATCGGCGGACGGTGAACGTGATCAGGATCGAGCGCGCATCCGCGTTCTGCGGAGTGTCGGTGCGCGACCCGACCACGATGGCCGCGTTGGCCTTGGTCATGCGCACCTTCTCGAGCTCGCTCTCCTTGGTGGGATCCCCCTGGACCCACACGAACTCCGGTCCGACGTCGGGAGGTCGCTCCGCGGGGGAGAAGATCACCACCGAGTGACGATCCAGATCGAGCTCCTCCTCCAGCGCCTTCAGCAGCATGTGGGCACCCGGGTCGTACCCGCAGATCACGATGTGATCGACGTAGTTGCTCATTCGGAAGGACTCCTCGCGCATCGACAGCACTCCGTTCATCAACGTCGCGCCCACGATGCCGGCGAACAGGGCCAGGTTGGTCATACCGACGATCATGAGCGAACCCGCCACGATGCGGCCCAAGCCGGTGACGGGGGTGACGTCGCCGTAGCCGACGGTGGTGATGGTGACGATGGCCCACCACAGCCCATCGGACAGCGACCGGATGTCGGGGTTGTGCTCGACCTCGATGAGGAAGAAGGAGATCCCGCCGAGCAACACCGACATCCCGAGCCAGCCCAAGGCGAAGATGTAGAGCAGACGGTTCTCCTCGAAGGCACGCGCCATGCCTTCGAAGGGGCTCGCATAGCGAAAGAGCTGCGAGGAGCGAATCAGCCGGAGCAGGCGCAGCGCCCGCAGTCCCCGCAGCACCGGCACCCCGCCGAGCACGGTGAGGATGTCCACCATCACGAGGGGCTGCAAGCAGAAGCGGAGCCGCTCCACCAGGTGCACCCGCAGCCGTCCGAGGGCCCCGAGCCTGTAGAAGCCCAGCGCTGGAGGTCGGAAGCTCCACACCCGAAGAAACAACTCCACCGCGAAGACGCCGAGGATCACGTTGTCGAGCTGCTCGAGGAGGTCGCGGCCCGGCATGGTCGGCGGCCACAGGATGTCCACCAGCAGCAACGCCACCGACGCCACGATGAGCAACCACACCACCGCGTTGACGCGCCTGTAGGTGGAGGTGGACGGTCGGTGGAACGCGTCGTGGATCAAGGTGCCTCGGAGGTTTGCTGGCCGGGGGTACCACGCGAGCCCACTTCGTGTCATCCCACGTCGCGGAGGCGGCAGCCGTTGGCGTTGGAGATCGTGCAAATCCTGGCGTCGGGAACCTTCGGCCACGTGTCCGTGGTCCGCGACACGGCCACGGGCCAGCTGTGGGCTGCCAAGGTGCTCAAGGAGCAGTACCGGGCCAACCCGAAGGTGGTGGGCCGCCTCAAGGACGAGGCGGCGTTGCTGCAGAGGCTGCAGCACCCCCACGTGGTGGGCGTATCGGAGCTCCGCCCGGTGCAGGGCTGCCCCGTGCTGCTGCTGGAGTGGGTGCGCGGCGCCCCCCTGAACGCCCTACTCGCGCGCTGCCCCCAGGGTCTGGCCCCACCGGAGGTGTGCGAGATCGTGCGCACCACGGCCGCCACCCTGCGGGAGCTGTGGCGACGGCTGGATCCGAGCACGGGGGAGCCCATGGCGGTGATCCACCGCGATCTCAAGCCGTCGAACCTGCTCCTCGACATCCACGGCACCCTGAAGCTGGTGGACTTCGGCATCGCGCGGGGCGAGTTCGAGGGCAAGGAGTCTCAGACGGTCTCGGTGGTGCTGGGCGCCCACGGCTACCTCGCCCCCGAGCGCCTCGACGGGGCCACCGACACCCCCGCTGGCGACATCTATGCGCTGGGGTGCGTGTTCTTCGAGCTGCTCACCGGACGAAAGGTCACGCTGTCGATGCACCCGCGCAAGCACGCCGAGCGGATGGCCCAGCAGCTGATGCACCTGCGCCCAGAGCACACGAGCCCCCGGCTGATCCACGAGCTGTCGAACCTCATCGCGCGGATGGCCGCCTACGAGCCCGCCCAGCGGCCCGATCACCAGCAGGTGGTGGACGGGGTCATGCATCTGATGTCGTCGGCGGGTTGGGTGCCCGATCTGCCAGCACTGGGGGCGACCCACGTCACCGCCCATCTGCGGGAGGCGCCCCGCCTGGGGTTGGATCGAGAGGCTGCTCGTCGAGACCTGGCCTTCCTGGAGACCCCCACGGGGCACACGCCGGACACGGCCCCTCCTCGCACCAGCGATCACGCCCTGCGATCGTTCTTGGCGGACGCTCAGTGGCACCACAAGCCACAGGTGCTCGATCGACTGCTCGCTGCCGATCCGTGCTGGACGGCGGACCCGCTCCTGGAGGCCCTGGACCGTGCGGTGCGCTCACGCACGCTGTGGCGTCGGTGGTGGGGCACCTTCGACGAGGCGTCTCGCGAGAAGGTGGTCACCCTGCTGGAGCTGCTGCGATCCCGCCCCACCGACGCGGTACTGCGGCGCGTGAGGCGCCTGGAGCGGAACCGGGATCCCGAGGTGCGCGAGCTCGCGCGTCAGTTCCGCTGACGGCGTGACCGGACCCCGAAGTCGAACACGTCGGGGCGCGCGTAGTGACCGGCCACGTCCAGCGTCATGGCTTCCTCGTCGATGCGGTCGAGGTCCAGATCCGCCACGAGCACGGCCTCGGTGTCGAACACGGGCTGAAGCACCGTGCCCCCGTCGGGGCCGTAGATGGCGGAGCCGCCCCGCATGACCCACTCGTCCCCTGGGCCATCGGGCCGCAGCTCCTCGGGCATGTCGGCCACCCGGCCGAGCTGACCGGCCGCGAGCACGAAGCAGCGACCCTCGAAGGCGTAGTGCCGGCTGGCCAGCTGGTGGCGGTCGTGCACGGTGGGCCACACGGCGACGTGCACGTGCTCCCCGGCGTCGTGCAGTGCCTGGCGAGCCAGCGGCATCCAGTGCTCCCAGCACACCAAGCCGGTGATCCGCACCCCGTCGACCTCTACGGCGCGCAGCCCGTCTCCGTCGCCGGGCCCCCACAGCAGCTTCTCGGTGTAGGTGGGCACGAGCTTGCGGTGATGGTTGGCGAGCGCCCCATCGGGCGTGAAGGTGAGCAGGCTGTTGTAGAGGGTGTGGGCGCCCGGACCGGCGTCGACCCGCTCCTGAACCCCGACCACCAGCGTCATCGACAGCTCGCGCGCCAAGGCGCCGAGGCGGTCGGTGGTGGCTCCCCCCACCACCACGGCGTTGCGGCGCATGCGGGCGAACACCTGCTTGGCTGGCTCGTGATCCCACAGGGCGGCACCGGGCGAGACGTCGAGCCACGCAGGGTAGCCGGGCAGGAACGTCTCCCCCACCACCACGAGCCGGGCGCCTGCGGCGGCGGCCTCGCGACACCGGGCCTCGAGCACGTCGAGACAGGCCTGCAGGTCGAGGAACACGGGGGCCGCCTGGACGATGGCCACCCGCAGCGGGGAACGCCGCATCACACCTCCTTCAGTACAGGAAGTCGTCGTTGCCGTCGGTTTGTGTCGTCATGAGGATCACGTCGGCGCGCAGGGCAGCGTCCGCGGCGTCCCAGGCGGTCTCCACGGCATCGGCGTGGGCCTGGTCACAGGCCACCACGCTCAAGATGGTGCGATCCCATTGGTTCTTCTTCCGTGCGTTGTCGGCAGCGAGCGCGGTGTCCAGCAGCTTGTCTTCGATCTGAGGGGCGAGATCACCGGGCGCAGCGCAGTCGGGGAACGTGAACGCGCGCGTGACGGACACCCCCACGGACACCCCGTCCACCTCCACGAGCACATCGGTCTTCTTGCCGTTGGCGTCCTCGTAGGCGACCTCGTCCTCGGTGCGCAGCAGCGTGGCGAGCTCGCAGCGGTGCAGCACGTCGAAGGCGATGGCCTCGGACTCGAGGGAGCCTTGGTTCAGGCCGCCATCCGCGATGATCTCCTGCCCCCCCTTCGACAGCAGCGCCTCGTCGAAGACCGCCTTGCCCACGTCGAGGGTGGCGCGAAAGCGCGTGGACGTGGCGTCGGCGAGCAGCGTGGGGTCGAGCACGTCGCAGTCGCCGGTCAGCGTGCCGAAGCCCTGAAGCGGCAGCACGGGTGGCTCGGTGGTGGCCGTGTCGCCGGTGCTGGCCGTGGGAGTGGAGGACGTGTCGGCGGTGGGCTGCACGGACGGAGTGGTGGGCCGTGGCGCGGGCACGGTGGTGCCCGGCGTGGGCGCGGGACCTGAGCAAGCGACGAGCAGTACGAGCACGTGGGGCCTCATGGTTGGTGCCGGGCTTCGGTCGACCTCGGCCGAGCCCGAGACTACACAGCTGCAGCAGCGGGAGTGAAATGTCAGGGCCTGATCTCGAGTTGAGGCGGCTGCAGACCCAGGCGATGCTCGATCTGGGCCGGATCCGACACGTCACGGATCGCGTGGTGGAGGGCCTGTTCCGCGACGCAGGGCTGGTCGATGTCACCCCGGCGCAGGGCAACGCCCTGCTGGCCCTCATCAACGCCCGCAAGCCGCTGACGGCAGCCCAGCTGGCGCGCCAGCTGGCCTTGTCGGAGGTGACGGTGGGGCGCTTCGTGCGCTCCCTGGTGGACTCGGGCTGGGTGGCGCGCACCCCCGATCCCAACGACTCCCGGGCCCTGCTGCTGCAGCCCACGGCGAAGGCACGGCAGGCCCTGCCGCAGTTCATCGCCGTGAGCAACGGACTGCTCGATCGCGCCTTTCGCGACTGGGATCGCGACGACATCCTGACCGCCGTGCAGCTCCTGCGCAGCATCCGCGAGAACCTGGACCCCGACGAAGACGCCGAGGAGCCATTACGCGCCGATTGACAGCGTCGGACCGATCTGAAATGCTTGCTGACCTCGATCTCTTTCGCGGGCTTCGCGGGTTCGACGTTCGAGAAGCCCCGCCCACGGTGAGGGTTCTCTATGCGTTCTGTCTTCGTTCTCGGTTGTGCGTCCTGTGTGGCGCTGTCGCTCTCCTGCTCCGACTACAACGTGCGCGACGCCGATGGCGTGCCGCTCGGCCAGGTGGGGATCAGCGTGGATCCTCAGGCGCTGACCTTCGGTCCAGCCCGCACGGGGCAGCAGGAGGTCCAGACCTTCACGGTGAGCAACCTCGGCTTCTCGGTGGTGGAGGTCGCCGAGCTGCGGCTTGACGTAGGAGGTGAGGCCTTCACGGTCCAGACCGACGCCCCCTTCACGCTCGAACCCAACGCGAGCCACACCGTGGACGTGGCCTTCGTGCCCGCTGGCCAGCTGACCTTCGGTCAGGTCACAGTGGTCTCCGACGATCCGGTCACGCCCGAAGTGCCCGTGGAGCTCGAGGGGCTGGGCGAGGTGCCTGCCCTCGAGATCACGCCAGGCTCCCACGTGTTCCCCACCATCTGCGACGACCAGGTCGTGCTGACGATGGAGAACGTGGGGGTGGACGACCTGGTGATCACGGGCATGAGCTACGAGTCGTCGTCGGAGGATCTGCAGCTGCTGCACAACCTCTCGCTGCCCGTGACCCTGCCGCCGCAGACGCAGGTGCAGGCCATGGTGCAGTACCGGCCCGACGGACCCTCCGTGGCACTGGCGGAGCTCGAGGTCGAGAGCAACGATCCACGCGGCGTGCGCACGGCGGACCAGCAGAGCGAGGCGGCGGGCAGCGAGGTCACCGAGACCTTCGAGGTCCAGGAGAACCCCTCGGCGGACATCCTGTTCGCCGTGGACAAGTCCTGCTCCATGAACGAGGAGGCGCGCAACCTGGGCATCGCCTTCGAGGACTTCATCACCGAGATCGATCAGGTCACGAACGACTGGCGGATCGGGGTGGTCACCAAGGACCACGGCTGCTTCAACCGTGGCGTGATCACGGCCAAGACGCCGAACTACGAGAACGTCTTCCTCGACGCGGTGAGCGGCTTCCAGCCCTTCGCCGACGACGATCTGACGGAGGCGCTGCTGGAGCTGGTGGACATCAGCCTGCGCCAGACGGGGCCAGCAGGGTGCAACGCCGGCTTCGTGCGCGGCAATGCCGTGCTGCACGTCGTCGCGGTCTCGGACGAGCCCGAGCAGTCGGGGCAGCCCTGGAGCCACTGGATCACCCGCTGGCAGAACGAGATGAGCGATCCGAACCTGGTGATGGTGAGTGCGGTGGTGGACTCCGACACGAGCGGAGACTGCGGCCAGTACGGCACCGAGTACATCCCTGCGGCCCAGGGCACGGGCGGTGTGGTGCTCGACGTGTGCACCAGCGCCTGGGGCAACCACGCCTCGGCCCTCGGCGTGGCCACCGCCAACAGCCTCGACACGTTCCTCCTCTCGGCCCTGCCCGATCCCACCACCCTCGAGGTGACCTTCGACGGCAAGCCGGCACCGGCTCGGGCCTGGAGCTACGACGACACGCGCAACGCGATCGTGCTGAACGGTGACCTGCCAGCGGGCACCGAGGTGGGCGTGAACTACCAGTCCATCGGCTGCTGACGGATCGCGGATCGTGATGCACGTCACGGTTTCGCGGGGGCGATTGGCCGCCCCCCGGACGCCACGGTACCGACTGCGCAGGCCATGACTCCGACCCGTCCCACTGCCCCGATCTGTTGCCTCTGCCGCTGCTGTGGTGCGGCCGGGGTGTGGATCGACGTGGCGTAGCAGGCCACTTTCCGTCCAACCCCCGGCACCCGCCGGGGGGAGGTCCTCGTGCGGGTGCGTGCACCCGGAGGACCCCTTGTCCACATCCCCGACCCTCGAGCCCCCCGATCCCGGGCTCACCGATCCCACCGAGCTGCTGCGGTGGGCCACCGACCGCTTCGAGCGGATCGCGCTGGCCACGAGCCTAGGCCCGCAGTCCGTGGTGGTCCTACACCTGCTGACGCGCATCGAGCGCACGGTCGACGTGTTCCTGCTGGACACGGGCCTGCTGTTCGACGAGACCCTGCACCACCTCGAGGTGGTGCAGCGGCGCTTCGACGTCGAGATCGAGCGGGTGCAGCCCACTCGCACGGTCGCCGAGCAAGCGGACGACCACGGCCCACAGCTGTGGGCCCGCAATCCCGATCTGTGCTGCGCCCTGCGCAAGGTGGCGCCGCTGGCACGCCACCTGTCGGGCTACGACGCTTGGATTGCCGGCCTCCGCCGAGATCAGTCCGCAGCGCGCTCGTCGATTCGATCGGTCGCGCTCGACGAGCAGCACGGCCTGGTGAAGCTGCATCCGCTCGCACACTGGACCCGGCACGACGTGCTGGGCTGGATCCGTGACCACGACCTGCCGCTCCATCCCCTGCTGACCGAGGGCTACCGCAGCGTGGGGTGCCGCCCCTGCACCGTGGCCACCACCACGGACGACGAGCGGGCTGGGCGCTGGCCGCTGCATCGGGGAAAGACCGAGTGCGGTATCCACGGCCTCACCGACGGGAGGCAGCCATGAGCGGGCCCCTCTCGCCACCGCGACCGTCGATTGCGGGCCGGCGCGATCAGGTCGCCACGGAGCTCGACGACCTCGAGCACTCCATCGCCCGCTTCCGGGCCGGCAAGGTGCCCGAGGCGGTGTTCCTGGAGTACCGCCTGCGGCACGGCGTGTACGGGCAGCGCCAGGACGGCGTGCACATGCTCAGGAGCAAGCTCCCGCTGGGGCTGGTGCACCCCGATCAGCTCGACGCCTTCGCCGACATCGCAGAGACCTACGGCCACGGCATCGCCCACCTGACCACCCGCCAGGACATCCAGGTGCACTTCGTGGGGCTAGAGCAGACCCCGGATCTGCAGCGCGTGCTCGCCGACGCCGAGGCCACGGCCCGAGAGGCCTGCGGCAACGTGGTGCGCAACGTGACCGCCTCGACCGACGCGGGCGTGTCGCAGGCCGAGCCCTTCGACGTCACGGCCTACGGCATGGCGCTGGCACAGTTCCTGCTGCGCCATCCAGACGGCCAGAGCCTGGGGCGCAAGTTCAAGATCACGCTGGCGAGCAGCTTCGATCCGTCGCAGAACCTCGCCGCCATCCACGATCTGGGCGCCACCGCGGTGATCCGTGACGGCACCCGCGGCTTCCACGTGCGTGTGGGGGGTGGACTGGGGGCCGTGCCCCACGAGGCGCCGGTGCTCACCGAGTTCCTGGCGGCGGAGGAGCTGCTGCCCACGGCGCTGGCGATGCTGCGGCTGTTCGCACGCCACGGAGAGAAGGCCAAGCGAGCGCGCGCGCGGCTGAAGTTCCTGGTAGCCAAGTGGGGGATCGAGCTGTTTCGCCAGGAGGTGGCCGCGGAGCGCGCCCAGCTCCGCGACGATCCCGCCTGGCGGCAGTTCGAGCTCGAGCGGTGGACGGACACGCCGCTGCACGCACCCGCAGACGCCTCCGCACCGCGCAGCGACGCGGAAGCCGCCTGGCGGCGCACGAACGTGCACCCACAGCGCCAGGAGGGCTACGCGCAGGTGCACGTGACGGTGCCACGTGGGGACCTGGATCCCACGCAGCTCCGAGGCCTGGCGCGCCTGCTGCGGGAGCACGTGGGCGACACCACCCGGATCGGGGTGGATCAGTCCCTGCGGATCCGCTGGGTGGCGGCCGACCGGCTGTCTGCGGTGTACGACGGCCTCGCCGCCGTCGGGCTGGCAGGCACCCACGCGGGCGGGATCTCGGACCCGGTGACCTGCCCGGGTGCCGACACCTGCAAGCTCGGCATCACGAGCCCGCGACGCGCCACCCGCTCCATCCAGGCTGCCCTGGATGCGCTGACCACGGATCCGCGCATCGCGGCCCTGCGGATCCATGTGTCGGGCTGCCCGAACAGCTGCGCCCAGCACCAGATCGCCGACATCGGCTTCTTCGGCGCCTCGCGCACGGTGGCCGGCCACGCCGCGCCGCACTTCGTGCTGATGTTGGGAGGCCGCCGCGACGGTGTGGGCGACACCGGCGCGCCGGGCTCGGGCTTCGCGCTGCCGATCACCAAGGTTCCTGCTGCGCGCATGCAGGACGCCGTGCAGCGGGTGGCGAGGGCCTTCCTGGCGCGCTCCACCCCCGAGGAGGCCTTCGGCGACTGGGTCCGCCGCGAGGGTCGAGCGGCGCTGAAGGCGGAGCTGGCGGATCTGGGGCAGCTCCCCCCCATCGACGAGGCGCCACAGATGTACCGCGAGGCTGGCAGCGACGCGCCCTTCGCGGTGCAACGCGGCGTGGGCGAGTGCGCGGGGGAGGTGGTGTTGCTCTCGGATCTGCTGTTGTCGGAGGCGGATCGCGAGGCCGACGCAGCCCTCGCGCTGCTGGACGACGGCGGCGCACCCGCCGAGGTCCGCGCGCGCGCCAAGGCCGCATTCTCGGCCGCAGCCCGCGCGCTGCTGTCCACCGAGGGGCTGACGGATCCGCGCAGCTTCGACGAGCTGCAGGCGTTCCGGGATCGCTACTACGACGCGGGGCGGATCTTCGAGGGCGTTGGCCACTACTACCTGGAGGCCATGACCGAGGAGTCGGCACAGGGCGACCGGCTGCGCCGCCTGGCGGTGGAGGCTGGCCTGTTCGTGGAGGAGGCGCACACCATCGTTGGCCGCCTGGCGCCGGAGGTGTCGGCATGACGCGCCACGATCCCACAGCCGCCGTCGAGGGAGGCGGCTCGCTGCTGGTGGCGATGCGCGTGGCAGGTGAGCGCGTGCTGGTGGTGGGTGGCGGTGAGGTGGCCACGGGCCGGGTGGCGCTGTCGCTCGCCGCAGACGCCGACGTGCACGTGGTGGCCCCGAGCGCCTCGCCCACGCTGCAGGCGCGCGCCCGCTCGGGTGAGATCACCTGGCACCAGCGCCCCTACCGACAGCGCGACCTGCTCGGGGCTGCCGCCGTGATGGTGGCCATCGACGACGTGGAGCTGTCCGAGCGCATCGCGCGGAGCTGCCGACGGAGGCGCATCGCCGTGAACGTGGCCGACGTGCCCGATCTGTGCGACTTCTGGTTCACGTCGGTGTGGCGCGACGGCCCCGTGCAGATCGCGGTGTCCACCAACGGACGGGCGCCGGGGCTGGCACGTCGGATCCGGCAGCGCATCGAGGCCGCCCTTCCCACCGACGTGGGAGCCGCCGCCGAGGGCTTCTCGCGGATCCGAGCGCGGGTGCGCGCGGCTCGGCCTGAGGCCGCGGCCCTGCAAGCGCGAATGGCGTGGCTCACGCAGCTCGGACGCAGCTGGGGCTGGAGCCGCCTGGCGTCGGTGGACGAGCACGTCGTGGACGCGCTGGTGCAGCGCTTCACAGCTGGCCAGCCCCCTAAGGAGGCTCCGCCCGTGGCCACAGCCGGACGGATCCGGCTGGTGGGAGCCGGGCCGGGCGACCCCGAGCTGCTCACGGTGGCAGCCGGTCGAGCGCTTCGCGAAGCGCACGTGGTGTTCGCCGATCGCCTGGTGCCGGATGCCATCCTGGCGCTGGTGACGGGCGAGCTACGCATCGTGCGCAAGCGCCACGGAACCGCCGATCGCGTGCAGTCCCGGCTCGACGAACAGGTGCTGCGCGAGGCAGCCGCTGGCCGAGACGTGGTGCGGCTGAAGAGCGGCGATCCGTTCGTGTTCGGGCGTGGTGAGGAGGAGCTCACGGCGTACCGGGCCCACGGGATCGCAGCCGAGGTGATCCCGGGGATCACGTCCGCGCTGGCGGCGCCGGCGCTCGCTGGGATCCCGGCCACCCGACGAGGTGCCGCTGACCGGGTGCTGATCGCCACCGCCGCCGGTCAGCGCCACACGCTGCCCGCCCTCCCCCGATTCGACGCGGACACCACGGTGGTGCTGCTCATGGGCGTGGGGCGCCTGCCCGATCTCCCTCGGCAGCTGGCGGCGGTGGGGTGGCCCGCGGACTGGCCTGCCGCCATCGTGGAGCGCGGTGGGCACCCCGATGCGAGGCGCACGACCACCCGCGTCGGGGAGCTGGCTCGTGTGGCGAGGCGCGTGGGGGTGCGAGCACCGGCGGTGATCGTGCTGGGGCGTGTGGCGACCGCGGCGTATCCTGAGGGCGATGATGGACCTGTCACGAGCGCTGGAGCTGTGGCGGACGTTTCGCGATCCTCGCCTGGCCCGCGCTATCCGGCGCGCGTCGGCAGCGGAGGACCACGACCCGGTCCCGGGTGGCCCCGCTGACCACGACAGCTGGCTTCGCCGCGAGGCTCGCGGGGAGCCTGCCGACGTGCCGGCACTGCTGACGTCGCTGCCGGACGGGGAGATGCCCCAGGTCCGGCAGCGCCTCGCGCAGCTGGTCGCGAGGGGGCCCGATCCCCGGGTGCTGGACGCTGCGGTGGGCTGGCTCGATGACCCTCGCTGCACCTTCTACCTGGGGACCCATCGGTTCTTCGACGACGTCCAGGCACTCCTCTGCGCCCAGCTACCGTCGACACCGACGGACGACGGGAGGATGGAGCACTGGACGTTTCGGGGTCCCGACACTGACGAGCTGCCCGAGGCGGTGAGGACGGAGGTGGAGGCATGGTTGTCGTCTCTGCCCATGCCACCGGATGCATCGTCGGACTCGATGGTGATCCGGCTCCTGCAGTCCGTGTACGACTCCCCCGATGACGATGGCGCTCGCTCGGTGCTCGCTGATCGATGGCTCGAGCTGGGGGATCCACGCGGAGAGTTCACTGCGCTTCAGCTTGCGCGCCACCGGGGCGACGGTCTTGGCTCACAGGCCCCCCTCCCCTGGCGAGAGGCCACGCTACTCCGAGATCATGGCGCCGCGTGGTTCGGGCCGGCGTTCATGGCCCACCACACCACGTCGAACCACTGGTTCGAGCGAGGATTTCCAGCATTAGCGTGGCTTGACGGTAGCATGTCCGACCTCAGTGCACTGATCGACGAGCCAGGACTCCGCACCCTGGTGTCGCTCGAGCTCACAGGCGACTTCCCCTTGCCCGAGGTCGCGCGGTTCCTCCGGAGCCCTTCCCTGAGTCATCTGCGGTCACTGAGGTGGCTGTCCACCTCTGTCTTGCCGGCCATGCTCGAGGCGAGCTGTCGACCCAGACACCTCGGTTTACGAGGACGAGAGGATGCGTCGCACCTGCAGCTAGCGTCTGTGATCGAGGATCTCGAGGGACTCGAGGATCTCGAGTGGCTGTGGGCAAGCGGTGATCTACCCACCCCTGGCCTGGCGCGAGTGCGCACGATCTCAGTCCACGTCTTGGGAGCCCTCCCCAGCTCCGAGCAGATCGACGAGTGGCTCGCACGCCTGCATTCAGACACACAGTGCCTGCAGGTGCTGCCCATGGGAGAGGGGGGTCTGTGTCTCGAGCGACTCGATGGCGGCTTCGTGACGCGACCGGCTCGCACCTCGAGCGGGTGCATCGGGCCCGTGCCACTCGACCTCGCCACGGCATGGCAGGACCGAGGCCTCCCGGAGCCTGGCGACTATCATTTCATCACCCGACAGCGGACACTCCAGCCCCATCAACTCGACGGACTACCCAGGGCCCCGCTTCGGCTCACGGGCAACGTCGATCCGAACCTCAACCTGCCACCTTGGCCTGCCTTGATCGTGGCCCCTGAAGCGCTCGACTGGGCACTCGATCAACCGGTGGAGCAGATCCTGATGGAGGACGAGGCTGCTCGACTGATGTTGCACCGAAACGAGGATCGCTGGGAGGGCGAGGCGCGTCAGCTCACCGTGGACATGGAGCGCGCCCTGCGGCGAAACAGGTCCCACATCGGCACCCCTCGGCCGATCCGAGAGGGTCCTCTTGCCCTTCCTTAGGAGGGACTGGCTCGGCGTCGACTGGGTCGACTGGGCACAGCTGCAGGCCATCCAGGCCGCCATTCGAGCCGAGATCCACAACCCCGGTCACTTGGTTCCAGTCCTGCTGAACCTCGATCTCCAGCCCGAACCGATCGACGACAACCGCATGGAGAGAGGTCCACCATCACCGTTGGCGGGGCCACTACGCTCACTCCACCTGGATCCTGCGTCCGAAGCCCCGCTCCTTGCACGAGAGCTACGGGAGCGCCCTGCCAATCACTGGGCTCGTCGTCACTTGGTCGACGGGCTGGCCGGTCTCGCCAGAGTCCGAAACGAGCAGAAGGCAGATGGAGGCGCTGCCTTCGTCGGCCGGCCTGGATGGTTGGTGGTGTGGCTCACCGGGCGCTGGCACTCCCTACTCGTCCTCGATTCGGCAGTGGAGGCCGACCGGTACTACGCCGAAGGCCCACCACCCGAACAGCCTGACGACAACCCTGTCCTGCGCGCCATGGGGGCCGCCCGCAGTCCGGCTTCCTTGATCCGCACGAGGTGACCCACCTCGCAATGTGCCTCGACGCCATGGATCTCGAAGCGTTCCCACAAGGCGACCGTTCTCGCCTGGCCGACTTCTGGGCAGCGTACCGACGAGAACTCGACGCCAGCGGAACAGACGCTCCCGAGACCTTCGACGAAGCCGTCCGCTCCGACATCGACGAGCTATGCACGGCATTCCGACGCGCATCCGCCGAGGGCTGGGGGATCCGCGTAGAGTTGGGCTCGTTCTGAGGCGCCACGCGGCACCAACTAGCTGGCGGCGCGGTGCTCCTCGAGATCCTTCAGCGACATCTGCACCAGCGGATTCCCAGGATGCGAGTCCGACAGCGTGCGCAGCACGCCCATCCCCTCCTCCACCTCGTCCAGCCGCTGTAGCGACTCCACCAGCGCCAGACCCGCTCCCAGCGGATCCGGCCGCAGCCGCACCGTGACTTCGTCGGTGATGGGCAGCTCCAGCGCCAGGTCGAATCCCGCCGCGTTGAAGGCCTGCCCCAGCGCCCCGCGCTCCGAGAAGGCCTGGCGCAGGGCCTGCACGGCCTGCTCCGCCACCTCCTCGGCCTGATCCTCTGCGGCATCGGCCGGGCCCATCACCTGGGTGCGCAGCAGCAACAGCCCCATGAAGAAGGCCGCATCGGGGTGGTGAGAGAGCTCCGCCAGCACCGCCACCGCCTCCGCCTCGCGCCCCTCGCCCGCCGCGACACAGGCCTGGGCGAAGGCCTCCTGCTGCTCCGGGGTCAGCGGCGTGACGCTGGGCACGGGCGAGGCCTCGGGCGTCGCCTCTGCCGGCGAGGCCTCGGCCACCGCCGGCTGCGCCTCGGCCTTCGCCTTGCCCTTCTCCGCCTTCGCACCCTTGAACTTGTGGGTGTAGAACAACCCCGTGCCGGGCGCACCCACGGTGACTCGGCTACCCGAGGTGCCCATCGTGACACGGGCCCCCTTGGGCCCGATGGACACCGACACCCCCGTCTTGCTCACATTGAGCACCACACCAGGAAGGATCTTGAACCGACGCCAGAAGCGGACATTTCCCATGCGGAAACGTCTACTGCGCCAGGGGACCTGAAACTGCCCGCCTCACTCACTCGATCCCACGTGCTGGCGCTGGCCTGGCCCATCGTGCTTGCCCAGACCGCCACTGCGTTCACCGGTGTCGTCGACACGGCCGTGATGGGAAGCGTAGGCACCAAGACGGATCTCGCCGCCGTGGCCGTCGCCGCGGTCACGTTCTCCTTCGTGTACTGGGGGTTCGGGTTCCTGCGCATGGCCACCACCGGGCAGACCGCACAGGCCAGCGGCGCCGGAGACGATCGCGAGGTGCGCGCGGTGCTGATCCGAGCCATGGCGCTCGGAGCCGTCCTCGGGATCGGTCTGCTGGTGGCCTACCCCGCGATCCGTTGGGTGGCGCTGCAGCTGTTCCAGGCCGAGGCCGACGTGGAGGCGCTGGCCGCTGGCTACATGGATCACCGGATCTGGGGCGCGCCGGCGGCGCTGACCAGCTACGCGGTGACCGGTTGGCTGCTGGGCACCGGACGCACCCGCGCGCTCCTGGCGTTCCAGATCGTGCTCAACGGAGTGAACGCAGCCCTGGACTCGCTGTTCGTGGGGGCCTTCCTCTGGGGCCCCGCGGGGATCGGAGCCGGCACGGCCCTGGCGGAGTGGACAGCCCTGGGCTTCGGCTTGCTGCTGGTGCGCCGCGACCTCCGTGCGCCAGCCCCCCTCCTGGATCCCGATCGGTTGCGGGCCTTGTTCGCCGCCAACCGCGACATCATGATCCGCACCCTCGCGCTGCTGTTCAGCTTCGCCTGGTTCGTCAACGCGGGCGCGCTGGTGGGCTCGGCGGAGCTGGCGGGCAACCAGGTGCTGCTGCAGTTCGTGGCCGTGGCGGCCTTCGTGCTCGACGCGTTCGCCTTCGTGGCGGAGAAAGAGGCCGGCGAGGCCGTGGGTGCCGGCGATCGACCCCGCCTGCTGCGCGCCATGCGGCTGACCACCGAGTTCGCGCTGGTGTCGGGCGCGCTGTTCGTGCTGGCCTTCGCGGCCACCGGGCCGTGGATCCTACACACCTTCGTGGCGGACGAGGCAGCGCGGGCCACGGCCCTGGCCTATCTGCCCTTCTGCGCCGCGGTCCCCCTGCTCGGCGTGCCCGCCTGGCAGCTCGACGGCCTGTTCCTCGGAGCCACCCGCGGCCGCGCCATGCGCAACGCCGCTGTGGCCGCGACCGTGCTGTACGTGGCCGCCGATCTGCTGCTGCGCCCCACCTACGGGAACACGGGGGTGTGGCTCGCCTTGCTGCTCAGCTATGGCTTTCGCGCCGGCGCCCTGGCACTGGGCGTGCCGGCCCTGCTGCGCAGCGTCGACTCCGCTATCCTCACCCCTCGGAGTCCCCCTTGATGGTCACCTTCGCGCTGTGGGCCTGCGTGGGCCCCTCCTCCGATCCGTCGCTGCCCTCGCCACAGGAGCTCGAGGAGGACGTGCCGATGGAGATCCTGCCCGTGGAGGTGCCCGACCCCACGCCCGAGCTGCTCCTCGCCATCGCCGCGGATCGCAGCCAGGCGTCTTCCCTGGTCGACGTCGCGCGCGGGTTCGTGGTGGTCGACGTGTTCAACGGCAGCGACGACCCTCGCGCCGACGCCAAGGGTCGCCTGCGGGTGGCCGAGCGCGTGTGCGGAGACCAAGCGGTGGCACGCGCCACGGAGCTGGCGGAGGAGCTCGCCACCCTCGCCGGCTCCGGACCCGAGGTGTTCCGGTGCGCGGGTGCGGTGTGCACCCACGCGGCCACCGACGCGCTACCGCACGCCGGCAGCTACGCGTTCCAGGCACCCGATGGCAAGCAGGTGCTGTCCGTCGTCGTGCGCATGGGCCCGGTGGGCAAGGCAGCGGCCGTACAGCGTCGGATCGAGGGCTGGGTGGACAACCAGCTACGGCGCCTCGCTAGCGAGTCCTGCCATGCTGTGGGGAACGATGGTGGGGAGGGGCCCGGCGGGGGGGCCGGGCTCGGGAGCGAGGCGACCCCACCCGACCCGCCGGCCGGCGATCTCGAGGGCGACGTACAGCAAGGCGATCCCCCCGAGCATCAGCGCCGCTGACGGCGCGAACACGCAGGCCACGACCACGGCGAACACGGCCCACACGTCCTCGGCACACGACAGCGCGGCGCCGGCGAGCCCACCCGACACGCGGCTCGCCCGCATGCGCAGACGCCCCTTGACCACCCCCAGGCCCATGGCCGACAGCCCACCCACCGCCCCACCCAGCAGCAGCGCCGTGGCGAAGGGAAGCTGGGGCAACACGCTCACTGCCACCAGCGTGCCCATCACGGGCTTGAGGACGAGCCCGATGGCGTCGAAGGTGTGGTCCACTCCGGGGATCTTGTCGGCGCCGACCTCGATGGCGAGGAGCGACCCGAACAGGAGAAGCGCCGGCACGGACGCCATCCAGGCGGTGTGATCGGCCAGAGGCATCCAACCGAGCAACCCCAGCGCGGTGACCGCCAGCGGCGCCAGGAAGGTGCGCAAGCCACAGGTGGCTGCGAGCGTGAGCGCCGTGGCCACTCCCGACACCCACATCGCCGCGTCCAACCAGATCTCGACGTTCACAGCGCCTCCGCCTTCCTTTCAGCGGAAATGGACGGTGGCTGCCTCGGATTCATTCATCAGCGTGAGAAGTCGAGGTCGTCGGGCAAGTCGGGAACGGGCTCGTAGCAAACATCGACGATCTCCACCTCGCGAACCCCGCCCGGCGCTCGAACCCGGGCCGCATCCCCTGCCTCCTTGCCCATCAGGGCCTGTGCGAGGGGCGAGCGCCACGACACGATGCCGGCGTCCACGTCCACCTCGTCTTCGCCGTAGATGCGCCACGTCTTCTGGTGGCCGTCCTCGTCCTCCACCACCACGGTGGCCCCGAACCGCACCACATCGCCTCCGAGGGTGCTGGGGTCCACCATGCGGGCCTTCCGCAGCCGGCTCACCAGGTAGCCGCGGCGCCGATCGATCTCACGCAGCCGCTTCTTGCCGTAGATGTACTCGGCGTTCTCGCTGCGGTCCCCCAGCGACGCGGCATAGGACACCTCGGCCACCACCTTGGGGCGCTCCTCGTGGTCGAGCCACGACAGCTCTCGACGCATGCGCTCGAGACCCATGGGCGTGATGTAGTTGGGCGGTCCCGACACCTACAGCTTGGCGTCTTGCAGGTTCCAGGTGATGTGCCGCGGCGGGATCGGGGCGATGACCTCGGAGGTCCAGGCGCCGTCCGCGAACTCGAACCGCCGCAGCAGGCGGAAGTCCTTCTTCTCCGAGGCAGCGTAGATCTCGAGCTTGCCGTCTCCGTCGAGGTCAGCGAGGTGGGTGGCGTGCTCGAAGCCCCCTGAGTCCTTGGTCACGAGCGACGAGGAGAAGGCCTCTCCGTCGCGATCGATCATCCACAGGCCGGTCTCCATGCCCGCGGCGACCAGCTCTGCGGCCCCGTCGTGGTCGACGTCCCCTGCCACCAAGAAGCGGCACTGCTTCTCGCCCGGTAGCTCGATCACGAGCTCCTCCCGCCAGGACTTGCCGTCGGGGATCAGACGCACGATGGCGGCCGGCGAGACCAGGGTCTTGGTGCCACCATCCGCGCTGACGTGGCCCTCCTTGGCGACGTAGAGCTCCGGCGTGCCGTCGCCGTCGAGATCCGTCACCAGGATCTCCTTGGCGTGGGACTCCTCCCACCGGATCACCTGGGTGCGGGCATAGGTACCGTCTGGCTGCACGTCGTAGCGAGCCACACCGCCCGGCTGCGAGGCCCCCGACGCCTTGTTGCGGTCCGACGGTGTCACGTAGAACTCCATCTTTCCGTCGCCGTCGACGTCTCCCACCTCCACCTCGTGTACGAAGGTGTCGGGCGTCTTGTCGAACTCCTGGAACGTCCAGCTACCGTCTTCGTTCTCGTCGCCCACGGCCACCACACCCATGTCGTGGGTGGCGATGGCCATCTCCTCCTGGCCGTCTCCGTCGAGGTCGGCGATCTCGATATCGCGCAGGCGATCGAACTTGCCTCCGAAGGAGGTCGTCCACAGCGCCCTGCCCTGCCACTTGCCCGCGTCGTCCCGCGTCCAGTGCTTCAGGTGCGCCCCCTGCGCCCCCAAGGTGAGGAAGCCATCACGCCAGGGAAGCCCCTTGTGCCACACGTTGGACTCCGGATCCTCGACGATCTCGGGGAACCAGCGCTCGCCGTCCGTCCGGTAGAGCACGGCCTTCGCCGGGCCCGGCTTTCCGCCCGGGAACTGCGCCTGCACCATGATCAGCGTGGGGGCGGGTCCCTCCGGAGCGCTGGGCTCGGCGACGGGAGCGGGATCGGGGGTCGGAGGCGGAGCGGTCTCTCCACACCCTCCCCAGGTCGCCGCCGTAGCGACCGACCCCAAGACTCCCACGCCCAACAGCGCAATCCAGGTTCCGCGGACAGCCATTCCACCCTCCCTTCGGGACGGTCCGTGACCTAACGTGGGGAGTGGATCCAGCGTAGGTGGGCTACGGTTGCCCCTCATGGGAGACCTGCGACCCAGCTCCACTCGACGACTGCTGCCCTTCGTGGTGGGAGCCGCGTTCCTCGTGCTCGCGAGCATCGCTGCCTGGCGGATCGTCGCCCTACGAGACACCGCGCTGGAGCGAGACCGCGACCGGCTCACGACCGTCATCGAGAACGAGGTCTCCAACTGGGAGGAGGCGCTGGTCACCGACCTGCGCGAGCACCTCGACGACGTGTCTGGCGCGCCCCAGGAAGCGATCCGGATCCAGGCCAGCCTCCGTCGCACCCGTCGCTGGTTCAACAGCTTGTACGTGTGGGAGATCAACGGCGAGGATCACACCCTGCTGTTCCCCTTCGCAGCGGTGCCACAGCGACGGGACCTCATCGGGGCGAGCGCGTGCTACCAGCGGGCCTTCGCGGTCTGGAAGGAGCTCCGCCAGCGCAACGATCCCATGCTGGTGACGGGCGTGGCGCGGGCCTTCCTCCTGGGCTGCCGGAAGGAGCACCCCCTGGTCCGGGGCGCAGCGGCCGCCGAGGCGGCCTATCAGCTCGATGCGGCGGGGCGACGCGCCGAGGCCCTGGCCGCCATCGAGACCGCGGACTTCTGGAACAGCAGCGTGTCGCTGATGGCGCTGGCACGCTCCAGCGCACGGGTGCCTCCCTTCGAAGCCGCCAACCACCGCAACTTCCGCGCCAGGCTGTTGCTGGAGCTGGATCGCCACGACGAAGCGCTGGAGGAGATGTACCGCCTCGGCCTGCAGATCGCCGACCTCGACTACCCCGATCTCGGCGCGCCGCTCCGGACCCACATGAACGGCCTCATCGTCACCCTGGAGCAGCACGACCGTCTCAAACAGGCAGCCGAGCTGGGGGCCGCCCAGCGGCGCGCCGAGCGTCGCCTTCGCGCAGGAGGCGAAGTGTTCGGGGAGATCCTCCCGCGCAAGCCCGACCCCGACGCCTCTCCCCGGTTCATCCGCGACCAGTATGCCGACGACCCCTTCGTGCTCTTCTACGGCTGGACCGAGGGCCACGGCGTGGCGCTGCAGCTGGAGCAACAGGTACTGCTGCGCACCTTTCTCTCGCGCAGCGCCTACCGCAAGCACGTCACCATCACCGATGCCGAGGGCGCCTGGGTGGCGGGCGCCAAGCGAGGCGGCTCCTTCGTGGCCACGGTCCCCTTCTCGCTCACCCTCGATCACCTCCGGGTGGGCGTTCGCGCCAGCGCGCTGCAGCTGTCGATCCGGTCCGCGAACGAGCAGTGGATCGCCGCCATCGCCGTGATCATGGTGTGCGCGGCGTTGGGGCTCACCGCCCTGGTGGCCTGGGCTCAGTACACCTTCCGTCAGCACGAGCTGCTCGATCGGCAGCGCGCCTTCACCACGCGGGTCACCCACGAGCTGAAGACGCCGCTCGCAGGCATCCGCATCATGGCGGAGAACCTGGAAGCAGGCGCGTTCAAGACCGACGATCAGCGGCGCGAGATGGCCGGTCGCATCGTGGCCGAGGCAGACCGCCTGAAGGCCCGTGTCGACGAGGTGCTGAGCGTGGCCCGCGAGCGCACCATCCCCAAGCCCGAGCCCTACGATCCGGAAGAGGCCGTGCTCGAGGCCATCGACCAGTGGGGCCCCCGCCTGGAGACCGCTGGCGTGCTCCTTCACGCGGACCTGCACCCCACCTCGGAGGTGATGGGAGACACCGCAGCCCTGCGCGACGCCGTGGGCTGCCTGCTCGACAACGCCCTGAAGTACCGCCGCGAGGAGATCGCGTCGCCCCAGGTCTGGCTGGAGCTGCAGCAGGACGGTCGGCACGTGCAGATCTCGGTGGCCGACAACGGGATGGGCGTGCCGCGCTCCATGCGGCGCTCCATCTTCCAGCGGTTCGTGCGCGTGGAGGGGCCCCACCGCGGCAAGTCGGGCGGCCACGGACTGGGCCTCACGCAGGTCAAGGAGATCGTCGACGCCCACTCCGGCACGATTCAGTGCGTCGAAGGCGAGGAAGGAGGCGCCAAGTTCATCATGCGCCTGCCGGGGCTGCGAGGAACCTGACGTTCGGCTATCCTGCGGCCTGACGGCAGCAGGTGGAGGGTGCCCGTGCGTCTTTGGAGCTTCCTTGCCTTGGCCGCCTGCGCGGGAGGCGTTCCCCCCGTCGACGTGGTGGACCCGGAGACCGGCGACACCGGCACCACGCGGACCTTCGACCGTCCCGAGAGCGCCAGCATCGTGGTGGAGCTGACGGCTCCATGGGTGGACGGAGGGCCCAGCACCTTCATGGGCGCCTTCTTCTTGACCCAGCCGCCCCCCGTGGCGAACCTCGCTCAGTGTGTGGGCGCTGTCGATCCGGTCTGCATCGAGCAGTGGCCCGAGGCCCCCGGCAAGCCCGTGAGCGTGCTGCCGGGCAACCCGAAGGTCGCAGCGGGGCTGGCCACCCTCAACGCCGGACGCGTGGTGGAGGTGGGCCCGTGGACGGCGAACCGCATCGACAACGGCGGTCAGCTCTTCTACTTCCTGCAGCAGGACAGCCTCGTCTCTCCCCCCTTGGGTGCCCAGCTCAACGTGCGCGTCGACGGCAGCGACGCCTGGCCTCCCAGCAACTGGCCCGAGGCCATCCAGAGCCCCACCCCGATGGTGGTGCTCTCTCACGACCCCGCCGTGGAGACCCCCCTCTACGACAGCGACCCCATCCAGCTCCGCTGGCTGCCGGGTGACGTGGGCGAGGTGCACCTGATCACCAGCACCCCCCAGGGCATCCAGCTCGAGCAGCTCGTGGACGACGGGGCCCACGACGTCGACCTCACGAAGATGGGCCTCGACGAGGGATCCCGGATCGATCTGCGGCTGGGTCGATGGTCTCGCTCCGAGCTGGACGTCGCGGGCCGCTCCGTAGACGTCTCCATCCAGGGCAACCAGCGCATTCGCGGTGTGTGGAACGTGATCGGCCCCCGCGACGACCTCACCGACGACCTATCGGACACCTGCGCCGAGGCCGAGGCGGCCGACCCGCTCGGTCCGGGCTTCTACGAGGGCAACTTCACGGGCTTCGCGAACGACCTGAACCCAGGCACCGCGGGCTGCACCGACTTCGCCGCCGTCGCCGCCGACGCCATCCTGCCCTTCGAGGTGCTGCCCGAGCAGGAGCTAGTGGCCACGTACACCCTGCTGCAGAACAACGCCTCCGTCTACCTGGTGACCGACTGCAACGACGTGCTCAGTTGCGTTGCTGGCGCCGACGAGTCGTCGGGCATCAACGCAGCAGGCACGGAGCGACTCGCGTGGCGCAACGACGGCGTCGAGCCACAGCGGGTCTACCTGGTGCTCGACGGATTCGACACAGTCACCCATGGATTCCGTCTAGAGGTGGATCTGACCACCCTGGGGGGAGATGCGCTCGTCAACGACTGCGCCGACGCCATCGCCCAGGGCCCCGCCGAGTCCGGCTTGTACGACGGAACCCTCATCGATCACATCAACCTCATCCCCACCTACAAGACCTGCGGCTCCATCGACCAGCTGGGTGGCGAGGGCATGATCGAGATCTTCCTCGAGTCCGGCAGGAGGCTCACGGCCACGGCCGAGACCCCCGGGGGCACGCCCGTGCTCCACCTGCTCAGCAACTGCAGCATCGCGGACAGCTGCTTCGCCTCTGCCGTGAAGCAGCTCGAATACTCCAATTCCAGTCCCTTCGACCAGACCTTCTACCTAGTGCTCGACTCTGGGACAGGGATCGGCGAATATACGCTCCAAATCGAAATCGACTGAAGCATCCGAGCCCGAGCGGGCATACGGAGCAAATCCAACAGAGGGCCACATGCGCACGATGATCCCCCTAGTCGCGATGGCGACGCTCATTGGGTGTTCCAATGGCGGAACGACCCCCACCGAGACGGAGCCTCAGGTTCCCGTGCCGGGTCCCGAGATCGTCGACACGGCAGACTGGCCCCCCGGCGACCTCGGCGGCCTGTACTACGACTACCGGCCGAAGACCGGGAAGGCCGCACTGTACGGCGTCTTCCTCGAGAGTTCCCCGGCGAGCTTCTTCAACCTCGCGAAGTGTGCGGTCGAGGGCCCTCCCTGCCTCACCACCCTGCCCGAGACCGAGGACGAGTTCGAGGACATCGACACCAGCCGCGAGATCGACACCGAGCTGGTGAACTCGCGCTTCCTCGGCTGGGAGATCGAGTTCGCTGGCTTCGTGCTTCCCTTCAAGCAGGATGCCGACACGGGCTTCGGCTACTACTACCGCGACATCACCGGTGAGCCCCAGCCCGAGGGTTGGCTCGGCGCCAAGTGGGGCGGCCAGTGGGAAGACTACGAGAACGACCAGGAGCTGTTCACCGGGCCTCCCGTCGAGCTCATCAACCCGCGTGCGGGTCGTCACATCCGCTTCCACAATGGCCAGATGGTGCCCTTCGAGTGGGTGCCCATCGGTGACGGTGAGATCACCCTCAACGTCAACTCCGACTTCGGCCTGGAGCGGATGTACACCCTCGAAGACGACGGCTACTTCGAGCTCGACGTCGACGATCTGGGCATCGCCAACAACGTGGAGGAGCTCTCCTTCACGTTCATCCGCTGGTACCGGGTTCAGCAGGAGCGCTTCGGCCACGTGATCGAGTACGTGGCGTCGTCGGATGCCACCTTCACCGCCGAGTACTTCAACATCGGCAACCGCGACAACCTGCCCGCCTCGGACCGCTGCAGCACCGCGCAGGGCTCCACCCCGCTTCAGAGCGGCATGTGGTGGGGCGACCTCGGCGACTACGACGCCAGCCTCGACTCCAGCGATGCCTTCTGCCTCGGCGGCGGCTGCGCGGGCGGCTTCGACGGCATCTACAAGGTCGAGGTGGACCCGAAGCACCTGCTCCAGGTCGACTACAACACCTACGACGACTCCGCCTCGGTCTACCTGCTGTCGGACTGTGAGGACGAGCTGAGCTGCTTCGTCGGCGCCGACTTCGACCCCGACATCGATGCCCACGAGTTCCTCAACTACTTCAACCCCACCGACGTGATGCGGCGCTTCTACCTGGTGGTGGACTCCTCGGGCGACAACTGCGGCGGCTTCGGTGATCCCACGCCAGTGGACACCTACTACACCCTCGACGTCACCCTCGACCCGCTCTTCCCGCCCGACATGTACGACACCTGTGCAGAGGCAGAGAAGGCCTACTCGATTCCGCCAGGCAACTACTACGCAGAGTTCGTTGCCTACACGAACACGCTGAACCCCGGCGCCGGTGGCTGCACGCAGTCCAGCCTGCCCGGAAACGAGGCGATGACGCCGCTCGAGCTGCAGCCCAACCAGACCGTCACCATCAACGTGCGTATGCCCGGTGGCGACCCCGGCATCTACCTGCTGTACGACTGCGGCAACGAGTTCAGCTGCCCCACCGGCCGTGACGCCTCGCTGGATGACAACGAGATCATGTCCTACACCAACCAGGGCGTGAGCACCGAGCGGCTCTACATCGTGGTGGACTCCAAGGACGGCATGCAGCCGTACTTCATGAGCGTGAACGTCTTCTGACGTTGCTGCGTGCAGTCGAGGCCCCGTCGGTGGAGACACCGGCGGGGCTTCGTGCATTGTGACCCCTCCATCCCAGTGACGCAGCGAAGGTCCCACGGGCATCACCAGTGACCGCCCCAGGGGGATCCATGCGCTCGATTTGCTCGTTGTTGTTCTTCGTCGGCTGCTCCGACGGCTCCATGTCGACCCCCGACCCCGGCGAGCCCGGCGTGCCCACCGACGGGCCACAGACCACCGACACCGGCTGGAACCCCGGCGACATCGCCAACTTCTACTACGACTACCGACCCGCCACCGGCTCGGCCAACCTCTACGCCGTGGCGGCCGAGAGCGCCCCTCGCTTCCTCAACATGGCCAAGTGTGCACGGGGAGACGCGCCGTGCCTTCCCGACGTGCCACAGATCGAAGACGAGTGTGGTCCTGTCGCCACCAACCTGGAGGTGGACCAAGAGCGGCTCAACACCCGCTTCCTGGGCTGGGAGATCGAGTTCGCTGGCTACACCCTTCCCTTCCAGCAAGACCCCATCACCGGCTTCGGGTACTACCACCGAGACATCTCGGGCCTTGAGCAGCCAGTGGGGAGCCTGAACGTCGAGTGGGGCGGGCAGTGGCCTGACTACCAAGGCGATCAGGAGCTCACGGTGGGGCAACCCATGGAGCTGGTGGGCCCACGGCCCGGGGGGCACATCACCTTCCACAATGGGCAGCTCGTCCCCTTCGAGTGGGTGCCCACCGGCGGAGTGGTCACGCTCAACATCAGCACGTCGTCGGGAATCGAGCTCATGTGTCGTCTGGAAGACGACGGCTTCTTCGAGCTTCAGGCAGACGATCTCGGGATCGCGGCCCAGACCGAGGAGGTCACCTTCGCGATGACCCGCTGGACCCACCGCCAGCGGATCCGGTTCGGGCACGTCGTGGACTACGTGGCTTCCTCGGACATCCGGTTCACTGGTGAGTACTTCGACATCGGCAACCGGGATCATCTGCCCGCCGCGGACCGCTGCAGCGCAGCTCAGGGCATGCCACCCTTGCAGTCCGGTCGCTGGTGGGGCGATCTGGGCGACTACGACTCCGATCTGAACCCCTTCCGTAGCGGGTGTCTCGGCGGTGGATTCGCTGCGGGCTTCGATGCACTCCACCTCGTGGAGATCCCGCCCAAGCACCTGATGCAGGTGGCCTACAACACCTACGACGACTCCGCTGCGGTGTACCTGCTGTCGGACTGCAGCGACGACGGCAGCTGCTTCCTCGGAGCAGACGTCGATCCGGCCGTCAACGTCACCGAGTTCATCAACACCTTCAACACGTCCGACGAGACCCGCCGCTTCACGCTGGTGGTGGACTCGTCCCAGCAGGTCGACACCTACTACACCCTCGACGTCGACATCGATCCGTTGCTCGAGCCCGATCTGTACGACACGTGCGGCGACGCCGCGAAGGCCCCCGCCATCGGCATCGGCAACTACTACACCGACTTCACGGCATACACGAACACGCTGAATCCCGGCGTGGGAGGGTGCACCCAGTCCAGCCTGTCGGGCAACGAGGCGATGGTGCCGGTGGAGCTGGGCAGCAAAGAGACCGTCACGCTGAACGTGCGGATGCCGGGTGGGGATCCGGGCATCTACCTGCTGTACGACTGCGACAACGAGTTCAGCTGCCCCACGGGCCGCGACGACTCGCTGGGCGACTCGGAGACGCTGTCCTACACGAACACCGGCAAGAGCCCAGAGAGGCTCTACATCGTGGTGGACTCGAAGTCCGACCTGCTGCCGTTCTTCCTGAGCGTGAACATCTTCTGATGCGGTGGCTCGCAATTACGACGACGCTCGGGTGCACAGGTGCGGAGCCAGAGCTTCCACTCCCACCCTACGACGACTGCGACGAGGCCTCGGCCGCGAAGGCGCTCCCGCCGGGCAGCTACTCCTTCGACTCCGCGGGGTTGTCGAGCCTGCTGAACCCAGGTCTCGAGGGGTGCGCCCGATCCGATCTCGCCGGCCCCGACGCCCTGTTTCCGGTGGAGCTGAGCGGGAACGGCACGCTGCTGGTCAACCTGGACATGCCGGGAGGAAACCCGGCCGTGTACCTTCTGCGGGATTGCGCCAGCGACTGCGTGCTGGGCTTCCACGCGCCCGCCGAGTCCCTCGTGCTGTCGTACTCGAATCAACGGCCAGAGCCCGAGCGCCTGTACATCGTGGTCGACACCGCAGACGAGCTGCTGCCCTTCATGATGAGCTTGAGTCTCTTCTGACGGGCGGTCAGCCCCCGACGAGTTGCTGGGTGGTGCGCTGCCGCCGGACCGTGCGCGACAGCTCCGCCACCAGGATCGCCTCGAACGCGGTGTGCGCCTGCTCGAGCACGTCGTTGACCACCAGATAGTCGAAGTCCGCGCAGCCGCGCAGCTGCTCGTCCGCCAGCTCCATGCGGCGCGCGATGGTGGCCACATCGTCGGTGCCACGGGCCTCGAGCCGCTGCCGGAGCACGTCGCGGGATGGAGGCGCGATGAAGACGTGCACAGCCTCCGGCAGCCGCTCGCGCACCTGGGCGGCCCCCTGCACGTCGATGTCCAGTAGCAGCGAGCTCCCCGCCTCGATGCCCCGCTCGATGGGGTCGCGCAGCGTGCCGTAGCGGTGGTCGTAGACGGTGGCGTGCTCCAGGAAGGCGCCCTCGTCGACCCAGCGTGCAAAGCGAGCGTCGTCGACGAAGCGATAGTGGGTGCCATCCACCTCGCCGGGGCGAGGAGCCCGGGTCGTGGCCGACACACTGAAGCGCAGGTTGGGCAGCTTCGCCAAGGCTGCTGACACCAACGTGCTCTTTCCCACCCCGCTGGGGCCCGCCACCACGAACAGAGCACCCCGATCCGGTCGAACCCAGTTCAGCTCCACCCTCACTCCACGTTCGCCGACTGCTCTCTCATTCGCTCGAGCACACTCTTGAGTCGCACCACGCCGCTGCTCACCGGATGATCCGCCGCCTTGGAGCCGACGGTGTTGACCTCGCGGTTCATCTCCTGGAGCAGGAAGTCCAGCCGCCGCCCGATGGGGGACTCCGTCTGCAGAGCGGTACGAAACTGCTCGCAGTGGCTGCGCAGGCGCGCCACTTCCTCGGCGACGTCGGCCTTGTCGGCCAGCACCGCCACCTCCTGCGCGAGCCGCTGCGGATCCACACCCTCGGTCGTCAGCCGCTGCAGGCGCACGGTGAGGCGCTCGCGCAGGCGCTCCGCCACGTCGTCAGCCACCTGCTCGACCTCCAGCACCTGCGTGTCCACCTCGTCGAGGAATCCCCCGAGCACGCCCGCGAGCACCGCACCCTCCGCCTCCCGCATCGCCAGCAGTCCCGCGACGGCGTCGCTCAATGCCGACGACACCACCGACCACTCGGCGTCCACGTCGACCGCTGCGTCACCCGCCTCCAGCACCCCCGGCTGCTGCAGCACGAAGGCCAGCGGAACCTCCTCCTGCATGCCCAGCGCCGCGACGAGGGCGCCGATCTGTTGCACGTAGGTACGCGCCAGCTCGATGTCGGCGCGCACCGCCGTGGCGGCTCCCCGAACCGTGCGACGCACGAAGACGTCCACTCGACCACGATGCACCGAGCGCTGGAGCTCGGTCTGGATGCGAGGCTCCAGGCCCAGGTACTCCCGTGGACACCGCAGCTGCAGGTCGCGGAA
>JAHQVJ010000170.1 GCA_019634415.1 Myxococcales bacterium
CCCCCACCGCATGCTCGCCGTGCTGCAGCACGTCGGCGCGCTCGATCTGATCGCGACGCACCACCAGCACGTGCAGATCGGCGTCCGTCAGCGCGTCCACGGCGATGCGCGCCAGGCTTCCGTGGCGGTTGCTGAACCCCGGCGTGTCCACCAAAGCCACCGGGCGCCCCAGATCCTCCAGCTCGTCGCCGCGGCAGAGCACGTGGGCCTCGTGCTTCGGATCGAGGTCGTCGGGCCGCTGCGGCCCCACCCACACCACCTGGGCCGTGCGATCCGCCCCACGGACCCCGGCCGCCAGCCGCTCCCGCGCCTCCTCGGAGCGCACCAGCATGCGCAGCAGAGAGGTCTTGCCGTGGCCCGTGGGCCCGGTGAACGCCAGCGTGGCCCGCTTCACGCCGCGGCGCGTCAGGATCGCAGCCGCGTCGCGCTGGTAGCGATCCGCCTCCAGCGCCAGCTGGGTGGCCAGCTCCGTGGTGCCGAACAAGCGGCGAGCGGACTGCTCGATGCGCTCCGCCAGCTCCTGCGGATGGGTGGTCACGAGGCCTCCAGCCGATGGGACCATCCGGGGTCCACCACCAGCAGCTGAAGCGCCTGGTCCACCGCCGCCCCGGCTCCCACCTCGGGATCCGGCAGCACCACCGAGCGCCCGTCCGCCTGCAGCGCCCACGGCCCCTCGTCCAGGCGCTCCCGCGGCAGCCCAAGCTCGTCGCACAGCAGCGCGCGCAGATCGGCGAATGCAGGCCAGCCCGCTTGCCGCTCCATCGCCGCCCGCAGGGGCACCTCCATCACCATGCCCATGCCGGCCCCCATCATCGACGCCGCCAACAGCTCCTTGATGGACGCCGCGAAGAACACCGAGGAGCCGAAGTCCACGGGGATCAGCGCCACCGCGACCAAGCTCGCCACGAGGCTGGTGAGCGCCGCCCCCGCAGCCGTGGCCTTCCGCAACATCGGCATGCCCTTCCACAGCCCACGGTTCGCCTCGTCGAGCTCCGCGGGATCGGGGTTCGAGCGATGCTCCACCACGAACCGGTCCAAGGCCCGCTGCGCGGCTCCGAGCACGTCGGTGGCCACGAGGTGGTCCACGTCCTGCCCCTTCAGCGCGTTGGCCAGCGCATGGGCGTCCACCATGGCCCCCCGTCCCTCCGACATCATGCGCTCCCGTGCCGCCTCGACGGGCGCCAGCGTGGCGCGGGCTTTCTTCACCCCGGCCTGCACCGCGCGCCCCAAGGTGCGCAGGGGCCAGTTCATCCACATGAAGGCGCGCACGTACAGCGGGGCGGTGCGCTCCAGGCTGGCCACGAACGCGCGCAGGAACGACTCGTCCACGGGGATCCGCAGCTGGTCGTCGCGGTCGAACAGCGCGTGCCGGCAGGCGGCCAGCACCCCGTGCTGCGCCTCCTCCACCCGCCGCTGGCTGTCCGTGGCAGCGGACTCGATAGCAGAGATGGCGGAGCGCAGCTGCTGATCGAGGGAGGTGCGCAGCCCCTGCCCCATCTCCCGATGCAGCTCCGAGACGGGCAAGCTGGCAGGCAGATCACCGAGCATGCGACCATCGACGTCGTGGTGGGGCGGATTGTCCTCGGCCCGCGGCATCAGCTCGTAGAAGCTCGGGAACCCGGGCACGTCGTCGGTGGGTGACCACTGCTCGTGCCCCTCGATCTCGAAGTCCCAGGCGCCGTAGCCGCCGGCCAGCGCATAGGCCTGCCGCACCTCCTGCAGCTCGGCGTGGGCCTCGTGGGGCGCCACGTCGGGGCGGAGCTTGTTGAGCAGCAGGAAGCGCCGCACCCCCGGTGCCCGCGCCCCCAGCTCGTCGAGGATGGCGTGCAGCGTGCGATCCTGCATGCCGTCGAGCGTGGAGACGACGAGGAAGGCAGAGCAGAGCTGCGCGGCCTTGCCGAGCACCTCGAGGCGCACGCCCCGCAGCGACTCCACCGGTCGATCCCCGTGGCGCCGCTGCACGTCGGGGCAGTCGAGGAAGGCGAAGCCGTGGGCGTCCAGCGCCGGATCCGTGGCCACCAGGGGCACTCCGAAGCGCGATCCGTCGCCGCCGTGGCTGCTGTACTGGGCGTGGGCGTCGTCGGGATCGGCGCGCAGCGCCTCGGTGTCGGTGCCGAAGACGTCGCGCAGGTGCTCCTGCAGCGCACTCCACACAGTCTCGTCGCGGCGCCAGGCCTCGGGCAGCCAGAGCACGAAGCGCTGCGTGCCATCGGCCGATCGCAGGCCGCGAGGCGCCCGAGCACGCCCGTCCTCGGACAGGAAGCGCGACACCACGCTGGTCTTGCCAGCGTTGAGCATGCCCGCCACGGCCACGATGGGATGCTGCGACAGCAGATCGAGCGTCTGCAGCCGCCGATCGAGGACCTGCAGCGACGACGCCGCGGCCTCGCCACACACGTGACCCACGGCGGCCGGCAGGGGCCAGACCTCCTCGTGGGGCCAGATCCGGCGCAGCATGGGGTGGTCGTCGTGCAGGAGGGTGGGAGGAAGCATGTGGGAGCCCCCTAATCCGACGCCAGGCCCCCGGGAGTGACGGTCGACGCACAGCGGGCGGGCTCCGTCGTCAGCAAACCCTGGGGTGCGCGAGCGCGTCGTGCAGGGCGAGCCGCTCGCGCGCCAGCTCGCTGCTGGGCAGCACCTCCACCCGCGCGACGAGCTCTGTCGCGTCCCGGAGCCGCTGCCGCGCTTCCTCCTCGCGATCCATGGCCGCGAGCATGCGCCCCCAGCGACACAGGGCCAGCCCCGCCTCGACCTCGTTCCCCAGCTGCTTCAGCTCGGTCGCCCCGGCTGCGGCGTCGGCGAGGGCGGCCGTGCGGTCCCCCGAGGCCGCATGGCTCTCGGCGCGCCAGCTCCGGGCGATCGCGCTCGACGCCACGATCTTCACACGGTCCATCAGGTCGCAGGCGGCATCCAGGCAGGCCAGCGCGCGGCCGTGCTCCCCGAGCCGCTGCGCCACCCGACCACAGATCATGGCGTACAGTCCCTCCACACCGTCGTGGCCGAGGGCACGAACGAGGGGCTGGGCGCGCTGGAGCAGCTCCTGAGCCGAGGTCAGGCAGCCAGCCCACTGCTCGAGGTGGGCCATGGCCACCAAGGCCCGTGCCTGGCCGCGCGGATCCTGCAGGTCGCGAGCCAGCTGGCACCACCTGGACAACGCACGGCGGGCCTCGGACGTGCGCCCCTGGTGCTCGTAGACACAGGCCAGGTAGCCGACCACCGCCGCCTCGATGCGTGGGGCACCCGCTGCCTTGGCCACTCCCCTCTCCCCGTGCTCGACGGCACTGCGGAGGTCGCCCCGCTGGTGGGCGAGGCTCATGAGCTGCCCGAGCACGTAGGCCTCGAGGGGCGGATCGTCGAGGCCGCGCAGCTCGGCGAGGGCGTCGAGGAGCTGACGGCGTGCCGCGGCGTGCCGCCCGCCCAGGGAGGTGACGATGCTCAGCCGCACCATGACCCAGGCCCGCTCGGTGCCGTGCAGCCACTCCTGGGCCTGCTGCAGCGCCTCGATCGCCTGCTCGAACTGCCCCAGAGCGCCCAGCGCTCGGCCCAAGACCGCCCACGCCCGTGCGATCTGCACGGGATCGTCGCTCCCCCGCTCGATGGCCTCCCGGGCACGCACGGCGGCGGCACGGTGCTGGTTCGCGACCAGGTGCTCCGCGGCAGACACGGTGAGCAGCTCCACGCGCACCAGCGGCGAGGGCGCGTCCGCCAGCAGACGCTCGACGACCTGCATCACCGAGGTCTCGGGCCCTCGCACGCCCTCGACGACCGCCATCCGAGCCATCAGGTCGCGGGCGAGCCGGTGTCGACCGGATCCGTGCGCCCAGCAGACCGCCGCACGGTGGTCCGCCATGCAGGGATGGCCCCCCTGCCGCCGCTGGATCCAGCGCGCGTGGCGCAGCCTCAGCGCGTCCATCGCTTCGGCTGGTCGGGCGCGCTCGTCCCGAAGATAGGCACGCGTCAGCCCGAGCAACCGCAGCCGGCGTGGCGATCGCTGCGTGGCGGCCACGAGACTCTTGTCGACGAGCGCGTGCAGCACGTCGAGGACGGCCCGCTCCGCCACCACCACCTCCTCGGCATCGCGCACCGAGAAGGAGCCTCGAAACACGCTGCACTGCACCCAGACCGAGCGCTCCACCTCCGACAGCACGTCCCAGGCCTCGTCGAGGCGGTCGCGGTGCGACCTCGAGCAGGGCCCCGCCGGATCGACCTGAAGCGACACCTCCAGGCGCGACCGCAGCGACGCAGGCTCCAGCGCCGTCAGGCGGGAGGCGACCAGCTGCAGCTCCAGCGGCAGCCCGTCGAGCTCGGCGAGGAGGGCGTCGATGTGGCCCTCCTCCGCCGGAGCGAGTCGACAGCCCACGTCTGCAGCCAGCTCCGTCAACAGCTCCCGGCTCGCCTCGATCCGCAGCGGATCGACCTGCACCACCCGCTCCCCAGGCTGCCCCAGCCGCTGCCGAGACGTCACGATGAAGCGCGCCGCCGGTGCGCGGTCGAGCCACCTCGACAACACCTCCATGAGGGGCACCACCCGGTCCGCGTCGTCGAAGACGACGATGCACGCCCCCAGCGCCGCGATGGCGTGCCCCAGTCGATCGTCGACAGGTCCGCCCGGCGGCAGCGCGCACCCCAGACCGGCCGCCACGGCGTCGAAGAACGTGCTCCTCGACGCGGCGGCACGGCACGCACACCGCCACACCCCTCCCGGCGGGGGCCGATGGTTCAGCAGCTCGCGCGCCACGGCCACAGCGAGCGCCGACTTACCCACCCCAGGCGCCCCCACCACGGTGCACAGTCGGGACTCGGCCAACGCCCGACGCAGGGCCGCCGCCTCCTCCTCTCTTCCCACCAGCCGCGCAGGCACGACACCGAGGTTCGTTCCAGACAGGCTCCGGCTCGAGGTGCCCGCCACCAGCCGGTAGCCCACGCCAGCCACGGTGAGGAGATGCTCCGGGTTCCTGGAGTCCTGCTCGATCTTCGCGCGCAGTCGAGCCACCGTCGCATCCACGGCACGAGAGTGCGCTCGCACGGAGTACCCCCACACCTGGACCAGCAGCTGCGCTCGGGGCACGGCCACGCCGAGCCGTGCGGTCAGGTACGACAGCAAGGCTGTCTCTCGCTGGGTGAGCGGTGTGTCGAGCCCACCTCGCCGCACGACCCTGCAGGTCAGGTCGACGACGCAGCCCGTGAGCTCCAGCAGGTGGCTACCCATGGCGTGAGCCCACCTCCGCGACACCATCGATGGTGACACATCGATCCATACTCGCAGCACGGCAAGCTGCAGGGCAGTTGACACGTTCCTTGAAACCGTTCCTTGAGGGCCCGCACGGAGACGCTACGCCATTGGCCGACCCGGAGAGCGCATGGGACAAGGATACGACGAGGGCTCTCAGCAGCAGCATCGAGGCGATCTGATGGGGCCGGCCGACCGTGGCAGCAGGACCTTCGGCGACGTCGAGCTGGCCTGGGACGCAGGCACGGTCTGGGTCAGCAGGACCTGTCTGGTCGGACGATTCGCTCGACGGGGGTGGGAGTGGTGGCCCCTCGGCCGACGCCAGGGCTCCACGAGCGGAGCAGCCCGCCCCCACGACGATCCTCGCGTCTCGTGGACCCTGTTCTGCCTGCTGTTCTCCACCCTCACCCACACACCGATGCCTGCCGCCGCCCGGCCAACCTGGATCCGTCGTTGGACGAGGGCCTCCGCGCGCTGGCGGACGCAGCGCAAGGCGATGCCCTCGGCCTCCGCCTCCGGGACGACCATCCGGCTGACCCTCGATCCGAGGCGTGCCGCGCCGGGCTGGTGGGCAGCCATCGAGGCGTGTCCGGTGGCTCGCATCCGTGCCCTGGCCGAGTCGCTCCGCAAGACGGGACACGTGCTGGTGACGGACGCGGAGCTCCAGTCGCTGGCGGCCCTGCCGGGATGGGGCGACGGCCCCGTACGGGTGGGGCGGCTCCTGGAGCCCCCCGCCTGATCTGGAGTAAGGCGTCGGTGGACTACAGCGACTGCAGGTAGCTCACCAAGGCCCGCAGCTCGTCCTCGCCAAGGTGCGAGGTCGTGCCGTGCAGATCGCCACCGCCACAGTCTTCGTCGGTGAAGCGGTGCATCAGCGTGGGCGCACAGCCCGTGTGCATATAGGGATTGCGCGCCCCCACCCCCAGCAGACTCGGCGTCTTCGTGGGATCGGCGCCCGGCACCACCACGTGCAGCAGGCTGTCGGTCAGCTGAGACCCTTGGTGGCAGTCGATGCAGCCCACCTCTGGGCTCCCGAACAAGGCGCGCCCTCGCTCCACCGCATCGTGGTCGCCCTGGGGCGTCACCTCGGGGGTGTCGAGATCGTGCAGCCACTCCCCGAGCTGCACCTCCTGCTCGTCCGTGAGCCGAATTGCCCCCATGCGGGTCTCGAAGACGTCGGCCATCAACCCGTCGAGATCGGGGAACGCGCCATCCCAGTGGAACGGCGCCCGATCGAGCAACCCACCCCCCAGGCTCTGGGTGCGACGCGGCCCGAACTCGGTGAACAGCCAGGTGTGCCCGTCTTCCTGGCCCTCCATGTGGCAGCTGGCACAGCTGATCTGAGCCTCTGTCTGCAGGTGGAAGTGCCGCAGCGCCTCCTGATCCGGCCTTGCCTCGCGGAAGGGCACCACCTCCTCGCCCGAGCGGAGGGAGCCATCCCAGACCCCCACGGGACTCCTCGTGCCCACGAGGGCCACCTCCCCCCAGTAGGCCACCGACGTGGACAGCCCGTCCCCTCTCAACAAGCCCATGCTGGACAACACCACGCACTCGTCGGTGGACAGCAGCGCACCCAGCGTTCCTTGCAGGGCATAGACCCGCTCGAACCAGAAGTCGTACTCGAAGTGAGGTCCCGTCAACAGCACGTCTCCCCCGCGGCGGACGTCGAAGTCCACGGGAAGCGTGAGGCCGTCGATGTGGGGCCCCGTTCGCACCTCTCCATCCGCCGACATCCAGGACAGGTGCGAGGTCACCAAGATCGATGGGGAGCAGGAGATCGGATCTCCGTAGTAGGTCTCGCCCAGCACCAATGGCTCACCGTCCGGCCCCAGCTCGGGGCCCAGCACGCGGTCTGCCGCACCCTGGTGCAGGATCAGCACGCCCCGCTCCGGATGGGCCTGCATCCGCCACGCCGCCCGCGGGATTCGATCGAGTAGATCCGGAGAGAGTCGCTGCACGACCTCCTGTGTGTCCGGCGTCACCTGCAGCACCTGGGCACTGCGGAACCGACTGACCCAGACCGTGCCGTCGGCGTCCACCACCACGTCTCGCAGGTCGCGAGCCAGCGGCCAGCTGTCCGTCACCTCGAGCTGCTCGTCCAGCGTGACGAGCTCCCCGCTGGCACAGGCCACGTAGAACACCCCCAGCTCCGGATGCCACGCGACCCCCCGCGGCTCGGCACAGACCTCCGTCTCGGTGCGAAGCTGATGAGCCTCGGCGTCGATCTCCACCACACGCCCGTCGCCCCGCCGCGTCACGACCACACGCCCGTCCACCACGGTGGCGCGGAACGGCTCGGAGCCGCGTGGCTGCGGCACCTCGTGGGCCCGAAGGATGGGATCCATGACCCAGACGGCGTCGTTGCCGGGATCGGCCATCACGATCCACTCGAGGCTCGTGGCGAGCGTGCCGCCATAGATCGGCACCGAGTGTGCCACGCCGTCGGGCGCCCAGTCCTGCTCCTCGGGCGGCTCCACCTCCGCGGAGTCGTTCGGATCCCACGGAACCAGCTGCGGCTCGTGCGGTTGTTCTTCTTGCGGAGCGCAGGCCACCAGCCATGCGCACATCGTGCACCAACGCATCATCGTTGTTCTCCCAGCCGTCCGCAGTCTGCCCGAGCGCCGCTTCACCCGCCACTACGGAGTGATCCGACCCGCGAGGACCGCACATGATGGGATCGGAG
Organism: Myxococcales bacterium; assembly: GCA_019634415.1. GTDB lineage: Bacteria > Myxococcota_A > UBA796 > UBA796 > DRPG01. The sequence goes on from JAHQVJ010000170.1 coordinate 7,914, forward strand.
GGGAAGACGAATGACGCGCACGATGTGGATCTGGATGTGGACGTTGGGCACGCTCACAGCGTGTGGTCAGACCTTCCCGGACCCCGACTGCGACGCCTGGGAGCTCGGGATGACCTACGATCGAGGCATCCCCGTCTTCACCCTCGACGTTCCCGCCCTCGACGGAGAGGTGGCGCGCAGGGTGGCCAGGGTGTCGCAAGTCGACGCGCGAGGCCCCATCGCGTGGTGCAATACCGACTTCAGGGCGTTCGACCTACTGTGGGAGGTGGCGGGCCGCTTCGACGAGCTGACCTACGGGCAGACGCCCGAGGACGCTCAGGAGACCTGGAACGTCAACCGGGATCGGCCCGGAGTCGGTCTGTCCACGAGGCTGCAGGAAGGCCAGCTCTACGTGTTCGACACGTACCTCACGCCCGAGCGGAGCCTGGACGGCACGGGCTGCGGCGACCACCAGATCGTGTGGATCCACGGAGATCCCGCCAGCATCACCAACTGCGTCGACGTCCAGCAAGGAGAAGGCCGATGAGTCGAACGGGACTGCTGTGGACGCTGGCCACGCTCGTCGCATGCACCGGGACCATCCCGGATCCCGACTGCGACGCCTGGCAGCTGGGGATGGACTACGAGCAAGGCGTTCCCGTCTTCTCCCTCGACGTACCCACCGTCGATGGAGAGGTGGCGCGCAGGACACTGGGGGTGTCGCGGTCCAGCAACGCGCGCAGGCCGAGCCAGTGGTGCGACTCCGGCGTCAACACCTCCGAGCCGCTGTGGGAGGTGGTGGGGCGGTTCGACGAGGTGACCTACCTGCAGGTCCCCGAAGACGCCCGAGAGACCTGGAACGCCGATCGAGATCGAAGCACCCCCGGTCCGACGACGAGGCTGCGGGAGGGGCAGCTGTATGTATCAGACGTGTTCCTGAATGCCGATCGCGGACTGCGCGGCATCAGCTGCCCCCGCCA
>JAHQVJ010000171.1 GCA_019634415.1 Myxococcales bacterium
AAGGGACGCGTGGGCACCGGCTTGGGCATCATGGCCAGCTACTGGATCCTGCAGGCCATCAACGTGGCCCTGATGCCGTTCCTCATCGGGTGGATCACCGCGCCGCTGACCTGGCTCGCCTATGTGGTGGCTGCCCCCACCAACCTGCTGTCGGAAGACGAGAGCTAGTCTGCAGCCGGCGGAGCTGGAGGGTACACTCGGGGTCATGCCCAGGCCTACCCGACGTCAGCTCCTCGAAGGAACCGCCGCTGTCACCCTGCTCGGCGGCACCGCCTCCGCATGCGGTGCCCGCTCGGCCACCGATCTGCGCGGCCGGCCCATCATCTACTTCTTCATCGACCAGCTGCGGGCGGATGCCCTGGGCTGCACGGGCAATCCCGTGGTGCAGTCGCCGAACATCGACGCCATCGCCGCACAGGGCGTGCTCTTCGATCGCTGCGTCACCAACGGGCCGAGCTGCCGCGCGGCGCGAGCCACCATGATGACGGGCTTGCACGTGGTGGACCACGGGGTCTTCGACAACAAGATCATGCCCAGGCCCTCGCTGCAGAGCCACGTGCGCCAGCTGCGCGACGTGGGCGGCTACCACACGATGGTGGTGGGCAAGACCCACCTGCACGATGGCTTCGGCCACCTCGGCGATCACGTGGACCGGCTCGTGGAGTGGGGCTTCACCGACGCAGTGGAGCTGCCCGATCCCCAGCAGCACCGCCTCGGTAGCGCCCACTCGGACTGGCTGACGGCCACCACCCCCAAGGGCCAGGAAGACAAGTTCGCTCGGTGGAGCCGCTACATCCGGCAGTACACCTGGGACGCGGTGCCCCCCGATCTCGCCCCCTTCTTCCTGTCCACCGAGGACCACCTCGACAGCTTCTGCGCGAGGACGGCCGCCGACGTGGTGCGCAGCTACCAGGGAGACGCCCCCCTGTACCTGCAGGTCAACTTCCCCGGGCCCCACAAGCCCTTCGACCCCACCAGCGAGTTCGCAGCCCTCTACGACGAAGCGGATCCGGCGTTCCCCTGGCCCATCCTGGAGCCCCCGGCCGAGCCCTTCAGCCCCCTCAACGAGCTGTACCAGGGCATCAAGCTCGAGGACTGGACGCGCCAGACCGCGCGCGCCCTGCAGATCGCCTACTACGGCAAGGTCAGCATGGTGGACCGGGGGGTGGGCATCGTGGTGGACGCCCTGCGGGAGGCCGGGATGTACGACGATGCCTGGATCGTGGTGCACTCCGACCACGGCGAGCTGCTCGCCGATCACATGATGACAGGCAAGGTGCTGAGCTACGAGTCGGCGATTCGCACGCCGCTCATCATCAAGCCGCCGGGAGGCGTCGACCCCTGGACCGATCTCGGCCAGGTGGACCTCATGGACGTGGTGGCCTCGATCGTGGGGATGGCCGGGCTCGATCCGAGCGGCTTCGGCGACGACGACCTGGTGGATCGCGTGCTCGAGGGATCTGGCGGTCCGCGAGCCCACCACACCAAGACCGTCCTGTTCGAGAACCTGGGCCACGTGGGCCTCCGCCGCGACGACATCAAGCTCGGATGGGATCTGGAGCTGGGCCAACCGGTGGAGCTGTTCGACCTGGCCTCCGATCCGGACGAGCGCACCAACGTGGTCTCGGATCCGGGCCGTCGCGCCCTGCTGGACGAGCTCGTGGACGACCTGCGGAGCCGGCGCACGTTGCCGCGAGACAACCACAACTGAATGGTTTGTTTCGGTTAGGCGTTCAATGGTGTCCTAGAGGGTACCGAAGCAGATCGAGGACAGCAGCCCGACGAGGCCGAGCGGTCTGCCGTGGGGGGGATCGGTGGAAGCCAGCACGCTGCAGCACGGAACCGTCGTCGACCGCTACACGGTGGAGCGACCCCTGGGCGAAGGCGGCATGGCCATGGTCTTCCTCGTCCGACACAACCAGCTGGGCACGAAGCACGCCCTGAAGGTGCTGACGGTGGCGTCGAGCGCCATCCGCCAGCGACTGGTCACCGAGGGTCGCGTGCAGGCCGCGCTACGCCACGCGAACATCCTCAACGTCACCGACCTGATCACGCTGCCGGGCGGTAGCCCGGGACTGATCATGGAGTTCGTGGAGGGGCCGAGCCTGGAGCAGCTGCTCGACCGCCAGGCCCTCACGCTGACCCAGGCCGATGCCCTGGCTCGACCCATCCTCCAAGGAGTGGCGGAGGCCCATGGCCAAGGCCTCGTGCATCGGGACCTCAAGCCCGCCAACATCCTGCTCGAGTTCGGCAACGGCACCTTCGTGCCCAAGGTGGCCGACTTCGGGCTCGCGAAGATCCTGTCCGGCGAGGGGAGCGGCGCACGCACCAAGACAGGCTCGGCCATGGGCACGCCCCACTACATGAGCCCGGAGCAGGTGCGCGACGCCAAGAACGTGGGCCCCGAGGCCGACGTCTTCGCCCTGGGAGCGATCCTGTACGAGCTCGTGACCCGACGACGGGCCTTCGAGGGCGAGGATCTGCTCGACATCTTCAACGCGGTGGCCGCGGGCCAGTACGTGCCGCCGCGCCAGCTGGTGCCCGATCTGCCGCCGCGTATGGAGAACGCCATCCTGGCGAGCCTGCAGATCGACCCCACGGACCGCCCGCCCTCGGTGGAGGTGCTGCTCGAGATGTGGTCCGACGGACAACCGCTGCCCGAGGGTCCCCCCTTCCCCTCCATCGTGCGCTCCATGCCCGGAGCCATGCCCAGCCACGAGACGTGGGTGGACGCCATGGCGGGTGCGGGCGTGTCCACCATCAACCAGGTCCCGGCCACCTCGTCGCCGCCGAGGCGCACAGGCTCCGGCGTCAGCTCCATCAGCACGGGAGCGGCAGCGCTGGCCGGTGGTGGCGTGGCGCTGATGTTGCTGGGCCTGATGGGCGTCGCAGCTGCAGCGTTGGTGGGCGGCGTGCTGTGGTACCAGAGCACGCGCGAGACCACGGTCGCGGCGGTGGAGGCTCCCACCGAGGTGGTGGCCCCCACGGACGGGCCAGTGGCAGCGACGACTGCAGAGCCGGACCCGCAGGCAAGTCAGGCGGCCGTCCCGGAGCCCGCCCCCACGGAGGCCGTGGCCGCCGCGGCGCCAGAGCCGGACACCACGCACGAGCCCGCACAGACCGATGGGCCCGAAGGGACGGACGCGCTCGACGCAGAGGATCCCGACGCCTCGGCCGAGGCAGACACCGATCCACCGCCCGAAGACGCACAGCCGCCACGAACGAGCAAGCGATGGCCGTTCAGCGAGCCCAGGCCCTCCCATGGACAGTTCACCGGAAGCCAGGACCCCAAGGAGCGCAAGGCTGGCGTCGAGAACCTCATGCGACGCCCCACCGAGGCCGACACGGTGCTCGTGCTGGCGGATCTGGTACTCAACGACCCCGACCCCGAGGTGCGCCTGGTGGCGTGGGCCGGCGCGCGGGAGCTCATCGCCCAGAAGAAGGGCAACCAGGAGCAGCTGCACCAGCTCGCGGCCCACGTGCTCGAGCACGGGAAGTTCCGCTTCGCGAGCCAGGCCGCCCGATCCCTGGCGCACCACGGGAACGACCCAGCTCAGCTGGTGGTCGGCTTGGAACACCCCACCGCGAGTGTGCAGCTGACCACCCTCCGCATGATCGGCGTGATGCGCAAGCGGAAGATCCGCTACCGGTGGCGGTCCCACGTGCAGCCCATGACCAGCTCACCGAACAAGAAGGTCCGCGAGCTGGCCACGGAGATCGTGCGCGACCTTCGGTAGGAACCCCCTGACCACGCGTGCAGGGGCCGCAGATGTTACAGGCCGGCCCTATGCAACCTCGATGGTCCATGTGGGTCGCCGTGTTCGTGGCGGCCGTGTTGTTGGGGGCCAGTCAGCCCCTGGCGCGAATCGTGACCGATGCGCAGTGGTTCTCTGCCGTCGGCCACTACACCGTGTTCCAGACGCGGCTCTTCACCGAGCTGGCGTTGGGGATCGGTGGGGCCATCGTCGCGATGATCATCGTGGGAGGCTCCGCACAGCTGGCGGTTCGCCACGCACGAGACGCTCCGCCCTCCCCCCTGGCCTCCCCCGAGGCAGGCCCCATCGGCGTGGTGCTCGCCAACACGCCGCCCCGGGTGCTCGCCACGGTGCTCTCCCTGTTCGTGGCGGTCATCGCCGGCATGCGCGCCTCGGCGTGGTGGCGCGAGGCGCTGCTCATGTGGAACGGCGAGCCCTTCGGTCACTCGGATCCCGTGTGGGGCCTCGACGCCTCGTTCTACATCTTCGATCTGCCGATGATCCTGCACGCGCAGGGGTGGCTCGCCTTCCTGCTCGGTGCTGCCGGCGTCGTGGCCATGGGACTGTACGTCGCGCGTGGCGTGGTGCGGCTGCAGATGGTGCAGCAGGATGGCCAGCTCATGGCCAACGGCATCGTGATGCCCGCGGAGGTACGGCGCCACCTCGCCTCGCTGTGTGCCGCGCTGCTCGCTCTGTGGGCCATCGGAACCTACCTGCGCCGCTACGAGCTGATGTACACCGACACGGGACTCATCACGGGTCCCGGCTACTCCGATCTGTACGGCACGCTGCCGCTGCTCACCGTGCAGGCCGTGCTCACCGCCATCGCTGCGTTCATCGCATTCGTGGGGATCGATCGCGGCTCCATCGCCACTGGCATGCTCGCTGGGGTGCTGGTGGTGGCCAGCTCCGCTGCCACAGGGCTGTACCCGAGCTTGCTGCAGCAGTTCAGCGTGAACCCCAACGAGCTCTCCCGCGAGGGCGCGCAGATCGTGGACCACGTGAAGGCCACGCGTGCCGCCTTCGATCTCGCGGACATCGCGGAGCTGCCCCTGTCGGGCAAGGACGGGCTGTCGCGAGCCGACATCGACGACAACGAGCCCACCATCGAGAACATCCGGCTGTGGGACCACGCGCCGTTGCTCAGCACCTTCAGCCAGGTGCAGGAGATCCGCACCTACTACGGCTTCTCCGGCGTCGACAACGACCGCTACGTGGTGGACGGCAAGCTCCGGCAGATCATGCTGTCACCCAGAGAGCTCACGGTGGACGAGCTCCCTCCCCAGGCGCGTACCTGGGTCAACGAGACCATGACCTACACCCACGGCTACGGCGTGGCGCTGGGGCCCGTGAACCGGATCAGCGACCAGGGGCTGCCCGAGCTGTGGATCCAGGATCTGCCGCCGAAGGTCGAGTACGCCGACGCCTTCCCCATCGAGCGACCGGAGGTCTACTTCGGTGAGGCCACGCGCACCGAGGTGCTCGTCAATACGGCGAACCCCGAGTTCGACTACCCCGTGGGCGACAAGAACGAGTACACCACGTACGCCGGCAAGGCGGGCGTCACCCTCGATGCCCTGAATCGTCTGATGTTCTCCATCCGCCTTGGGTGGACCAACCTGCTGTTCTCGAGCGACGTGACCTCGGAGAGCAAGATCCTGATCCACCGCAACGTGCGTGAGCGTGCGCGGCAGGTCGCCCCCTTCGTGCTGTTCGATCGCGACCCCTACATGGTGATCGACGATGGGCGTCTGGTGTGGGTCCTCGATGGCTACACCACCTCCGACCGCTTCCCCTACGCTCAGCACTTCGGGCGGATCGGCAACTACATGCGCAACTCCGTCAAGGTGACGGTGGACGCCTACGACGGCACGGTGACCGTGTGGTGGTCCGACGAGGACGACCCCATCGCGAAGGCCTGGTCGAAGATCTTCCCCGGGCTGCTCCGACCGATGGAGCAGATGTCGGAGAACATGAGGGCGCACCTTCGCTTCCCCATCGATCAGTTCGAGGTGCAGGCGCGGCTGTTCGCGACCTACCACATGCAGGACCACCAGATCTTCTACAACCGGGAAGACGAGTGGGAGGTTCCGGTGGTGGAGCGCGAGCCGATGCGGCCGTACTACACCATCATGCGGCTGCCCGGAGAGGACAAGGAGGAGTTCATCCTCATGTTGCCCTTCTCTCCCAAGGGCAAGCCCAACCTCGCAGCGTGGATGGTGGCCCGCGCCGACGGTGAGCACCTGGGGGAGCTGCGCGTCTACAAGTTCCCCAAGGACACCATGGTGTACGGGCCCAAGATGGTGGTGGCCCGGATCAACCAGAACGACGAGATCTCCGAGAAGATCAGCCTGTGGGATCAGCAGGGCTCCTCCGTGGACCTGGGCACGCTCCTGGTCATTCCCATCGAGGAGTCCCTCATCTACGTGCAGCCGCTCTACCTCAAGGCGGCCGAGGACAGCATCCCCGAGCTCAAGCGAGTGATCGTGGCCTACGAGGACCGCATCGCCATGACTCCCACCTTGGAGGAGGGACTGGCGCAGCTGTTCGGTGGTCAGGCCGACGTGGCCGTTGCGACGGCTGCGGAGCCGTCCGCGCCCGACACCGAGGGCGGCCCCCCACCAGCCGCTCGCGTGATCGACGACGACCTGGCGTCCCAGATCGAAGAGGCCGCCCGCCTCTACGAAGCAGCCAACGCCGCGTCACGCGCTGGGGACTGGACGCGCTTCGGCAACGAGCTGGATGCGCTCGGAAAGGCACTCGAGACGCTGAAGACAGCGCAGCAAGCGGAAGCCGCCGAGCAATAAGCCGCGGACGGCCACGGTATACGAGGGCGGGTCCTCGAGGCCCATCGACAGGGGGCGACATGGCCGAGGCGAAGAAGCGCAGCAGTGGCCGAGGGCTACTGCTGGGATTGATCGGAATCACGGTGGTGGGGACCATCGCAGCCATCGGCGGCCTCTATGCGCTGCTGAATCAAGACGACTCCGTGGAAGCGGGCACCGTGGTGGAGCTCACGCTGGACGGGGCCTACCCAGAGGCGCCCACCCAAGACCCGTTCGCGGAGCTGGGGCTCGGCGGCTCTTCTTCTTCGCTGTGGGATCTGCGGCGTGGCCTGCGAGCCGCCGCCGACGACGACAACGTCTCGGCTCTGTTCGTCACCGTCCGCACCCCCGCCTTGGGGTTCGCGCAGCACCAGGAGCTCGCCGCCGAGATGGTGCGCTTCAAGGACAGCGGCAAGCCGCTGCACGTGCTCGTCGAGACCGACATGGTCGATGACGGCATCTACTACGCCGCCAGCTCGGGCGCGCGGGTCTGGGCCTCCCCCGAGATGTGGTGGATGGTCAACGGCCTCAACGCCGACTTCACCTTCTGGCGCGGCACCCTCGACAAGCTCAAGATCGTGCCCGACGTGGTGATGTTCAAGGAGTACAAGTCCGCCGGCGAGGGCTTCGCCAACTACGAGATGAGCGACCCCATGCGCGAAGCCATGACGGATGTGCTGGGAGATCTGCAGAATCACTGGCTCGACGACGTGGCCACGCGGCGCTCGGTGGACCGCAACCGGCTGTCGTCGCTGGTGGACGAGGGCATGTTCGACAGCAAGCGTGCCCTCGACGTCGGGCTCATCGACGACATGGGCTACCGCGACAACGTCGTGGATGCGCTGAAGGAGGAGCTCGGGGTCGACGAGTACACTGGTGTGTCCTTCGGCAAGTACCTGAAGACGGTGAAGGAAGACGCCGACAATGACGAGCGGGTGGCCCTCATCTTCGGCGAGGGTCCCATCGTGGCCGCCCCGGCGTCGAACAGCCCCTTCGGGGGTGGGGGCGTGATCTCCGGCCCCACGCTGGCCAAGACCATCCGCAAGGCGGCCAAGGACGACTCGGTGAAGGCCATCGTCTTCCGGGTGAACAGCCCCGGCGGCTCGGCCGTCGGCTCCGATCTGGTGTGGCGCGAGATCGAGAAGGCCCAAGAAGCCGGCAAGCCCGTGGTGGTGAGCATGTCGAGCGTGGCGGGCTCCGGCGGCTACTGGGTGGCCATGGGCTCCGACGCCATCGTGGCGCACCCCACCACCATCACCGGCAGCATCGGCGTGGTGTTCACCAAGTTCAACATGCGGGGCTTCTACAGCTGGATCGGGGCCAACATGGAGACGCTGAAGTTCTCCGAGAACAGCGATCTACTCTCGCCCTACGACAGCCTCGACGAAGCGCAGCTGGCACGCGTGACCGCCTCCATGGAGGCCACGTACATGAACTTCGTGAGCCGGGTGGCCGAGGGTCGCGGCTCCACGCCAGACGCCATCGAGCCGCTGGCCCACGGGCGGATCTACAGCGGCGGCGACGCCAAGGAGCTGGGACTGGTGGACGAGCTGGGCGGGCTCGACGTGGCCATCGCCCGCGCGATGCAGGAGGCCGAGCTCGACGCAGACGCCACCGACGTGGTCGTCTACCCGAAGCGCAAGGACTTCTTCCAGCAGCTGCTCGAGGGCGAGCTTGGCGAGGTGCGCACCTCACAGCCCACCCTCGAAGACCTGGAGGCAGCGCTGGTGGAGCTGGCCACGCCCAAGGTTCAGGTGCTGATGCCCGAGTTCACGGTGCGCTAGCCTCGGGGAAGCGAGCACGCTCGGCCCATGCCTGCAGCACCTGCAGGTCGAGCGCTGCCCCAGCCCCTGGCGACACGCGGATCTCCACCGAGGCGGCCTCGGAGCAGCCCACCACGAGCCCCTCCTGTCCGGCCTCGGTGGAGGCCACGTAGGCGGTACCTCGCCAGCCGTCGCCGGTGACCTCACCGAGGGGCTGCGCAGCGGACGGAGCCTCGGCGGGACACGCCCCCAGCAAGTGGCGCCGCACGTCGAGACGGGCCACCTCACCGCTCCCCATCCGCTGCAGCTCCAGGCGCACGCGATCGGGCTTCAGCGTGGGTGCGCGCGGCGAGAACCCGTCGGAGGGAACGGAGAACCAGCCCCCTGCGGGCAGCGCGAGACGCCATCCGGGCACGAGGCTGGGCGCCACCGAGCGGAAGAAGGCCTGCAGGGTGTCGCTGTCGGCGCGGCCACCGTACTGTCCCGGCCCCACCACCAGCGCCACGTCCCATCCTTCGTAGGTGAGCCACAGCGCGTCCACGCGTCCATCCTTCTGCCCCGGAATGCGGACCTTGAAGGTGGCGCGGCGCGCGCCCTCCAGATCGCGCAGCGAGGTGCGGCGCGCCGATCCGGCACGCTTGATGGCCGCATCCTCGATCAGCGCATCCACGAACCAGGCGTCGTTGGCCGAGCGCTCCTCGGCGGAGTCGGTCGGGCGAAAGGCCAGCCCGTAGCTGCCGTCGCTTCGCTCGGACACCACGGTCTGGATCTCGCCCGTCCAGTGGTCCAGCAGCGTGGGCCCCGCTCCGGGGAACTCCACCCACACCGACAGGCCCCCGCAGGTCCAGGGGCCCTCCACCGACGCGCGTGCCTCCGTGGTGCCGTCCTGCCCCGCCCGACGATGGCCGCGCAGGCAGGGCTCGAAGGGCGGCAGCGCAGGTGCCTCGGCAGGCTGGATCTCCCACAGGCAGCGAACGCCGTGCAGATCGCGACGGCCCGGCGGGCGAAGCCCACGCGTTCCGGCCTCGCGCACCAAGCCCGCCCGACCCGCGCTGGCCACCCACTCGTGGATCCGACTGGGGTGGTGGGCGGGCACCTTGATGCCCAGCGCCTCGATGTCGGAGGCATCGGGCAGCTGCCCTCCTTGCCAGGCACAGAACGCCTGCGCCTGGTCGAACACCACCCGTACCAGGGAGGTCCCATCGGGCCCCTCGGACGTGCGAGGGGCCTGGGCACACGCACCCTCCGACACGCAGTCCGCCCACCGCTCGACACTGACCGCCTCGGGCTCCACCGCTCGATCCAGCCCCACGGGGCGCTCGGCGTGAGCCACCCACGACGCCGACAACAGCAACAGCACACACCTCCGCAGGGAGTGGTCGCTGCCTACGCTAACCGGGATTGACGGGGGGCTCGGGCACGCACGACAGGTTTCCGGTGTTCACGGGTGCGCCCGCCGTCCACTCCAGCACCGTCGGAGCCAGGGTGAAGGTGGGGATCTCGCTCCGGATGGCCGGGTCCAGCCGGCCCTCGTCGATCAGCTCGTCCACCAGATCCAGGGGCAGCGGACGCACCTTCAGCGACATGCGGATCCGATCCGCTGCACCCGTCACCGACACAGGGCGGACCTGCACCGTCTCCACGTACGCCGGATCCGTCGTGTCGAGGGTGGTGTGGGCCACCAGCAGGTCGTCGTCGTCGATGCTGGCGGTCTCCCAGAAGAAGTGGGTGGCCTGGTCCGCCTCGTCGAACAGCGTGGAGTGCAGCTTGTTCACCCGCGTGGGGGAGGACGCCACGTGCTCGGCGAACGCCTCGTCGTCCCCGATCACCCCGCTGGACCAGATCCGCTCCCCGTCGGCGAAGGCCTCGATCTCCAGCCACACGCGACGATCCGCGGTGGCGCCGCTCGGGAAGCTGTGCCCCGCAGCGGCGTTGTCGAGGTACACGATCACGGCCGTGCTGGTGGCGTCCTTGGCGGGCGGCTGCACGCACAGGTTGGCCACCACGGTGTCGTCGAGGAGCTCCTCCACCGCGGCTCGCTGCGCCTCGCGCTCCGGGAAGGGGGTGAGCGCGATGTCCACGCCTGGCATGCTGTGGTCGTGCACGCGCCGCAGCTTGGTGTCCTCCGCGTCCGCCGCCACGCCGTCGCGGCCCTTCATGTGGCAGCTCCCGCAGTTCAGACCGAACAGCGGATCCGAGAAGAGGCTGCCCTGCCACTCGGAGTAGGTGCGCTCGATGTGAGCCCCCAGTGGGGTCACGATGTCGTGGCAGGATCCGCACAGATCGCTGGACTCGAGCTCGCCGCGATCGAGGAGCGGCGAGTAGGCGCTGTCGTGGGCCTTGTTGTCCACCGGATCAGGGATGCCCCCCCGCATCAAGGCGTCGCCTGCGATGCGGAGCGGGTTGTTGTGCTCCCCCTCCACCGCATCCACCTGGTGGCAGTAGTAGCAGGTGACCCCGAGCAGATGGTCGGGCACCTCGTCGAGGTTGGTGCCATCGGTGGTGAGCCCGAGCTCCACGGCCATCGGCGCATGGCACTTCACGCAGAAATCGCCGAGTTCGCCGCCCGTCTCCTCCTGCCCCCGCTCGTTGAGCGCGCGGAACACTGGGTCCTCGCTCGCGTAGGCGTGCATGGAGCCCGACCACTCTCGGTGGTGATCGGGGTGGCAGTCCGCACACGCAGCGGGATCGCGCAGCTCCTCCACCGTCAGCTTCTGCCCCGAACACGCGACCAACACCCAGATGATCATGGCTCCGCTCCCCCCTCGATCCAGGTCTGCACGGCACACTGCTCGGCGGCCGACAGCGGATCTCCGGGCGGCATGTCACCCGTGGCGATCTGCACCATCAGCGGCGAGCACGACGCGTCCCCCGCACGTACCCACTCCTCGCCCACGAGCACGTCGTAGGACGTCGCAGCATCGCCTCCGAGCATCAGCCCCCCTCGCGATGCTCCCGGCCCGTGACAGCCCGACAGCGCACAGGAGCTCTGCACGGTGTTCGCCCACACGGCCTCGTAGGTGCCGGTGTACTCGGGGGTGCACACCTCCGGAAGCTCCACGCAGTCCGGAGCACCGCCGCACCCTCCTCCCAGCGCGACGATCCCTGCGATGCGTGGAAGCACCCTCACCCCTCGGCGCAGAGGGGGAACACGGCGACATCGCTCGGCTCTTCGCCAGGTGCCAGGTCCACGTTGAACTCCCACAGCCCCGGCATGATGACGTCGAACATCTCGATGTCGTAGGTGCCGTCTCCGTTGTCGGTGCCCGCGTAGGTGGCGGGCGAGAGTCCGTGGCCGTGCAGGGGCATCCAGGGGCGGACCACAAGCGGGAGCCCCGTCACCGGCCCCGAGTCGTCACTGATGGAGATCGTCCAGGTGTTGTCGCCCACGTCGGGAGGAGCGGGGGCCGCAGTCATCAGGCTCACCATGTGGCCCTGCTCGGACTCCGTCTGCATGCCTGCGACGAAGACCTCGGCCCCCGTGCAGTCCGTGGTCAACCCGGGGGGCTCCAGATCCACACCGTCCCCCGAGCACGCCACCAGCACCGCCAGGCCCCACCCCAGATGCCTCATCCGACCACCTCCGACCCTCTTCGTGTACCTTCCGTACACGTCGGATGTCGACCGTTGCATCACCCGGCGGCCGCATTCTCCAGCGGTGGCGGCTTGGTGGCCTCCAGCAGCTCTCGCGCCTGCTCTCGCCACGGCCCCAGCTGCTCCGCCAGGCCCCAGGGCACCAGCTCCTCGGGAAACAACCGCGGCTCGAAGTCGCCCGTGAGCTCGAGCACGGCCGCCTCCTCCACCAGGCGAATGGCCACGAACACCGACAGGGCCAGCGGCGCGCCCCGCCCCCGCGCCCGAGAGGGTGTGTCACACCACAGCACGGCCTCCACCACCTCGTGGGGCAGTCCCCACTGGGCGAGCAACCACGCCGACAGGGCCCGGCTGTCCACCCCGAAGACCTCGCGCTCGGCGTCCACGACCGACTGGCCCTTCCACACCTCTTCCACCACCGAGCGGAACTGCAGCGGAGCGGAGTGAGCGAAGATCAACCGACCCAACACGTGCAGCAGGCCCGCCGTGAAGGCCGTGTCCACCGCAGCCCGGGGAGCCACCAGCCGCGCCGTCACCGCGATGGTGTGTGCCAGCCGATCCAGCCCCACCGGAGAGATGTCACGGGGCAGTGGCTCGTGGTAGAGCGTGGCGGTGAGCTCCACGGAGAGCACCAGGTCGCGGACGAGGTTCAGGCCGAGCAGCTGCAGGGCGTCGAACAGGTTCGCCAGCTTCCGATGCCCCCCGAACATGCCGGAGTTCACGAGGCGGAGCACCTGCGACGCGACGCCGACGTCCTGCTCCACCACGGCCACCGCGTCGTCCAGCGTGGCATGGCCGCTCCCCAGCAGGTCGTTGAGGGCCATCCAGGTCTTGGGCATCGCGGGAAGCGTGCCCAGCTCCGCCGCTACCGCAGCCAGCTTGGGAGACCTCACCAGCTCGGCCACGCGCAGGGAGCGCTTGATGGCGGCCACGAGCTTGTCCCCGGAGACAGGCCGCACGACCACCTGATGTGCAGGCTCCCCGCGCGCGAGGGTGCTCACGGCCACGGTCTTGTCGCACACCAGGATCCGCGCCGCGCTGGAGCCCGCATGACGCTGCTGTCGCAGGAACTCCGTCCCCCGACCCTCGGCGTCCTCGGTGGCCACCAGGATGTCCCACTCCCCGCTCGCGGCGCGAGGATCGTCCACGTCGTGTACCGTCCACCGTCGGTAGCGACGCACCACGGACAGGGCGCTGGCGTCGCTGTTCGAATGATCCGCGATGAGGATCCGCGGCTTGGGCACTCGACCTCCCCCACCCCCATCGGTGCGGCAGCCGTCGCGGTACACGTCAATCCGCGGTGCAGGGCCAGACCTCGGAGGTCCACGACAGCTCCGACGGTGGCTCCGGACGATCCCGCCCCTGGATCCGAGCCTCCACCACGTCCGCGAGCCACCTCAGCAGGTCGCCGAACCGATTGGGCAGCTCGTCGGCGATGCGCCGCCAAGGTCCGGTGCGGTCGCGCACGCGCCCCTCCCGCCGCGTCGCCAGCGCTGCCAGGGCCAACGTCACGGCATGGCGATAGCGAGGCCCCAGCCCTTCCCCGGGACGTCTGGCCAGCAGGTGCACGAGATCCACTTCTCCACGAGCCGCCGAGAACCAGCTCAGCAGCTGCGCAGGCCCTGCCACCGCCGTGGCCGATCGCACCAGGACCTCCTCCGCCTCGTCTCCTCGTCCAGCCCAGAGCAGGGCCAGACCGAGCCACGCACGGGCCGCCGTCCGGCTGGGGTAGCCCCAGCCCAGCCGCTTCGAGATCCGCTCCACGGCCACCTCGGGAGGATCGAGGTGCGCGCTCTGCACGACCCCACCGCTCCGGATGGGATCCGACGCCCCCCACAACACCAGCCCCGCCACCAGGATCGACACCACCGCGACCTCGATCCCCACGAACCCGACGCCCGCGACGGCTCCGACGAGCATCAGGCTCACCACGATCAGCGAGGGCATGGCTCGAAGCCAGCGCCAGCGCGACCACCGATCCTCGGGAACGAGCTCTCCGTTGCCGAGCACGAACCCGCGCTCGGAGCCTCCTCGAACCGACACGATCTGCAGCGCCGCCGTTCCGAGCACCAGCGCCCCGAGCGCGCTGGCCGTTAGCCCAATCCACCGCTCCAGGGGGCGATCCTCCAGCATCGTCAGCGCCGTCAGCACCAGCCCCAGCAGCAGCAACACCGACGACGCGCCGATCAGCAGGATCCCCCGGATCCGAGCCCCTCGACGCCCCTCCCGACGACTCCCCTCGACGCTGAGCCACTCCACGGGCACCACCCCAGAGGGGGCACGCGCGCGGGCAGGCGGACGATCGAGGGCACGAGGTGCCGCGAAGGGATCGGTGTGCACCTCGGCGGGCGGCGCTGGCTGTGGTGTGGACGTGACCGTTCGCCGCGCCGGCATCGACGCCACCGCCCGTCCATCGGCCTGTGCGAGGAGCTGCCACAGCGTCGGGTAGGCCGTGGCCATGAACGCGTCCCGCTCGAGGCCTCCCGGAAGCAACGCCAACTCGGCGCGCGCCTCGGCACGCCCCAGCCCTTGCAGGGCCGCGATACGCAGCAGCTGCACTGGGCGTGCGTGACTGGGGGGCAGCTCGGGCAGCGACGCCAACGCATCGAGGGCCTCACCGGGCTCGCCCCGCCACAGCGCGAGGTGTGCGGCCACCACCGCACGGCCATGCTGGGTCACCACACCTTCGGGATGACGGGCGGCGAGCCACCCCTGTGCCAGCTCCGGATCGCCACGCCCCAGGCGAAGGCGCGCCAGCGGCACCGCCGCCTGCGTCAGCACGCCATCCCACGTGCTCTCGAAGCGACGCTCCGCCTCGTCGACGTCGCCTGCGTGCAGGGCAGCCCGTGCCGCACAGCGCTCGAAGGCGTGACGCTGGGTTCGGGGGCCGTGGCGCACCCACCACTCCAGGATCCGCCGGCTCCGCGTCACGTCGCCGTCGGCCAGAGCCATCAAGCCGTCCGCCAACCGACCGCTGGCCCAGGCGGTCCAGGCGAAGGTGCCCAGAGCCAAGGCCAGCACCAGGTGGATCGCCGCGAACACCAGGGCGGTCTCCCATCGTCCCTGCAGCGCTGCCAGCAGCGGCGACAGCGCAGCGAGCCCCAGCGCCACGACGGTCTCGAGAGCCATCGCGCGGTGGTGCCACCACAACGCGTCGTGGGGCAGCCGCTCCCCGTTCTGCAGCAGCACGTTCCCGTGGTCGGGCTGCCGAGCACCGCGCACCAGCCGGATGGCCGTGACCAACGCGATGAGCTCCGCCAACACGAAGGCCACGAAGATCCAGCGCGCGCCGGGATGAAGCACCAGGATCGACACGGACAGCAGACCGAAGCCCACCAGACCGTACACCCGGCCGAACCATACCGAGCGAGCGAACTCCACTCGTCCTCCGGAGAGCCCGCAGGCGAAGCCGAGGGCCGCAGCGTTTCGAGGGATACCACAGTATGAGCCTGCCTATGATTGCCCTGATGTGGATGGCGTGCCAGCCGACGCCGAGCGAGCCCGATCCGCCGGTCGCTTCGTCGCCGCCCCCCCCGCTTCTGGATCCTGGCGAGGCCTCGGTCGCCTACGAGATCTCCTTTTCCGAGGCGGAGGCGAACCGCACCACGATTCGAGCCACCGCCCGCTGCGGCGCCAGCGGGCAGCTGACCTGGTGGATGGCCACCTGGACGCCGGGCTCCTACCTGATTCGAGAGTACGCCCGCCACATCGAGACGCTCGAGGCATTCGGGCCCGATGGCGCGCGTCGGGCACGGAAGGTCTCGAAGAACCGCTGGCAGGTTCCCTGTAGCGAGGGCGACAACGTCGGCGTCCGCTACCAGCTCTACACCGCCGAGATGACGGTGCGCACCAACTACGTGGATGCCGAGATGGGCATCCTCAATGGAGCAGCGACCTTCCTGTTCCCGGAGGATGCGAGCCCGGAGCAAGGCCCCCTCGACCTCACGTTCCTGCCCGCCGAGGGCTGGACCGACGTGCACACGGCGCTGCTGCCCCACCCCAGCGGCGACCCACACCGCTACCTGGCACCAGACGTCGACACCGTGATCGACGCTCCGGTCGTGCTCGGCCGCCCCGAGGTGCGCAGCTTCGAGGTGGCTGGCGTACCCCACCACCTGGTCACCCTGGGCCAGGCTGGCGCGTGGGATCACGACCGCGCGGCCGAGGACGTGCAGCGGATCACCGAGACGATCGTGGCCTTCTGGGGCGAGGTCCCCTACCCGGAGTACCGCTACCTCAACGTGCTGGGCGAGACCTATGGCGGCCTCGAGCACGACGACAGCACGCTGATGTTGACCAGCCGCCACGCGCTGTCGCTGCGCAGCGACCCCCTCCGGTGGCTGGGCCACGTCAGCCACGAGTTCTTCCACACCTGGAACGTCAAGCGACTCCGCCCCACCGGCCTGGGTCCCTTCGACTACGAAGCCGAGATCTACACGCCGCTGCTGTGGGTCGCCGAGGGGATCACCTCCTACTACGACGACCTGCTCCTGGTCCGCGCCGGCCTGATGACCGAGGACGAGTACCTCGGGCGGCTGACGAGCAACATCGGTCAGGTGCAGCGCCGCCCGGGCCGCCTGGTGCAGCCCCTGGCCGACGCCAGCTTCGACGCCTGGATCAAGCACTACCGGCGCGACGAGAACAGCGTCAACAGCAACGTCAGCTACTACACCAAGGGGGCCGTGGTGGCCTGGCTGCTCGACGCCGAGATCCGTCGAGCCACCTCCGATCGGCGCAGCCTCGACGACCTGATGCGCCGCATGTGGCAGCGCAGCCAGACCGAGGACGCCGCCGGATTCGACGCCGCCACCTTCCGCGCCGAGGCCGCAGCGGTCGCCGGCGTGCCCCTCGATGCGTTCTTCGCCGCCACCATCGACCGCACCGACGAGCTGGACTTCGGAGGCGCGCTGCAGTGGTGGGGGCTCCGATTCGCGCCGCCGAGCGTTGGCGAGGGTCCCGATCCGACGCCCGGCTGGCTGGGCGCCGACACCACCTCACGCGACGGCCGCCTCACCGTCACCCAGGTGCTTCGAGGCGGACCAGCCTACGAGGCAGGCGTGAACGCGGGCGACGAGATCATCGCCTTCGACGACGAGCGTCTCACAGAGCGGATCCTCGACACACGCCTGAAGCAGCTCGGCGAGGGCACCGAGGGGACCCTGCTGGTGGCGCGACGCGGCTTGCTGCGCACGCTTCCGATCACGCTGGGGGCTCCGCCCGAGCGCAGCTGGCGAGTGCAGCCCGATCCGGGCGCTTCGCCCATCGCCAACCGGCGCCGCCGCCAGTGGCTCGCCCTGCCCTGAGAAGACGCCTCAGGGAGGCGCCTCGTCGGGCATCTCGGGATCCGGCTCGGGCTCCATCTCCCCCGGTCGTTCCTCCCACCAGACCTGCAGCGCCGCCACGATCCCTTCGGTGGCGTCCACCTTGAAGCGATGGCTCTGCAGTCGGGCCGCCTCGCGCCGGTCGGTGTGGAAGCCGAGCTCCAGCAGGGCGCCGGGCAGCTCGTTGTGCACGGGCGAGATCTCGGAGTAGTTCCCCAGCCGCGCGCCCCGCGTTCGGTAGGCCTTGTCGTGCCGACGCACCTTCGCGTGGATGTGCTGCTCCATCAGGTCGGCGATCCGCAAGCTGTCGGGGTAGGCCGGCGTGGGTGGGGTCCGGTCGATCCCGGCGAACACCGTCAGGCCGTCCGCACGGCCGCGCGGGCTGGCGTTGGTATGGATCGACAGGTACACCGCGTCTTCCCCCTCCGGAGACGCCCAGCTCGCCCAGCGGGGCCGCATGCGCATGTCGGAGACGGGGTTGCCGCACTCGTACTCCACCACACTCTGGGCCGCGCCGAGCGCGTCGACCTGGTGCGGCATGGCCACCTCGAACTGCGTGTGCTCGCGCAGCTTGCCGTCGAACTCGGGCACGATGTGGAAGCTGCCTCCGCCCAGCCGCACGGCATCCGCCGACAGCATGCCACCGCCGCTGCCGTTGAGCCGCACCTCCACGATGTCGCCCCCGAACAGGCAGTAGTCGCCGAGCGGCCAGTAGTGACCGCCGTGCACCGTCTGGTCCACCACCTCCTCGCGCACCTCGCCCGGTGTGATCACCGTGTAGATCGCCTGCGGATCGTGCTCCGGATCGTCCACCCAGCGGGAGTACAGGTACCAGTGGCCGTCGTAGGGCACCTCGAGCCACCACATCGCGCCACCGTTGGGCTCCAGCCGCAGGTAGCCCTCCTCGTGGGCCAGCGGATCCTCGACACGCGCGGCGATCTGCTCGGCGAAGCAGGAGATGTCGGCGTCGTCGGAGATGGCCGCCACGGGGTTGCGGTCGCGCTCGCGCAGCGCGATCACCACCGCCCCCTCGGCCTCGAGGGCCGGCGCCAGGTAGTCCGCCACGTAGGCGGCCGTCCAGTCGTCCTCCACCATGCCGAAGCGACGCCCTCGCTGGCGCCCCCACGCGATGGGCGGCCCGTCGTGGTGACGGCGATGCAGCAGCCAGCCGTGCCCCGCCGACAGGTACACCACCAGGCCCGCCAGCGGCCCGCCCGGGCCCTCAGGCACCGGGAACGGACCGTTCAATCCGACCTTCTCCGCCTCCGTGGGCCACGGCAGCACCGTGGCCAGGATGCTCGCGCCGCTGGTGGCCGCCAGCGAGGCGACCAGCAAGCCGAAGGTGATCCGGATCCATCTCATGGTCGCCGCACCAGGATGGTCACCGGAGCGCGCGTCGGCATGTCCTTGGCCCACGCGTCGTAGGCCGCCCGATCGGCGAAGGTGCCGGCGAAGTAGTCCAGCTGGAACAGGTTGGGCTGGAACGCGCCGCCCGTGTCTGCCATCACCGCGAGCCTCAACTCCGGGCCGTGGGGCCCCTGCCACTCCAGCGCCAGCAGCTTGCCCAAGCCCACGTTGTACACGTCACCCGCCACAGCCACTTCGGGTCGCAACCGCGTGTCCTCCACGCCCAGGATGTCGCGCACGTGACGGAAGTACCAGAAACGGGGCTGCTGATCGAGGTTCCGGATCGAGGGGTCCCAGGCCATGCCGTTGTTCTTGTGCACGTTGAACAGCTGCGGGGTGCCGTTGGGCAGCGTGACGTGGATGGTGCCCTGCAGCAGCGCCTGGTTGGAGCCGTCTCGGGTGAGCCACACCAGCGGCTCGGCCAGACCCTCGTGGGCTCCTCCGGACTCGAAGGCCCCGGCGTAGACGTCCATGCGGGTGAGCGCCGCGCGCACGCCCGGTTCCCCGTCCGGCACCTCGTCCTTGGGCACCCGATACAGCGCGGTCCCGAACCGGTCGGTGCGCACGGGCGACCCGTCCACGGTGTAGACCACGTACTTGGTGATCCGCAGCTGATCCTCGGGCACCTCGATCTTCCGGGCCGAGGCCCCCTCGGCATCGGGGAGCCAGCGCCACGCCTCGAAGGCCCCCGCCACCCAGCGCGGATCGTTGAGCCGCTGGTACTCCTGGCCCCGATCCTCCACCGCCACCTGGGCGACGAAGTCGAGCGTGCGCAACACGTCGTCCATCGACACGCCGAGCTGACCGAGCATCGCTGGCTGGGCCATCGGATCGCCGGTGCTGCGCAGGCGCCGGATGGTGTCGGCCGTGCCGGACGCCACCAAGCCCAGATCCAGCGGTGTGGTGCAGCCGCGTCGGTCGAACCAGGACGGCACGGTGGGCAGAAAGGTCTGGGCAGGGTCCAACGTGCGGCCCGTCGGCTCGCCGTCCATCCCTCGCTCTTCCCAGGCCATGGCCACAGCCATCCACCACAGCACGCGTGGCTCCGATCAGGCGGTGGCGTAGAGTCGGAGGATCCTGGCCACCTCGTCGCCGAAGTGCGCTCGCACCACGGTGAAGCCGTCCAAGGTCTTCTGCGCTCGTACGTTGAACAGCAAGAACTCCTCGCTGTTGCGGATCTTGTCGAGGCCGGTCTGCTCTCCGCGAACGAGCACGAAGCCGTTCAGAGAGCCTCCGTGAGCGCCGAGCATCACGGGATCGAAGCTCGTGACCAGCCCCTCGGCATGAAGCCGTCGGAGATACGCCAACATCTCCGACCAGAGCTCGACGGCCTTCTCGTCACGCCCCGCGACGACCTTGTTCCAGCCGATCAGCAACCCCGAGTCCGCCACATTGCCCCCACAGACAGGGCACAGCCTATCCGAGGTCTGCGGAGGGGGCGAACGGCTGCAGACCCCGCAGGTGGTGATCGAGGAGCGCGCCGGCCACGGCGTCTCGATCGAAGTCGGCGTCGGAGGCCACCACGTAGCGGTTGACCACCTCTCGCACGCTGCCCACGATGCACGCAGCGGAGACCCGCGCGTCGAGGCTGCGCAGGGTGCCCGAGGCATGGGCCAGCCGCAGCGACCGCGCCACGTAGGTGTGCAGCTCGTCGTCGAAGCGACGCATGCGCTGATCCACCGCCTCGTGCAGGCCGATGGCCTCGCGGAAGACGATGCGTGTGAGCGATCGGTTGCTCACCACGGTGTCGAAGATGCGCACCACCGTGGCCTTGAGCTGCTCCTCCATGGGCGGCGCCCCTTCGGAGACGTCCACCCCCACGATGTTGGAGCGCAGGTGGCGCACCAGATCGTCGAGGAGCTCCACGAAGATGGCATCCTTGCTGTCGAAGTACAGGTAGAACGTGCCCCGCGCGACCCCTGCGGCGGCCACCAGGTCCGACACGCTCGTGGCGTGGTAGCCCTGCTCACCGAACACCACCAGCGCGCGCTCCTTGATCTGCGCACGGCGCGCCTCCCGGCTCTCCTGGCCTCGGCGCACCCGACCGTCGAGTGGACTACCCGGTGCCATCGCGCTCCCCGAGGTGGGCATCCACCCTGGCCGACACGATGGCCTGCACCCGCTTGGCGAGGTCCGGCACGTTGTCGGCGTCGAGGGAATCGGTGGGCACGGGCGCATCGCAGTACACCGTGACCTGGCCCCCAGGCCGCATCAGGGCGCTGTCCGCACGCAACACCTCGTACATACCCGTGACGGTGGTGGGCACGATGGGCACCCCCAGCTCCTGGGCCATGCGAAACACCCCGAGTCGGAACCGCTGCACCCGGCCGTCCCGCGACCGGGTCCCCTCGGGAAAGGCCAGGATGGAGTGCCCCAGCTGCAGCTCTCGCGCGAAGTGCTGGGTGAGCTCACGAACCTGGGCCTTCCCGCCTCCCCGTCGAACCGGGATCGTGCCACGTTGCTTCATGAACCACCCATATATCGGGATTCGAAAGTGGCTCTCCAGCTCCACCCCCTGCTTGAAGTGGGGCGTGGCGTTGTACATGGTGACGTGGTCGAGCAAGTTGACGTGGTTGCAGGCGAAGATGTAGCTGCGATCCTCGCGCACGGCGGGATCCACGACAGCCCGCCAGCGCGCACCCGTCATGGCCACCTGCCCGCGGCAATACAAGCGCGACAACCACTGGGTGCGATCGGGCCGCGCGACCAGGGCCACCGCCATCATGGTGCCCATCATGGGCGCGAGCCAAGCGAGCCCTGCTCCCCACAGCGCCACCGACACCGCTCGATCCACCAGCGTGACGGGCCGATCCCAGGGATCCCCCCCGCTCACGCGAGCACCTGCAGCGCGCCGGGCACCACCTCGAGCCGCTGCAGCCGCAGCGTGGCGATCTCGCCGTCGATCATGGCCAGCAGGGGCAGCTGCTCGGGAAACTCCACCACGGCGGCTCGCCGGGTGGTGATCTCGTCCATCCGCGTGTGGGTGCCTGCGAAGATCCTCGGAAAGCTCGCCAGGAAGCGGCGCCTGGGCATGAAGGACACACAGACCACGTCGAGCTTCCCGTCGTCCACCTCGGCGTCGGGCGCCATCTTCATGTCGCCACCGGTGAAGCGGCTGTTGCAGAACGAGAGCAGACAGACCTCCGCGTCGGTGGGCGGCGCCCCATCACAGGCATAGCGCACCCGATACGAGCCATGGCGCAGCAGCGTCTGCAGCACCGCGAGCACATAGCCTGCAGCCCCCAGGGGCTTGTAGCGCCGGTTCGTGAGCGCACCCGCCCTGGCGGAGAACCCCAGGGAGAGCAGGTTCACGTAGTGGAGCACGCCGTCTGCGTGGGTGAGCCTCACCGCGTCCACCGGGCGCGTCGCGCCGCGCACGATCGCGTCCGTGGCCGCCGCGGGATCGGCGAGATCGAGATCGCGCACGAAGGAGTTGCCGGTGCCGGCGGGGATCAAGCCCAGGGCCGGCACAGCGTCGACCTCGGCACCGAGCAGCCCGTTCACCACCTCGTACACGGTGCCGTCGCCGCCCACCGCCACCACCGCACCGGCGCCCTCCTCGGCCGCGGTCCGAGCAAGCTCGGTGGCGTGCCCTGGCTCCCGAGTGGCGTGCACCACCACGTCGGGAGTTGCGCGCAGCGCCTCCAGGTGTGTCGACGCCTGGTGGGCCGCTCGGCCCCCTCGGGCCGCTCCGTTCACGATGATCACCGTACGTGACACAGCACCGTCGCTTGCCCCCGCTCGCGGGCGGGCACGGGAGGATCAGTTTGGCTATGCTGCCCGGCCCGGGACGCGAGCGCCCCGGAGACAACCCTGGAGGAGAATCCATGACCAACGCACTTCGCATCGCTGCCTTGGCCGCCGTGACCGCCCTGACCGCCTGTGGCGGCGCGACCGTGTGCGACGACGCCGCCGACCTGTTCGCGGACTGCATCGACGCCACCGGCACCACCGGCACCACCGGCACCGTGGAGCCGACCTGCGACGACGGCTCCCTGGAGTCCTGTCAGGCCCAGTGCGCTGTGGACAACTACGTCGACGGCGACTGCGACTCCCTGCTCGACCTCACCGTCGGCGCCGACTACTTCGCCTGCGTCGCCGGCTGCGCCGCGACCGGCGCCTGATCGAGTCAGGTGCCCACGCGGCGGGGAGGGTGTGCTCCCTCCTCCGCCGCTCACGAACGCACCAGTGCGCCGCGTGAGGCGCCTCGAGCCACCAGGCGCACAAGCTCTCGACGCTTGAGCTTCATCGACGCCGTCCGCGGAAACGGCTCGTCCCAGAGCAACACGCCAGACACCCGCTTGTGCTCGGGTAGCCCGCGATTCTCCGCGAACACGGCCGCAACCGCCGCATCCGCCGACGATCCGTCCCGCGGGCGCAGCACCACCACCAGCTCCTCGTCCACCATGGTGCGCACGGGCCACAGGGTGTTGGCCGCGAACACCGCGAGCTCCTCGGCCTGCACGCTCACGAAGGCGTGCTCCACGTCCTGTGGGTACACGTTCTTACCGCCCGCGGTGACGATGACGTCCTTGTTGCGCCCCACCAGGTGCAGGTGGCCCGACGCATCCAGCCAGCCGAGATCGCCGGTGTACAACCACCCGTCGCGCAAGGTCTCGGCCGTCAGCTCCGGATCGTCGACGTAGCCCGTCATGAGGTTGGGACCGCGCACGCAGACCTCCCCCACCCCGTCGTCGTCGGCGCCCTCGATGCGCACCTCCACCCCCGGCAGCGGACGCCCCACGGAGTCGGCGCGGAAGGGCGCGAGCCCGTTCAGCGTGATCACCGTGCAGGCCTCGGTGGTGCCGTACCCGATGACGGCGGGGATCCCCAAGGCGTAGAAGCGCTCGGCCAGCTGCCGCTCCACGAAGGCGCCGCCACAGAACAGCAGCCGCAGCTTCCCACCGAAGCGGTCGTGAATCGGCTTGAGCAGCGCGCGAGACAGCTGCGGTCGCGGCTTGCGCGCCGTGAGCCGCTGGTTGAGGGCCGTGAGCGCGTCCAGCGCCCCCCGCCGCCAGGCCGGCTGCTCCGCGACCGCATCGTCGATGGCCCGCCGAAACGCCTGCAGCAGCAGTGGCACCACCGCCATGTGGGTGATGCCGTAGCGCTGCATGGTCCACCGCAGCATCTCAGGTCGCAGCGTGCGCTGGTGCACCACGGTGGCGCCACACACGAAGGGCCCCACGAACCCCACCATGAAGTCGATGGCATGGTTCGTGGGAAGCACCGAGAAGTAGCGATCCCCTGGCGCCATGGGGAACCGCCCGAGCAGCGACTGCAGCTGCGCCAGGTAGGCCCCGTGCGACAGCATGCAGCCCTTCGCGCGCCCCCCCGTCCCAGAGCTGTACACGATCGTGGCGCAATCGTTGCGAGATCGACACACAGACTCGAGGGCAGCGTCGGCGCCTGGCTCGAAGGCATCGAAGGGCTCGGCGTGAGGCGGCAGCTGTTGGCCGTCGGGAACCTCCGACACCCACGTCTTCTGTTTGCCCTCCCCCGGCAGCACCCGAAACACGGCGAACTCGGTCACCAGCAGCGCGGGTCGGGCGTGCTCCAGCAGATCCGCCTGCGCCACCGGCTCCAGCTTGAAGTCCAGTGGCACCAGCACCGCACCGCAGCGGAACACGGCGATGGCAGTGACGAGCCAACTCGGCTGGTTGCTCATCAGGATCGCCACGCGATCGCCTTCACCGATCCCTGCTGCGCGGAGCCGCTGCAGCACCCCAGCCGCCGCACGGTCCACCTGCCGGTAGGTGAGCCGCCTCGACTCTCGCCTCCGCGAGGCTTCGATGAGGGCCACCTTCGGGCCGTGGCGCACCAGCGCCTCGTCGAGCAGGGACGCCAGAGAGTCGTGACTCTCCACGTCCATCCGCACGACCCCGCGAAGGACAGCTGGTCCATCCGAGCGCTCGGACACCAAGACCTTCCTCACCGTCGCTGCCCGATGACCTGCGCGAGCCCGCCCAGAGTGTTGACCCCCTGCAGCTCGTAGTCGGGCACCTCCACACCGAAGGCCCCCTCCAGGTCCGTGAGCAGGTCCAGCGCCTGGAGGCTGTCGATCCCCAGGGTCTCGAACAGGTCGTCGTCGGGCCCCAGGGCCTCGGCCTCCGCGCCGAAGCGCGCCACCGCCAGCGCCTTCAGCTGCGTCATCACGTCGCCACTCATCGCATCCCCACCGCACGCGCCAGGTACGGCCGCACGCCGTCGTCTTCCACGAAGTCCGTCAAGGCGCGCAGCACCTCGGGCCGCGTCACCATGCGGCAGAACAGAGCCCGCTCCTCTCGCAGCCGCCGCCGCGGCAGGGGCTTGGCGAAGGCCTTGGCGGCACCCACGGTGGCAGGGTCGTAGCGGGACACCTGCTCCGCGGCACGCCGCGCGGCTCGCAGCGCCTCCCCCTTCCCCACCACCTCGGACACCAACCCCAGAGCGTGGGCGCGTCTGGCCCCGATGCTCCGCCCCGTCAGCAGCAGATCACGGACCACGGCGTTGCCCACGTCCCGCTCCAAGCGCGGCACGCCACCGAACCCCGGCACGATGCCCAGGCGCAGCTCCGGAAAGCAGAACCGAGCGGTCTTGTCGGCCACGATGCGGTCCATCACCAGCGCCAGCTCGAACCCTCCCCCGAAGCACACCCCATGGACCGCGGCGATGGTGGGGATGGGAGCGGTGTCGAGGGTGTCGAACACCGCATGGATCCGATCGACGAACCGGCCCACCTCGAAGCGCAGCATGCGCCGCTGCACACGACCCGGTAGCCAGCGACGACGACGACGGGAGCGGCGAGCCACGATGGCGGAGTGGAGCTCCCGCAGATCCGCACCCGCGCAGAAGCCCGCCCGACCGGAGTGAACGATGAGGGCCCGGGCGCCGCCGGCCCCGTCGGCGACGTAGCGCGCGAGGACCTCGAGCTCCCGCAGCGTGGTGCTACCGATCTCGTTGAGGGGAGCGCGATGCAGCTCCACCTCCACCACACCACCCACGTGGCACCAGGAAAGCGCTTCGCCTCGGAACGGCACCGACATGCCGTCCGGGTTTACCTCAGATGGACTGACATGTCAGTCTATTTCGGTTTCGCACCCACCGTGCTACGGCCTCAACATGGCCGACACGACAAAACAGAAGCCCGACGATGCGTCCCGCCTGCGAGACCGGATCGCCAAGACGCCGGAAGCCAGCTTGTTGCTGGAGCTGCTCGGGTACCTGGGCGAGCACCCTCGACCGTGGTGGGAGCCGGGGCTCACCCGCTCGACGTGGGGAACCCTGGATCGGCTCGAGGCCCTGCGCGACCAGCCCGAGCTGCGCGCCCAGATCACCCACGAGCTCACCGGGCTGGCGCTGGGGGCCGCCATGGGCGCCGAGCCCACCCTCCAAGCCGACCTCGTGGATCGGGTGGTGGAGTCGGGGGAGGTCACGCTGACCGACTGGGAAGCGGCGTTCCCTGCCGAGCTGCTGG
>JAHQVJ010000172.1 GCA_019634415.1 Myxococcales bacterium
GATACCATCATGCAATCGCCGCACAGACCACGCCAGCCATCGCGTGCGACCAGGCATCAAGTCCAGGCCGGCAGGTTGGATCTTGGTCAGATCGCACTCAAGGCCTGGTCGGCAGGAGTCTTCTTCCCTACCATAAAATAGCTGGATATTCCCTTGAAGATCACCTCTGTGTCGACGATCTCGAAGCCGCCGCTCTCGGCCAGCAGGTGAAGATCAGCGCTCCCGACGCTTCGGATTGGAATCGGAATCAGGCCAGTCGCGCACAATGCTCGAACGAGCAGAGTCTGCATTCGACCCAGGAGGGAGGCCTTGTCCCGAAAGCAGGGAGTCACGGAGACCACCAATCCTCCAGGCTTCAGCAGCTCGTGTGCCCTCCGCATCGCCCTCCCAGGATCGGGAATGGTATGCAATACGTTGAACATCAAGATCACATCGAATGATTCGGGCTCGTATCCCTCGTCGAAGATGTCCTTCTGCTCGAAGCGCGCGTTCTCGATGCCGCGGTCGTTCGCCTTTTTCCTCGCAATCTCGACCATCTCCGAAGAGATGTCGATCGCCTGGATCTCCTTCACCAGATGGGCCACCTCGCACGAGGTGGTACCCGTTCCACACCCGTAGTCCAAGACGATGTCAGCAGCAGCGAGATGTCTTCGTGCGTGTTCCCTGCTCTTGAGATGGATGTACTCGAATCGTTCCTCGGTTCTGTCGTAGTTCCCTGCAGAAGCGTTCCAGAACTGTTCGGCGCTACTCATGGTCGGTTCCGTCCTCGATGGCGCGGCAGGGCCAGGAACGACGCGGTCCTCGCGATGCTCCTCGTGTGTCGTCTGCAGCGTAGGCTCGCGGCGACTTGCATACGACGCACGATTTCGCAACGGGCCCGTGCATCGATGCACCTGTGTGACACTGCCTCCATGAACTGGGACGACTACCGCCACATCCTGGCCATCGCACGGGCCGGCAGCGTGACAGCCGCCGCCGAGCAGCTCGGGGTGGCGCGAACCACAGTCAGCCGGCGGCTCGCCGCGGCCGAGGACGATCTCGGTGTCCGTCTGTTCGCCCGAACGCCCGATGGCTACCTAGCCACCGACGCAGGCGTCGATCTCGTGGCCATCGCCGAGTCGATCGAGTCCGCGGTCCTCGATGGGGAGGCTCGGGCGATGGGGCGCGACGCCGCCCTCAGCGGAAGCCTGCGCGTGTCCACGCTCGACTTCCTCGTTGGCGGCTGGCCGGATCTGTTCGGGTCGTTTGCCGAGCGCTTTCCTGGTATCGATCTCACCGTCTCCACGAGCCTTGGCCGCGTGTCGCTGCGACGTCGCGAGGCCGATGTGGTGCTTCGGCTCGGCAACCAGCCCGAGCCCTACCTCGTGGGGCGACGACTCTGCGAGCTGACCTTCGTGCCCGCCGTGAGCCGGAGCCTGGTGGATCGGGTGGGTTCCGACGCGCCACCATCGGCGTACCCGTGGCTCACCGACGACCCGCTCGCTCCGACGGCTTCGTCGTACGCTTGGCTCGACAGCGTGATCCCCGACGCTCGTGTGGTCTTGCGTTTGGATGGCTACACGGGCATACGGGCAGCGGTCCGGGCTGGCATTGGAGCCCACCTACTGTGGCAGCAGGACGTCCACGCCGATCCGGAGTTGATGGAGCTGCCCCTCGACGCACCTGCGGCCACGCAGAGCCTCTGGGTGCTCACACTGGCGGAGCTCAAGGCCAACTCGAGGGTGAGGGCGTTCATGGACCATGCATGGCAGAGCGTCGGAACGCGCTGATGACCAGCGATCGCACAGCATGACGGTCGCGCACCGTCCCGCCGGATCATTCCGGAATCCTGCGCGACTCCGTCGCCGTACGATTTCCCTTCAGTCCTCGTAGGGGCCTCCGGCGACGGCCTCATCACGAGCTCCCCGCCGTGCTCTGCCACAAAGCCGAGCGGCGCCCACATGGTACCGTGCGGCAGAGGGTCGATTGGCGAAGAGTGTCGCATTCCTGCGGGGGATCAACGTCGGCGGACGACGCGTCACCAACGCCCAACTCGTCGCTGCCGTCGAGCAAATCGGCTTCGCCGACGTCTCCGCCTACCAGGCATCCGGCAATGTGCTCTTCGACCCCGGCGATCACCAGGAGACCCAGGCTCTGCTCGCCGAAGGCCTCGCGCGATCCCTCGGCTTCGAGGTCGCGGTGTTCGTGCGCACCGCCGTCGAGGTCGGTGAGCTCGCCCTCCTCCAACCCTTCAGCCCGGAAGAGCTCAGCCCCACCAAGGGCAAGGTCCAGGTGACCATGCTCGCCGGAGCCCCCTCGCCAGAGGCTGCAGCACGGGCCGAAGCCATCTCCAGCGCCACCGACCGCGTCCGCGTGGTCGGGGCGCACTGGCTCTGGCTACCCACCAGCGGCATCAGCGACAGCCCGCTCGACGTCGCAGCGATCGAGCAGATCGTCGGGGTGGGGACCACGCGCACCCAGGGCACTGTGCAACGCCTTGCGCGCAAGCTCGGCGTGGTCTAACAGCACCCGCCACGAGGCCCCGCCTGACCCGTCAGGCTACTGCGGGTCGCAGATCACGTCGGCCGCCTGGAACACCCGGGGCACCGTCGAGCCATCGATGCTCAACAGGTAGGCCACCAGGTCCCTCGCGTCCGCGGCGCTGATGTCGTCCACCACCGCAGATCCCGCCGCCACGTGCGCCGTGTCGTCGGTGTCGAGCAGCAGCGCCGACAGCGACTCGAAGCGTCCGTTGTGCAGGTACGGAGCACCCAGCTGTAGGTTCAGCACGGAGGGCACGTTGAAGCCCGCGTCGCCCTGCGCCACCGTCACCATGTTCTTCCGCAGCTCCAGGGCCCCTTGCGCGAAGGTCGGGCTCTCGAAGGTGTCGACGTCACGCAACACACACGCGTGCTGGGTGATCGGCCGCCCCAAGCTCGCGAAGAACTCGTTGCCGAGCAGCGGGCTCACACACTGGCCCACGTCGGGATCGCAGGAGTCGAACACGTCCAGGCAGTCCGCGTCCGTCGTGCAGGTGCTCTGCTCGTCGAAGACCGGCGTCTTGCCCACCAGCAGGAGGTTCTTGCCCTCGACCACCTCCGACATCAGGATCTGCCGCAGGTCGTCGGACACGGCCGAGCCAGGCTCCTCGGTCGCCAGCGTCGGCGTGTAGTACCGAATCGAGCTCGTCCAGGATCCGCCCCCATGGCAGGAATCGCAGTTGAAGCTGTCGTTGAACAGCGTCCGTCCATTCGCCACGTTCCCCGCCACGTTCGTCTTGGCGCGCGGGGAGCGAATGGTCTTCACCCACTCCGTGATCTCGTCCCAATCGCGGTTCGTGTCCAGCGCGTCGATGAGCTGTGTGGTGGAGCCCAGGTTGTTGGCGTTGTTGCCGATGCCGCCGTCCACCAGGTGATCCTGGTCCTCGTTGCCGCCCGCGAGATCGATGGGCACGTCGTCGGCGTCCACGATGGCGCCGAGCCCGCCAGAGACCCCCCGCGTGTTGAGCTCGAAGTCCGAGACCTCGTCGCGCACGGACGTCCAGTTGAAGATCCGCTGCGGAAACTCTCGCGAGGCCTCGAGCGCGTCCACGATCTGGGCGAAGCCGTGTGTATTGCCGAAGCCGTCCGGCGCCACGTTCTCCTTGCTGAAGCTGCCGTCCATGCTCACCGTCTGGCGAGGCCCGGTCGGGAAGTGCCAGGTGACGTTGTCGGTGAGCCCCCGGGGATGGCAGCCCACGCAGCTGCTCCAGCGCGCGTCCGACCAGCGGCCGCGCCCCGTGAAGAAGAAGTCCTTGCCCTGCAGCAGGCGGCCCTCGACCGAGTCCGGATCGGGCAGCGAGGCGCTCGGCGTGTCGGACACAGGCGTCTGGGCGTTCAGATCGAGGGTGGTCACGTCGTAGCTGTTCTCGTTGTTGACCAGCGCAAGCTTCAGATCGTCGAGGATGCTGATCCCCGTCGGGAACTTGCCCGTCGGGAGGTTCTTCACGTCAGGCAGCCCCGCCTCGACCGACGCTGCCGAGGTGAACTCCCCGTAGTCGAGGCGCATCACCAGATCCGACGATCCGCAGGTCACATAGCAGAACGGGGTGTCGTCCACGCAGGCCATGTCCGTGGGAACCGTACAGAACAGCTTGTCCGCGCCGTCCTGCTGCTGCTTGATCCGCTCCTGGATGTTCAGGCGCAGTGCGGGGATCTCCTGGTCGGTGGTGGTATCGATCACGTGCACGCAGCTGTGCAGGTTCATGTTGAAGCGAAGGTCCCCGCGCGGGCTCGCACAGGTACTCGTCACGAACAGGCGCTCCTGATCGTAGAAGAGGCTCGACAGCTGGTTGGGAAACGCCCCAGAGGTGTCGTTCGCGCAGCCCGCGGCGTCCGGATCCTCGGCGCAGGCCCCCACGTCGTTCGGAATCCGGAACCCCGTCTCCTCCAGGGGCGGCAGCACGATCTTCGTGGCGCCATCCGCGTCGACGGCATCCCCGGCGAGCTTGTACACCACACCCTGGCGCCCCGTGTCGCTGCCTTCCTGGGCCCCGGGCACGCGCTCGGCGAAGAAGTCGGTGACGTACAGGTTGCCGTCTGCGCCTTCCTTCTTCAGGTAGAGCATGGCAAAGGGATTCACCCCCGTCTCGCCGTTGTCGTCCGAGAAGTCGAGATCTCCCAGCGGCTGAAGCGACCGGTCGTAGGTCGAGATGGATCCATCGACCAAGTTGGCCACGAAGACCCGTGATCCGGTGGCGTTCGTGACCACGGAGGTAGGCTCCGACCCCGTGCCCGCACACGTGGGCACCCCAGGCACGCCGTCCACGATGTGCACCCGGCAGACCCGCTGGTCGTACTGAAGGGTGGCGAGCAGGTAGCTGTCGTCGTGGCCTCGCACGATCGACGAGACCTCGGACGACTCGCCGCCGAGCGACAGCGTGAACGTCGACGCACTGCCGAGGGCTCCTGGCTCCGAGAAGAGGAAGAAGGTGATGCTGGCACTGTCGCGGTTCGTGCTCGCGACCCAGCTGCCGTCCGCGGCCAACGCCGTGGTTCCGGACTTGCTCTGGAAGAAGCCCTCGAAGGGAACCTCCGTGGGCTCGGTCTCGGTCTCGGTCTCGGTCTCGGTGGGGTCGGGAGGCTCGGTGGGGGCATCCCCACCGCACCCGGCTGCGAGGGCTGTCACGAGCAACCCAATCGGTGCTCTGCGAAGAATGATCATGATGTCTCGGCTCCTGTTCCGTGCCTTCACAGTGGCCAGAAGCCGAGGTTCCCTCCAATTAATCAGTCTTAATTCGAAGGCGTTTCGCAGTGGCGCTCGGGCACCTCGGCCCCCTCCGCAGCCAACGACTCGGCCAGTCGACGGGCTCCCAGTCGAACGACCTTCGACGCGTCACACCAGACGTCTGCAAGGACCTCCGACGCCACCGTGGGCTCCGAGGCCGCGAGCTGCCGCAGGATCTTGAACCGGACAGCGCCCGGCAGCGCGTTGCCCGTGGCTGCGTCGACGGCGACGTCCACCCCTTCGGGGGTGGCTGCGAGCAACACCCAGGCGCGGGTGCGCACGTGCGGCATGGCAGACTCGTCCATGGCGACGTGCTGCAGGTGCCCCGCAAGCCCAGGGTAGCGCTCGTCGAGCGCCTCGAGGGTCGGCACCTCGTGGTAGGCAGACAGGTCCACGACGAGCCCTGGGGGAGGGCTTGCGGCGCCGCACCCCACGAGGCCGAGAAGCACCGCGATCACCGCGTCACCGGGTTCGCGACGAGCACGTCCGCCTGCTGCGTCGTCATCGTCTGCGCGGCCGGGTCGGCAAACGGAAACATCATGTTGAAGCGATCTGGACAGCCGTCGATCTGCGCCCCCACCCGCTGCTGGATGTCGAGGCACCCCGGGGTGTCCGGGATCGGATCGACGGTGCCGCGGGTCTCGGTGGTGTGGAACAGTCCGAGCCAGTGCCCGACCTCGTGGGCCATCACCTGCCCCGTGAACGGGCCGCCCCCTGCGAAGCGCAGGTTCTCTGCCGTCACCACCACCCCGCTACCCGGAGATCCGTGCAACCCCGCAGGCCCTGGAATCCCCTGGGAGATCCCCAGCACGTTGCCTTGCGCCAGCGCGATCTCCGCCACCAGGAACACGTTCACGCTCAACAACGCCTCGTCGTCGAGGCCAGGCGGCTCCGACGTCGCCACCAACGCCGCGATCTCGGAGTCCGTCTCGATGATGGCGAACTCGGAGGCCACCTGCGGCGGCGCGTCCACCGCGAAGACGTTGCCGATCTCGATGCCAGCGGCCGCATAGATGTCCACGAACGTACTCAGCATGCTGGCCAGATCGGCGTCCTGTGCGGCGGAGCCTGCATCCAGGTCGTCGAGGCCCACGAAGATCAGGTTGATGTCGACGACCCGCCCCGCGGCAGCCGTCTCGACCAGCGTGTAGACGCACAGGTCGTCCGTCACCGCATCCACGACGAGGGTGTGATCCCCGGGAACGAGGGCATCCCCGGCGCTCGGGAACTGTGGGAGGAACAAGGGGCCCACGGATCCCAGGAGCGAGGCGGACGTCCCCAGGAAGAACGCCTCGTCCAGGAAATCGGGGGAGAACTCGACCCCCGCGGGCGGCACGAGGTTCGTCAGCGCCACCTGGCCACCGTCCGGCGCAAAGGGCACGACCATCACCGACGTCGCGTCGGTGGGGACGGAGAACGGCAGGTCGAACGAGCCGTTCACCGCTCCGAAGCACTGCACGGCGCCAGGCGTCACCGGTAGGCCGTCCTCCGGATCGGGCTCGGGGGGCGGCGGCGGCTCGGGCAGCGGATCCACGCACGCCCGGGTCTCGAACATGGTGCGACAGAGCTGCTCACCAGGGCAGTCGTCGTTCGTCTCGCAGGCAGGAACGCAGCGCGCAGTGGAGGCGACGGGATCGACCCAGCACCCCTCCCCCTCGGCACAGTCTGCCGAGACCGTGCACTCGAGCTCGGGCAGCTCGACCTCGTCGTCAGGCAGGGCCTCGAGCTGCTGGTCGCCACAGGCCGTGGCCCACAAGATGATGAAGGGAAGCGTGTTCATCGGACTCCTCCAGTGCGGCTCGCACACCGGGGAAGTAGGTGACAGCAGGCGTTCCCACTTCTTAATCCCAGATAATCCTGGACTGATCAGTACCCAGCGCTGCCGCTCGAGAACTCACCGCAGCGATCCGCCTTGAACCCGCCCGACCACCACTGCGAGTCGAAGGCACCGCGCACCACGTCGTCCACATCAGACAACTCTGCCTGCATCCCCTCGAACGGCACCTCGTAGAGCAGCCCGTCCGCAAAGCCCAGCAGCTCCATCCGGCGATGTCCCGCATTTGGCTTCGCCTCACTGGGAACGACGGCGCCCAGGCGAGTCCAGGGGCCTTCCCACGCGGGCAGCGATCCTTGGTTGGTCGACTGCGTGAACAACACCACGACCCCCGTGCCCGACCGCGTGCCGTCGAAGATCGCCTCGTTGAAGGGCTTGTCCACGACGGTGGCGCAGTCGATCTTCTCGCTCGACAAGACCACGAGTGCCGCACCCTCGTTGGATCCATCGTCCTCCAGCTCGGACCAGAGCATGCTGCGGGGATTGTCCAGCGCGAACGGGGCCAGACTGTGGGTCTGTACCGAACCGCACGCCACGAGAGCAGGCAAGAGCCAGAGCGTTCGTGGGATCATGTTCGTCGTCCTCCGTGATGTCGTCTCGACGCGACAGCATGCCGAGCTCGATCAGGTCCTGTGCCATGAGGCGGAGGGACCATCGTGGTCGTGCATCTCGGCAAGCAGTGTCACTCTCCCGGAACACATTCGCTATGGCAGAACGTCACTTTCCATAGGGCCATTCGACGTATCGATGTGCTGAACAGCATGACGAACCAGTGGTTCGTCGCCTCCGAGCTACATCCTGTGGTAGCGTCGGCACGAGGTCCCATGTCCGACTTGGTGCTCTACACCCACCCCTTCTCCCGAGCGCGCATCGCACACTGGGCCCTCGAGGAGACCGGCCAGACCTGGCAAGCACGCCTCGTACCACTCGGCGAGCACCGCACACCCGACTTCCTCGCCCTCAACCCCATGGGGAAGATTCCCACGCTCGTGCACGGCGACGTGGTGGTGACCGAGGCGCCTGCCATCTGCGCCTACCTCGCCGACGCCTTTCCCGAGGCGGGGCTCGCACCCGCCCCAGCGGACCGCGGCGCGTACTACCGGTGGCTGTTCTTCGCCGCGGCGTGCATCGAGCACGCCATGTTCGACAAGGAGAACGACCAGCTTCGGGACAAGCAGCGAGGCGCCATCGGCTACGGCACCTTCGAGCAGGTGGTCGACACCATCGAGGCCGCGATCACGCCGGGGCCGTGGGTGCTCGGCGAGCGGTTCTCCGCGGCCGACGTGTACCTCGGCTCCCAGCTCGAGTGGGGCACACGCCTCATGCCCCACATCGAGCGACGCCCCGCGTTCGACGCCTACCTGGCGCGATGCACCGCGCGAGAGGCCTATCAGCGAGCCAGCGAGCGAACCGACGCCCTCGCCGCTCAGCTCGAGGGGTGAGCCACGAAGGTGCTCACCAACAGCTTCACCACCGCGTCCCCCATCTCCTCTGCAGGCAGCGGGTTCCGCTCCGGGTTCGGATCGCGGGGCAAGCGACGGCCGAAGGTCGTCAGGGTCTCCATGACGAAGCGAGCCGCCATCTCCGGCGTCGTCACCGCTCGGAGCTGACCCGTGGCCATGCGCTGGCCCAGCCATGCAGCCAGCGCATCACACGTCGCCTGCTTGACCCGCACCAGGAACAAGTGGGCGACCTCCGGAGAGTCTTCCGAGGATCGCTCCAGCACGTCGAGCCACTTGCGCTTCGACGAGATCCGGTCGTACAGCGTGGTCACGATGTCCACGAACTCACCGCGTGGATCCGCCACCTCCGCCTGGGCGATCGCCCGCTCGAGCCCCTCGAACCTCGAGTAGAACCGCACCTTCTCGTCGAGCGTGGCCAGCAACACGTCGCGCTCGGGTGTCTGGATCGGGAGCGACTCCGGCAGCTGTGGCGGCGCCTCCTGCAGCGCATGCTGCAGGAGCAGGTAGAAGAGCGCGTCCTTGCTCTCCACGTAGTTGTAGAGCGTGCCCGTGGACATCCCCAGCACGCGCGCCACGTCCGCCATGCGCGCCCGATGCACGCCCCGATCCGCAAAGACCTCTAGTGCCGCATCGAGGAGCTGGGCGAACCGGTCGGCGGGGATGGGTCGGGCCATAGAACGTCCAGGAGCTGGAGGGTGATCCCTCCGAGCGCATCGT
Source organism: Myxococcales bacterium (assembly GCA_019634415.1). Lineage (GTDB taxonomy): Bacteria > Myxococcota_A > UBA796 > UBA796 > DRPG01. Next base: position 9,259 of record JAHQVJ010000172.1, read on the forward strand.
AGTCGAGGGCATCGGCCCACACCACGTCGCCCCCCGTCCGCTGGCTCTGCACGCTCGGGTCGGCGGTCGACGCCGGCCGGACCACGTAGTCCACCGTAGGGATGTGGCTGGGCACCTCGAGGTCGGCGCGAGCAGCACGACGTACCTTCTCTCGCAGCGACCGCACCGTTCGGAGGGACGGTTCCACCACGAGGAATCCCATCCCATCCGAGTGCACCCGCTTGGGGCCCAGCGCTCTACTGGGCTTCGGGGTGCCCTCGAGCAACCCCGCGATGTTGATCCAGCCCGCCACGTGGCCCGTGTCGCCGGCCTCCGCGAGCGCCAGCTCGACCTCGGGGGACCCACGGCCCAAGCTCACGATCACCAGCTCCGTGCCCGACAGCGCGGCCAGCTCGGCGACCACCACCTCGGCGTTCGCCTCCACCGGGTCCATCCGGTCGGTCGGAGCAACCACGACGCGCTGCCCCCTTCCCTCCAGCGCCTCGACGACGTCCGCAAACGCCTCTCCTTGCCCGGGGAAGCCGGGCACCACCAGCGCCGCTGCGGGCTGCGGTCCAGCAGCCGCCGCAACAGACGCGAGCCAGGTCCATACGAGTCCAGCCATCATGTGCTCCCAGGTCATAGTGAATGAACCATTCATTCACTATCTAAGCAGACCCAGCCGACCGGCAAGGGCCGGCACCTGTCTGATGCTCGACACCCCGCTCCCAGGTCTCGCCGCACGACGCTCAGGCAGGCGGCTGGTCGAGCTCGACGACGTTGCGATCCGGATCGCGCACGAAGATCGCGCGCATGCCACTCGGCACCGTCATCTTGCCCGAGAGCGGAAAGCCCGCCGCCTCCAGCACCGCCTCGGCGGCATCCACGCTCTCGACCCACAGGGCCATGTGGGTGTAGCCGGGCTGCTTGGTGGCCACGTCCATCAGCGGATTCGGAACATCGGCCTCAGGGGCATTCAGGATCAGGTTGATCTCGATCCCGGCGGGGTGATGGAGAATCGCGACGGGCTCGGGCCCACCAGGACCGAACGTCTTGTCGAATCCGAGCAGCTCGTAGAAAGCAAGTGACCGTTCCAGGTCGTGCACGCGGATGCCCACGTGAGAAACGCCAGTGACCGTCAGCTTGGACATGGAGACCTCCTGCCTACAGACGAACGATGAGGGAAGTCGATGCGAGCCAGCTGGTCTGTGCTGGCGGTGCATCACGAACGTCACCGCGCGGGGCGCGGCGAGTATGGTTGCGCCTCGGTTTGTAGCGAGGGCCTGTTGCATGTCGGCAAAGTAGCGTCACACCGACAGCGCGCATGGTGCCACTACGAGACAGCGTGTCCCGATTCCGGACCTCCCGCTCGGTCCGCTCCCCGCCTACCCACAACACACCAGGAGCACGACCATGGCCGAGCGAACCCCGAAGGATCTCGTCCATGCTGTCCCACAGCCGAGAACTGGCATCCTGCACCCCGTCAGCTTCGTCATGAACGACCCGCAGGAGATCGAGGTCGCGTGGCGCGACTACCGCGCGGGAAGAATGGGTCACCTGACATCCAGCCGGTGAGGAGCCTGCCCCTCGAACAGCGGCGCCTGCTCCCGGAGTGCTCCGGCGAGATGCTGCAGGAGCGCCCGCACGCGTGCCGAGCGTCGCAGATCGGCATGGGTGAGGACCCACAGGGCAGAGGTGGTCGCGGCGAGCGTGCCCGGGACCCGCTCGATCCCCGGAGTCCGATCGCCCACGAAGCAAGGGAGGATGCAGCGACCGAGGCCTGAGGCCACCGCCCGGGCCTGCAGGCGCGCCGAGTCGAAGCGCGCCATCACCGGCACGTCGTCCGGCGTGACGTCGAGCCGCCTCATGAAGCCCGACCAGCCGATCCAGCGCGAGGGGCTCGTGCCCTCGGCCACGTACTGAGCGCCCCAGATCTCGCAGATCCGTCGACCCACCGCGCTTCCAGGCGGGCCGGGGCTGCCGCGGACGGACAGGTCGGCCTCGTTGCGGTCGAGGCTGCGAACCTCATTCGCCGCGAAGACCTCGAGATCGATCCGAGGATGCCGCTGCGCGAAGCTGTGGAGCGGCTCGATCAGGCACTCGGCGAGCACGTCCGCGGTGGCGATCCGCACGGTGCCCTCGAGCTCGAGGTCCCGGCCGGACGCCCGCCGCGAGAGCAAGCCCACCTCGGCCTCCACCCGCTCGGCGTGGAGCAGGACGGCCGCTGCCGCCTCGGACTGGACGAGCCCGCGCGCACCCCGCACGAACAACGGCGTGCCGAGCTCGTCCTCGAGCGCCCGGATGCGACGGCTCACCGTGGACTGGTTCACGCCGAGCTGCGTGGCGGCCGCTGTCAACGAGCCGGCTCGAACGGCGGCCAGGAAGTAGCGCAGGTCGTCCCAGTCCATCGACTCTCCCATCAATGCACCAATGCATGACTTCTATGCGAACTCTGCCGTAGCCCCGCAAATCCGCAGAGGCGATGACAGCTGCGGAGCCCGACGGCTCCGAGGAGGATGCTCGATGACTCGATCCACACTCGCTGCGATGGCGCTGGTCCTGGGGGGCTGCTCGGACGTGACGTCCGTGCCCTTGCTGGGCGACGCGACCTACCCCGAGGGCATCGCCGCCCACCCGCACACCCACGAGCTGTTCGTGGGTGGCGTGGCCAACGGCGACATCCAGCGCATCGACGCGGAGCGCGAGGTCACCTTCTTCAAGGAGGCCCACGAAGACGGTCTGCTCAACGTGATCGGCCTGGCCGTCGATCCGGAGCGCGACCGACTGTTCGTGTGCTCGACCTCCTTCTTCGACCCCACCGTGGCCCCGTCACTGGTGGTGTTCGACACCGTCACCGGCCACCGCCTGGCATCGCTGTCGGCCCCTGCCGACGGGCTGCCCCACTTCTTCAACGACGTCACCGTGGACAGCACCGGCCGCGCCTACGTCACCGACTCCTTCGCGCCCATCGTCTACACCGTCGACGTCGACCTCACGGGGCTCGACGTCCTCGCCACCGACCCGGCGTTCCTGCTCGATCCGTTGGGCTTCAACCTCAACGGCATCGCCGTGACCCCCGACGACCGCTACGCCATCGCCTCGGTGGCCACGCTGTCGGAGACGGGACAGCTGTTCCGGATCGACCTCGACGATGGCACCGTGCTCCCCCTCGCCACCCCCGCGTCGTTCCCGGGCGTCGACGGCCTGCTCACCGTGGGCTCCCACACGATGCTCGGAATCGGGGGACGCCCACAGGTCCAGCGCTTCCGCTTCACCGACGACTTCGACGCCGTCGACATCACGGCCTTCCCCGAGTCCGCCGAGTTCCTCGACTTCCCCACCACCGCCGCGCGACTCGGCTCCCGGATCCACGTCGTCAACAGCCAGCTGGACCACTTCGTGCCAGGCCAGCCGGCCTTCGGCACGGATCCGGAGCTGCCCTTCGAGGTGGTGGGGGTGAGCAGCCGGCTGTTGCGCTGACGACAGGTCGGAATCTGCACCACGAGGTGTCTCACCCGACGGAGGTGCTCGATGCCCATGGGGAACGCCCCGCGAATCCTCGTGGTGGAGGACGACGTAAACGTGGTGCAGGGCCTCCTGTCGGGCCTGCGCCGGAGCGACTTCGACGTCAGTGTGGCCATGGACGGCGCCCGGGCGATGGCCCTCGCCACCTCCGAGTCGTTCGATCTGGTGGTTCTGGACCTGATGCTGCCCGAGCAGTCGGGCCTCGAGGTGCTCGGCGCGATGCGCGGTCGCGTCTCGACCCCTGTCATCGTGCTGTCGGCTCGCACCGAGCTGCAGGCCCGACTCGACTCCTTCGCCGCCGGTGCAGTCGACTACGTGGGCAAGCCGTTCTTCATCGAGGAGCTGGTGGCCCGGATCCAGACGCGCCTGGCCCTGCACCAGGACGGCCCTCGTCGCACGGTCGTGGTCGGCTCCACGACCGTGGATCTCGACGCGCGGAAGGCCTGGCGGGACGGGCTCGACGTGAAGCTGACCGCCCACGAGTTCAACGTGCTTGCCTGGCTCGCGGAGCGCCCGAACCGCGCCGTGAGCCGAGGCCAGCTCGCAGAACACGTACTCGGCACCAAGGGCCATCGGGCAGACCGCACGGTGGACAGCCACCTCTCGAGGGTCCGACGGAAGCTGGGCCCCGACGCCACGCACATCAAGACGGTGTGGGGCATCGGCTACCGCTTCGAGCCCACCCCATGAGGCTGTCGGCCCTCCGCACGCGGATCCTGACCGGAGCGGTGCTGACGGCCGCCCTCGCCTTCCTGATGGTGGTGATCACCGTCAGAACGACGCTGGAGTCACGCTTCCCGGTAGAGCGAGCCATCTCCGACGACGCCTACCGCGCATGCCTCGACGACCCCATGACCTGGTCCTCCTTGGCCGTGGGTCCTCAGCAGGTCCGAGCTTTCGACGAGTCGGGGCAGCCTGCCGATCCCACGCTCGGCCCCCTCGACCTCGCCGGGATCGGCCTCCTCGAGGTGGGCGACACGCACCAATGGCATCGAGGCCCCAGCAGGACGCTGGTACGACGCATGGGTCACCACGGGCCGTGCACCTACATGACGGTCACCCTGAGCCCCCCGCCCGAGCTTCGCGCAGTGCTTCCCTGGGCGCTCGCACTGGGGACCTTCCTGGCCGTCCTCGTCGTGGGCATGGCCACCTACGCCTTCACCGTCCTGCCACTCGTGCGGCGGATCGAGCGAATCCGCGAGGCTGCCGTCGAGGTGGGTCGGGACAGCTATCGGTCCGGCGACGACCAAGTCGGCGACCCACTGTCCGACATCGCCCAGGTGCTCGACGCGTCACAGTCCCGCATCGTCGAGGACCGTGAAGAGCTCGTGCGTCGGCACGAAGCCCTGGAGCGCCACATGGCGGAGCTGGCCCACGACCTGAGAACCCCCCTGGCGTCCTTGCTGCTCGCGCTGCAAGACGTCGAGGCGGACGCCACCCTCGACAGTCGGAACTCGGTGCGACGCGCCCTGCAGGACACGAGCTACGTGAGCACGCTCGTGGAGAACCTGCACCAGGCGGCACGCCTGCGCCACGGGCTCGATCCCCAGCGAGGAGTCGTCGACCTGCGCGAGGTCGTCCACCGGCTCGAGATCCGGTTCCAGCGACTCGGTCATGTCGACCAGGTCGAGGTCGCTGCATCGCTACCCGAAAGGCCCGTGCCCGTACGTTGCACCCCCAGCCTGGCCGAGCGGGCCATCGGCAATCTACTGGACAACGCGGTGCGGCACGGTGCGGCCCATGCCGCCGTGCTGCTGAGCGCGCAGGGTCACCGCTTCGAGCTCGTGGTCGTCGACGATGGCTCGGGGGTCCCCGACACCGAGCGGGCGCTGCTCGGGCAGCGGACCTTCACCCGCGACCCCGCTCGACCACGCGAACACGGGCTCGGCCTGGCCATCACGAACGAGATCGCGAAGCGTGCGGGATGGAGCCTCCGGTACGACCGATCCGACGAAGGAGGGCTGAAGGTCACCGTGTCGGGGAAGCTCTATCGCACCGTCAGCGGCAGCTCGATCCAGTCCGCCCCCCCGCGACCGTCGCGCACCACTGCCACGAGCACACCGTCGAACGCCTGGTCGACGCTGAGGTCCAAGCGGCCATCGTCGAGGAACGACGGCCCTTGACCTCCCCCCGGCCCCACGTCGCCCTCAGCCTCCGGTACATCCGTGTACCAGCGGACCGAGGCCTCCTCGGACCGCTCCGTGCCACCGTCGTCGACGTAGGTCTGCAGCGAGCCGTCCTCGAGCGCGACGTCGAGCACGTGGTCGACATCGATGCCCAGCACCACGTCCAGGACCCGTACACCGTCCACACGCACAGCACCGATCGACGGATGGGCATTGGGCTCGCCGTCGGCCAGGTCGAGCGTGAGCGTGGCCTGCTCGACGTCGTCTCCCTCGGGCGGCAGCCCGAAGGCGAACAGCCTCGTCACGAGGCTGCTCCCCGACGACGGCTGCGCGACCGCGAGCACCGGCATCCCTGGCTCCACCCCCACGATCCCCAGCTCCAGTGCCGACGCACGCCACGCGATCCGCTCCGCCTCGACCACCGTCGCCCAGTCGAGGCCAGTCAGCTCGACCACCAGCGGGTCGTACAGATCACACGCCGGCGACACGCACCACACCACCGTGGGGGTACCCGACGGCGACCAGGCGTACGACGTCACCGTGAAGGGCTGTCCCACCTGCGGCTGAGCTGGCTCCGCGCGCGCCGCCAGGATCCGCGTCCGATCCAGGGTTCCCTCGTTGGGCAGGTCCAGCGCGCACCCCGATCCACCCACGGCCGCGCACAACATGCAGAGTCGCATCATCAGAACCTCCAATCCAGCTGGATCCCCGGAGAGGGAAGGAACGGCAGGCTCGTTACCGCCGCGGTCTCCGAGAAGTCGTAGGCATCGAGGAGGAACTCGGGATTCTCCCCTTGCACCACATTGAGCAGATCGAGGTAGATCCGCGCCTCGCCGTTACGCGACGTCCACGTCTTCGAGATCCGCAGGTCGAGGGCCGCATACGGTGACAACCGAGCCGAGTTCACCTGGTCGGCGAGGGTCCCGGTGTAGGTGCCGTCCGACAGCTCGAACACGGCGCCGTCGTAGGGCGTGTACGGGTTGCCGCTCGTGAACTGGAAGCGTGCGCCGAGGTCCCACCCCTTGCCGATGTCGTAGCCGGCCACCGCGATCAAGTTGTGCGGCTGATCGAGGTCGTAGAGCAGCCAGTCATCGCTGGTCTGGGGATCGGAGATGCGCTCCGACCGCGACAGCGAGTAGCTCACCCATCCGAACAGCCTTCCTTCGGGGACCTTGCGCAGCAACAGTTCCAGCCCATAGGCCCGTCCAATCCCATCGTTGTCGAAGGAGGGAGCGCCGAACTGCTGCGTCGCGATGCGCTCCATCTGCCGCCCGTACACCACCGCGTCGAAGGTGGCGATCCGACCGAGCGCCTGCTCCCACCCCACCTCCGCGGTGTAGGCCCGCTCCAGGGCGAGCTGAGTGTCCGCCGAGAACGCCAACGCCTGGGTCGAAGGCATCTGATGGGCCATCCCCGCCCCAGCCTTCAACGTCACGCCCCGCCCGAGATCCCAGCGCACGCTGCCACGAGGCGACACGCCCAGCTCCGGATCCAGTCCTTCGCGCCACATGCTCTCGGCGCGCACCCCCGCGTTCACCACGAGCTGGCCACGCGGCATCGCCGGTCGCAGCTGCACCTCGACGTAAGGATCGGGCTGCGCCACCCAGCGCGCATCCGCCGTCTCGAACGCCGAGCCGCCCGGGCCAGCGGGATCGAAGGGCAGCGAGGCCTGAAGCTCCAGGTTGGAAGACTGAACCTGGACGCCTCCCACCACGACCCAGTGGGGATTGGGCGTCCATCGGGCCTCGCTACGCAGCCCCAATCGCAGGCCGCGCTCCACCACGGAGGCGGCCGTAGTCACGCCGAATCGATCGTCGTCCCAACCCACCGAAGGTTGAACCAACAGCTTGAAGCGCCCGGTCGGCTCGTAGACCCAGGACGCCACGCCGCGATGGGACCCCGTGGAGGTGGTGATGCCGAAGTCACTCCCTTCCACGCCGAGCCTGTCGTCGAGCCCGAACACGACGAGCCGCAGCGTGTGCGGCGAGTCCCACAGGGTCTGGAGCTGGAGCTGGTAGTCGAACCAGCGCGGGAGCACGAAGTCGTTGGACGTGGCCGACAAGATCGCGTCGATGTACGACCGTCGAACGGACGCAGCGACGCCCACCGTGTCGGCCACGGTGCCACGAACCGAGGCCGACGCGTCGAGGAGATCCACCTGGGCGGTGGTCTCCCACTGGTCCGACCAGTCCGCCCGCGTCTGGATGTCGATGACCCCAGAGGTGGTGTCGCCGTATCGGCTGGGGAAGACTCCCGGCAAGAAGTCCACCTCCGCCACCATCGAGGGATGGACCACCGAGCGGTACCCCAGCACGTGGTACACGATGGGCACCTCTACCCCGTCGATGAACACGGTGGTGTCGTCGTCGTTGCCGCCACGGATGATGACCTGACTGCTGCCGAAGGGAGGACGGGCCGCGCCCGGCAGCGAGGTGATCACGCGGACCGGATCCCCGAAGGCGCCGGGCACTCGAGCCACCTCCGCCGACGTCACGGATCGCTTGGTCACCACCGGATCCGGGTCTTCGTAGTACAGGACCACCACCTCGTCGTAGGTGGCGGAGATCAGCGAGAGCTGGAGAGGCTCCATACCCTCGGCCACCTCCACCTCGGCGGTGAGCGCTTGGTGATCCAAGGACAACAGACGGATCCGAGCTCGACCAGCGGGAACGTCGACCACGAAGCGTCCAGCTTCGTCCGTGGCGAGTCGCCACTGTGTCGTGGAGGACGAGACGATGACGTCTGCGCCCGCCACGGGTGCCCGACTCTGGTCATCGACGACCGTACCCGACACCTCCACACCCCACGCATTCCGTGCAGCGACCAGACATGCGAACAACAGCAGCGCCACACAGGGACCGCGCACGAGAACTCCTCTTCAGAGGGAGTCCCAAAGCTAGTCCGAGAGCTTGGAGAAACTGTGTAGACGTCACCCCGCGATGTCGAAATAGGTCGGCGCTCCCGGTCCCACCGGAAGCCCCAAGACGAACACCCACAGGTAGAAGAAGGCCACCCAGGTCACGAAGAACAGCAGGCTGTAGGGCAGCATCGTGGCCACCAGCGTGCCGATCCCCAGGTTTCGGTCGTAGCGACAGGCATACGCCAGGATGAGACCGAAGTAGCTCATCATCGGCGTGATGATGTTCGTGGTGCTGTCGCCGATGCGGTAGGCCGCCTGGATGACCTCGGGACTGTACCCGATGTGCATCAGCATGGGCACGAAGATGGGGGCCGTCACCGCCCACTGCGCGCTGGCGCTGCCCAGCATCAGGTTCACGAAGCCACACATCGCGATGAAGGGAACGAACACCCCGGCGTTGTCCAGGCCCATCGCCACCAGCGCGTCGGCACCCACCACCGCCAGGATGGCGCCCAGGTTCGTCCACTTGAAGAAGGCCACGAACTGCGCGGCGAAGAACACCAGCACGATGTAGAGCCCCATCGAGCTCATGGCCGCCGCCATCCCGTCGATGACGTCGCGGTCGCCGCGCATGGTGCCCACGCTCCTGCCGTACACGAAGCCGGGGACCACGAAGAAGAGGAAGATCATCGCCACGATGCTCTTCAGGAACGGAGACGGCATCAGCGTGTTCTGGGTGGGATCGCGCAGCACTCCCCACAGCGGGATCCGCTCCGTCACCCCGTTCACGGCCCCGCCGAACCCCTCGTCGACGGGCACGGCATAGGGCTTGGCGTCGCGGGGCTGCGCCTCGGCGGCAGCCACCGCCTCCGTCAGCTCGCTCGCAGACCAGGTGGCCACCTCCCCTACCGTGGGCCCGGGCAGCAGCTTCACGGGCGTGGTGAACTGCGGTCCGGCCAACAGCACGAACAGCCCTGCCGTGGGCAGGACGGCCAGTGCCGCGTGCAGGAGGCCGCGGCGCTCGCCCCCAGACAGGTGCTGCAGCGACGGAGCGCGCTCCACCGATGCATCGGCCCGGGCCGGATCGTAGGTCCCCAGCCGGGGCTCCACGATGCGCGCCGTCACCAAGGACCCCACGGCGGTGATCAGGAGCGTGCTCCCCATCATGAAGTACCAGTTCACCGCGGGATGCACCTCGTAGGTGGGGTCCACGAAGCGCGCGGCCTCCTCGGTGATGCCCGCGAGCAGTGGATCCACGGTGCCGATGAGCAGATTCGCGCTGTAGCCGCCCGACACCCCCGCGAACGCCGCCGCCAGCCCCGCGAGGGGATGGCGCCCCACGGAGTGGAAGATGACGGCCGCCAGCGGAATGAGCACGACGTAGCCCATCTCCGAGGCGGTGTTGCTCAGCACCCCGGCGAACACCACGACCACGGTGACCAGGTTGCGCGGCGCCGACAGCACGAGCCCACGGATGGCGGCACCGAGCAGCCCGCTCCGCTCGGCCACCCCCACGCCGAGCAACGCCACGAGCACCGTGCCCAGGGGCACGAAGCCCGTGAAGTTGGTCACGAGGTGGGTGAACATCCACCGCACGCCGTCGCCGGTCATCAGGCTCTTCGCGGCGATCATGCCGTCGGCCGCACGACCCTTCGCACCCTCGGGGCGCGGATCGACGACGGCCACGTCGAGCCAGCCACAGATCCCGCTCACCACGATCACGGCTGCGGCAAAGAGCGCGAACAGGGTCACCGGGTGGGGCAGGAGGTTGCCGAGCCACTCCACCACGGCGAGGAACCGCCCGAACACCCCCTGGCGCGTGGAGGGACCAGCAGGCTCGGACGGCGGGGAGGGCTCGGTCACGGCACGAGCACCGAGCAGAGCATGCAGCAGCGAGGCACATCGGACATTCGACTCTCCCGTGAGCGGGAGAAGCCTACCGAATGGCTCGCTCGGCGAACAGGTGGAGCCTTCCGATGGTTGCCTACAACAAGCAGCCGTCCGGATCGGGGTTCACGCATCCCCGCTCGTCGTAGGACTGCTCGTTTCCGTTCACCACACACAGGTACAGCTGCACCCAGCAGTCTCCCTGACCCTCGACGTCCCTGCGCCGTCTGTGGCAGTGCTCACCGAGCTCCTCCTCTCCGTCGAAGGTCAGAATCCAGGTGTTGTTCTGCTCGTTCACCGGGATGAAGTGCTCGTACTCCGGGTTGTTGGAGTCGAGCCTCCAGGCATCCCCCTTGATGTACGTCGTGTTCACCGTGCCATCGGCAAAGGCGAACTGAATGGGCGGGACGGAGGCTCGATCGAACTCGAACACACCGCCAGTCTTCGCCCACCACGGGTCGTTGCGCCGGTCGATGAGCTCCGACAGCGTGCCTCCTTGATCGGCCGTGAAGAGGAACTCCAGCGCGATCTCCGAGGTTGGACCCTGCTCACACGAGTCGTCGAGCACCTCCATACGATCGAGCCAGACGACTCGCTCGTCGGGGTGGATGTAGCCGAAGGACTGCGCCTCTCCCTCGCACTCCGTCACCGAGTACCGCGTGGTCTCGGCCACCGACGCGATGCTCCCGTCGCCGAGGTTGCGGAAGGTGTACGACAGCGGAGCCGCGCTGGACAGCGGTGCGCCTTCGTCGAAGTAGCTGCGCAGATCGCCCGACCGGATCAGCTCGAGCACGTTGTCGGAGTCACCGCCCAGCGACTTGACCGAGATCTCCGCCGACTCGAGGACCAGGCGGTGCTCCGCCGACAGCTCGACGCTGGCAGTCTGGCCGAGCGTTCTGAAGGTGGCGTCGAGTGCTGCGGTCACCTGGGCTTCACTGGCCGACGAGGTGACGGAATAGGTCAACATGCGGCCATACACCACGTTCGACACGTAGATGGGAAGGTTCTCCTGTCCGATCCGGCCGAGATCCACTTGTTCCTGGAGCTTGGCGGACGTGAAGCTGTCCGAGAAGAACGCGCCTGGTGTGGTGGGTGGCTCGACCACCACCTCGAACATCTTCTCGAAGAAGTGGGCCGTCACCGTGGTGCTGGTCTGCTGTTGGTCGACGCCGACGTCGCTGCTTCCCTGGAAGCCCAAGTACCGGCCCGAGATCCCGATGGATAGCGCAAACTCGCTCTCGTCGTGGTATCGCGCCATGTGGAAGTCGATGGTGGAAGGCGTGGAGAGGTCCGCCACGGTCGCGTTCCCGACCATCTCCCCGATCCCGCCGGCCACCTCGGCTTGATTGGGGCGCTCGATCTCCCGGAAGTTGTCGCCACTCGGGATGGCTGGGATCGACACCCGGATCGGCGTACGATCGTCGATGGGAAGGGGCAAGATGGAGCCGATGGCCACCCCGTCGCGATGGCTCCGCCCCTGGATCAGGGCACCAGGGTAGAGCAGCTCGGCATCGGGGCTGTAGCTCACGAACTGGCTCGGCGTGTCGGTCATGGAGTAGTCGGTGGTGGTGCAGTCGTACTCGACGTCCTCGTAGACCTTGGTGACCGCGCTGCCGTCTGTCTTGTCGATGATCTCCGTGAGCTCACCAGTGGCGGTGAAGGACTCGGGCTCCCCGACGGGCGCTGGGGCCTCGCGCAGGGTGGGTGAGAACTCGGACCAAGGGGGGAGCTCGCTGATGTAGTCGTCGACCTCGCTGCTGCGCCCACACGCAGCAAGCAAGACCACAGAGATGAGCACGGATTGGCGCGGCATTCTGCCTCCAGGAGAGTGGCCCACAGGGGGGCTCACCAGGAGATGCGCAGCGCGGTCCGAAGGTCCGCAATCTTTGCTCCCGAATAGCCACGACGCGTTCGACACCTACGTCCGCAGCATGCTCACCGTGCAGGTTCGGCCCTCCTCCGTCGAACGACAGCGGACGATAGGAGGCCGCCCATGACCCTCCCCGACTGGCTCGAGGCCGAAGACGACCTCTGCAATCGCATGGTCGCCGCACTGGCCGCGATGGCCGACGACGAGGAGACGCAGAAGCTCGCCCTGTCGAACGAGCTGCGAGCGCTGTTCGAGCAGCGCGCCGAGGCGTGCAACGACGTGACCCAGCAGCAGGCCATCGACGAGGCCATCGACGAGCTCGAGCGTCGCCGCACCCACCATGACAAGACCCACCGCACGCGCGACCTCGACCGCGGCTCGCCCTACTTCGGGCACCTCGTCCTCGACGAGGACGACAAGCAACGGCAGCTGCTGATCGCCAAGGGATCCGCCGTGGACAGTCGGCTGCCCGTCAACGTGGTGGACTGGCGGAACGCACCGATCAGCCGCATCTACTACGAGTTCGAGGAGGGCGAGGAGTTCTGGGTGGAGGTGGCCGGTCGAGAGCGCGAGGGCGTGGTGACGGCCCGCCGCACCCTCGACATCCGCGCCGGCGTGCTCCAGTCCGCCGAGACGCGCGAGCTCGTGGCCCGCAAGCGCGAGGGCAACCAGTGGACCGTGCTGCGCAAGGCCGACGAGGCGCTGGAGCGCAGCGACCAGCGCGAGGACCCCGAGGACCACGCACTGCCCGACATCGTGGCCCTCATCACCCCCGACCAGTTCCAGGTGCTCACGCGGCCCGATCGCGGCGTGGTGGTGCTGCGCGGCCAGGCGGGATCGGGCAAGACCACCGTGGCCCTGCACCGCATCGCCTACCTGCACTACCACGACCGGCAGCGGTTCCGACTGGACCGCGTGCTGGTGGTGATGTTCAACAAGGCCCTGCAGACCTACATCCGCCGCGCCCTGAAGGACCTCGACATCGAGGGCGTGCAGGTCTCGACCTTCCACGCCTGGGCGAGCCGGATGCTGCGCACCCGCGGGCCGCTGCGGTTCGGTGGCAAGACCCCACCCGCCGTGGCCACCTTCAAGCAACACCCGGCCATCGAGGGACTCCTGCAGCGCGCCGTGGCGCGCCTGGGCGAGCGGCTCGAGGCCTGGCTACCCGTGCCCGAGGAGCTGGCGGCAGCCTGGGAGGCCACGGAGGGGAGCGGACTCGCGCGGGTGGGCGCGTACCTGGCCGAGGCCGCGACCACCTCCGACGGAGAGGGGCTGCGGCGGCGCGTGTTCGCCCGACTCCACGACGCCAAGCGGGATCTGTTCGGCATGCTCGACGAGGTGGACGCAGCCGACCTGCCACAGCCGCTGCGCCCCATGCTACCCACGGTGCACACCCACCTCGAGCGCCAGAAGGCCTCTGGAGAGCTCGACTTCGCCGACGCCGCCCTGCTGCTGCGCCTGGGGCAGCTCGTCGCCGAGCAGACTCCGGGCTTCACGGTTCCCTGGTACCAGTCCCTCGCCCACATCGTGGTGGACGAGGCCCAGGACCTGTCTGCGCCCGCCATCCGGGTGATGCTCGACGCCGCAGACGTGCACCGCTCGATTACGCTGGCAGGCGATCCTGCACAGACCCTGTACGACGCAGGAGAGCAGGGTGTGTTCTCGGCTGCGACGGCGGGCCTGGGCGACGTGCTGCAGCTCGACGAGCTGCCCGTGGGCCATCGCTCCACGCGCCCCATCATGGAGCTGGCGCTGGCCGCGTCCGGGCACAGCGATCCAGCGCTGCTCGACAAGACGCGCCCCGGCCATCCCGTGACCTGGCTCGAGGGCGACGACGCCACCGTCGAGGCCGCCGCCAAGGAGATCGACGCCTTTCGCAGCCGCCGCCCGTCGTCCCTGGTGGCGGTGCTCACCCGCACGAAGTCGGAGGCCGACCGGTGGTCCACCGAGCTGGAGTCGCTCCTGCCGGGCCAGGTGCGGCGGGGTCACCGCGAAGACTTCGGCTTCCAGCCTGGTGTAGTGGTGAGCAACGTGCACCAGGTCAAGGGGCTCGAGTTCGACGGCGTGGTGTTGGTGGAGCCGGCCAGCTACGCCAACCGCGACCGAAACCTGCTCCACGTGGCGGTCACGCGGGCCGCCGATCAGCTGTGGGTGGTGGCGCGGCGCTCCCGCGGCCACCTCGCGACGTGATCAGCTGCGAACGCAGTTCGCGGCCAATCAGTACAGTGGCGGCGGAGCCGGCACGAGTCTGATCAGCTGCGAACGCAGTTCGCGGCCAATCA
>JAHQVJ010000173.1 GCA_019634415.1 Myxococcales bacterium
CCTCGAGCAGCGGGGTGTCCGCCTGCAGCTCCGTCGCACCCGTCCAGGCGCGCACGCGCTGCAGCACGTCGTCGACGGTGAGCGCGCAGGGAGCCGCCAGCGGCTGTTGCGCCCGCAGCGCCTCGCGCGCCGCGGCCTGCAGCGCTGCGCGACGGACCTTGCCGCTCGTGGTCTTCGGGATCGCACGCACCGGCGCCACGGCGTCCGCCAGCAGCCCCGCGGCCTCGAGCAGCCGCCGTCGCAACCCGTCGGTCACCTCCCGCGCCTTGGCCGCACTCACGCGATGGCGCACCAGCAGCACCAGCTGGTCGCGCCCCTCGCTGTGCACCGCCACCGCCGCCACGTCCAGGTCCCGCCCACCGCGCGCCAGGCGCTCCAGATCCGCCAGATCGTGGTTCACCCCGCCCAGGATCACGATCTCCTTGTGGCGCCCGGTCACGTACAGCTGGCCCGCGTGCAGCAGGCCGAGGTCGCCGGTGCGCAGCCAGCCGTCGGAGACGAGCCCCTCTGCCGGCTGGCCCAGGTAGCCGCTCGTCACGTTGGCGCCGCGCACCTGCAGGTGGCCCACGGTGCCCTCGGGCAGCGCCTGGCCCGCGTCGTCCACCACCCGCAGCTCGGTGCTGGGCAGCGGCGTGCCGCAGCCCACCAGCGCCCGGCCCTCGGAGGCCACCTCGGCACGATCTCCCACCGCCAGGCGGTCTCGCACGAAGCGCGCCACCGACAGCGGCGCGCCGAGCTGTGCCGGGAACGTCACCGCCACGCTGGCCTCCGCCAGGCCGTACACCGGATACAGCGCCCCCGACCTCAGCCCCACGGGCGCCAGCCACTCGGCGAACTGCGCCAGGGTGCCGGGATCCAAGGGATCGGCCCCCACCACCACCAGCCGCACCGCCGACAGGTCGAACCCCTCCGGCACCCCCCGGGAACGCAGGTGAGCCAGCGCGTAGTCGAGCCCGAAGTTGGGTGCGGCGAGCAAGGTCGCGCCGTGCTCCGACGCCAGCTGCAGCCACCGCAGCGGCCGGCGCAGGAACGCGTGGGGGCGCCACAGCACCTGGGCCCCGCCGGCGCACACCATCAGCAGATGCGTGCCCACCAGGCCCATGTCGTGGGTGAGCGGCATCCAGCCCAGCCCCACGTCCGTCGGCGTGATGCCGGCGCGCTGCCGCATGTCCTGAAGGTTCGCCACCAGGTTGGCGTGGGTGAGCACCACCCCCTTGGGGGTGCCCGTGGAGCCCGAGGAGAACTGCAGCAAGGCCACGTCCTGTGGCTCGGGCGACTGCCCCGAGGCGGGTGGCCCGCCGTCGCTCAGCACCACAGAGTCGTCGAGCACCAGCGCCTCGTCGAGCTGCGCGCACACCGCCTGCAGCCGCTCCCCATCCGCCGCAGTGCGGGGCACCGGCAGCGGCACCGCCACGGCTCCCGCCATCACACAGCCCCAGAACGCCACCACCACGTCCCCCGGATCGGCGCGCTGGATCACCACCGCACTCCCCCGCGTCACGCCCAGGCGCTGAAGCGTGCCCGCACAGACCGCAGCAGCCTCCGCAAGCTCATCGTAGGTCCAGGTGGGCCCGTCCACGCACGTCAGCCGACCCTCGGGGCGGGTGGTTGCTTCGTCCAACAGGTCGATCAGGGTCGACGCCACGGCGTTCTCCTCACCCACGGAGTCAGCAAGGCGCGTGCCGTGCCAGCTTCACGAGCGAAGCGCCATTCTCCCATGGGCTCCCGATCGGTCCGTCGCGCGCCGTCGTCGCGTGACATCGATCGTGGTCACCGCACGACGAGGCCCACCTGCACCCCGTTGCGCACGCGCAAGGTGACGGCAGCCCTCAAGCGAGGCGCATACCCTGCAACCTCCACCAGCTGGAAGCGCTGCAGCAGGGTCGCCAGCATCAGGCGGATCTCGAGCAGCGCGAAGTGGTTGCCCACACACACCCGAGGCCCACCCCCGAACGGGAAGTAGCTGAAGCGCGGACGCTCCTTGGCGCCAAGCCAGCGGTCGGGATCGAAGGTGAGCGGGTCGTCGAACCAGCGCGGATCCCGCTGGATCACCCACGGCGAGAACGTCAGCTGCTCGCCCACGCCGACGGGATGCCCCGCCACCTCGAAGGGCTGAATCACCGCGCGGCCCACCGCCCAGATCGGCGGATACAGCCGCATCGCCTCGTCCACCACGGCCGACAGCACGGGCCAGTCCCGCACCTGCTCTGCCCGCGGGAGCCCCTTTGGCGTCGCGTCCAGCTCCGCGTGCACCCGCTCCTGCACGCCCGGATGGGTCGCCAGCAGCCAGCAGGTGTACGACAGGGCCAGTGCTGTGGTCTCGTGGCCGGCGAGGATCAGCGTGAGCAGCTCGTCCCGCAGCTCCTCGTCGCCCATGCCCTGGCCCGCGTCGTCCTGGGCACACACCAAGCGTGCGAGCAGGTCGTCCCGCTCCTCCGCGCCCGCCCGCCCGCGCGCCACCAAGGTCGCCAGCAGTGCGTCGAGCTGTGCCGTGGTGCGCCACACCAGGCGCCGATGACGCGCCGGGATCGAGCGAGGCAGCAGCCGCCACAGGCTGCGGTTCTCCGTCTCGAAGGCCCCCATGAGCCGCTCCAACAGCTCGGGCACCTCGTGTGCCTCGGCGGCGGGCTCCGTGCCGAACAGCGTGCGGATCACGGCGTCCATGGCCACCTCCGACCACAGCTCCAGCACGTCGTGCTCTCCTGCGGTGGGCATGCGCTGCACCAAGCTGTCCACCATGGTGCGACCGTAGCCGGCGATCTGCCGGGGGGTCAGCGAGGGTGCGATGCGCTTGCGCTGCCTGCGCCAGTGGTCGTCCTCCGAGGTGAGCAATCCCTCCCCCAACACCAGCCTCAGGCTGCGCGTCACCCGGTCCTTGTGGGTCTTGCCGGCGTGCGTGAGCAGCACCTCCTGCACCAGCTCCGGGTGGCTCACCACCACCAGGTGCGTGAATCCCACGCGGGTGCGCACCACGTCGCCATGGGTCGCCACCTCTTCGAGGAACGCCAGGGGATCCTTGGCGATCTCGAAGAGCATGCCCACCAGGGGGTGCCCCCGCAGGTGAGGCACGGAAGCAGCGGACGCGCGGGGTACGGTGCTCAAGTGATCCTCGCGATCGTCGTGGCTGCCGTCGGTATCCTGCTCGGGCTGGGGGGGCTGGGCGCGTACCTGTTCGCCCCGGTGGTGTGGGTGCTGCCCGCCTTGCACGCGGGCGACTACGCCAAGGCCTGGTCCCGTCTGCGCTGGTGTCGCTGGTGCTACGGGGCAGACGTGCTCGAGGGGGCGCTGCTGCTCCACATGGATCGCCTCGACGAGTCAGAGGCGCGCCTGCGCGAGGCAGAGGCCACCTCGGGTCGAGGTGCCGCCACCCGCGCCTGGGTGCACCTGGCGCGGGGGGAGCACGAGCTGGCGTTGCACGCCGTGACCACCGCCACCCTGACCCACGAACCCTGGATGGAGCTGCAGGACGACGACGACGAGGAGACGAGCCGCATGGTGGAGGAGCTGAGCCGGCCTCCCTTCGAGGTGCTGCGATCCATCTGCGAGCTGCACGCTGGCCGCGTCCTCGACGTCACCCGCGAGCGCATCGAGCGAGAGCTGCAGGTGCGCGGCGACGAGCCCGACGACCTGCTCGACGTGGGCTGGCGCGCCGAGGCCTACGCCGCGCTGAGCTGGGCGAATCGGGCCCTGGGCGACGCCGAGGCCGCCGAGGCCAATGCAGCGAAGGCCCTCGAGCAGCTGCCCGGCGACAACCCACCGGTGGCGGGCGAGGTCCACGTGCTGCTCGCGCGCGCCGCCGAGGCCGAGGGCGACACCGCCGCAGCCCTACGATCGTGGCAGCAGGCCGCCGAGGCGGATCCCCACGGCGTCTGGGGACGGATCGCGCGGGAGCAGCTGGAGTAGGCTGTGGCTCTGGGAGTCCTCATGCCCATCGTCCTCGCGCTTCACGCCACAGCCCTCGCCAGCACCCTCACCGTCGGGCCCTCCGGCACCTACGACACCCTGTCCGGCGCGCTGGCGGACGCCGAGGCGGGCGACGTGATCCGCCTCGACGCGGGCACCTACGCCGTGGCCGAGGAGATCGACCTGCCCGTCGTCATCGAGGGGGCGGGATCGGAGCAGACTCACCTGGTGCACCACGAGCTCGACGGCGTGCTCAGCTCCACGATCTACGTGCGAGACGCCGACGAGGTGGTCCTACGAGGCCTGTCGCTGACGGGCTTCTCGGAGCAGCGCCCCCTGACCGTCCATCGCTCCACCCTCACCGTGGCCGACGTGGCGATCGGGGGCGGCTCGAACCTGGGCCAAGGAGCCACCGTCAGCGTCATCGACTCCAGTGTCTCGTTCCTGCGCACCACCTTCGCCAAGGCCGACACCGTCGGCGTGGAGGGAGGCCTGCTGCTCGCCTTCGAGAGCACCGTCACCGTGCTCGACAGCGCATTCGAGGACGGCGTGGTCAGCTTCCGCGGAGGCGGCATCGCGCTTCGCGAGAGCAACGCCTCGTTCGTGCGCACCACCTTCGCGGGCAACCAGGCCGGGCGGTCGGGGGGTGCGATCGACTTCCAGAGCTTGACCGGCGACCACGCCTTGCTCGTCGACAGCTGCACGTTCCGCGGCAACCTCGCGAACGACGCCCTCAGCCGAGGAGGAGCGCTCTACGCGACGGGCGGTCGCGTGGAGATCCGGCGCTCCACCTTCGCGGACAACACGGCCCACAACGGGGGTGGCGTCGCACTGGTGTTCAGCGAGGGCGCCGTTCATGACAGCGTCCTCCGCTCCAACGAGGCCATCGAAGAGGGCGGAGCACTCGCCGTGTACGACGCCCCGCACATGGCTCTGTGGCGCAACCGCATGGACGCCAACCACGCGTCGGGCTTGGGAGGAGCTGTCTTCCTGGCAAGCCAAGGAACGGTGGACATGCTCGGCAACCGGGTGTGTGGCTCCACCTCGGGGCGGGTCGCAGACGTCGCCATCGCGGCGTGGACGAAGCCGATGGCGGGCTCGATCCGCAACAACCTCTTCCACGCGTCCAGCTCCCAGGAATCCACGGTGTCCCTGTGGCTGGGTGTCGACGCGCCCTTCGACGTCTCCCAGAACGTGTTCCACGCGACCGAGTCGACGAAGAACGTCAAGGACGACGCCGTGATCTCCGCCTTGCCCGGCACGCCCCTCACAGCCACCAACAACGTGTTCGTGGACCACCGACCCGATCTGGCCATGTGGGGAGACGTGACCTCCTCCCACAACCTGCTCTGGAACGGAGCGCCCTTCGACGCCGACGACATCACAGCCGATCCGCAGTTCGACGGCGCAGCCGCAGGTTGTGACGACGCCTTCCGTCCGAGCCCCGGCAGTCCCGCCGTGGACGGAGGAGATCCCAGCATCGTCGACGACGACGGCAGCCGCTCCGACATCGGCCTGTACGGCGGCCCCGACGCTTCGCTGGTGTGGGACGTGGACGGCGACGGCGAGATCGAGGGGGACTGCGCTCCGCTGGATCCGGCGTCCCTCGGGGTGCAGGAGGAGATCGTCGCCGACGGCATCGACCAGGACTGCGACGGGTGGGACTTGTGCTACGTGGATGCCGATCTGGACGGCGTCGGCGGCTCGGAGCACGCGGCGGGAACGTGCACCCATCCCGGCCTGTCCGCCGAGGGCACCGACTGCGACGACCAAGACGCTAGCCTCGTCTCGGGCTGTGCAGACGACGTGGATGTGCCCGGCCCTGCCTCCGTCGCTCCGCCCTACTGGTTCTGCGGCCACGCCCCCACGAGCACGTGGCTGTGGTCGCTGGCGCTACTGCCGCTCGCCGCTCGCCGCCGTCAGCACGCCGGATCCACTCCGTCACAGTCCTGATCGACGCCGTCCCCGCAAGGGTCGGTGGGGGCCAGCGGATTGACGTGCGGATCGCGATCATCGCAGTCGTCCGCGTTGTCGACGAAATTCGGGGCTGGCTCGCACCGCTCCAGGGCACTCTCGGGATCGCCGAAGCCATCGCCGTCACGATCTCGGAAGAACCCCTCCCGGGTGGACGGCTCCACGTCCGCATCCAGGTCGTCCGCACGACCGTCGCAGTCGTCGTCGACCCCCCCGTTGCAGATCTCCCGCGCCTCGGGGTTCACCAACGGATCGGAATCGTTGCAGTCGCCCGCCCGGTGCACCCAGCCCGGCCCCGGGTGCGCACAGAACGAGATCCCACCGCCCTGGTCCGAGCCATAGCCATCCCTGTCCTCGTCGACGTACCAGACCCCCGTGAAGAAGTCCTCGTCGACCCATCCGTCACAGTCGTTGTCGTGACCGTCGCACACCTCCTCCGCGACGGGGTTCACGTCGGGATCGGCGTCGTTGCAGTCCATCGGGTTGGCCGCCTGTCCCTCCTCGACGGAGCAGGCGTAGCCGATGGCCTCCAGGGTACCGAACCCGTCCCCGTCCCCGTCGACGTAGACGAACACCTCGCGATGGGGGCACGAGGAGACGGGGGCGCTCGACTCCGGTGCACAAGAGGAGACCACCAGCCATCCTCCCATGGCTATCCAACTTCGCATCACGACAATCCTTCCCGCAGGTTGGACGCCGAAGATACCGCAGACGAATTCAGAGTCGCTACTCGCGAGGAGGCCTCGGCCGAAGCACCAGGGGCGCAACAACTCAGCGACACGCGTCCCCGACCACCACGTCGGCCAAGTCGCAACACGTCCTCCCGGTGGACGACACGGCGGTTATGCCAACAAGCTCGTGTTCCGGGAGGCGTGGTGACCGTGCTGTACCTGTTCATCTCGCCACTCACAGTGGTAGGACTGCGGGCAGCTGGGAGCGGCCGATGACGCGAGCACTCTGTTGGATGGCGTGGGGAGTGTTGGCATCGGGCTGTGCGCCCGGATGCGGCCAGGCCCCGCCCGAGCTCGCTTCGGACCGCCTCGCCGCCAGCGCCGCCAGCGGCGACATCCTCGTCACCTACCGCGACGGACAGACCGTCATCGGCGCCATCGCCGACGAGATGCACCGCCTCCCCCTCGAGTACCACCAGCTTCCACTGGCTTGGCAGGTGGCGGTGGTGGCCGCCGAGGACGGACGGTTCTGGAGCCACTCCGGCGTGAGCGTGCGAGGCGTCACCCGCGCGGTGCGCGACAACCTGTGGGCGGGCACCGTGGTGTCGGGCGGCTCCACCATCACCCAGCAGACCGTGAAGAACCTGCTGGAGCGGCGGGAGCGCACCTTCGAGGCCAAGTGGCGGGAGCTCGACTACGCCATGCACCTCGAGGGGAGCGCCTCGAAGACCCAGATCCTCACGCTGTACTCCAACCTCTTTCACGTCACGGGCACGGGCAGCGGGCTCGGTGTGGCCGCACGGTACTTCTTCGACAGCACCCCCGACGAGCTGTCGGTGCTGCAGATGGCGTTCGTCGCGGGCCAGATCCAGGCACCCGCAGAGTTCGACCCCTTCGAGGGCTCGAAGGCACAGCAGGCCGCCGCTCGGATCAAGGCGCACGCCCGCACCACCCACGTGCTCAAGCGCATCCGCGACCAGCGCACGGGCCACCTCTCCCCGCCCGACAGCTCGCCCGACGCCGTGCGAGCCCTGCAGGCCGAGGCCGGGCGGCTCCTCGAGGAGGGCTTCACCATCCCCTTCCGTCGAGGCAGCTTCCGCTACGCCGCCACCACCTTGGTCGACGAGGTCGCTCGTCGCCTCGACACGCCAGCGTTCCAGCAGGTGCTGACCAGCGCAGGCGTAGACCCCGAGGCCACCGGCGGCCTGACCGTGGTGACCACGCTGGACCAGACCGTACAGCGCGAAGCCACCTGGGGACTGTGGCACCGACTCACCGAGCTCGGGCTCCGCATGGAGGACGTGGGCGTCGCCGATCTGCGGATCAGCGAAGCAGACCTGGCCGAGCTACCCGCCACCGACGTGTGGACGGAGCACGCCTTCGGCGTGGGCGTGGTGCGCGAGCACACCGCCACCCAGGAGCTGATGGTCGACGTGCAGGGAGCGCCCTGCCTGGTGGACGGCACGGCACTACAGCGCATCGGCAAGGCGCTGGGGGCCTCGTCGACCCAGGTGTCCCAGGCCCTGCCCGATGGCTCGCACGTCTGGGTGTCGCAGCGCGGCGAGCATCGCTGCGATCTCGAGGTGGTGCCCGAGCTGCAGGGAGCAGCGGTGGTGCTCGAGGACGGGCACGTGCGCGCCTTGGTGGGTGGCAACACGAACCGCGACTTCGACCGCACCCGCGCGGCTCGCCAGTTCGGATCGGCCTTCAAGCCCCTGGTGCTGCACGCCGCCATGACGCTCGGGTGGAAGCCCGACGACCTGCTGGCCAACTACCCCATGCCCTTCACCTACCTGGGCGAGCTGTACGAGCCCCGGCGCGACCACGAGGCTCCCGGCGTGGTCACGCTGTCCCGGGCCGGCTCCAGCTCCGAGAACATCGCCTCGGTCTGGCTCCTCGTGCACCTCCTGGACCGCCTCACCCTACCCGAGCTGGGCAAGCTCGCCGGTCAGATGGGCATGGCGCAGCAGCGCGACGAGCCCGTGGAGACCTACCGGGATCGCCTACGCCAGGTGGGGGTGCGGGTGCGTCGGTCCGATCTGGGCGACATCGCCGTGCGCATCGCCACGAGCCGCTTCGCGGAGGGCCGACCCGTGCGGGGCCGAGCCATCACCCGGTCCGTCTCGAGTCGAGCCGCCCTCGATCACGCCGGATCGCTGCTGGAGGACTGCGAGGAGCAGGTGGCGTCGCTGCGCCAGGCCGTGGCCACGCGCCAGCGGCCCGTCGCGCCGGATCTGTCGGTCCGCGTGACCGAGACCGGCGTGGATCTGGCCTGCCACGTGGAGTGGGAGGAGTACCAGCCCGTCGCCGACTTCTTCCCCTTCTCGAACGTTCCCTCGCCGTCGCAGCGATGGGCGGTGGACGCACCGGTCCGCAGCGGGAGGAAGGTGAAGCGGGGTCGCCGCGGCAAGCGCAACCGCGACAAGGTGAGCACGCCCCCCGAGCTTCCGGTGGCCCCTCCCGCGGGTGGGCTACCCGAGCTGCCCGACCTGGAGCTGGTCTACGTGGGCGGCGACCTGCGCTACGGCGAGGTCCAGACGCTGCAGGGGCTGACCTCTGCGGCCCTGTGGGATCTGCAGAAGCGATCGGATCTGTACGCCCCCGACGTGCTGTTCCGCCACGGCGACTTCCGCACGCTTCTGGCCCTCAACTACGTGAAGCACCTGGCCTCGCAGTACGGCGTGCAGACGGAGCTGCAGCCCGTGCTCTCCTTGCCCTTGGGCGCCTCGGAGCTGAACCTGCAGGAGATGACGGCGATGTATGCGGGCATGCTCTCGGGCCGGGCCCAGCTGCCCGCGGTGGCCAGCGACGTGGGCCCCACCCTGCTGATCCAGGAGATCCGAGACCGCTCGGGTCGCGTGCTCTACGAGGCGAAGACGGTGGCCAAGCCGGTGGTGCACCCGGCCGTGGCCGACCAGACCGCGGACATCCTGCGCAAGGTGGTGGACAAGGGCACGGGCTCGCGCGCCCGCGGCGCCGTGCGCGTCGACGGAGCCGCCGTGCCCCTGGGCGGCAAGACGGGTACCACCAACGACTACCGCAACGCGGCCTTCGTGGGCTACCTGCCGACCCCCGCAGAAGGTGGCTACGACCCAGGCCACGGCCACGTCATCGGCGTGTACGTGGGCTACGACGACAACCGAGAGATGAAGGCTCGCGGGCTGCGGGTCACGGGCAGCGTGGGCGCCCTTCCGCCGTTCCGCAGCATCGCCACCAGCCTCCAGGCGCACCTGGGCGCCCCGGCCCCCACGGGGGTGCGCCCCGCCAACGGCAAGTGGCCGCTGCGCACCTCCGCAGGGCCCCAGTCGGGGAGCTGAGCTCACGCGCCCTCTATCTCCGCGAACAGGGCCGCCACCTCTCGCTCGATCGCGGGAACGGCCTGTACCACCGGGACCTCCACGGTCTGCCCCTCCTCGGTGGTGCCCGGGCCCTCGTGCCGCCAGGTGCGCAGCCGGCGCCGCAGCTCCACCACGCCTCGGGCGAGCCCTCGGTCCCCCACCACCACGCGCAGCGGCAGGCCCCGCAGATCCGCATCCGTGAGCTTCACGCCCGCCCCCACGTCGCGGTCGTCGAGCAACACGCCCACACCGGCGGCTCGCAGCTCCTCTGCCAGGGTGCGCGCGTGGTCGCGGGCGGCGGAGCGCCCCAGCGCCACGAGCTGAACCGGGAAGGGCGCCACGGTGACGGGCCAGGCCAGCCCGCGCTCGTCGCGGTGGTGCTCGGCGATGCAGGCCAGCATCCGCCCCAGACCGATGCCGTAGCTGCCCATCACCACCGGCCTCGCCACGCCCTGCTCGTCGAGGAAGCTCGCACCGAAGGCATCGGTGTAGGTGGTGCCGAGCTGGAAGATGTTCGCCACCTCCACGCCGCGCACCACGCGCAGGGGCTGACCACTGGCCTCGTCGAGGGCACCGTCGTAGGCCAGGGCCACCGGGCCCACCACGTCGGCCGTGAAGTCGCGCCCCAGCTGCGCGTCCATCAGGTGGTGATCGGGCTCGTTGGCGCCCACCACCCAGTTCGTACAAGCCGCGATCAGCTCGTCCGCCACCACCACCAGCGCAGAGCGCTGCGTGGCCGACAGCCCCACCGCCGAGGCGAACCCAGGCAGTAGGGCCGCCGCGCGAATGGCCGCGGGCTCCGCTGCCTCGAGCTCCACGACACCCGCCAGCTGGCGCACCGCCACGGGGTTGGCGTCCATGTCGCCGCGCACCACGGCCACCACCAACACCTCGGTGCCGTCCGCGCGAACGCCCGTGTAGAGCACGTGCTTCGCGAGCTGGTGGGCAGGCACCGACAGCTGCTCGCTCACCTGTGCGATGGTGCGCGCGCCGGGCGTCGCCACCTTGCGCAGCGGGCGGACCGGGCCGTGATCCACGACCTCCTTGCGGAAACGTGCCACCTCGAGGTTCGCGGCGTAGCCACTCGCCTCGCACAGGGCCAGCCGGTCCTCGCCCACGTCCGAGACGAACATGAACTCGTGGGCCTCGTCGCCCCCCATCATCCCCGTGTCGCTGGCCACCACCACCACCGGCAGGGCGCAGCGCTCGAAGATCCGCAGGTAGGCGCGACGGTGGGCCTCGTACTGCCTGTGCAGGCCCTGCACGTCGCGGTCCAGCGAGTAGCTGTCCTTCATCACGAACTCGCGCACGCGGATCAGACCACCCCGGGCGCGGGGCTCGTCTCGGAACTTGGTCTGGATCTGGAAGACGAGCTGGGGCAGCTGGCGCCACGACGACACCTCGCTGCTCACGAGCTTCGCCACCACCTCCTCGTGGGTCATCGCCAGGCAGTGCTCCACCCCGCGGCGGTCCGCGAAGCGCAGCAGCTCCGAGCCGACGGCGTCCCAGCGACCCGAGGCACGCCACACCTCCGCCGGATGCACCACGGGCAGCGACAGCTCCTGGCCGCCGATGGCCTGAACCTCCTCGCGCAGCAGCTGCTCCACTCGGCGCATCGCGCGCCAGGCCAGCGGCAGCAGGCTGAACAGACCGCTGCCGAGCTGTCGCACGTAGCCGGCACGCAGCAGGAGCTGGTGCCCCACCGGTGCCGCATCGGCGGGGGTCTGCCTGAGGGTGGTTCCGAGCAACGTCGAGACGTCCATGTGGATCTCCGTGGTCGATGGACACACCGAGATCCCCCGAGTCCTCGAAGGATCTCGGGGTGCGAAGGCTGCATCACGCAGCAAGCTAGGGAGCCAGTTGCTCCTCGGACCCCGAGTGGTGGGGGCACGGTCGAGGAGCGATGGTGCAGAGACTCCGCATACCCAGGGGCTAACGGTGCAGCTCCGATGCGACCAGCCATGCCACAATGGCTGGCCGCTCCGGAGCCCCCCCATGGCACATCGTCGGTCCCCTCGAACACGCCTGTCCTGGTGGCTGCTCCTCCTGGCGCTGGCGTCGAGCAGCTGCGCCACCCGCCTCGGCGCTCGCAGCCTGCCCACCGTGCGTGCGCACTACAACGAGGCCGTGGCACAGAGCAGCAGCGAGCAGATGCTGCTGAACCTGGTGCGCCTGCGCTATGCCCACACCGTGCAGTTCCTGGAGCCCGTGAGCGTGGTCACCACGTACTCCTACTCCCGGAACGCAGGCGCCTCGGCAGGCGCCAACCTCAACGGGGAGGGCGCCTTCTCCCCCATCGCCAGCGGTGGGCTGTCGGCTGGCATCGCCGTCACGGAGACGCCGACCATCACCTACTCTCCACTATCGGGCGAGGAGTTCGTGCGTCGCCTGGCCGCCCCCCTGCCGCCGGAGCTGGTGATGCTCCTGGTGCAGGGCGGCTGGCCCTTCGATCTGGTGTTCCCGGTGGTGGTCGCCCAGGTGGGACCAGCCCGAGCACCCGTGATCGCCGCCGCGGCGGAACCCAGCGACTTCACGCGCATCGTGGGCCTGCTGAGCGAGCTGCAGCGCACGGGAGCACTACAGGTCGAGCTGGGTGGTGCCGAGGGGCCGGTGCTGGGTCTGACGGATCGAGACTCCGAGGACGCGGCGGAGCTGCGCCGCCTGCTGCAGCTCGGGGATGCCCCACCGCCCTACGTGGTGGGCGGCCACACCGTCACCCCCCGGCCCGACGAGATCTCCATCGTCACCCGGTCGATGATGAACACGCTGTTCTACCTGAGCCACGGCGTGCACACGCCCACCGACGACGCGCGCGCCCGGGATCTGGGGGTGGAGCTGCCGGTACGACAGCCGCTGATCGCAGTGCACCACGGCGAGCAGCCACCAGACCACGCCTACGTGAGCGTGCCCTACCTGGACCGGTGGTTCTGGATCGACGACACCGATCTCGCGTCGAAGCGCACGTTCGGGATGCTCACCACGGTGTTCTCGCTGATGTCCGCCCCCACCGAGGCGGCCACACCGGTGCTCACCCTGCCTCGCTGATCGTCAACGCCTGACGGACCGCCCGAGCAGCGGGCATGACCCTCGGGCGCGGCTGCCCGGAGGGTTCGTGCGATCTGTCTTCTTTGTCACCCTGAGCGCGTGTCTGGCGGAGCCCTGGTTCGCACCATCGCCCCTACCGCCCGTCGAGGGCTCCTGCGAGCTGGAGCTCGTCGACGTCGCGCCCGACGACGACACCTTCGGCGTGGCCCCCAGCACCGTGGCCGCACGACTCGCTGAGCTGACCCTCGACATCGACACTCCTCCGGTGAGGCGGGCGTTCCAGGTGCAGCCCATGGGAGCCGCCACCGGCCTGCGGATCCTCCGCAATCAGCACGACTGCCCCCAGCACACCCTCGAGATCCCCGTGACCGTGTCGCTGACCGAGGGCCCGTTGACGCTGTCGCTGGACACCGACCTCGAGCTGCGCCCCGAGGGAGGCTGGATGGGCGATGCACGCGGCGCGGCGGGCGACGACAGCTGGATTCGACTCGGCGTCAGCGACGTGGACGCCTGGCTCGGGGTGTACGTGGACGGGGATCTCACCGTGCAGTGGAGCACCCTTCCGCCCACCGCTCCCTGACGGGGGCCCTTCTACCGGCGAACCAAGAACACGGGAACGTCCTCACGCAGACGCCACCCGGCTCGATCCCGGTCCAGCAGTGGTGCGAGCCCCAGCTTGCGCAGGGACGAAAGCGCCACGTGAACTCGGTTGGCGGCCGACTTGTCGTTCACCCGCTCGCCTGGCCAGCCCGCCGCGAACAGCGTGGCCACATCGGCGGCCCGGCCTGGCTCCTCCATGCGGTCGTGCACCAGGCGCGCCAGCACTCGAGCGTTGGCCTTGTGGCGGCTCAGATCCACGGGGGGCCCCTCCGGAGCGCAGAACCACGCCCCGTCTGCGGCCACCCTCCAGGTGGCGGCCCGCTCCTCGAGGACGCGCATCCCGGTCTGGGCCAGCTTGACCCACTCGGACGCGAATCCGCTGTCGGCGAGTGCGTGTCGCACCCGCGCGAGGGCGTCTCGGGCAGCGCCCCCCCGGTGGGCCAGCCCCTCCACCAAGGCGTCGAACACATCGCTGACGTGGCCCTCCGCGACCTTCGGGGGCGGCAGCTCGAGACAGGCGTGGGCGAGACGAAGCAGGCTCTGCAGGTCCCAGCGCCGATGGGGGACGTGCTCCTCCACGTCGACGAGGGCCTCGAGCACCTCCTCCCAGCGCCCCTGGATGCCCAATGTGCGGGCTCGATCGATGGCGTAGCTATGGGCCTGGCCGTGGTGGCCCAGCCCGTGCAGATCCTCGATGGAGGCCTCGAGCTCGGACAGGCCGGCGCTCACGTCTCCGAGCACGATGCGCGTGCGCCCCAGTCGTCCCCCCAGGATGGCCACGTCGAGGGGGCTCTGTAGCGCTCGGGCCATGTCCATCGCGGCGGAGAACAGCTCGATGCCCTGCGCCACGTCGCCGTTCTTCACGGCGGCTCCACCGGCCGCCGTCAGCGCCGTCAGCAGCACCCGGTTGGGCGACAGCGACGCTGCCTCGGCCTGCAGCTGCGCCAGGTGGAGCTCGGAGTCCTCGCGCTTCCCGAGGTGGGCCAAGGTCTCTGCGAGCAGCGCCCTGGCCCGGAGACGACGACTGATGGAGGCTCCCTCGGCGTCGAGCATCGGCTGGAGGAGGTCCGCGGCCCGGGGCAGATCGTCGGTGAGCATGGCGCAGGTGGCGCGCCCCTCCAAGGCCAGGGCGTAGCCCCTCGAGGTGATCTCCGCAGTCTGGAGCACCGCCTCGAAGGCCTGTAAGGCCCCATCGAATCGTTTGTGGCTCTGGTGCCAGTACCCCTCGAGACAGCGCAACACGTCACGGACCTCGGACGGCTCGGTGGCCTCCGGGTCGAGCGACAGCGCGTGCTGCACCACCGACACCATCTCGTCCACGCCCAGGCGCAGGAGCAGATACCGCGAGAGCACCAGAGCAGCCGACTGCAGCGTCGAGGCGAACTCGGACAACAAGATCGGGGCCCGATCGAGCAGTGCCCGCAGCTCGGCATGGACCAGCTCCACCTCGGGCACGGCGCTGCGGAACCGTCGCGGCGTCAGCCACGCGTCGAACATGCCGGCGTGTCGACGGACCGCCTGCTTCCATCCTTCCGATCCGAGCAGCTCTCGGGCGTAGGCCCGCACGGGCACCAGCCAGCGGAACCGGTCCCCTTCTCGCAGCAACAGGTGCGCGCGAACCCCGCGCTGGATGCGGTCGAGCAGGGTCGGCTCGTCGGGCAGGAGCGCCTCGGCGAAGGCCAGATCGAACGGACCGCGGAACACCGCGAGGCGAGCCAGCGTCTCTCGGTCCGGATCCGACAGCAGCGACCACGACCAGGCGAGCATCTGGGTGAGCGAGCCATGGCGGGCGTGGGGTCGGCTCGGATCCACGAGCACGGTCAGCGGCTCGCGGAGGCGCTCGAGCAAGGCGCTCTCGGTGAGCACCTCCAGGCGAGCCGCAGCCAGACTCAGGGCGAGCGGGAGACCGTCCAGGATCTGGAGCAGGCGAACGGCCTGCTGCGCCGACGCCTGCAGCGGTCGCCCGGCACAGTCCTGCAGGATGGCCCACGCAGGGTCGTCGAACACATCGGCTTCGTCGGGAAGTGGCAACGGAGCCACGGCGACGTGCTCGGCCTCCGCCACGTGCAGGAGGCGCCGAGAGGTGCCCAGCACCCGCAGCGACGGCGCCTCGCGGACCCAGGCGGCGACGACCTCGATGGCCTCGTCGGGCAGCTGCTCGAGGTTGTCGAGCACCAGGAGCGCCCGCGACAGGTCCTTCAAGCGGCCGGGCAGCGTCTCCGCGTTGGGTGCACCCACGGCTCCGGCCACGACGAGTCGGAGGTCGTCGGTGGTGCGGGCCGACTGCAGCTCCACCCACACCACTCGAGCGCCCGGATCGGCCTGCTGCCAACGATGCGCGACGGCGACGGCGAGGCGGGACTTGCCGACACCGCCGGTACCAACGAGCACCACCAGGCCACCACCGGCGCGGAGGCGCTGCGACACCGCGTCGAGCTCGGCGTCCCGCGCCCGGAGGGGGAGCACCGGCCGCGGAGGGGCAGACGGCGAGGGGGGTTTCGACGACACGTACGTCGCATAGCACTGCAGAGGCCAGATCTGGAACACTCTGATGCAGCAATGTCTCCGTCGTGTATCGTTAGAAACCGGTCCAGGAGGCATCCAATGGACGGAAAGACCATCGGCTACTGGGTCACGACCGGACTGTTCTCGCTCATGCTCGGCGCGTCGGGCGCGGCGTACCTCGCCGGTGCCATGACCGAGGCCGTGTCGGGGCATCTGGGCTATCCGCTGCACTTCGTGTACCTGCTCGGCACCTGGAAGCTGCTCGGCGCCATCGCGCTGATCGTGCCCCTCTGGCCCCGGGTCAAGGAGTGGGCCTACGCCGGCTTCTTCTTCAACCTCACCGGCGCCGCCATCGCGCATGCCGGCGTCGGCGACGGCATCGGCGAGATCATGGCTCCCGCCGTGCCGCTGGGGCTGCTGCTGGCCAGCTACCTGCTGCGTCCGGACCGCCTGTCGGTCACCGCGGGGAGCTGAGGGCGAACAGGAAGAGGTGCTGCGACGGTAGCCGCTCGAAGTGGCCCGCCAGGGAGAACCCGGCGGGCTCCCACTCCTTGCGGACCTGCAGCGTGGACATGCGGTGATCCCGCTTGATGTGGGCCGCCGTCGCGCCCTCGAGCCGGTACTCCACCAGCGCCACGCGCCCGGTGGGCTTCAGCGACGCTCGGATCGACGCCAGCATGGGTCCTGGCTCGGCCAGCTCGTGGTACACGTCCACCATCAGCAGCACGTCCACCGAGCCCGCCACCACCGGCACCCGGCTCGGCTCACCGCGCACGAATCGGAGGTTGTCGAGCCCCTCGGCGCTGGCCAGGCGACGGGCGATCTCCAGCATCTCGGGCTGCAGGTCCACGCAGATCACCTGGCCCTGCTCCCCCACGAGCCGCGCGAGCCGCCGTGCGTGGAACCCCGAGCCGCAGCCCAGATCCACCACGGTGTGGCCGGGCTTCACCCGCAGGCGCTTCAGCATGCGGTCGGTGGCCTCCTCGGCCGCCCGATCTGGCCGCTCGAGCCAGTCCGCGCCCCGCCACGACATCACCTGGGCGATGGGCCTCCCCTCGTAGGTCTGCGGGCCCTCTGGCTGCCCCAGGGCCGCCACCACCGTGAGCGCCAGTGCGATCGACACGAGTCCTCCGATGAGCCAACGCATGGCAGGGAGGTATCGATTATGGGCGACGGCGGGGGATCCGATGGACGCCGAACACGTCGCGAAGCGACTGCGCGACCTGCCCGAGGTCGCCGCCCACCCCGGCCTCGCCGAGCTGGGTGCCGCCGCCTTCACGCTGGCGAACGTGCTCCTCGACGACGACGACAACCTCACCCGGCTCGGCAACCCCAACGGCGAGACGCGCGCTCGCCTGCGGGCTCGCATCGAGGAGCTGCTGGCCACGTCGGGCGCCGAGCTCGACGACGTGTCCCTCGACACCGACCCATGAGCGTCACCCGGATCCGGCTGCGCGACTTCCGGCGCTACCAGCAAGCCACCTTCGACTTCGAGCCGGGCACCGTCTTCGTGGAGGGGGAGAACAACGCAGGCAAGACCTCGCTGTTCCTGGCCATCGAGTACGCACTGTTCGGCAACGCGGGCTCGGGCCTGGGACCCCACGAGCTGATGCGACCAGGCGCCAAGGGCGTGGGCGTGGAGCTGCACTTCACCGGCCGCGACGCACGGCTGTACCGCCTGCAGCGGGTGCACCTGCGCCCCCCGAAGAGCCGCACGCGCGTGGTGGGCCACTTCACCCTGTGGGTGTGCGACGACGCCGAGGAGGCAGAGCGCTACCTGCTGTCCTCGGACTTCGAGGATCTGGAGACCGACCTGGCGCTGGCGGTCAAGCAGGCCCTCGGCGTCACGCGGCGCGGCTGGGATCTAGCGATGCACCTGCGACAAGGGCAGATCCCCCAGGTGCTGCACGGCGCGCCGGAGCTCGACCGGGTGCTGGGCGTGAGCGCGTCGGTGTTCGTGGAGGAGGAGCTGCGATCCATGGCGCTGGAGCAGGAGAAGGCCTCGGCCGAGCTGCCTGCGCTCCAGGCCACCCTCGCCCGCATCGAGGCAGAGCGCGTCGAGCTGCAGGAGCGCGCGGAGCGCCTGACGGCGGAGGCGCGCACGCAGACCGAGGCAGACGACGGGGCGTCCACGCGAGCTGCACAGATCACCGAGGCCCTGCGCGGGCTGCGCGCCGCAGGGGTCGCAGCCGACGCGCTGCAAGCCGCCGAGCGGCGCCTGGCCTCCGCCCTCGAGGCCCACACCGCAGCCGCCGAGGCGCTGGCCGCCTCGGGAGAGCGCGACGACCTGCAACAGGCCGTGCGCACCACCGAGCAGCGGCTGACCACCCTCGCCGCAGCGCGCTCCACCCACCAGGAGCACGCCGCCGAGCACGCCGCCACCCTACGCCAGCTCGCCCGCGAGCAGGGAGATCTGGAGGGTCAGCTGAAGCGCCAGCGCGAGATCGGCGCGCTGGACGTCTGCGACCGCTGCGGGCAGCCCATCGCCGAGGGCGTGCGCGACCAGATCCCGCAGCTCGAGGCCGCCCTGGCGGAGCACGCGCTGCGCGTGGCCGAGACCGAGCAGGCCAAGGCGGCCGCGCAGGAGCAGCTCACCGCCCTCGCCGAGGGGCACGCCGAGGCACGCCTGGCGCTGGCGGACGCCGAGCGAGCCCTGACCGCCCACGACCAGACCGAGGCCACCGCCCAGAGAGCCCACCGAGCCCTCGACGAGGCGCGAGCGACCCTCGACGACGCCCGCGCCGCGGCTCGCGACCACCTGCAGGAAGCCGACGACGACACGCTGCTGGCCTCCCTCCGTCGCAGCCTGGCCGAGCAACGCGACCAGCTCGTCGCCGAGCAGGGAGCGCTGCGCGCCGCCGAGACCCACGCAGCCGAGCAGCGACGGCGACTGCAGCGCGAGGTTGCCGAGGTGGAGCGCGCCCAGGCGCGCCTCGCCAAGGAGTCCGCCGACGTCTCGGCACGCTGCAGTGCGCTGCAGACGGGGGCGGCACGCGCCACCAAGCTGCGGGTGCTCGCCAAGGCGTTCAAGCAGGTGCAGGAGGATCTCCGCGAGCAAGCCACCCGCGACCTCGCCACCCGCACCCACGCCATCCACACCCACCTCACCGGCGACGACCGCGAGCTGCGCTCGGTGGACGTGGATCCCAAGCGCTACGTGGTGCACGTCACCCCGCGCGACATCGGCCGGCGCGTGCCCGCCGCTCACGCCCAGGGAGGCGGCCACCGGCTGCTGCTGGGCCTCGCCACGCGCCTGGCGCTGGCCGAGCACCTGGGACCGGTGCCCTTCGTGCTGCTGGACGAGCCCACCTACGGGCTCGACGCCGCCCGGCGTGCTGCGCTGCTGAAGCGGATCTCGTCGCTACGGGTCGCCGAGCAGCTGCTGCTCATCACCCACCACGATCTGGGGGACGCCGAGCGCGTGGTCCGCGTGGTCCGCGACGGCGACCTGTCGCACCCCCAGGGGGCGCCGTGAGCACGCCCGCCGGCACCTGGATCCAGCGACTGGACGAGGCCATGACAGGCAAGAGCCCGCTGTCGGAGGAGGCGCTGCAGGCGCTGATGGGCGACACCGACGAGCTCGCCCCCGCCGTGGCGGAGGCACGGGCCCAGAAGGCGCTGCTGGTGTGGGTGAAGGGGCAGCTCGACGCCGACCTCGCCTTCGCGCGCGGCTTCGTCGACAAGACGGGCATCGCCTGGCTCGACAAGCTGCTCACGGTGGCGCGGCTCAAGGAACTCGCGGGCACCCGCATCGTGAAGGCCGGTAAGTCCAGCGGCCTGCGCTACGACATCGGCGGCTTGTCGGCCACGTACTACGGGCGCAAGATCCTCGACGGCCTGGGGCTGTCGAAGCGTCGCACCAGCGCCACGCGCGAGGAGTGGGCCCAGATCCGCGAGGCCTGCGCGCGCATCAAGCTCACCCTGCCCGAGACCGTCGAGCCCACCACCACCGAGCGCTTCTTCGCCGAAGATCCCTGACGGAGCCTGTGTGTCCGACCCCCTCGCCCTGCTGCAGTCCGCCAAGGTCACCGACCTCGGCACGTCCTCCGATCTCGTCCTCGAAGGCCAGTACCTCGAGGCCTACGAGGCCATGCTCGACGCCCACAACGCCGGGCTGTACGTGGGCCTCATCGGCCCCGTGGGAGCCGGCAAGACGGCCCTGTGTCGCAAGTTCGCCACCGATCTGGGCAAGCCCTTCGACTGGGTCACGTTCTCCGATCTGGTGCGCCCCAGCAACCTGATCGGCTCCTTCGATCCAACGCTGGTGTTCAAGTTCGGCTTCGATCCCGAGGCCTTCAGCCCAGGCCCGTTCACCATCAGCGCCCTGGAGGGGGGCGTGTTCCTGGCCAACGAGCTGAACCGCGGCGACGAGTACGTGCTGAACACGCTGCTCGACGCCCTGGAGGAGCGTCGGCTGTACATCCCGGCGCTGCGCAGCTGGTACCAGGTGAGCGACGACTTCTACCTGATCGCGGCCATGAACCCGTCTGAGCACCGTGGCACGCGCAAGCTGCCCTCGGCCATCCAGGACCGGATCAAGGTCTGGGTGGAGCTGGGCTACCCGAAGAAGGCCACGGAGCTGAAGATCGTGCGGGGCCAGTGCACCGAGTACGAGCTGGCCCCTGCGCAGCTGGAGCTGATCCTCGGCCTCGTGGAGGCCACCCGCGACGACCCTGCCGTGGACCGCCCGGCGTCGATCCGTACCTCCATCGGCATCGCCCGGCTCGCTGCGGAGCGGGCGAAGCGCCAATCAGGGGAGGTGACCAACGCGGTGCTGGCCCAGGCCGCAAAGCTCGTGATGGGCCAGGCGCTGCAGATGAAGCCCGGCCGCAACCGCAAGAAGTACCTCGACAGCCTGCTCACCCGGGTGCTCGGCACCACCGGCACGTGAGCGACCTCGATCCCATCACCTTCGCGGTGCGGTTCACCCGCACCATGCGACGGCAGCGCACCGCAGTGCACACGCCTTCGTTGCGCACGTCGCTGGCGATCCCGCGCTGGCTGATGGCCCGCTCGCTGCGCACGGGAGGGCTGACGCCGGCCGATCTCGTCCGCGCCGCGGTGCTCTGCTCCCCCCCCGAGGACCAGGCCCTCGCCGAGGCGGTGGCGCGCACGCTGGTGTTCCCGGAGCCCGACGCGAAGAAGGGATCCGCCATCGTCGTGGCGGCCGAGGGCACCTCGACGCCCACCGGAGCAGACGATCCGCTCGCCGCCGTCCTCGGCGACCTGGCCTCCCTCGACGTGGATCTAGAGGCGCTGGAGGACCTCGGCGATCTCGATGCCCTGCTCGACGACTCCGCCGAAGACGACGACGACCTGGGCGCCTTCGCCCTGTTCGAGGGCCTCTACAGCTCCGCGGATCCCGCCGAGCGTGCGCTGGGCGAGCTGATCGGCGCCTTCGGAGGACCTGCAAACCTCGAAGCGGACGGGATCCGCACCCGGCCCCTGGCCGAGGTGTGGGCGGTGAAGCACCTGCTGGGTGCCGTGGGCGAGCTCACCCCAGCCCTCGTGGCCCACGGGGTGGCGGCGGGCTTCGGACCGGAGCTGCAGCGCGCGTGCACCGAGCCCTGGGAGATGGCCGGCGTGCTCGCGGCCCGTGCCGATCCGGGCCTGGAGGCCCTGCTCCAGGATCTGGAGGCCGAGGCCAGCTGCCGCCAGCTCGGCCGCACCCTGGCCTTCCTGGGCGCCACCCCCAGCGTGGCCGATCGCCGAGACGGCCTCGCTCGAGCCGCCCTGTCGCGTGCCCTCGACCTGACCGACTTCGCCGAGCTCGTGGTGGGCCTGGGGGAGTGGATGGATCCGCCCGATGGCCTGATCGACACCGCCGTGGCGGTGAGCGGACCGCGCGCGCTGGGCGCCGCCAGCTGGCTCGCCACCACCTTCGCGGTGGACCTGCGCACCGAGGTGTTCGAGCGGTGGTTCGCCACGCAGCCCCGCGCCGAGCTGGCCACCCTGGTGCCCATGGCCGTCGACTGCGACGGGTGGAAGGCAGCCAACAAGGACGCCCTGGCGCTGGAGATCCGACGCCTCGACGCCGTGCCCACCGCTCCCTGGGGAACCGCTCCCGCCGTACACGCCGACGTGGAGCACGCCGTGCGGCGCTGTGGAGAGCTGCGCGCGT
Organism: Myxococcales bacterium; assembly: GCA_019634415.1. Lineage (GTDB taxonomy): Bacteria > Myxococcota_A > UBA796 > UBA796 > DRPG01. The sequence goes on from JAHQVJ010000173.1 coordinate 22,158, forward strand.
TGCCCATCGACGCAGCCCAGGCCGCGGCTCGCCAGCTGGCCACGGCCATCCTGGTGCGGGCGTCGGTGCCCGTCCTGTTCCTGCCCCTCCTCGACGCGCTGCTGGCCCGCGGCGTACGACCCGAGCTCGATCCCGTGCTGGCGCGAGCGAGGCAGCTGGGCGTGTCGGAGGAGGAGGTGCTGGATCGGCTCGGCCAAGCGCTCGAGCAGCTGCGCGAGCTGATCCTGCAGAACCAGCGCAACGTGGACCGCTACCAGCGACTGATCGGGCGCATCTCCCACATGCCGCCGGACCTGATGGCCCAGCTCGCCGCCAGGGCCACGGCCGACGGCAACCTCGAGGCGATGGCGGCCCTGCTGGCGGTGGACATGGGGGGCGCCGCCGAGCAGCTGTCTGCCGCACTGGTGCAGCGGGCCCTGGGCCACAAGGGCATCGGCTCGGGCATGAACCTGCTCAAGCAGTGGTTCACCCACCAACGCCGCCTGCCCTCGGCCGTGCGCGACGCCATCAAGGAGCAGGTCAAGGGAGCGCTGCTGGTCGAGGCGCTGGACTGGACGGGCAAGGGCGACGGCTCGGGCGAGCGCGGGCTCGTGCCCCAGCAACGCTCCCGCCCCTTCCGCGCCGGCGACGGGCTGGACGCCCTCGATCTCGACAGCACCCTGCAGGCCGTGCTGGGGGCCGGCAAGTCGCTGGACCAGGTGACCGAGGAGGATCTGTTCGCGTCTGAGACCTCCCGGGGTCGGGCCGCGCTGGGCGTGCTCATCGACATCTCGGGCTCGATGGGTGGCGGGGAGCTGGCCGTGTGCGCGGTGGCGGTGGTGATGCTGCTGGGCAAGCTGCTACCGGAGGAGGTGGCGCTGGCGGTGTTCGAGAGCGACACCCACGTGATCAAGCCCTTTGCGGACGTCGCCGATCTGGACCGAGTGGCGGACCAGGTGCTGGAGCTGCAGGCCACCGGCGGCACGCGCGTGGACGCAGCCCTGCAGTGGGTCGCCGATCAGTTCGTGGAGGTGACCGAGGCAGACGTGCGGGTGCTGTTCCTGCTGTCGGACTTCTTCTTCGCCGAGGGGGAGCAGGCGCTCACGGCGCGCTGCCGCACGCTGTCGGAGCTGGGGGTGGAGCTGCTGGCGGCGAGCTGGGGCAGCGTGGAGGACACCACGCTGCGCACGATGCTTCAGGCCCTGCCCGGCGAGCACCTCGACATCAAGGACCTGAAGCGTCTGCCTGCGCTGCTGCTGGACTGCCTGTCGCGCATCGGGCGCTGAGCGGCCGAGACCGGGTACAGGGGCGAGACACCCGGAGTGTGCGTGGGTCGCCGTTTTCCTCGACAGTTCGTGTTCGGAGCCGCCACCTCGTCGTACCAGATCGAGGGGGCGGCGAGCGAGGACGGCCGGGGTCCCAGCATCTGGGACACCTACTGCCGCACGCCCGGCAAGGTTCAGAACGGCGACACCGGTGACGTCGCCTGCGACCACTACCATCGCTGGCCCGAGGACATCGCGCTGATGAAGGAGCTGTCGCTGTCGGCGTACCGCTTCTCCCTGGCCTGGCCCCGCTGGTTCCCCACCGGCACCGAGTCCGCCCCCGTCGAGGCGGGCGTCGCCTTCTACGACCGGCTCGTGGACGGCCTGCTTCAGGCCGGCATCACGCCCTGGGTCACGCTCTACCACTGGGATCTGCCGCAGGCGCTGCAGGACCGCGGCGGCTGGGCCGACCGCGACACCGCCCATCGCTTCGTCGCCTTCGCCGACGCCGTGGGCCAGCGCCTCGGCGACCGGGTGCAGCACTTCATCACCCACAACGAGCCGTGGTGTGCGGGCGTGCTCGGCCACTGGCTCGGCCGACACGCCCCCGGCCACCGCGACCCCGCCGAGGCCCTCGCCGCGGTTCACCACCTGCTGCTGTCCCACGGCCTGGCGGTGCCCGTCCTGCGGCAGCATGCACCAGCCGCAGAGGTGGGCATCACCCTGAACCTGACCCCCGCCTACCCCGCGTCGGACAGCATCGGGGACGCGCTGGCCACGGAGCGCATCGACGGGCACATCAACCGCTGGTTCCTCGATCCCGTGCACGGTCGCGGCTACCCCGCCGACCAGTGGGCGCACTACGTGGAGGAGGGCCACCTCGGCAAGGCGGAGCCCACCTGGCTGCGCCCCGGCGACCTCGACACCATGGCTGCTCCCATCGACTTCCTGGGGGTCAACTACTACAGCCGAGCGCTGGGCCGAGGCCCCGAGCCGGGCAACCACCCGCGCACCATCGAGCCCCCACCACAGTCCAGCAAGACGGACATCGGCTGGGAGGTCGCGCCACAGGGTCTGCTCGACCTGCTGCTGCGCCTGCAGCGCGACTACGGCACGCCCCTGGTCATCACCGAGAACGGAGCGGCCTACCACACCGGCCCCGACGAAGACGGTCGCGTGCGCGACACCGCTCGCATCGCCTACTACGCCTCGCACCTCGACGCCTGTGCGCTCGCCATCGAGCAGGGAGTGGACCTCGGCGGCTACTTCGCCTGGTCGCTGCTCGACAACTTCGAGTGGGCCGAGGGCTACAGCCAGCGCTTCGGCTTGGTCTACGTCGACTACGCCACCCAGCGACGCGTCATCAAGGACAGCGGGCGATGGTACGCCGATCTCGCTCGAACGGGCGCACTGCCGGAGACCGAGGTACCAGGTTGACTTCCCCAAGGGAGCCGATGTGACCATCGAAAATGGCAAGGTCGTCAGCATTCACTACACGTTGAAGTCGTCGTCCGGCGAGACCCTCGACAGCTCCCAGGGGCAGGAGCCGCTTTCCTACCTGCACGGCGCAGGCAACATCGTGCCCGGACTCGAGAAGGCCCTGACCGGAAAGGACAAGGGCGATGCCTTCGACACGGTGGTCCCTCCCGCAGAGGGCTACGGCGAGCGAGACGGAGAGCCCGAGGAGGTGCCGCGCGCCATGTTCCCCGACGACGCCGAGCTGTCCGAGGGCATGATGTTCAAGGCCGAGACCCAGGACGGTCAGATGGTGATCCTGTGGATCGACCGCATCGAAGGGGACTCGGTCTACGTCGACCACAACCACCCCCTGGCCGGCCACGAGCTGCACTTCGCCATCCAGGTGGTGGACATCCGCGACGCCACCGAGGAAGAGGTGTCCCACGGCCACCCGCACGGGCCCGGCGGCCACCAGCACTAAACTGGCGCAGTGCAGCAGCGCGTCTCCCGGCACACCCTGCTCCTGATCCTGCGGTCGCTGGCCCGGCGCACCGAACGCAGTGTGCCCGAGGTGGCAGGCCGACTCGCGGTGGATCCGAGCGTGCTGTCGGACCGAGACGCCACCGTGCCCAAGGACCAGATGGACGCGCTGTGGTCACGGGCGCTGTCGCTGTCGGAGGATCAGGGCTTCGGGCTCGAGCTGCCGCGGGAGCTGTCGCCAGGCTCACGCCTCCCCTCGCCGCCGCCCACCGCCACATCGCAGAGTTCGCGCTGGCGAGCTTCGTGGCGCTGGGACGAGCCGTGGCCACACATCGGTGGGTGCCCGTGGCGGTCACCTTCGCGCACCCGCGCGGGGCGACGGTGCAGCGCTATCGGGAGGCGCTGGGGGTGGCGCCCACCTTCGAGGCCGCTGCGCACAGCGTGTCGCTGTCGACGGCCACCCAACAGCTGGAGGTGCGCGGCGCTGATCCACACCTCGCCGAGATCGTGCGCGCCCACGCCCAGGAGCTGCAGGCGCAGCTGATGCCGCGCTCCACCGCAGACGCCGTTCGCCAGGTGATCACCGCCACCCTCGCGCGAGGCGAGGCCACACAAGCCGCCACCGCCAAGCGGCTGGGAGTGAGC
>JAHQVJ010000174.1 GCA_019634415.1 Myxococcales bacterium
GCGCTTCATCTCGTGCAGCAAGGTCGCCGTGAGCTTCGCCCCGGTGCAGCCCAGGGGATGACCCAGCGCGATGGCGCCACCGTTCACGTTCACCGTCTCCGGGTCCAGCCCCAGATCCCGCACGCAGTACGCCGCCTGCGAGGCAAACGCCTCGTTGATCTCGTACAAGCCGATGTCGGACAGCTGCAGGCCCGCGGCCTGGACCGCCTTCGGGATCGCCTTCGCCGGACCGATCCCCATGATCTCCGGCTCCACGCCCACCACCTGATAGGAGCGCAGCAGCCCCAGCACGGGCCAGCCGTTCGCCTCCGCCACGTCGCGGGCGGCGATGAGCGTGGCCGCAGCACCATCGGAGGTCTGGGAGCTGTTGCCCGCCGTCACGGAGCCCCCCGCCTTGAAGGCCGGACGCAGCTTGCCCAAGCCCTCGAGGGTGGAAGCCCGCGGGCCCTCGTCCACCTGGTGGGTGATCTCGTGCCAGGACCCACCCTTGAACACGCGGGTGTCCAGGGGCACGATCTCGTCTGCGAAGCGCCCCGACTCGATGGCCGCCAGCGCCCGGTTCTGCGAGGTCAGCGCGAAGGCGTCCTGCTCGGCGCGGCTCACCTCGAAGCGCTGGGCCACGTTCTCGGCGGTGATGCCCATGGGCGTGTAGGCCCCTGGACGCTCGGCCATCAGACCGGGGTTCGGGGCCGGCTTCTCGCCGCCCATGGCGATGAGGCTCATCGACTCCACGCCGCCCGCCAGCACCACGTCCTGCCAGCCCGCCAGGATCGCGCTCGCGCCCTGGGCCATGGCCTGCAGACCCGAGCTGCAGAAGCGGTTGATGGTCAGCGCGGGCACCTCGTCGGGGATGCCCGCGATGAGCGCGCCGATGCGCGCCACGTTCATGCCCTGCTCGGCCTCCGGCGTGGCGGTTCCCACCACCACATCGTCCACCTTCGCGGGATCGACCCCGCCTCGTTCCAGCGCACCCTTCAGTACGCACGCCAGCATGTCGTCGGGGCGAGTGTCCTTGAGGGATCCCTTCTGGGCCTTGCCGACGGCAGTGCGCACGGCGGAGACCACGGCAACTTCACGCATGTCGACTCCCATTAGTTTCGAAGGATCTTGCCAGTGGTGGCGAAGTGCATGATTCGTTCTTGGGTCTTGGCTTCGCCGGCCAACGACAGGAACGCCTCGCGCTCGAGGTCCAACAGGTCTTGCTCGGTGCGCACGGTGCCCCAGGGAATGTCGCCCCCCGACAGCACACGTGCGATCTGCTTGCCCACCACGGCGTCGTGGGCGGTGATGTGCCCGCCTTCCTGCATCTGGTAGAGGAACAGCTCGATGGCCGCCGCCCCCGTGGGACCGGGCAGCTTCACGGTGCGCTTGGCGGGCGGCACGTAGCCCGACACCGCCAGGCCCAGGGCGGCCTGCTTGGCGTCGAACAGCTGCCGATCGATGTTCATCGACACGCGGTCGCCCGGGCGCAGGAAGCCCCAGTCGCGGCACTGGCCGGCACCTGCCGCGGGACGGGCGTTGCCGATGCGCTCGAAGGCCTTCTGCACGAAGGGGTTGGGGTCGTAGTCGATGTCCTGGGGCACGTCGCCCAGGTAGCGAATCACGAGCTCCTTGCAGCCACCGGCACCGGGCAGCAGCCCCATGCCGGCCTCGACGAGGCCCATGTAGGTCTCGGCCGTGGCCACGGCCATCGCACTGTGCATGGCCACCTCACAGCCGCCCCCCAGCACCATGCCGTGGGGCGTGGTGACCACGGGACGCGGGCTGTACTTGGCGCGCATCACCAGGTCCTGCAGCGTCTTGATCTGCTGATCGAGCTGGTCCCAGGCCTTCATGTGGATGGCCATGCCGATGCCCTGCAGATCGGCACCAGCCGAGAACGCCCGCGCGTGCTGGTTGCCCACCACCAGCGCCTGCCACGGGCCGGCGTCGAGCAGGTCCAGCGCCCGGTGGTACATCTTGATGATGTCTTGGTTGAGCGCGTTGAGCGCGGTGCCGTTGCGGAACTCGAGGCACAGCACGTCGTCGCCGAGGTCGAGCAGCCCAGCGCCGCCGTTCTTCTCGATCTCTCCGCCCTGGGCCACCACGTCCCGCAAGAACAGCTGCCCGTCGGGGTGGGGCACGGCGTCCGCGCCGCCCGTCTGCTTCCAGTAGGTCGGCACGCCCGAGCCGTCGCGGTCGTAGAAGCTCGTGCGCCCGCCCTCGAGCATGTCGGTGACCCAGCTGGGCACGGTGCGGCCCTCGGCCTGCATGCGAGCCACCGACTCGCCCACGCCGATGGCGTCCCAGGCCTCGAAGGGGCCCAGATCCCAGCCGAAGCCCCAGCGCATGGCGCGGTCCACGTTCACCACGTCGTCGGCCACCTCGGGGATGCGCTTGGCCGTGTAGATCAGGGTGTCGGCCGTGACGCGCCAGGCGGCCTTGGCGGCGTCGTCGTCGCCCTGCACCGCTGCGGCCACCGCCGCTGCGGGTCCGCCCGTCTTGCCGGCCTTCCGGGCGGCACCGGTGCTGGGGTACCGCACCTTCTCGGCAGGCGTGTACTCCATGGTGGCGAGGTCCACCGACAGGATCACCGACTTGCCGTCCTGCTTGACCTTCTTGTAGAAGCCCTCGCCCGTCTTGGACTTCTGGCCCGAGCGACCCGCGGCCAGCAGCTGGTCCACCGCCTCGGGCAGCTGGAAGATCTCACGCTCGTCGTCGCCCTCCGTGTACTCGTACAGGTTGGTGAACACGTGCTTGAGGGTGTCGAGCCCCACCACGTCGGCGGTGCGGAACACCGCCGACTTGGGGCGCGCCATGGCCTGGCCGAAGATGGCGTCCACCTGCTCCACGGTCAGCCCCGTCTCGCGCATGTGCCGGAAGACGCTGGCCATGCCGTAGATGCCGAAGCGGTTGGCCACGAAGTTGGGCGTGTCCTTGGCCCAGACGATCCCCTTGCCGAGCGTGTGGTCGCAGAACTGCGCCACCTTGTCGGCCACGGCCGGATCGGTGTCGTCGCCCACCACGATCTCGAGCAGCCGCATGTAGCGGACCGGGTTGAAGAAGTGGGTGACCAGGAAGTTGCGCCGCATCTCGGGCGACATGTCAGCCGCCATGTCGGCGAGCTTGATGCCCGAGGTGTTGCTGCTCACGATGCTGTCGGGCGACCGGTTGCTGGCGACCCAGGCGTAGACCTTGCGCTTGATGTCCAGCCGCTCCACCACCACCTCGACGATCCAGTCGCAGGAGGCGAGCAGCTCGGCGTGGTCGTCGTAGTTGCAGGGCGTGATCAGCGCTGCGTCCGACGGACGGAACAGAGGAGGCGTGCGCTTGTCCTTTGCTGCCGCCCCGATGGCTCTCTCGGCCAGGGCCGTACGGGAGCCTTGCCCGTCGGGAGGCACGATATCGTAGAGCAGGGACGGGATCCCTGCGTTGGCGAGGTGGCAGGCGATTCCGGTGCCCATCACACCGGCGCCGAGTACCGCCACCCGTTGGAAGTCAGCCATCGAACGACCCCTCGTTGATTGTGGACCTCAGGTGATAGCTGGTTGTCTTGTCGAGCATCCCTGGAGATTCCGTGCTTGTGGCATTCGTGATCGGCGCGATGGTGGCCCACGCCCAGGAGCAGCGCCCCGTAGCTGAGGATCATTTCACCGTTCGACATCCGAACGCCATGACCCGTATCATCAAAGTGGGGATCCCGAGGGGTGTGGGGATCCCCCCTCGGTTCCGAGCCTGCCCCCTGTCGTTCTGGGCGACGAACGACGGCTGGGAGTCCAGGGTCTCTCCCGAGTGCCATCCCAACCTCGTCCCGGCGGTGGAGGAGGCCGCGGCACTGTGGGAGCTGACGCTCGATCCGGCTCCGCGGCGGAACCGAGAGCTCTTCGAGATCTGGTACCTGTTTCCCGAGAAGCGGAAGGGGCAGGTCCGGCTGATGGTCCGCCAGGCCTGGGACAACGAGCTGCGCGTGGTGCCCGAGTGGCTGGAGGTGCTCAACTTCGGCGTCGAGGCGCGGGTGTTCCCCCAGTACCCCGAGGCGGCCGTGGGCACCGACACGGTGGTGAGTCGCTGCGACGTGCGGCTGCGGATCACCCCGAGCGGCACGCCGGTGGACGTACAGGCCAGCCGCTGCGACGAGGTGTTCCACGACATGGCCGAGCGCACGCTGCGCGGCTGGCAGTTCCGCACCCCCACCATCGACGACCTGCCGACGGACTCTGCCGTGACCGTGGGGGTGCACTTCGTGCGCGATCCGGAGCAGCCCCCTGGCTATGGCGAGGTGCTGTTGCCCGCCCAGCCGGATCTCGGGAACCGTACCCTGTCACGTCTCGAGGCACCGCTTCAGGTGGAGCGGACGCCTCCCAAGCTGCCCACGTGGCCCGCGCTGTACACGATGGACCACCGCTCCTACGCCGAGGTGGGGATCTACGCCATGGAGTGGCCCGAGCCGCGCACGTCCGAGGTCGGGCGTTCCTGCGACATGCTCTTCCAGGTCAACAGCAAGCGCCAGATCTGGGCCTGGGCCGAGACGCGCTGCGACCCGGACGTGAAGGAGGACAGCGAGGAGGCGGGCAACCGGTGGAACCTCAAGCACGGCGTGATCGAGCGAGGTGAGCGGTTCGCTCGCTTCCGCGGGACGTTCTTCTTTCCCGCCAACGGCAACCACGTGGTGCTCCGCATCCCCGAGGGAGACCTGCAGACGCCTGCGCGCAAGCTGCCGCCGTATGTGGAGACCTACCGGGTGGCCGAGGCGATTCGCCGCGTGCCGCCCAAGCTCCCGCGCGCCTTCGCCACCGAGGTGCTCGATTCGCGGGTGGTGTGTGAGTACGAGGTGCAGGTCGACAAGTCGGGTCGCCCCACCGAGCTGGTGTCGCGAGGCTGCCCGGCGTCGTACGCTCCCTATGCCGAGAAGGCCGTCAGCAAGTGGCGCTGGCTGCCCGCGCAGGCCAACGGTCAGCCCATCGCCTCGTCTGCGCTGGTCCGCGTGCGCTTCGATCAGCCCGACTTCGGAGACGTTGCCCAGGGAGGTTAGGTGGCGCCATGACGATCTTGATGGCTGCTGCCTTCGGTACGGCTGCGGCGGAGCCCACGCGCTGGCAACGAACCCTCGACGAGGTCGTGCAAGCGGTGGTGTCCATCCGCGTGACCGCCACGCGAGACTTCGACACCGAGGACGCCGGCGTGAGCCAGGGAACCGGCTTCGTGGTCGACGCGGAGCGTGGGCTCGTGCTCACCAATCGCCACATGGTGCACGCCGGCCCGGTGGTGGCGGAGGGCGTTTTCCTCAACTCCGAGGAGGTGGAGCTGCGGGCCATCTACCGCGACCCGGTGCACGACTTCGGGCTGTACCAGTTCGACCCCTCCACCGTGCGCCACACCTCGCTGGTGGAGCTGCCGCTGGCGCCGGACGGAGCCCGCGTGGGCACCGAGATCCGCGTGGTGGGCAACGACGCGGGCGAGAAGATCTCGATCCTCGACGGTACCCTGTCGCGCCTCGACCGCAACGCTCCCAACTACGGGCAGAACAGCTACAACGACTTCAACACCTTCTACATCCAGGCGGCCTCCAACACCTCGGGCGGCTCGTCGGGCTCGCCGGTGGTGGATCTGCTCGGTCGCGCCGTGGCGCTCAACGCCGGTGGGAGCGTGCAAGCGGCATCCAGCTTCTATCTGCCCCTGGACCGGGTGGTCCGCGCGCTGGATCTGATCCAAGAGGGGCAGCCCGTCACGCGCGGCACGCTGCAGACGGTGTTCGTGCACACCCCCTTCGACGAGCTGGGCCGCCTGGGTCTGCAGGAGCAGACCGAAGCCACCGTGCGTCGCTCTGGTGGGCCGGATCTGGTGGGCATGCTCGTGGTGAAGCAGGTCCTGCCCGAGGGGCCTGCCGACGGCAAGCTGCGACCCGGAGACGTGCTGGTCCGGATCGACGGCGAGCTCGTCACGGACTTCGTGTCCCTCGAGTCCACCTTCGACGACTCGGTGGGGGCCACCCTGAAGGTGGAGGTGGAGCGCGGGGGAACCCCCGTCACGCTGGACATCGAGGTGGGCGATCTGCACGCCATCACTCCCAGCAGCTACCTCGAGGTGGGGCGCGGGGTGCTCAACCCCTTGAGCTACCACCAGGCCCGCAACCACAACCTGGCCGTGCAGGGCGTGTACGTCGCGGTGAGCGGCTACATGTGGGCCACCGCCGACGTGCCCGAGGGCGCGGTGGTCACCCACATCGACGGGGTGGAGGTCCCCGACCTGGACGCTCTGCGCCAGGAGCTGCAGAAGAAGGGGGACGGCCAGCGGATCCGCGTGCGGTTCTTCCTGGTGCACGAGCGGCGCCAGCCCTACGAGACGGTCGCGGTGATGGACCGTCGCTGGTACCCCATGCTGCAGTGCTCCCACGAGCGCAGCACCGGGCTGTGGCCCTGCGAGGTCAGCCCTCCGCCGCCTGTCTCGGAGGCTCCAGAGCCCGCAGCACAGCTCCCCCTCACCACCGAGGACCGCGTGGCACGTAAGGTGGCTCGTTCCCTCGTGATGGTGGAGTTCGACATCCCACACCCCACCGCGGGGGTGAAGGACCTCAACTACGTCGGGGCCGGCACCATCATCGATTCCGAGCGAGGGCTGCTCCTCGTCGACCGCGACACCGTCCCCGTGGGGTTGGGGGACCTCTCCATCACCTTCGCGGGCTCGGTCCGGGTGCCGGGCCGGCTCGAGTACCTGCACCCCGTACACAACTACGCCGTGCTGTCCTACGACCCGGCACTGCTCGGTGGCTTGGAGGTCCAGGCGGTTCAGCTCGCGGAGAAGGGGCCCGCCGAAGAGGACAAGGTCTGGCTCGTGGGCTTGAACGGCGACCACGTGGTGGTGAGCCAGAAAACCCGTGTGAAGCACGTGGACCACTTGCACATGGGCGCGTCGAACACACCGCGGGTCCGCGACTCGAACATGGTGGGGATCTGGCTCGAGGAGGCCGTGGACTCCTATGGCGGCGTCGTCGTGGACCGTCGCGGCGAGGTGGTGGCGCTGTGGGCCAGCTTCCTCGACCAGCGTCAGGGTGGAGAGCGCGCTCGTGGCTTCTACGGCATGCCCGTCGAGTTCCTGCAGCCCGTGGTGGGGCCCATCCTCGAGGGACGGACTCCGGACTATCGGATCCTCGGCGTGGAGGTCGTGCCGCTGTCGTTGGCGCAGGCCCGGGATCGCGGGCTGTCGGACGCGCGGGTGAAGCAGCTGCTCGATCGGGACCCCGACGGTCGCAAGGTGTTCGAGATCCTGCGGATCCATGGCCGGTCGCCAGCCAAGGAAGAGCTGCGGCCCACCGATCTGGTGCTGGAAGTGGACGGCCGGATCCTCACCGACGTGCGGTCGCTGGAGCGACTGCAGCGCAATCCGTCGGTGCGCATGACGGTGCTTCGGGATGCCTCGGAGGTCACGGTGGAGGTGCCCACCTTCGCGGTGCCAGGCCGCAGCGTGGACCGCGTGGTGTCCTGGGCGGGACTCATCGTGCACGAGCCTCACTTCGAGGTGGAAGCTCAGAAGGGCATCGAGGCAGAAGGAGCCTACATCGCCTGGCTGTGGTACGGCTCTCCGGCCCAGCGCTATGGCATCCGGCCCACGCGGCGGATCGTGCAGGTCGACGACGTTCCCACGCCGGATCTGGACAGCTTCCTCGCAGCGGTTCGTCACAAGCGCGACCGCGAGCCCGTTCGCTTGCTGCTGGAGAAGGCAGATGGCTCCGAGGTCGTGCAGACCTTGAAGCTGGACCTGCACTACTGGCCCACGCAGGTGCTCCAGCTCGTGGACGGGGACTGGCAGCGCCGGCAGGAAGGGGTATCTGCTGGTGGCTCGGGTGCCGTCGACGCCGCCCCCCAGCCCTGAGGCGCACGTGGCGGATCGGTTCCTACGCCTCGTGGTGATGCGGCACGCGAAGTCCTCCTGGACGACGGAGGCCGCCACCGATCACGAGCGCCCCCTCAACGACCGAGGGCGGAGCGACGCACCCAAGATCGCTCAGCGCCTGGTGGAGCTCGGGTGGTGCCCCGATCGAGTGGTGTCGTCGGACAGCCTGCGCACGCAGGAGACGTGGGCCGGCATGGCCGATGCGATGCCCGCTCCGCAGGATGTGCGCTTCACTCGGCGGCTCTACCATGCAGGGGCCACGGCGTTCTGCCAGGTGGTGAGCGACGAGCCCGACGATGCGGCCTGTCTGCTGTTGCTCGGGCACAACCCGGGATGGGAGGAGGTGGTGGAGTGGCTGAGCGGACAGCCCGTCCGCATGACCACCGCCAACGCCGTGCTGCTGCGCCGTGATCGGGTGCCGTGGATGATGGCGCTGGAGCCCGAGACCTGGGGTTTGGTGGACGTGCTGCGTCCGAGGGAGCTGTGATGCGCTACTGTTGGAGCAACCGTGGATGAGCGCATGACGCCCGCAGAGGTGGTCCGGTATTGGTTCGGTGACTGGGACGATCGCATCGAGCTAGCCTCGGACGACGCTCAGATCGCGCGGTGGTGGAGCGCCGATCCCACCATCGACGCGGAGATCCGAGAGCGGTTCTCGGGTGTGCATGCACGCGTGGCCGCTGGCGAGCTGCGCGCCTGGGAGGAGCAGCCGGTCGGGTTGCTCGCCTGCGTGCTGGTGCTCGATCAGTTCTCGCGCGTGCTGTTCCGCGGGCACGGCGACGCCTTCGCCCATGACACTGCGGCCCTGCAGCTCACGAGGACGGCGCTCCAGAAGGCGTGGGACAGGGACCTCACCCCGATCCAGCGGGCGTTTCTCTACCTGCCCCTCATGCATGCCGAGGATCGCGCCGCGCACCGTCGAGCGCTCGCCCTGTACCAGGGGTTGGCCGAAGAGGTGGAAGAGCTGGGGCTCGCCCGGGCCGACTACTACCGGCGCGTCGTCAACTACGAGGTCCGGCACAAGGAGATCATCGATCGCTTCGGCCGGTACCCTCATCGGAACTTCCCGCTGGAGCGCACGTCCACGCCCGAGGAGCTCGACTTCATCGATCGGGAGTCGCCGTTCTGAGGGCGGCCTCGTAGGCGCGGAGCCACGTCGGGTGCTGCACGACCTCGGGAGACAGTGGTCGCACGGGTAGGTCACTGGGCAGCATGATGGTGCAGTCCGCCATCCAGCTCCAGGCCGACAGCGAGGCCATCAGCGGCGCATCTTCCTCCGTGGGCTGAACCAGCTCGGCGCGCAGCTCGAACTGGCGCGTCAGGAGCCGTAGCCCCTCGGGGAACTCCACCAGCTGAACCCGTAGGTGCTCCATCACCTCGTCGTCACGCAGCGCTTGCAGATCGAGCAGCTCCTCTGGCGTGACGGGGAACAGTCGGCCTTCGTGATGATGGCGCAGCACGTTGCTCGCCAGCAGGTGACCACGGGAGCAGTAGGTGCAGCCTTCCCAGAACGCGGCGAAGGCCACGAGCAGCTGGGCGTCTGCGACTCCGAACCGCTCCTCGAGGGTCGCAAGTGCGGCGCCCACCTTGGCTCCGACCCGCCCTGCGTCGCGCCAGCCGTGGGTGCGAACCAGCTCCTCCGCGAGCTCGTAGACGAGCACATCGTCTCCGCCCGCCAGCCGATGCAGCGCCTTCGCCCGGAGCCGAACCCACAGCGAGGCGGAGGTCCTCGGATCAGCCACGAGCGGCTCCGGCCACAGCCAGGCACTGATCCAGGCCGTCCTCGGCCTGGGTGAGACGGTCCTCGGTGCGTTGCAACCAGCGCTCGGCGGACGCCTCGTTGAGCAAGACGCGTCCCATGGGATCGGGGCTCACGTGCAGCACCCACAGCGCCACTCCGCGGATCGCGGCGCGGCTGGCGAGGTAGGCTCGGCGGCGTGTCAGGCCCACGACGCGCTGGTGAAGCGCCACCAGCGCACCTCTCGCCTCCACCGGGCACGACGTCACCTGCCGCAGATCGATCCACGCATCCAGGGTCGCAGCGTCGGTCGCCTCCGGGAGCTCCCGAAGGGCGAAGCGCACCGTGGCGACGTCGAGATCTCCGATGAGCTGGACGTCCAGCAGCGGTCTGTGGGGTCGACGGCGAACCAACGCGAAGGGAGCGCTCATGACTGTGCATCCAGCGGAGGAGGGGGGAGGGGAAGGAGGATCTCGAACCGGCAGCCTTCTCCCACCGTGGAGGTCAGCTGGATGTCTCCGCCGAGGAGCTGACAGAAGCGTCGCGTGATGGCCAGACCCAGCCCGATCCCTGGTCTTTCGCTGTGGTGGTTCTCCTGGTGGAAGGGCTCGAATATCGTCTGTAGACGCTCGGGTGGGATGCCTGGCCCGGTGTCGCTGACGGCCATGACCACGCTCCAGTCGGTCGTGGCCAGCGACACCTCGATGTCTCCACCGTCGGTGAACTTCGAGGCGTTGTCGATGAGGTTGTAGAGCACCTGCCGCAGCTTGACGGGGTCACTGCGCAGCGTGGGCCGCTCGTGGAGCACCACGCGGATCTCGTTGCCGTCCTTCCTCACCCGCCCTGCCAAGGCGTTCACGACGTCCTGAACGAGCTTCGCGAGGTCCACCTCGACCAGCTCGAGCTGCACGGTTCCCGACTCCACCCGGGACAGGTCGAGCACGCCGTCCACCAGCGACAGCAGGTGTCGGCCCGCCGTCAGGATCCGTCCCACGTCGCCCAACAAGACGGGGTCGGCACGATCTTCCTCGGCGATGAGCTCGGCGTAGCCGATGATCGCGTTCAGGGGCGTGCGGAGCTCGTGGCTCATGTTGGCCAGGAACATCGACTTGGCGGAGTTGGCCAGCTCGGCCGACTCCTGGGCGGCGGCGGCCGCGAGGCGGATCCGCTCGATGGCCACGTCCAGGGACTGCAGCGTGTCTCGCACCTCCGAGACGGTCTTGCCCAGCTCGCCCTCGAGCGCCACGGGTACGGGACGACGGTCGATGATGGCGCGCAGGGCGCGAATCGACTTTAGCTCCACGCTCGACGGCATCCAGGCTCCACCCGCGTCGCATCGGATCGATCCGCGACTCAGTGCAACGGGCGTGGACGGTCAACCCTCCGCATCCTGCCAAGCGGAGATGCGCGTGATCCATCGCACGTACAGCCAGGCTGCTCCGAGCGAGATGGGCGCGGCCACGACGCTGGCCAGGGTGGAGAGCTCGGCTAGCTCCATGGCGTCGCCACGCATGGACATCCGAAACGCCATGCCGTTGAGCACGTTGCCCAACACGTGGAGCACCCACCACAGGGTGAAGGCGGAGGGCGCAGTGGCGCCATCGGGGTTCGACCGCTCGTAGATCTGGCCCAGCGCGACGTAGGGCATCCACAGGTTGACCAGCGGGACGAACCAGTAGGCGACGTGCCAGCGAGGGTGGTGATCCGTGTGTCGATTCAGCACCATGAGGTTGCGTGCGGCCCGCCAGTGCCAGGTCATCCAGCAGGGGATGGCGGCCAGCGTCAGGGCGAACACCGCCATCGCCAGCAGCCCGTAGGCAAAGAACACGCCCTGTACGAGACCGTCCTGGGGAAGGACGTCGCCGGTGATCAACACCTCGGGGGCATTGGTCATCAACCACAGGGCACCAAGCGCCACGGGCACCGACAGCAGCTGGCTGCCCCCGACGGTGACGGCGACGAGCCGAGCAGCGGTGCGCAGGGGCTGGGTGCTGGCGCTCTGGGCCTTCGCACCCTGGCTGCCGCCCACGGACCATGGATCGCTGGTCAGAACGTCTCCCGTCACCCGGGCCACATTCTATCGACCGAAGTCCCGCGCGACTCCGTCGCGCTACAGATCCCTTGGGCCCTCGCCTTCGGCTGCGAGCCTTCCGGAGATCAGGTGGCGCCGCCCGCCACCACCACCGCCGGGAACAGGGGCTCGTCGGAGAGCCTGCCAGCGGTGGCGTCCATCGTGTGGATCAGCACGTCGTACGACACGTCGCTGGCCGGCACCAGGATCACGGTGTCCTCCTGGGGGTGCTCTTCCTTGAGCTCGGCGAGGATCCGCACGAGGCCTGTGGTGTCCCACGAGTCAGGGCCCGCATGCGCAGGGTCGCGGGGCAGCGTCCAGTCGGGATCGGGCTGTGCGTGTAGGCCGGTCCCCACCACGTAGCCTTGGTGGTCGATGGTGACGGACAGCTCCAGGGACGGTGGAGGATCCACGTCCACCTGATCGACGATCCCCGGAACGGTGGTCTCGATGGCACCAAGGCTCACGAAGGTCGCAGAGAACAGCAGGAACGGGATCAGGATGGTCACGAGGTTCATGATGGGGACGAGATCGAGCTCGTCCTTGGCGGTGTTGCGAGAGGGCATGGGGGCTCCAGGTGTTCCCGGATCGACCTCTCCTCGTCCGCCGAGGTTCGCCCCGTTCTGCAAGGAGAGCGTCAAGCTGGGCGACGACGCATCGCACAAGCGGGAGGCGCACGCTGCGCGGCTGGCGAGTGCGCTCACGATGGAGGCGTGCCGCTGGTCGCATTGACAGGCGGTGAAGTTCGTTCCACGCTGTGCCTGCGGGGCAGGAGAGTGCCATGGGTGACCACGGAGCACGGCTGATGGGATTGGCGCTGCTGGTGTTGGCGAGCTGCATCGCCGCATTGCCGAACGCGACTCCGGAGAGAGAGCGGCAGGTCGCGACGGGAGTGCCGAATGCACAAACTCCAACCACGGAGTTGAAGCCGGAACCGGAGGATGAGCTGGAGGTTCCCGGCGTCGACGAGGTCGACTGTCGGTTCGAGCCCGAGGAGTGCCCCGGTGACTACGGCGCGTTCTGTGCGGACGGCACCGAGTGCATCGACGGGCTGCTCTGTTGCGACGACGAGCGGAACTGCGGGGGCGGCATGTGCACCACCGAGTGCCGCGACGACCAGGACTGCCCCGTCGACATGGGCTGTCAGCACGGCGTCTGCTTCTATGCGTGCGAAGAGGACGTGGACTGCGCCCTCGGTCAGACCTGCGAGCACGGCCAGACGGTCTGCGAGTGGCCCTGAGGGCCGACGCTTCCTACGCCCAGATCTCCTCCACGTCCACGGTGTGGTCGTCGTGGATCTCCAGCCGCACGTGGTGATGGCGCTGGCCGTGGGCGCTGCTCGTCACCACCCGAGGCACCCGTGCTGCATTGACGTAGTGGACGCCGTCGCGGCTGTGGTGCCACTGACGATCGGAGCTGCGGTGGTGGACGTGACCTGCCACCACAGCGACCACCCGACGCTGCTGCTGCATCGCGTGGTCGATCACCGCCGCGAGATCGGGGTCCCCGATGTCTCGGCCGCCCACGCTGAAGGGCGCCTGCTTGCCGCTGCCGAGCCCCGCGGGGCCGTTGTGGGCCAGCAGCAGGAGGCGACCGGGATTGCTGTCTACCAGGGTCGTCAGCGTGCGCACCGACGACTCCATCGAGTCCACGTCCCAGGTGTGCTGCAGCGCCTGCCGGAAGCACAGACGCCGGCCGTCCATGGCGAGCGGTCGGCCGGCGATCACCGTGAGGTCGTGTGCCGGGAACGGGTGGGCCGAGTAGCCCACGAGGGGGATCGGGTGCAGGGCGCGTCTCAGCTCCGTGAGGCGTCGCGCGGCGCGTCTGCCCGCGCCAGGTCGATGCGTGCCGATCCCCAGTGCCTCGGCGAGCACGCCCCAGGGGGTGGTGCCGTCGTGGTTGCCCGGCAGGCACAGCGCGGGCGTGCGCAGCTGCGCCATGCGTCGTGCCGTGACCAGGGTGGTGCGGTGCATCCAGTCGGCGATATCGCCGACGAACAGTATGAGGTCGTAGCCGCACCCCTCCAGGGCTTCGACATCCGCCTCGTCGAACTGGGCGTGTACGTCGCCCACCACCGCAATTCGCACGGACACTCCATGAGCGACTACAACTATCGCCACTTTCCCCAAGATCTCGAGCGAGACACCTTCGCGGCGTTCCGCGACGTGGTGAAGGCTGGTGGGCGCGCCCCCGATGGCTCCCTCACCGAGCTCGCCACGACAGAGCGCGTGCAGCTGTCGGACCTATGGAAGCAGGGGCCCCTGGTGGTGGAGTTCGGCTCCTTCTCTTGACCCTACTGTGGGCTGGCGGCGCCAGCCCTCGAGCCGCTCTCGAAGCAGTGGTCGGAGCATGGGATCCAGTCCGTGTTCGTCTACACCCGCGAGGCCCACCCCGGCGAGACCCAGCACGCCCACGGCACCTTCGACGACAAGCTCGCCGCGGCCCGGCGCATCGTCGATCGGTGGGGGATCAGCCGGCGAATGTTGGTGGACGACCTGGAGGGTCCGGTGCATCGCGCCTACGGCCTGCTCCCCAACATGAGCTTCGTGATCAGCAAGGGTGGCTTCGTGATCTACAAGGCCAACTGGACCGATCCGGACCACCTCGATCTGGTGGTCCGCCGCACCGTGGAGGAGCTGCAGCCCACGCCGGAGGGGCGCCGCCGGGTGCCGTTCACGGTCGAGTGGGTGCCGCGGCGGCTACGCGACGACGACGGGTTCATGGAGGGGCTGCTGGAGTCGGGGCCGCAGGCCGTCGAGGAGTACATCTCGGCCGTCACCGCGGTGAACGGAGCCGGCGCGGCCAGGCGTCTCCAGTCCTGGTGGGACGCCAAGCGGAGCGCCACGTGATCGGAGCGTGGCTCTGGATCACCTTCGCGTTGGCCGCCGACGTGCGCGGGATGACGGTGTCGTGCCCCACCTGGGGCTGGGAGTGGGGCAGCGACGCGATGGTGCAGACCCTGTCGGTGCTCGACGAGGAGGGGGTGAACTGGGTCTCCATCCATCCCTACGCGAGGATCCGCGCAGACGGCACCGTGCAGTTCGAGCCCCTCGATCCGAGATCACCTCCCGACTGGCTGGCCCGCCCCATCCGCGAAGCCCACCAGCGTGGCATGAAGGTGATGATCAAGCCCCATCTGGCCTACTGGGGCAGCCCCTTCGCCTGGCGTGGCGACATCGCCTTCGACGACTCCGAGGCGCGCGAGCGCTTCTTTCGGACCTACACGGCCTGGATCGTCGACATGGCCCGCGCCTCCAAGGGGGCGGACGCCTTCGCCGTCGGCACGGAGCTGGGAGGGGTGTCGGCCCACGAGGATTCCTGGCGCGCGATCGTCGCTGCGGTTCGGGCCGTCTACACGGGACCCCTGACCTACGCCTCCAACTGGGACGAGGCTGGAAGGGTGGCCTTCTGGGACGCCCTCGACGTGATCGGGGTGCAGGCCTACTACCCGCTGCTGAAGGGGGCGCCCACCGGCACGGTGCCCACGGACTCCGAGCTCGACGAGGCCTGGGATCGGGTGCTCGCCGACCTGCGCGGGCTGCACGAGCGGACGGGCAAGCACATCGTGTTCACCGAGCTCGGATACGACGCTCACACCACGGCGGCCCACGAGCCGTGGAAGGGGGGTGGATGGTCGCTGACGTCCGCGGGAGAGCAGGTCCAGGAGGCGTGTCTGCGCGCATCGCTGCGAGCGGTGGATCGTGAGCCGGCCGTCATCGGGGCCTTCCTGTGGAAGTGGTTCCCGGGCGAGCTGCAGCGCGGGGACTTCCGCATGTCGTCTCCGCGCATGCGCACCGTGATTCGCGACGCCTGGAGTCGATCGCCATGAAGGTGAGCGCTGGGATCCTGCTGTTCCGACGTCCCGCGCGAATCGACGTGGGGGCGTCTCACGACGTGCTGCTGGTGTTTCCGGGCGGTCCGTACTGGTCGAGGCGCGACGCGGGGGCGTGGACGCTGCCCAAGGGCCAGGTGGAGCCGGGGGAGGGGCTGCTCGAGGCAGCACGCCGCGAGTTCCAGGAGGAGACGGGCTGGGCGGTTCCCGACGGGCTGCAGGAGCTGGGCTCGGTGCGCATGAAGAGCGGCAAGGTGGTGCACGCTTGGGCGGGGGAGTCCGACGTCGATGCGAGCAGCCTGGTGAGCAACACCTTCGATCTCGAGTGGCCGCGCCACAGTGGGCGCATCCAGACCGTTCCCGAGGTCGATCGCGCGGAGTGGTTCGCCCCTTCGATGGCGCGGATCAAGCTCAACACCTCCCTCGTTCCCCTCCTCGACAGGCTAGCGGGCCTGGTGGGATAGGAAGGGGCATCGCCCCATGGGAGGCCTGCCGCGATGTCCAGCTCGTCCTCGAAGACCTCGTTCGTGTTGCCCACCGAGACGGCCAAGATGGCCCGTGCCCTGGATGGGATCTCCGCGACGGACCGCCAGTTCGTGGCGGAGACCATCACGTTCCTCGGGTCCGAGGTGATCGACACCGAGGCGATCGAGGTGGCCAAGGAGGCGGGCCTGCTGTCGATGCGGATCGAGCGGATGACCGAGGCGGATCGCAACGTACTGAAGGGCTTGGTGTCGCGCATCATGGCCAAGAACAAGGACCGGGGGCGGTCGTGAGCTTCGACGGGAGCCTGGGTGTGCTGGTGGCCGGGATGGATGCGGCCCGCCACGCCGTCGAGATCGAGCGACTCCGTGCATGTCGCTCCACCACCGACCTGGATGCCATCGTGGACGGAGGCGGCTGGCTGTCGCCGGAGAGCCCTGGCAAGCGGCTGAAGCTGGTGCGCCACGGCTCGGGCACCTACCTCGTCGTGGAGTACGACGATGGCTGGTCCACGCGGGTCTCGCAGGCGCCATTTCGCTGACAGTTGGGAGAGCACATGGAGATCGTCCTCGAGGGCCCCGCGAAGAACGCCCTGGGCACACCGCTGCTGACGCAGCTGCGCGACCGTCTGTTGGAGGCCGGCAACGAGCCCGTGCTGCTCACGGGGGCAGGGGACGCGTTCTCGGCGGGTCTGAACCTCAAGGAGGTGTCGGGGCTACAGCGTGAGGGCATGGCGCACTTCCTCGGCCTGCTGGAGGAGGTGATCGAGCGGCTGTTCCTGCACCCCGCCCCCACGGTGGCCGCCGTGAACGGTCACGCCATCGCCGGTGGGGCCTTGCTGGCCATGGCGTGCGATCACAGCATCGCCACGACCCACCCCAAGGCACGCATCGGTCTGAACGAGGTGGCCCTGGGTCTGGTGTTCCCGCCCAAGCTGTTGGCCTTCGTGCGCTACACGCTGCCGACGTCTGCCGACGAGGTGGTGCTCGGTGCGGGGTTGCACTCCCCCGAGCAGGCGCTTCGCCTCGGGCTGGTGGGCGAGGTGACGGAGGATCCCCTGGCGGCCGCGCGTGCTCGCCTCGAGGTCCTCGCCGCGCACCCCCGGGCCACCTACGGACGCGCCAAGCAGGATCTGAGGGGCACGGTGATGGCGACCGACGAGGAAGGCCAGCGGCGCTTCCTCGACGAGATCGTGCCCATGTGGGCGAGCGACGAGCTGCGGCAGCGAATCGCGGCCTTCCTCAACAACAGATAGCGGACCGGGTCAGAACTGGGCTGCCTCGGTGGACTCCGCCAGCGCCTTCGTGGACGAGGTGCCCGACGTGATCACGTCGGTCACGGCGTCGAAGTAGCCGGTGCCCACCTCGCGCTGGTGGCGCACGGCGGTGTAGCCCTGATCGGCAGCGGCGAACTCGGCGTCCTGCAGCTCCGCGTAGGCGGACATCTGCCGCTGCTGGTAGCCACGGGCGAGCTGGAACATCGAGTGATTCAGCGCATGGAAGCCCGCCAGCGTGATGAACTGGAACTTGTAGCCCATCGCTGCCAGCTCCCGCTGGAAGCGTGCGATGGTGGTGTCGTCGAGGTTCTTGCGCCAGTTGAAGCTGGGCGAGCAGTTGTAGGCGAGCAGCTTGCCTGGGAACTCGGCGCGGATGGCCTCGGCGAACTGGCGTGCCTCGTCCAGATCCGGTGTCGAGGTCTCGCACCACAGCAGATCCGCATGGGGTGCATAGGCCAGCCCGCGACGGATGGCGGTCTGCAGGCCGTTGCGGATGCGGAAGAAGCCCTCGGGGGTGCGGTCGCCGGGCAGGATGATGTCGTGGTCGTAGGGATCGATGTCGGAGGTGAGCAAGGTGGCCGACTGCGCATCGGTGCGTGCCACGAGCACGGTGGGGACCCCCGAGACGTCCGCCGCCAGGCGGGCCGCCACCAGGGTGCGCACGAACTGCTGCGTGGGCACCAGCACCTTGCCGCCCAGGTGGCCGCACTTCTTCTCGCTGGCCAGCTGGTCCTCGAAGTGGACCCCCGCGGCCCCGGCGGCGATGAGGTTCTTCATCAGCTCGAAGGCGTTGAGGTGGCCCCCGAAGCCCGCCTCTGCGTCCGCCACGATGGGCGCGAGCCAGTGAATGTCGTCGTTGCCCTCGGCGTGGTCGATCTGGTCGGCGCGCAGCAGCGCGTTGTTGATGCGGCGCACCACCTGGGGCACGGAGTCTGCCGGATACAGCGACTGGTCCGGGTACATCTGCCCCGCACCGTTGGCGTCGGCGGCCACCTGCCAGCCCGACAGGTAGATGGCCTGCAGGCCGGCGCGCACTTGCTGCACCGCCTGGTTGCCCGTGAGCGCACCGAGCGCGTTGACGTAGTCGGACTCGCGGAGCAGGCGGAACAACCGCTCGGCACCGAGGCGCGCCAGGCTGTGCTCCACGTGAACCGTTCCGCGCAGCCGATCCACGTCGGCTGGGGTGTAGGGGCGAGTGATCCCGTCCCAGCGGGGATCGCTGAACTCGATGGCAGGCGCAGAGAGCGTCATGAGGAGGCTCCGACGTGTTGAGGTGACTGGCGGAGCTGCTCGTAGGCGGGCAGCGTGAGGAACGAGTGCAGGCGCTCGTCGGTGACGAGGGCCTCGAACAGCCGGGCCGCAGCGTCGAGGACTGCTCCGTCGGCGTCCGGGCGCAGCTGGCCGAGCTCGTCGTCGAGGATGCGCCGGAACAGATCGAGGGTGACCATGCGACCGTCGTCGAGCTCGGCGCGGTGGTGGATCCACTGCCACAGCTGTGTGCGGCTGATCTCGGCGGTGGCGGCGTCTTCCATGAGGCCGTACAGCGGCACGCATCCCGAGCCCGACAGCCAGGCGGCGAGGTACTGCAGGGCCACGCGCACGTTGATGCGGAGGCCTTCCTCGGTGCGAGGGCCGCGAGGCACCTGCAGCAGATCCGCCTGGGTCACCTCGGCGGGTCGCCGATGGCCGATCTGATTGGGGCCCGGCATCACCACGTCGAAGGCGTGCTGTGCGATGGGCACCAGCCCTGGGTGGGCGACCCACGTGCCGTCGTGGCCCAGGCGCGCTTCCCGCTCCTTGTCGGCCCGCACGCGCTCGAAGGCCGCTTCGTTGGCGGCCCGATCGCCCTTGATCGGGATCTGGGCCGCCATTCCGCCCATGGCCGGAGCGCCGCGACGATGGCAGACGGACACGACGCGCGCCGTGTAGGCCGCCATGAAGGGCTGGGTCATCGTGATGTGACCCCGATCGGGAGTGAGGTAGCCCCCGTGGGCCCGCAGGGTCTTGATGTAGCTGAAGATGTAGTCCCATCGACCACAGTTGAGCCCAGCGCTGTGGTCCCGCAGGGCCCACAGGATCTCGTCGAGCTGGAAGGCGGCCGGCAGCGTCTCGATCAACACCGTGGCCTTGATGGATCCGTGGGGAACGTCGATGGCCTGCTGCACGTAGGTGAAGACGTTGTTCCACCAGTGCGCCTCGGCGTGGTGCTCGAGCTTCGGCAGGTACAGGTAGGGCCCGCTGCCGGTGGCCAGCAGATGCACCGCGTTGTGGAAGAAGTACAGGCCGAAGTCGAACAGCGAGGCAGACAGTCGCTGGCCATCCACCTCGACGTGCGCTTCCTCCAGGTGCAGCCCGCGCGGCCGGACCAGCAGCACCGCGGGGTCGTCCACCAGCGCGTAGTGTTTGCCGGTGTTGGGATGGACGAAGGAGATGGACCGCCGTACGGCGTCCATCAGGTTGTGCTGGCCCTCGACGAGGTTGCTCCAGGTGGGGGAGGTGGCATCCTCGAAGTCCGCCATGAAGCAGCGGGCGCCACAGTTCAGAGCATTGATCACCATCTTCCGGTCCACGGGACCCGTGATCTCCACGCGGCGGTCCAACAGATCGGCGGGCAGCGCCGCGATGGTCCAGTCGTCGTCGCGGATGCTGGCGGTGGCGGGATCGAAGTCGGGCAGCTCGCCGTGGTCGTAGGCCCGCTGTGCCCCGCGGCGCTGCTCGAGCAGCGCCTGCCGATCCGCCTCGAACCGACGATGCAGATCAGCGAGGAATCGAAGGGCCGCTTCGCTCAACACGCGCGCGTAGCCTGGCTTCACCGAGCCGAGGATCCGAACGCCATCGGGAACGTCGAGCCGTGTCACGCGCACCTCCCGATCGTTCCATAAGATGAGCTTGCTCATTTTCGCTAATAATTGAGTTGACAAGCCAGTAGTTGACTGTAAATGGTGGGGCCTCTATGTTTGTGAAGAGTGTAAATTCCGGGGCGGCCATGGCGAAGGAGAGCAAGGTGGGGACCCGTGTTCGGGCCCTACGACGGCGAGCGGGCACGAGTCAGGCCAAGCTGGCCGAGATGTTGGGCGTGAGCGCTTCCTACCTGAACCTCATCGAGCACAACAAGCGGCGCCTGCCCGCAGAGCTGCTGTTCAAGGTGGCCGAGGCTCTGCAAGTGGATCTACGAGAGTTCGCCGTGGACGAGTCGGCGCAGCTGCACGCCGAGCTGATGGACGTCATGAGCGACCCGCTGTTCGACGAGCTGCAGATCCGGGCCGTGGATTTGTCGGACCTCGTGGACACCCATCCGGCCTTTGCTCGCGCGATGGCGCTGCTGCATCGCCGGTTCCAGAGCATGCGCGAGGTGCTTAGCTCTCACCCCGATCTGTTGGACCCGGAGGCCAGCGAGCGGGTGGTGAGTCGGCTGCCCTCCGAGGAGGTCAACGATCTGATCGAGCGACATCGCAACTACTTCGGCGACGTCGAAGCCGTGGTGGACGAGCTGTGGGCGAGGCATCGCCTATCCGTGAGCACCTTGTTCGACGGCTTGGTGCGGATCCTTCGCGAGGCGGGTGTTCGGGTGGAGGTCACCTCCTCGAGCCCGGGGGACCAGGTGGTCCGCCGCTTCGATCCGGTTCGTGGGATCCTCCGCATCTCCGAGTCCCTGCCTGCGCGATCGCAGCACTTCCAGATGGCTCACCAGATCGGCCTGCTGACCCTCGACGAGGTGTTCGGCTCGCTCCTCGACGACGCCCAGCTCACGACGGAGACGTCACGGGGGCTGTGTCGCATGGTGCTCGCGAACTACTTCGCAGGGGCCATACTGATGCCGTACGAGGCCTTCTTGGCGGCAGCCACGGAGCTTCGCTACGACCTCGAGCTGCTGGGCCATCGTTTCCGCACGGGCTTCGAGCAGGTGGCCCATCGCCTCACCACGCTTCGGCGCGAGGGCAGCGAGGGGGTGCCGTTCCATTTCTTGAAGGTGGACATGGCCGGCAACATCTCGAAGCGCTTCGGTGGCTCGGGCATCACCTTCGCCCGCTTCAGCGGCGGATGCCCCTTGTGGAACGTCAACGCGGCCTTCCTGGTGCCGGGGCGGATCCGGCGGCAGGTCTCCCAGATGCCCAACGGCGACCAATACTTCTGCGTGTCGCGCACGGTGCAGAAGCGGCACGGAGGCTTTCACGCTTCCGAGAACACCTATGCGATCGGAGTGGGCTGCCCGCTGCCCTACGCCTCGCAGCTGGTCTACACCGACGGGCTCGACCTTCAGGAGGCAGAGGTGGTGCCCATCGGCATGAGCTGCCGGGTGTGCGATCGCATGGGCTGCACGCACCGAGCCTTCCCGAGTCTGCAGGCGCCGCTGGAGCTGGACGAGAACGTGCGACGGGTGGCGTTCTACGCGTCGGAGGACTGAATCGGACTCTCCCTCAACGTGCGGCTCTGCTAGCCGATTGAAGGTGGGATGGAGACCGTATGTCGACGAAACCACAGCATGCTACCGGCGCAACGGTCGTCAACCTCGCAGGGCGACAGCGCATGCTCATCGAGCGGTGCAGCAAGCTGGTGTTGGCTCAGCGTCTCGGGAGCGATCAGGGTCCGGACGGACCGATGAGGGCCGTGGTCGATGCGGCGGTGGCCCTGCGGGACGGCGGACTGCTGACGATCGGAGACAAGCAGCTGATGCTGCCAGCGCCGCCGGACGAGCCCACGGCCGACGCCTTCCGTCGTGCCGCGGAGCTGGTCGAGGATCTGGTCTCGGCCATCCGGCGGGACGCCGACTTGCCAGTGGACGAGCTGCTCCGGCTGACGTCCATCGCCTGGGACGCAGCCCAGCGAGCGGTGGGGCAGGTCTCGAGCTACTTCGGCGCCAAGGAGAACGAGGCGCGGCAGCGGGCCCAGGACATGGAGCGCACGGTGAGTGCGGTCGCGGACGTGCTGGATGGTCTCGCGAAGGGCAACGTGGACGCTCGCATCGCACAGCCGCTGCCTGGTGAGTTCGACGTGCTGCGACTGCGGCTGGACGCCCTCACCGAGAGTCTTCGCCAGCTGGTGGCCCTGGGGGAGGAGCACGCCAGATCCTGCTCGGAAGGGCAGCTGAGTCATCGTGGCGAGCATGCGGGCCTGCTGGGGGGCTTCGCCGCTCTCGCGGACCAGCTGAACCACGCGATGGAGTCGGTGGAGCACCCCATCCAGCAGACGGTCCGTCGTCTGAAGGCGCTGGCGGAGGGGCGCCCGATGGACCCGTTCGACGAGGGTGCTGGTGGTATCTACCTTCAGCTCCAAGACAGCGTGCGCTCGCTGGACGAGGTCGGCATCAAGATCTCGGACGTGGCGGAGCGTGTGAGTCGCGGTGACCTGACGGTGCACCTCCAGCCACGGTGCGACGAGGACGTGTTGCTGATGGCCCTCGGGCGGATGCAGCACTCGCTCGTCGGGAGGGTGGCGGAGCTGCGGAGCATCGCTGGGCAAGTGAAGTCCGGCTCGTCGGACATGCTCGACACGAGCGAGCGGCTGGCCCAGCGGGCTGCGAACACCGCCGAGGTGGCCTCCGACGTTCGAAATGCGGCGGAGCGCATGCGGGGAGCGACCTCGGATCTGTCGACGCTCGCCACCAGCACTGCCGAGTCCACCAGCCAAGGTCGTGTGATCGGGGAGCGAGGTGCCGAAGCGACCCGTCAGGTGATCGACAAGATGAGCGAGATCCACACCGCGGCGGCCGACGTGGCCTCGGTGCTCCGCACGGTGGACAACATCGCGTTCCAGACCCATCTGCTGGCCCTGAACGCGGCGGTGGAGGCGGCGAACGCAGGCAAGCACGGCCACGGCTTCGCGGTCGTCGCCGAGGAAGTGCGCCACCTCGCCAGCCGGTCGGCCGACGCGGCGAAGGAGACCCAGCAGATCCTCGAAGGCGTGCTGTCGCGGATCCGGACGGGGATGGCGCTCGCCACCGAGTCGGGGGAGGCCCTGGACGTGCTGGTGAAGACGTCGACCACCTCCGCGGATCTGGCCAACCGGATCGCGGAGGCGGTGTCCACCTTCCAGACCGATCTGAGCGGGATCCACACCCAGACCGAGACGCTGGATCGCGACGTGCGGCACACCTCCCAGTCCACGGAGGAGCTGGCGATGACGTCTCGGTCCTTCGAGGGGCATGCGCAGCGACTCGAGGACTCGGTGGCCATGTACGAGTTGCCCGAGGTCCAGACGCGCAGACGCTCGGGCGGCGGGTACCGTGACCTGGTGAGCTAGATCCGCGGTGGAGAGGGGCGCCTTTCCGATCCGAGAGGGGTGAGAAGGGAGGCTCTCTTGGACCAGCCCCAGCTGCATCTCCGATCCATCTTCGCCAACACCATCGCTTTCGCCGTCGCATTCGCGCTGTGGGTGTTGATGGGGCCCTCGGTCCGCAGCATCGCGGCTGAGCTGGGCCTCACCGACACTCAAGCTGCGGCGGTGAAGGCGCTGCCGATCCTCACGGGCTCGGTGCTGCGCATTCCCATCGGCATGCTCACCGACCGCATCGGCGCCCGGGTGACGTTCTCCGGTCTGATGCTGTTCGGCGGCGTCTCGGCTGCGCTCGTGCCCTTCGCCACGGGCTTCGGTAGCCTCGTGGTGGGCTGTTTGGCCATCGGACTGGTGGGAACCACGTTCGTGGTGGGTGTGCAGTCAGTGGTGTCCTGGAACCCGCCCACCCGCCATGGCGCGGCGCTGGGGTGGTTCGGAGCCGGCAACGCGGGCACGGCGATCACCACGCTGGCCGCACCCTTCCTGCTGCCCACCCTGGGCTGGCGCGCCACCTTCTGGGTCTACGCGGTGGCGATGCTCGCCACCGGCGTGATGTACGCGGTGACCATGCGGGACGTGGAGCGAACGGGCCCGCCCCGGAGCTTCGGCACCCTGGCAGCCCCGCTGGCGGATCCGATCGCCCTGGGATTCGGCTTGCTCTACGCGGCCAACTTCGGTGTGTACGTGGCGGCCACCCTGCTGCTGATCGACCTGTACATCGATGGCTACGGGGTGTCGCTGGCCACCGCGGGCATGCTGGCCACCACCTTCACCCTCACGGGCGCGATGTGCCGCATTCCCGGGGGCTGGGCCGCGGATCGCTTCGGCGCGGCGCCGATCCTGACGGTGACCCTGATCGCCACGGCGTTGCTGCTCCTCCCGCTTGCGGCGCAGCTGCCGCTGCCCATGATGGTGGGGTTCACCTTCCTGTCGGCGGTGGCCATGGGCTTCGGTATGACGGCCACGGTCAAGGCGCTGCCCGAGGCCTTCCCGGAGACGGTGGGGGCCGTGGGTGGCATCGTGGGGGCCATCGGCGGCCTGGGGGGCTTCTTCCTTCCGCTGGCGGCCACGCGCTCGGCGGCGCTGCTCGGCACCCCGGCGGCTCAGATGCTGCCCCTGGCCGGGATGTGCCTGGTGGCCCTTGGTGTGCACTTCGCCATCCGCGGCCGTCTGCGGGCCCGCGCCGAGGTCGACTCCGACGAGCGCATGGCGGCCTGACGGCCACAGCGGCAATCAACGGAGTCGTCAGCCGCTGGCGCAGGCCAGACAGAAGGGCGCCTCGGGCCTGGCCTCGAGGCGCCCTTCGCTGATGTCGTCACCGCAGCGCACGCAGATCCCGTAGGCATCGTTGTCGAGGCGAGCGACCGCGTTCACCACCTGCTCGAGCCGGATCTGTGTGCGGCGTTCCTGCTCCTGCGCCATCGCCTGGGCTTGCAGCGCGTCCACCCGGCTGAGCCGACCCACGGCCGCCTGATCCAGGTCCACCGTGCCCGCCTGCTCCTGCGTGCCGGCCAGTGCCGCCTGTAGCTCGGCCTTCAGCGACAGCAGCCTGGCGCGCACGGCGTCTTCGTCCACGAGGCTACTTCGCCGCTGCGGCGGCGGCCGGGCGCACGGTCACCGCGCACACCTTGTACTCGCCCGTTCCGGTGATCACGTCGCCCGCATCGTTGGTGAGCCGGTTGGTGAGCGAGTCGGGGAAGTGTAGCGGCATCCACACACAGCCCCTGCGCATGCGCGGGCTGACCCAGACCTCGGCCTCCACCTCGCCCCGTCGCGACGAGACCGTCACGCGGTCTCCGGTGGACAGGCCGCGCATCTTGGCGTCCCGCCGGTGCATCTCGATGAAGTTGGTGCCCTGCTTGGCCATGGGACCCGAGGCGCGACGGGTCTGGGTGCCGGCGTTGTAGTGGTAGAGCGTGCGGCCGGTGGACAGCAGCAGCGGGTACTCGTCGTCGGGCAGCTCGTCGCTGGGTCGGTAGGAGATGGGCTGGAACGCACCCTTGCCGCGAATCGGTCCGTCGCCGTGCAGGGTGGGGGTGCCGGGGTGTTCGGGGGTGGGGCAGGGCCACTGCAGGCCACCCTCGACGTCGATCCGACCGTGGCTGATCCCCGAGAACTTGTCGGACAGCGACGCCATCTCGGCGTAGACCTCGGCGGGCGAGGCGTAGTCCATGGGGTAGCCCACGGCCCTGGACAGCTCGCAGATGATCCGCCAGTCGGCGCGCGCCTGACCAGGCGCGTCCACGGCCTTGCGCACTCGCTGCACCCGCCGGTCGGAGTTGGTGAAGACTCCGTCCTTCTCGGCGAAGCATGCGGCGGGCAGGATCACGTCGGCGAAGCGGGCGGTCTCGTTGAGGAAGATGTCCTGCAGCACCACGAACTCGCACTGGTTCAGGCCCTTCTCCACCTTCCAGGCGTTGGGCTCCGACAGCACGATGTCCTCGCCGACGACGTACAGGCCCTTCACGTTGCCAGCGGCCATCTCCTTCATCATGACGTTGAGGTTCAGGCCATCGTGGGGGGACAGCTCGACCCCCCAGGCCGCCTCGAACTTGGCGCGGGCCGCGGGGTCGCTCACCCGCTGGTAGCCAGGGTAGAACACGGGGCTGGCGCCGGCGTCGTTGGCGCCCTGCACGTTGTTCTGACCGCGCAGCGGGTTCATGCCCGCCGAGCGCTTGCCCAGGTGCCCGGTCATGAGCACCAGGTTCGCGAGCCCATACACGTTGTCGGTGCCGTGGGTGTGCTCGGTGATGCCCAGGGTGTAGTAGATACCCGCCTTGTCGGTGGTGGCGTACATCCGGGCGGCGGTGCGGATGTCGTCGGCGGGCACGCCGCAGATCCCCTCTGCCCACTCGGGGGTGGTGTCGCGGTGGGCCTCCACCACGGCCTCGAAGTTCTCGGTGTGCGCGTCGATGAAGGCCTGATCCACCAGGCCCTCGGTGATGATCACGTGGGCCATGGCCGACAGCAAGGCCACGTCGGTGCCAGGCTGTAGCTGCAGGTGCAGGTCGGCGATCTCCGACAGCCAGATGGCGCGGGGATCGGCCACGATCAGCTTGGCCCCACGACGAGCGGCACGCTTCATCTCCATGGCGATGATGGGATGGGCTTCGGTGGTGTTGGATCCGATGACGAACATGAGCTCGGTGTCCCGGATCTCCGGGATGGAGTTCGTCATGGCTCCCGCTCCGAACATGGTCACCAGACCGGCGACCGTGGGAGCGTGTCAAGTGGCTGCGCACTGGTGACAGTTGTTGGTGCCGAAGGCCGCCCGTGACAGCTTCTGCATGAGGTAGTTCTCTTCACCGGTGCAGCGACTGCTGCTGATGAAGCCGAGTGCGTCTGCGCCGTGGCGCTCCTTCACCCCGAGCAGCCCCCGGGCAGCCACCTGGATGGCCTCCTCCCAGCTGGCTTGCCGGAACTGTCCGTCGTCGCCCCGGATCAGGGGGGTGGTGAGGCGCTCCTCGTGGTGTACGAACTCGTAGGCGAAGCGGCCCTTGATGCACAGGTTGCCGTCGTTGACGGTCTGCCCGGGATCGGGGGAGGTGACGCGAACGACCTTGCCGTCGTTGACGTGAAGATCGAGCTGGCAGCCCACTCCGCAGAAGTTGCAGGTGGTGCGGACCTTCTCCTCCTGGCGCCAGTCCGAGCCGATGCTCGGCTTCTCCGTCATGGCGCCCGTGGGACAAACGGCGATGCAGCCGCCGCACATCTCGCAGGTGGTGTCGAGCAGACCCCGCTGATCGGCGGTGGCGATGGTGGTCTGGGAGCCCCGATTGGCCAAGGTGATGGCGCTGACGGCCTCGACCTCGTCGCAGTAGCGCACGCACAGGTTGCACAGCACGCAGGCTTCGGGATCGAAGTGCACGTAGGGGTTGTGATCCACCCGGTAGGTGCGATCGGCCTCGATGGAGGGCAGCGCGGGACCGGTGCCGTGATCGAGGACGTGCTGGCGGAGCTGGTTGCCCACCCCGCGCTCGGCGGGAAGGCCGTCGGCGTCCACGGCGTGGTCTGCGAGGTACATCGACAACAGCAGCCTTCGGTGGCGCTTCACCCGCTCGCTGTCGGTGTGGACCACCATGCCGGGTTGGGCCACGAACTTGCAGCCGGGCTGCAGTCGGCGCTGGCCCTCGATCTCCACCAGGCACATGCGGCACGACCCCATGGGGTCGACGCGGGGCTCGTGGCACAGGGTGGGCACGTCCACACCGATCTCGGTGGCCGCATCGAGCACGGTGGAGCCCACGGGCACCTCCACCGCCTCGCCGTTCACGAAGAGCCTCGTGGTGTGCTTCATGTTCCGAAGTCCTCGGGGAAGTGCTGCATTGCTGATCGTAAGGGCGCAGATGCGGTCATGCCCAGCCCGCAGATGGAGCCCTCCTCCATCTCCCAGTGCACGTCTGCTACGTGCTCGAGCATGCTGGGATCGCGGCTGTCGAGCCAGCGGTCCACGGTCTGGCGCTGGATCGAGCAGCCGATCCGGCAGGGAGCGCACTGGCCGCAGCTCTCGTCTTCGAAGAAGACCTGCTGCCACTTGGCCGCGAGACCCATGTCTACAGTGTCGTTGAGCACCACCACGCCAGCGGAGCCGAGCATGGAGCCGGCCGCGGCCAGCGACTTGAAGTCGAGGGGAACGTCACGGCTGGACATGGGCAGGAACCCCGACGATGCCCCTCCAGGCGAGAACGCCTTGGGGGTGCCGACGTAGCCGCCGCCTGCGGCCACCAGCTCGTCGAGGGTGACCCCGAGGGGTAGCTCGTATACGCCGGGGCGCTGCACGTGGCCGGACAGGCAGTACAGCTTGGAGCCGGGCTCGTTGCGGCCGAGGCTGGAGAACCAGGCCCCGCCCCGCATCACGATGGCAGGCACGCAGGCGAGCGTCTCCACGTTGTTCATCAGGGTGGGCTTGCCCCACAGGCCCTGCTGGGTGGGGAAGGGGGGCTTGTGTCGCGGCATGCCGCGCTTGCCCTCGAGGGCCTCCAGCAGCGCGGTCTCCTCACCGCAGATGTAGGCGCCGTGCCCCACGGCGATGCGCACGTCGAGCCCGTCGAGGTGAGGCTGTGCGGCCTCGATGGCGGCCTCGATGGAGCGGCGGGCGTCGGTGAACTCGCCCCGGATGTAGATGTAGGCCACGTCTGCCTTGGCGTACCAGGCGGCGATGGCGGTGCCCTCCACCAGCAGGTGGGGGCGTCGCAGCAGCACCTCGCGGTCCTTGAAGGTTCCGGGCTCGCTCTCGTCGGCGTTGACCACCACGTAG
This sequence comes from Myxococcales bacterium, assembly GCA_019634415.1. Classification (GTDB taxonomy): domain Bacteria; phylum Myxococcota_A; class UBA796; order UBA796; genus DRPG01. The sequence goes on from JAHQVJ010000174.1 coordinate 28,800, forward strand.
TGAGTGGGCTCTTCCTCGTGACGCACCGCGTTCCACTTGATGTGCGCCGGGAAGCCCGCGCCTCCACGGCCCTGTAGGCCGGACTCCTTCAGTGCGTCGAGCACCGCCTCGGCGCCCATCTCGCGGGCGCGAGACAGTGCGGCGTAGCTGGCGTCGTCGGCTCCGCCGAGGTTCATGGGCAGCTCGGGGTCGTCGGGGGTGACGGCGCCGCGCTGTCCCCAGGACACGAGCTCCAGCTCGGGATCGAGCGCCACGGGAGCGCGGTCGCACTGGCCCAGGCAGCTCACGGGGGTGTGGGGCGTGCCCAGCTGCGCGAGCTCGGCGATGCGTGCGTCGGCTCCGGCGAGCTTGCAGGTGAGGCCCTGGCACACCCGGACACCGGCGTCGGGTCGATTGACGAGGGTGTAGAACGTGGCCACGCCGTAGATGTCGGCCTCGGGCACGCCGGTCTGCTCGCTGATGGTGGCAGCCACCCCCGGCCTGAGGCCTCCGTGGTGCTCCAAGAGGTCCAGGATCCGCTGCCTTTGTGCGCCCTTGCGCTCCATGTGGGGGCTCTCCGTGTGGTCCACGATACCACTGGGGCGCCGACGGCGGCTCGCGGTGCTACCCTGACGAGGGGCTGCCTGGAGTGACGATGACAACGCGCCTGTTCGGGTGCCTCTTTCTGGGTTTCGTGGGCCCGCTCGGGATGGGCTGCGAAGCGCAATCCCTCCCTTCGGTCCCTGTTCCCTGCGACGGTGCAGCGGCGACGATCGAGTCGGTGGGAGCCTTCTTCGGTGAGTGTGGAGGGCCGTGTCAGCAGACGGTGACGTTCGACCGAGGGCTACAGCTCACCATCGAAGACTGGGGCGAGTCGGGTGTGTTGGCGGAGCAGCAGGGCACCCTGACGGAGGCGGGCCGCCTGGAGCTGGCGACCCTCCAGGCCGATCTCGGTTGTGCTGATCTGCAGGAGACCTACGGCTGCCCGGACTGCGCAGACGGCGGGGGCACGCGGCTCGTGCTGGGGGACTCCACGCACACCTGGGAGTATTCGTCGCCTCCGGCCGAGCTGCTCGACGTGGACACGTGGTTCCTCCACCTACGGGATGCGCTGCGGGACTGCAGCTCCACCGAGTGGGTTCAGGTCGCGAACGACTGCGAGGCCTTCCGCTGGCCGTAGGTCGAAGGGTAGGGCGGCGCGGCTGAGTCGCGCGGGACGGCCGACACCGATTGGTACAGAACGCGATGCCGCTGCGACGTTGCACGGACCACCTTGCACACGATGTATGCGAGGTGCTCCGTGGTTTGCTGGCTCCCTTCGATCCACCTGCTGTCTGCTGTCTGGGCGGGGGCTCAGACGCCCGAGCTGCTCGACTTCGAGGACCGCGACGTGGGAATGGCGATCTTCGACCAGTACCCGGGCGTCACGGTCCTGGGCGGAGACAGCAATCCGCCGCTATCGGTGATCCACGCACCCGCGCTGGGCACGGTCTCGGGAGAGCACGTGCTCCGGCGGGACAATGTCGGTGAGTTCGCTGGCTCCGTCGTACCCCTGTCCTTCACGCTGCCGCAGCGGCGCGTCGCTCTGTCCGCAGGTCTGGTGGATGGTGGGATTGCAGGGATGTACCTGGAGCTGCGCGGCTACGACGTGGCACGACCGTCAGGGGCGCAGTTCGCGCAGCCCATCGTGCGGTCGCCGGCTGTATTCGTCGGGGCCAGCCCCACGGCCATCGACGTGCCCCTGCAGATCGAGCGGGAACAAGGGGACATCCTGTCGGCCTTCGTGGTGGTGTTGTCGGAGCCGGGAGGCTGGTCCGTCGATGCCACCGACGTAGCCATCGACAACCTGATCTACGAGGCTCCCGACGATCTCCCTCCACCGGACGACGTTGCTCCGCTGATCGCGTTCCTGGAGCCGATGGAGGGTGCCACGGTGCGCGGCCCAGCGCCTGGTGAGGTGCGACTGAACCTGCGCGGCTCGGTGCAGGAGGCGCGCGGGCTGCGTCAGCTGATGGTGCAGCTCAACGGCGGGTTGCCGCAGCGGATCTCCCACGGCTCCTCCCTCGACGGGACCTACCGCTTTCTCGCGACGTTGTTCGACCACGACGGCCTGCGGCAGGGTTCCAACGACGTGCTGGTCCACGCCGAGGACTTCGGCGGCAACGTGGCCTCGGCGTCCCTCTCCTTCGACTACGACGTGGTGCCGCTGCCTGCTCCGAGCGAGGTGGACATCGTGCCCATCGGCGTGGAGCTGAACCAGGCGATCAGCTTCGGGCCGCTGTCGGTGTTGCGTCCGGAGGCCGATGGCTTCAGCGTGGAGGTGCCGGACTACCTCACCTTGGTGCAGGGCAAGGACACGCTGGTGCGGGTGTATGCGGTGAATCAGGGCACCAATGCCTCCGTGGACGACGTGCCGGCGTCCCTGGTGGTGTTCGAGGACGACTGCACGGGGAGCTGTCGGCTGGGGGCCTTGGCGCCGCTGGACGACGCGACGACGACTCGCTCGGGGATCCGGGTGCTCCCCGCTGGCGCGGAGGACGCTACCCTCGAGGCGATGTCGCGGGATCTGGACGCCACCTGGAACTTCCTGATCCCGGCGGCGTGGACGCGACGCACCCTTCGCTTGTCGATCGACGTGAACGTGCCCGCCGTGGGTGGAGCGAAGCCTGTGCCGGAGTGCAAGGCCGAGTACCTGGGGGAGTGTGATCGCGGCAACCGGATCACCGCGCGTGCGACCTTCCGCGAGCCCCATCGAGCCACGGTGAGCCCGATCCTGGTGACGCTGGGCAGCGAGGCAGCCTCGTTCGCCGATGTTGCCTCGGTGCTCCGCAACATGAACGCGCTGTACCCCACACAGTTCGATCTGGGGCCCATCCGCAGCCTGGCGGTTCCGGCCGACATCACGGGGGACGACCTGCTCGCGCGTGTGCAGGATCGGTTCGGCTGCACCCCGCCCCACATCACCGATCCAGGCTCTTGGCTCGCCTGTGGCTTCGATCCGACCACCTTTCAGCCAGCGGTGGTTCCGCGCTCCCCCACGGGCAGTGCGCCGGGCAAGGCCGTGCTCGGGAACAACGCCTACTACACGATCGCCGGGGGGACGACGCCCGCCCACGAGGCGGGGCACGCCATCGGCTTCCAGCACGCGACGTGCGCGCACGACGAGGCCAGCGGTGGCGCCTGCGACGAGCACTTTCCCACGGATCACGGACGCATCGCGGGCATCGGGTTCGATCTGGAGCGGTGGGCGCTGAAGCTGGAGGACATCGACGCGTCCACCCATGCCCACGATGTGATGTCCTACGGCGGCAATCGCTGGATCTCGAGCTGGATGTGGAACGTCACGGCCGATCATCCGTACGTCTCCGACGTGGACTACGACTGGTGCCTGGGCTGGACGGGGCCCTACCAGTGCGGCCTGGCCCAGGGAGACGCGGCGCGGCGTGGCGCACCGGGTCCCGCGCAGGACGTGCTGTGGGTGCAGGGGAGGGTGGAGCTGGACGGCAGCGCCACGCTGCTGGACGCCTTCGGCCTACAGCACACGGTACCTACCGCAGGAGCCCGGACACACGAGCCGACCCTGCAGCTCGAGGCCCTGGATGCGCTGGGCAACACGCTTGCGGCCGCGCCGGTGGCGCTGCAGGAGGTGCAGAGCGACGGCCCCTCTCCGCAGCTGTTCCGCGTGGCCGTGGCGATGACGAGCGACCAGCAGGCGCGCACGATGATGCTGCAGCTCCGCGATCCGGTGGAGGGTGTGATCGGCCAGCTCTCGGCACGCTCGGACGGGTCCTTCGAGGTGGACGGCGTGACGGTGGACGGCGCTGCTGCCCCGTGGGCTCGGGATGAGGTGCGCACGGTGCGCTGGACGGTTCCAGCTTCCTTCGACACGACCTCCCAGGCGGCACTGCACGCCCCTGGCCGGTCGCCGGTGATGCTGGGGAGCCAGCTGGCGGGTGGCACCCTCGAGGTGTCGGGCTCCGACCTTCCCGCGGCGAGTGCGGCGCAGATCGTGGTGCGGGTGAGCGATGGCGTGCACAGCCGCATGGCGGTGAGCGAGCCCTTCGCCATCGCCGCGGCGGAGCCGCACCTGCTGCTGTTGGAGCCCGCTGGCCCGCTGACGGTGCAGGCTGGCGTGCCGGTGTCGCTATGGGGCGTGGGCAGCGACGATCGGGGGCCCGTGCCCGACGATGCGCTGTCCTGGGCCGCCGACACCGTGGGGGCGCTGGGTACGGGCCCTCGCGCCGTGGCGGCCGAGCTGCCTGCGGGCACCCACGTGGTGACATTGTCGGTAGCGGGATCGGAGGCATCGGCATCGGTGGTGATCACCGTGCTCGACGATGCCGAGGGGCGCCGGGGCTGCCGCTGCGACACCGCCACCGGTGGCGGCGGCCTGGGGGCAGGTCTCGTGCTGTTGCTGCTGGCCAGGCTGCGCAGGCGAGGAGGCGGCGCGGTCGTGTTGGCCGCCGTGGGCATGTCGCTGGGAGCGTGTGGCGGGCCGAGCACCCAGCCGCTGCTGCCCGACTCGCCGACGACGGACCTCGGGCAGCCAGCGACCTTCAGCGTGGGAGGCACCGTGAGCGGCCTGCGCGCAGACCAGCTGCAGCTGTCCTTCGCAGGGCAGGTCCTCACGCTGACGGCGGACGGTCGCTTCGTGTTCGACGCGCCGGTCGCTGCGGGCACACCGCTGGAGGTCACGGTGGTGGCCCATCCCCGGTGCCCGGATCAGATCTGCACCGTCGACGGCGCCAGTGGGACCGTCAGCGAGGACGTGCAGTGGCTTCAGGTGGTCTGCCGCGAGCCCAGGCTCACGCTGCTGGCGGCAGGGGCGCTGGATCCGACGCTGTCGCTGCTCCCGGATGCGCAGCTCGCTGGCGGCGGAGAGGTGGTGCACACGGCGGCGGCGGCGAAGGGGCCCGATGATCGCGCCCACGGCGTCGCGGCGGATCCGGAGAACGGCCTGATCTACGTGGCGATGACCGGTCGCATCGCCGTGTTCGATTCGGACGCTGCAGCGGGGGCGATCCCGCTGCGCACCTTCCGCTGGCTCCAAGCCGAGGGCCGAGACATCGACGACGTCGCATACGACCGTGTGCGCCGGCGGCTGTACGCCTCCATCGCGCAGCAGGTGTTCGCGATCGGCGACCCCGCCACTCGATCGGGCGCCCTCGCTCCAGACGCGGGCTGGGACACGCCAGCCTCCGACGGCACGCTGACGCTCGCCATCGACGACCAAGCGGACGTGCTGTACGTGAGCCACCACCGTCCCGGCAGCGTCGAGCCCAGCCAGGCCACGGTGCATCGATACCAGGAGGCCAGCCGGCTCGACGACCCCGCCGTGGCGACCACGCTGTGGTTCGAGGGCTCGGGTATCCTCGACGTCGGCGTCGATCTGTGGGTGGACGCATGCACGGATCGGATGTACGCGCTGCAGACCAGCGGCACGGGGCCCCGCGAGCTGATGGTGCTCGATGGCGCCTCCAGCGGGTGGTTCGGGCGGGTGAACATCCTCGACGATCTGTCTGCCTACGCGGACTTTCCTGGGGGCGTGGACCTCGTCGGCGACGGGGGCGGGCGACTGTATCTACTGGACGACCACGGCAACGTGGTCCTCGTGCACGGGGTCGACACCTGGCAAGGCCCCTCGTCCCTGGCGTCAGCGTCCACCCTGGTCGACGTCTTCGACGTGCAGCAGTCCATCCTGGAGAGGGTCGTGCATTAATGGCGCAAGGCACGCGATGACGATTCGATAGCGCGGGTCGCTCCTACCTTCGAGTGTCACCATTGTTGACGCGCGAGACCTCGAGGTGGCGACGGCGCTGATCGAGCTTGCGCGAGCGCCTCGTGCGCGTTGCGCGCATCCCGCGCACGTCGCACTCGTGAATAACGGCCCTAGCCTCATTATCGAGCAGTCAGCGTGGGCACGTCGGCTGCAGGGATCGACAACGACGGCGGACAGACCCGCCGTCTTCGGGAGACCCTGATGATGACGGTGACGAGAGGCCTGGGTGGACGTGCGCTGTTGCTGCTGTTCGCGGGGGCGATGGCCATGGGGATGGACGAGTGCGACGTGTCCGATCTGCCCAACGGTGGCGGGGGCGGCGGCCCGGGTGCCGCCTGTGACATCTGGGATGCCGACGACTGCGGAGAGGGCTCGAAGTGCATCGTGGACGACGTGCACCAGAGCCAGCCGCGATGTCGCTCGGTGGTGGACAACCCCGACCAGGTAGGGGACCCCTGCAGCACGCTGGGCGCCAACGACGGCGACACGTGCGACGTGGGCGGGATGTGCTTGGACGGCGTCTGCGTGGAGATGTGTTCGGGAACGCCAGGGAACCCCACGTGCAACAGCGGCGGAACCGATGGCACTTGCTACATCTACGACTCGGGTACGCCGTTGTGCACCGAGACCTGCGATCCCCTGATCAACGGGAGCTGCGCGGGTGGCATGAAGTGCGGACCCACCACGGGGCTTCCTGCCTTCGAGTTCGTGTGCATGCTCGACGAGAGCGGGAACTCGGGCGTGCAGGGCGACTCGTGCACGCTGCAGACGCAGTGCGCTCAGGGATTCGCCTGCGTGACGGCGCTGTCGCTGGACTTCGGCTTCTGTGAGGGCAATGCCAACCAGTGCTGCACGCCCATGTGCGAGCTGAGCGCCGGAAACGGCCCGTGCCCGGGCAACCTGCAGTGCACGACGGCGTTCGCCGACTCGCCGCCTCCCGGGTTGGAAGACGTGGGCATCTGCGTGCTCTAGCCGTTGGGCTGTTCGACGCCTGCTAGATCTCGAGCTGAGTCATCAGCTTGGTGAAGCTGGAGCCCAGGTGGACTCCCTCGATGGACGGCAGGCCATTGGGGAGTCCCGAGCCGCCGACGGCCACCCCGATGCTCGGTGGCAGGGCGCTGCGGACTCGCGTGGCGTAGCCAGACAGATCGTCGACCTCGACGGGGAGCACCACCGAGACGCACAACAGCTTCGGAGGGTGACCCTGCAAGAAGTCCACGAGGTCTGCCTCGGGCATCCTCGCCCCCAGGAACACCGCCCGCCAGCCCGCAAGGGCGAACCGGATGGCCAGCCCGAGCAGACCCAGCTCGTGGGGCTCGGTGGGGTAGCAGGCGAGCACCACTCGGGGGCCGGACTCCGGACCGCATCCCAAGCGCAGCAGCATGCGGGTGAGGCGCTCGCGAATGTAGGCCGTGGCGAAGTGCTCCTGCGCCACCGTGTAGGTGCCGTTGGACCAGCCCACGCCCAGATCGCGCAGCATCGGGAAGTAGACGTGGTTGAGCACCTCGGAAAAGGGCTCGTCTGCGAGGCGGGTGACCACGATGTCGGCACCGGCACGGTCGTAGGCGAGCAAGGCCGCCAGGAGCACGGATCGGTGCTCCTCGAACTGACCGGGGCCGGGGCCGGGGGGCACCGACCCTCGCCGCCGCTCCTGACCGTCGAGCATGGCGATCGCCTCGCTCACGGCATGGCCGCCGTCGACCAGGCTCTTGATGGCGCGCAGCCGAGCAACGTCTTCGTCGGAGTAGACGCGGTATCCGTTGTCGGTGCGATCAGGCACCACGAACCCGTAGCGTCGCTCCCACGCAAGCAGTGTGTTGCGCGGTACGCCGGTGAGCTTTGCCACCGTCTTGATGCGATAGCCACGAGTCGTGGACATTGGGTTCAGGCCTCCAGGCCAGGTAGGCCCGACAGCCCCCGATGTAGCTCGGGCGCGGTCACACCTATGTCTCCCAACCAGTATCTTTTTCGAAGCAGCTGTTGCAGGCTTCCGAGGGCCACCCACAAGCGTTGCCATGTGGGTACGATGGTTCTTCCGTGCAAAGCGTCAGAACCGTGCACTCTGTGAAGGCGGAGTCCAATGGCGCGATACACCCGAGCTGCCACCAGGATCGCGGCTCGGGCTGGCATGGGGATCGCTCGCATGCCCTCGTTGGCGCTCGCGTAGTGGCGCTCGGCGAGATCGAGCAGATCCGTGACCACCACAGCAAGCGCGCGTCGCTGGCGATCGGGGAGCTGACCCGTGAGCAACGCGTCGGGGTCCACACCTGCTTCCCGCAGGCGCGAAAGGGGAAGGTAGATCCGGCCTCGCTCGGCATCCTCGCGGACGTCGCGGCAGATGTTGGTGATCTGCATGGCGATGCCCAGGTCCACGGCCCGCGTGAGCGCTGCGCGGTCCTGCACACCGAGGACCCCGCACATCATCAGCCCCACGGTGCCTGCCACGCCGTAGCAGTAGCGGCGCAGTGCATCGTCGTCGGCGATGCGCACGGGCTCGAGGTCGCTGGTGACCGCATGGACCAGGTGCTCCGCCGCACGCGGATCGATCTGACGCCGCCGCGCCACCTCGAGGAACGCCGCCACCACCGGGTAGGCGCTGGGGCCGCCTGCGAGCTGACGCTTCACGGCCTCCAGATCCCGGCGCGCGACCACCAGGTCCGGCGCTTCGTCGGCCAGATCGTCCACCAGACGGCAGAACGCGTACACGATGGCGGCCTCGGCGCGTCGATCCCGAGGGAGGAGGTGGGAGGCGAGGTGGAAGGTGCGCCCATGGTGCGCCAGCACCGCCACGCTGTCGCGCACGAGATCGGCGTCCGCGACGGGCGCGGCTGACGAGGGCGCCAAGGCGGTGTTCACTTGCACGGCAGGGCGTCCAGCCCCGCGCGCGCCGGGGGCGCGCCCAGCACGGGAGTGGGGGCCTTGGCCGCGATCCAGTCGGCGAGCTCCAGCGCCAGCCCGTGCAGGTGTGGCTCCGCAGCCAGGATCGGTGAGGTGCGCACCTCGTGGCCCAGCTCCTCGATGCGTTCGAGCACGCGCTGCACCGCACCTCCCTCCACGAAGGAGGCGATGGCCGCCTCGATGGCGTCGTCGCTCGTGTGGGCGGCCGGGGTGCGCAACAGCTCGAGCAGCCACGTGCTGTTCGGATGTAGCTCCAGGTGCGCCACCACCAAGGCGCTCACCTTGCCCTCGCGCAGGTCACCACCGGGAACTCGGCCCTTGTCGGCGTATAGGTCGAGCAGGTCGTCGCGGAGCTGGAAGAGCACGCCCAAGGTGCGGAACGCGTCGGCGAGTGCGCGGGACTGAGCGACGGATCGACCTGCGACCAGCGCTGCTCCCTCCACCGGCAGCGCCAGGAGCTGGCCCGTCTTGCCGTCCACCGCCTCGATGTAGGTGGACCAGCCCAGCGCCTCGTCCTCCAGCAGCGCCATCTCCTGGCTCTGGCCGCGCACGGTGGCCGCGGACCGCACGGCCAGGGCGTGCGCCAATGCCCAGCGAGTGGCGTCGTCGACGTCGAGATCCGCCACCGCGATGGTGGGGAGCATCAGCATCAGGTCGCCTGCGTTGATCGCCTGGCCCAGTCCGTGCCGGACCCACAGGGTGGGCTCGTCGCGCCGCAGCCAGTCCCCGTCTTGGATGTCGTCGTGGGCCAGCGTGGCGTTGTGGAGCACCTCCACGGCGGCTGCCCAGGGCACCAGGCTCTGCCGAGGGATCCCCAGGGCGGCGGCGGCGGCCAGCGCGAGGCGGGCACGGAGCCGCTTGCCGCCAGTGGACAGGTGCTGGCAGACCATGGCGCCCGTGAACTCGGGGCGGACTCCGACGGCGAGCCGGAGCATGGCCTCTTCCACGTCGGGCATCGCCGTGGTGCTCGTGAGCGTGGCCTCGGGGGCTAGGTGCACGATCTGAGCGACGGGCTGTGCAGAGCTCTTCATGGGCGACCTCACTTCGCCAAGGCGGCGCGCAGCAGGGGCGCACCGTGGCGGCTGGTGCCGGCACGCATGAGGTCCCAGCGGGTTCGAGGATCCAGGGCAGCGAACATGCGTGTCATGACCCGCGCGAGCTGTCCCGAGGTGGGGGAGCCCGACAGGTAGGCGGCCCAGTCCGAGGTGGGCAGGGAGAAGAACGTCCGGAAGAACGTCTCGCAGCGGGGCTGGTCCAAGGTGGTCAGGAAGCGCGCGCCGAAGGCGTACAGCTCCCAGTTGCGCACGTCGTCCCGCGTCCAGATGTGGTTCCAGACCGAGCCGACACTCCGTGGGAGGGGCTGATCGGAGCCCAGCGCGTCTGCCAGCGCACGTGCGACCGTGGGGGCGCGCCGAAGCGTGCGGATGACCTGGTACCCGGTGGCGGGGTGCACCATGCTGGCAGCCATGCCGAAGCCCAGCACGCGCTGCCTGCGGTCGGGTAGCGCCATGGTCATCGGGATGAGGCAGCGCTCCACGTCGTGGGTGGCCTTGGGCTCGATGCGCCAGGCCGCCAGTCGCCGAGCCAGCCGGCTCTGCAGCGTGACCTGCGGCACGGCGAGCCTGGCGATGAGCGACGTCTCCTCGACGAAGATCAGGTTCTTGCCCAGCGGCATCGCGTAGAGGAAGGTGGGCGGGTCCTCCTTCCTGGCGCCGGGCACCGGGCGGAGGTCCATGTAGACCATCTCACCCATGTCGAAGGGGTGCTCGTCCACCTCGATGAGCTCGCCATAGGCGGCCTGGTAGGCCATGGCGCCGCGCACCGGCCGAGACACGAAGCTGCCGGCGCCCGTGGCGTCGACGACGGCGCGCGCGCTCAGCTGCTGGCCGTCCTGCAGGGTGACGGTGCTGCCGGTGTCCGTGTGGCTCACCTCGACCGCTCGCCCGGACGCGAAGGACACGCCCGAGGCGTCGGCACGCTGGCGCAGCATGTGCTGCAGCCGTGGCGTCTCGATCTGGGCGTAGCGTCGGTCGAGCATGCGCTCGCCATCGGCGGCGGTGAAGACGCTGGGAGCGGCCCAGCTGTTGTCCACGCAGGTCTGGAGGTCCTCGTCGAGCTCGTCCCACCAGGCGCCGAAGCGCTGGGTCCAGCGGAGGTCGGGGTCGGGGGCGACGCACTGGGTGTGCATCCCCGAGTCCGCGCAGGCCTCGGCTAGGGATAGTCCTGCTGGACCCGCGCCAAGCACAATCAGGTCGTGTGGGGCCATGGGCTCTCCTGTCACGGGGACCAGCGGTAACAACTTCGAAGCCTCATGCAAACTATATACAAAGTTGATACAGCGCGCCCGGGAGAGGCTTGTGAACTCGATCGGGCCAGCGACAGGTGACTTCGACTCCAGCCTCCTGGACCACCCTGGAGCCCTGGTGTGGTGGTACGTCGATCTCGTCGACGAGGCGGGCGATGGCGCAGTGCTCATCTGGTCTTGGGGGCTGCCCTTCCTTCCAGGTGTGGTCTCCTCGGCGCGTCGTGGTGTGCCCGTCGTGCCCAGGAGTCGGCCGAGCTTGGCCATCTCGGTCTATCGGGCTGGTCGGTCCGACTTCTACCTCTTGAAGGAGCTGGACCCCGAGGACTGCGTGTGGACGGATCATCGCTGGCAGCTCGGCGACTCTGTCTTCTTACGTCGAGACGAAGGAGACAGGGTGTTGGTGGAGGGCCAGATCCGCACTCGGCTCGCGGGCTCTGGCACCGAGGTGATCGGTGAGCTGCGGGTGGAAGGGCCCCTGCGCCGCGGCATCGGCGAGCCGGGCGCGCTTCGCAACGCGGCGCACAGCTGGGAGCCCATCACCTTGGGGGCGGCTCGAGGGTCCCTCGAGCTGACGTGCGGGGACTACCACCGCGTGGTCCAGGGCCGGGCCTACCACGACCGCAACGGTGGACGGGCGCCGCTGCACGAGGCAGGCTTGCGCTCCTGGCGGTGGGGCCGCTTCGCGCTACCCGATCGCGAGATCGTCTTCACGACGGTGCAGGGCGAGGGGGAGGATCTCGTGCTGGAGGTGGACGCACAGGGTCGGGCCACCCGTCATCCCGTGCACGCCGTGCGCGAGCGCGCCTGGACCAAGGGATGGTTCGGGCCCGCGTGGCCTCGCATCATCGAGCTGGACACCCCACTGGGCACCCTCGAGGTGGAGCAGCGAGGAATGGTCGACGACGCGCCCTTCTACCAGCGCGCCGTGGCGCGGGCGCGGCTCGGTCGGCACACGGGGCCGGGCATCGCGGAGCGGGTGATGGTGGACCGGCTCGATCTGGGCTGGATGCGACCCTTCGTGCGCATGCGCGTGGACCGAGGCGCCGACAGCTCCATGTGGCAACCACTGTTCGGAGGCCCGAGGCGCGGGTGGTCGGGCCGACGCACGCAGGAGACGACGTGATCACACCCTGGTGGTTGGCCCTGCCGGCGTGCGTGCCCCTGGGTATCGCCGCCCTGAACCTGCTCACGTGGCCTCGCGGGCGTCCCCGTGCTCCGGCGGATGTGCCGCGGGTGTCCGTGTGTGTGCCCGCCCGCAACGAGCAGCGCGAGATCGCCCACTGTGTGCATGCGATCCTGGCGAGCGACGCACCGATCCACGAGGTGGTGGTCCTCGACGACAACTCGGACGACGACACGCCTCGGATCCTCGCCGAGCTCGCCGAGCGCCACGAGCGGCTGCGCGTCGTGACCCACACGGGGAAGCTTCCGGAGGGATGGGTGGGCAAGGTCCACGCCTGCCACCTGCTGTCGCAGCACGCCGAGGGGGAGCTGCTCCTGTTCGTGGATGCCGACACGCGGCTGACGCCGAGCGGTGTGGCGCGGCTGCTGTCGCTGTGGAGCGGCCTCGGGGTCGACGCGGTCTCGGCGGTGCCGCACCAGCGAACGGGCACGGCCTTCGAGGCGCTGATGATGCCGCTGCTACACCTGACCTACGTGGCCTGGTTGCCCATGCCGCTGGTGTGGCTGACCTCCGATCCGCGCTTCTGTGCCGCGAACGGGCAGGTGATGCTGCTGTCGGCCAACGCACTCCGTGAGGTGGGGGGCTTCGAGGCCATCGCGTCGGAGATCGTCGACGACATGGCGCTGCTGCGCGCCTTCAAGACGGCGGGTCGCCGCGTGGTGTTCGCCGATGGAGCGAAGATCGCGGTCACTCGGATGTACGACGGGGCTGCAGATCTCTGGAGCGGCTTCTCCAAGAACGCCTACGAGGGGATCGGGGGAAGCGCGTTCGCCATGCTCTTCGTGATGGCGCTGTACCTGGCGAGCTTCGTGCTGCCTTACGTGCTCCTGCTCGCAGCCGTCTGGGTGCCTGCCCTGTGGCTGCCAGCGCTGGTCGGGGTGGGGGCGAACCTGGTGCTGCGCACGGGTCTGGCACTGCGCCACGGACACTCCCTGCTGTCGGTGGTGGCTCACCCCGTGGCGGTGGTGCTGCTGTGCGCCCTGCTGGTCAACTCGCGCCGCTGGTATCTGTCGGATCGCGTGGTCTGGCGTGGGCGGGTCTACGCGGGGCGGCGTCGAGTGGTTGGGGCATGAACCGAAAGCGGCCCTGGTTCACCCGTGCCTTCCGGCGGGTGATCGATGGTCACGTGCGGGGTGGTCTGGACGGGGTGTACATCCGCGGCCACGAGCAGGTACGCGCGGCGCTGCAGGCGGGCCCGGTGCTGCTCGCGCCCACCCACGTCTCCTACTGGGACGCCTTGCTGGCCCTGCTCTTCGAGGAGCCGCTGCAGGCGCAGGGCTGGGCGCTGATGGAGCGCGAGAACCTCGAGCGGCTGTCCTTCTTCGGCTGGCTCGGGGCGCTGCCCATCGACCTGTCGGAGCCAGGGGCCAACCGCCACGCCTTGAAGGCGGCGGCCTCCGTACTGGGGGGGCCGGGGCGCTTCTTGGTGGTCTTTCCGCAGGGGCGTCAGCGTGCGCCACACCTGCGTCCCCTGGGGCTTCGCCCAGGGGTGCACCTGCTGGCGCGGATCAGCCGGGCCGTGGTGGTGCCGGTGGGCATCGCCTATGCGTACCGCGAGGCCCCCGTGGCGGCGGCTTTCGTGGACATGGGCCCCCCCGTCCCGGTCACACGCGACCGCACGGCGTTCCTGGAGGCCCTGGAGCAGGGAATCGTGGGCTGTCTGGAGCGCATCGATGCCCACCTGGAGCACCCTGAGGGGGAGTACGACACGCTGCGTGCTCCCAAGGGTGGGCACGAGGGGTGGGGGACCACGCTGCTGTCTTGGATGACGCGCTCGGTGGATCGCATCGGAGGGCCCCGTGTGTGATGCCGTGGTGATCGGGGCAGGGTTCGGCGGGCTGTCGGCCGCCATCTCGCTCGCGGCCGAGGGGCTGGGGGTGGTGGTGCTCGAGGCCGCGGATGCCCTGGGTGGGAAGGCTGGCACCCACGAGGTGGAGGGGGTGCGCTTCGACACCGGTCCCAGCGTGGTGACGCTGCCGCACGTGATCGACGAGGTGCTGCAGCTCGCAGGGCATCGCTTGTCGGATCACCTGCAGCTGCGCCAACCCGAGCCCGCCTTCCGGTACGTGTTCGACGACGGGGCGCTGGTGGACGTTCACCACGCCCTCGACGACACGGTCCAGAGCGTGCACGGCGCCCTCGGAGCCGAGGCAGCCCGGGATCTGAGCCGCTTTGCCGCCTATGCCCAGCGGATCTGGGATGCTGCGGCGCCCAACTTCGTGTACGGCCCCGCTCCCACCCTGTGGGGCGTGGCGCGCCTGGGTCCGCGAGCCTGGTGGCAGCTGCCTCGCGTGGATGCCTGGCGAACCATGTGGGGCGCCATCCGCCGCCAGGTCCGCTCGCCGCATCTGGCTGCGATCCTGGCTCGCTACGCCACCTACAACGGCTCGGATCCGCGCCGTGCGCCAGCCACGCTGAACTGCATCGCCCACGTGGAGATGGCCCTGGGCGGACATGGGATCAGCGGTGGTCTGGGGGCGGTGGTGGACGCCTTCGCAGCGGCCGCTCGACAGCTCGGCGTGCAGCTGCGCACCGGCTGCGCCGTGCAGCGGATTCGCACCGAGGACGGGCGCGCCACCGGGGTGATCACGCAGTCCGGCGAGGTGATCGAGGCACGGCAGGTCGTGGTCAACGCAGACGCGAGCCATCTGTTCGGTGCGCTGTTGGCGGACGAGGGGGTGCCCGCACCCACCAGTACACCGTCGATGTCTGGCTACACCGCGGTCTTGCGGGCTCGACCGAGCGACCGTCGGGCGGCGAACACGGTGGTGATGTCGTCGCCCTACCTGCAGGAGTTCGAGGACATCTTCGACGCCGACCGTCCGCCGCAGCAGCCCACGGTGTACCTGTGCGACCAGACGGCACACCACGGCATCGAGGGGTGGAGCGACGGCGTGCCCCTGTTCGCGATGGCCAACGCACCTGCCGAGCCCGTCGCTGGCGAGCGAGAGGCTGCGGTGTGGGTGGAGCTGCGAGAGCGGATGCTGCAGCGTGCGGTGGCTGCCGGGGTGGTGCACTCCGAGGATCGGGTCGTGTGGGAGCGCACCCCGCGGGGCCTCGCCGATCGCTTCCCCGGCTCCCACGGCAGCCTGTACGGGGCTGCGTCCAACGGTCCCTGGGCGGCCTTCCGGCGGCCTGCCAACCGAGTGCCCGGGGTGTCTGGGGTGTATCTGGCGTCGGGGTCGGCGCACCCTGGCGGCGGTATGCCCTTGGCCATCCTCTCGGGGCGCGCAGCCGCACGAGATCTACTCGAGGGAGTGCAGACGCGATGATGACCCTGCTCGTGACGTTGTTCGCCCAGGCGCAGTCCGCGCCCACCTCGGACCTGATCCAGGAGGGCGCGGTGCTGGAGGGTCGGTACCGGATGGTGCTGCACTCCGCCACGCGCACCAAGGTGCCCGTGTTCGGCTGGACGCGCGCGGCCACCATCACCACCCTGGTGGCCGACATCACGCCCACCGACACGGGCCTCGTCCAGCGGCACGAGGTGTGCGACGTGCAGATCCGATCTCGCACCAAGGAGACGCGCACCACGATCCCACGGGCCTTCATCGAGGCGATGCCCATCAAGCGCTACGCGGTGCACCTGGCACCTCGCGTCGACGCACCGGCCACCTACCGAGCCGATCTGGGCACCAGCCACCTGGGCTACGACCCAGCCCAGACCGACAGCGTTCCCACCGAGGCCAACGATCCCGCGCTGCTGGACCACGAGGGCGATGGTCATCCTGCAGCCACCGTGCGTGTGGACGTGCCCATGTTCGGGAACGCCGAGATGTACGTGGTGCAGCGAGCGCAGATGCTGCTGGACGGCGCACTCGAGCCGGAGGGTGGAGTCGCAGGGCAGCTGCGCACGGTGGGCTTCGAGCAGCACACCGTCGATGCTTCCAACCGCATGTTCCGCATGTCGCCCCGCATCGAGACGGTCCATGCCGACAGCTGGTTTCGCCTGATCCCGCATCCGGGGGCCAGCTGCGACACCTGGACCGTGGATACGGCACTGCAGGATCCGCGCGCTCGGGAACGCCCGACCGGCAGCTGACCGACCTGGGACCTCGACGCTCCTCCCCTGCAGGCCGGCAGGCCCGCGGGACTCCGGATGTAAGCTCCGCGGCGCCGGTGACGTTCACCCGGCACACGGAGGCTCTATGCGGACCAAGTGGCTTGCTCTGGCAGCGGGCGTGGGTACGGTGGCCCTCGGGCTCGCCCTGTACAGCCCAGGCCCCGCCCAGGCAGTGATCCCGGAGGTGGGGCAGGCGTCGCAGTCCAACTCGACGGTGGATCGTCTGGCGGATCCGAAGCGCAGTGCTGCTGCGCTCGACGAGCTGGTGAGGCGACGAGACGTGAAGACCTTGGCCCAGGTCGCCGAATCCAGCGTGGACATGTCGGCGCGGGGCTGGGCGGTGGTGGGGCTGGCCAAGGTGGGCGGCAACAAGGCCGCCGATGCGCTGCTGGAGCTGCAGAGCAACGCGTCCCACCCCACGCTGGTACGCACCTGGGCGGCGGCGGCTCGCGTGGGCGCCGCCGAGGATCTCGACGCCCTGCGACAGCTCGCACAGCAGCGACACAGCTTCCCGGGGCTCGAGCGCCCTCTCCGCATGCAGGTGGAGGCCCTGGCAGGGTCTGCGTCCACCGAGGAGTTGCTGGCGCTGTCGATCGACGGCACCTTTGCCCCCATCGTGGCGCCCCTGGTCATGCAGCGGGCCGACGAGGCCGATCTGGTGCGGCTGATGCGTCGTCACCCCGAGGACGCCGTCCGGCGCCAGGCCACGGCCTTCGCCGCGACCATGGCCACCGACAACCCACGCTCCACCGAGGTTCCCCGGCTCGTGCTGGACTCACTGGCTCTGCCGCGACGCCTCGGTGACGTGCCGTGGAAGGGAGGAGCCTTGTACGTACCCGGGCTGACCTGGGGCAAAGCGGAGAGCAAGGAGCTGGTGCGCACCCTGATCGGATGGTGGCTGTTGCTGCACGCGAACGAGCGGAGCAGCGAGCTCAACCAGGTGTGGAACAACCTGTACAGCATCTCCCTGCTACAGCGCGCAGGCTACGATCGGTCGCTGTCGGCCAATCCCGACCAGCTCGTTCGGGCGCTGGCCAAGGTGGAGGGGAAGGGCAACGCGCGGGAGCTGCTGAACCGCATCGGCTTGGCCGAGCGCTACGGGCAGGCGCTCCGATGATCGCAGTGTCGATGATGCTGGTGGCCTGCCAGCGCCCTGCAGCGGAGCCGCCGTTGCTCGCCGTGAGCGCGGAGGCTGCTGGGGCACCGTGCAGCACGGGCTGCAGCGGCCCGACCCCCGACGAGGTGGCGCACCTCACCGATGGCGAGATCGCCGAGCTGCTCACCGAGGTGGCTTCCGCACCCGTGGGTGCGGCCGAGCTGGCAGTGGAGACGTTGCTGTTCCACGGTGCACAGACGCGAGACTACCTGGCCCGGCGTGGTAGTGGGCCCCTGTCCGAGGCGCACCGCAGCTGGCTCACCCACGAGCTGGCGCGTGACGAGGTGGCCATCGGGCTTCGGCTGGTGGCGCGTGACGGAGCGCTGCTGGGGCACCGGGAAGACGTCGTTCCCTTGGGTGCCAAGCAGCACCTGCTGCTGCGCGACATGGGAGCGTTCGGTCGAGCCGACGTGAACGGCAAGGTCAAGCGGGTAGGGGTGAAGCACCTGTGGGCCCGGTTTTGAATGGAGGGCGTCCACATGGTGGCAGGACCGTGGTTCACGGTCCAGGACGCAGACACGGCACAGTGGGAGCCCTTCGGTCGCGTGTGGGTCAGCGATGGCGGACAGCACGACGGCGTGGCGGACCTGCAGCTGAAGCTGACGTTGCTCGAGCCGACGTCGGCACCCGGAACACACACGGAGGTGGCCGATGCTGGCTAGCGTGATGATGATGGCAACCGCGTGGGCCGATCCCTGCGGCATGGTGCCCCCCATCCGAGTGACGGGCGAACAGGTGGGGATCGAGCGCCAGGGATTGCAGCAGACCTACGTGTTCTTCCGGAATGGCGTGCAGACCATCGCCATCCATCCCGGGTTCACGGGCTCCGTGGAGGAGTTCGGCATGCTCGTGCCGCTCCCCGCGGTTCCGTCGCTCCGCAAGATCGACGACCGCACCTTCGCGCACCTCGCTGCGGCCATCGATCCGCCCCAGGTCGACGTGTACCACTCCTACGACGAGGAGGAGTCCATGGACGCGGACATGCCCATGGCGGAGTCCGACGATCTATCGGTGGTGCGGAAGAAGGACGCCGTGCGCGTGGTGAAGGAAGAAGCCGTGGGCATGTACCAGGTGGCGGTGCTCGAGGCGGGTTCGGCCTCGGCCCTGCAGCGCTGGATGGATGCCCACCAGTTCCGCTACCCCCGAGGCATGGACGACGTCGTCGCCGACTACGTGCGCATCGGTTGGATGTTCGTGGCGATCAAGGCGAAGGTGGGCACCATGGCCGGGGTGGAGCCAGCGCCGGGCATGCGGGGCGTGAAGCCCGGCATGCCCGAGGGTGCGTCCTTCGACGGGTACGTGCAGGGCATGGGCTTTCGCTTCCGCGTGGATGCGCCCGTGATCCCCATGCGGCTGTCGGTGTTCAACGGTGATGACACGCACAACCGGGTGTACTTGGTCACGGAGGGCGCAGCGCGCATTCCAGAGGTTTCCGCAGGCTTCGTGCGTCGACAGATCGACGGGCGCACCCTGCACGGCAACCTCACCGAGCCCCTGGTCGTCCGCATGGAGGACGGCTCTGATTGGCAGGATCTGACGGGCTGGGCGCGCGACGAGGTCGAGCGCAACCGGCAGTCGGATCCCCACGTGGGCGTCGCGCGTAGCTTGATCGCTGGCGATCTGATGGCCGTGGCCTCCGGGTCCATGACCCTGCCCTTCGAGGAGCAGGAGAAGGAGCTGCTGCGCATCAACGAGGCGCTGGGGCTCCGGGGTGCCGGGGTGGACGGCCTCGTGATGGAGCACCTGTCCGAGCAGCAGGCCGAGGCCATCGGGCCAGCACTGCAGGACGTCTACGAGATGACCCTGAACGTGATCGACGGGAGCTTCCCCGCGCGCGTGCTCGGGGAGCGCAACCTGACGGTGAGCCCGTGGCGAATGCCCGAGGCCCGGAACCGATTCGAGATCTGGAACGTGCGGCCTGCTGGGCCGGTGGTGTGGTTGTAGGAGGTGGTCGTGTTTTCCGTTCTCGTCAGTACGCTCGCGTTGGCCGATCCCTGCGGCATGGTGCCGCCCTTGTTCGTGGGCAACGGCCCAGCGCCCCAGGGGATCGAGCGCCAGGGGCTCCAGCAGACCTACACCTTCTTCCGCGACGGTGTCCAGACCATCGCGATCCGTCCCGGCTTCACCGGCGACGTCGATCAGTTCGGCATGCTCGTGCCGCTGCCGGCCGTCCCCGCGCTCCGCAAGATCGACGACCGCACCTTCGAGCACCTCCGCTCGGCCGTGGATCCACCGGTGGTCCGGGTCCAGGTCGTCCGGCGCCGCGTCAACTTCGGCCTGCCGATGGCGCAGAAGAGTGCGCCGCCGATGTCCGCTGCGCCAGGGCTCGAGCTCGCCCGCGACGAGGTGCGCGTGGTGAAGGAGGAAGCGGTCGGCATGTACGAGGTGGCCGTGCTCGAGGCCGGCTCCGCTCGAGCGCTGCAGCGCTGGATGGACGACAACGCCTTTCGCTACCCCGCGGGCATGGATCGCACCGTGGAGGACTACGTGCGCTCCGGCTGGATGTTCGTCGCCATCAAGACCCGAGTGGGGGCGATGGCGGGGGTGACGCCGAGGCCAGGGCAGCGCTCCGTGAACCCCGGGATGCCCGATGGTGCCTCCTTCGACGGCTTCGTGCAGGGCATGGCGTTTCGCTTTCGCGTGGACGAGCCCGTGGTGCCCATGCGCCTCGCGGTCTTCAACGGGGACGACACCCACAACCGGGTGTTCGTGCTCTCCGAGGGGCCCTCTCGCATCAACGAGGTGCCCCAGGGGTTCGTGCGCCGGCAGGTGTCCGGACGCCAGCTGTACGCCAATGTCACCGAGCCCTTGGACTACGTGGTGTCGGGCGGAGGCAGGCTGCGTGCCTCGGAGGTCGCCGAGCTCGACGGGCTGCGGAATCCGGAGCCCTACGTGGCGGCGGCGCGTGATCTGATGGCGGCCGACATCATGGCAGCCTCGCGGCGGGAGCTGTCGCTTCCCTTCGAGGAGAGCGAGAAGGAGCTGCTGCGGATCAACGAGGCCCTGGGCCTGCGCGGCGCCGAGATCGACGTGTTGGTCCACGACCAGGTGAGTGACCTGCGCGGGCAGGCCGTGCAGCCCGCCGTGCAGGATCTCGCCGAGATGACCCTGACGGTGGTGGACGGATCCTTCGATCCCGAGACGTTGAGTGAGAAGAACCTGACGTTCTCCACCTGGCGCATGCCTCCGGCGCAGAACCGCTTCGAGGTGTGGAACGACCGCGCGGAGGGCCCCCAGCACTGGGTGTACCGCTAGCAGCTACCGGGAGCGGACCCGGAACAGCAGATCCACCGATGCCACCCGACTCGGGTCGACGCCTTCCGGCAGATCGACCCGGGGCAACGGGGCGTCCATCAGCTCCCCGGTGTCCACGTCGACGATGTGGCAGTGAGGCTGCGTGTGGGTGTCGAAGTAGATGCACTCGTTGTCGAGGGACACCTCGCCGAGGAGCCCCGCCGACACCAGCTGGCCGAGGGTGTTGTAGACCGTGGCCATGGACACTGGCTGATCGCGCTGCTGGGCCTCGTCGTGCAGCTCGCTCGCGGTGACGTGACGGTGATCCCCCTCGAACAGCAACCTCGCGAGGATCAGACGCTGGGTCGTCGGACGCAGACCCGCCCCGAGGAGCAGATCCTTCAAGGCAGCGTTGCTCGTGAGGTGGGGGCCAGCCGGCGGGAACGTCATCGTCTTGCAGTAGCGTGACGGCATGCTTCGGGGCAACGAAGCGTCGCGGTGTGCATGGCCCGGGTTGTCGGCGATGCTGTGGTCGGGCATAAGGAGACGTCGCCGCGCACGGCCTTGCCGACGGGGTGTGCTGGGAGGGGGGGAGCGGTGCCCAGACCCACGGCCGCTCAGGAACGATACGACATGCGACTGCTCCTGGCTTTCCTGATGGCGGCCTGGGGCATCGGCCTCGTGATGGCGGTCACCTGGGGGGTCCCTCGGGTGGAGGATGGCCTGAGACGCCAGGTGCAAGGCGTCCTCCGGGAAGCCGGGCTCGTCGACGTCACGGTGGAGGTCCACGAGCGTGCGGTCTGGCTCCACGGTGAGGCCCACGGGCAGCCAGAAGCCGAGTGGGTGAAGGCACTCGCGGCCTCGGTGGACGGCGTGCGTCGGGTCCATGCCGAGTCCCTCACCGTCATCGAGCCTCGGCCGCCGCTGTTCCCTCCCGATGGGCCGCCCCCGACTCCCGAGGAGGTGCGTGACGCCTTGAACGGGTTGATCCAGGGGGAGGTGGACTTCCAGGCGGGCAGCGCCATCCTCCAGCCCGATGGCGAGGTCTGCCTGGACGAGGTCGCTCAGGTGCTCGTGGAGCAAGCCGGCGTGCGCTTGTTCGTGGAGGGACACACCGACAACCAAGGGTCGGGCGACGACAACCTCGCCCTGTCGCGACGGCGCGCCGAGACCGTCGTGAAGCGTCTCGTGGCTGGTGGGGTGGAGCCAGAGCGGCTGCATGCGCTGGGGTACGGCGGCTCCAAGCCCATCGCAGACAACGACACGGAGGAAGGGCGAGCCCAGAATCGTCGAATCGCGTTCCGACTGCGCACCGTCCAGGGGGACCCGTGAGCTACGTCGCTGCCGAGATCTTGCTGCTGTGTGTGCTGTTGAGCCTCGTGTCCGCCGTGATCGGCTGGGTGACGCGGGCCTATGCCGAGCGCTGGTGGTTCGCGCCCCGCGCAGCCTCGGAGGCCTTGGACGCCTCCACGCTGCGTGAAGAGCTGGAGCGGGCGCGCTCGCAGCTGCGTGACCTCGATCAGCGCCTCGCGCGGATGGAGCCCGAGCGAGTGGCCCTCGAGGAGGATCTGGCCCGCAAAGAGGCCATGATCGCAGCGCTTCAGGAGGCCTTGGAAGGGGAGCCACCGCCTGCTCCTCCTCCAGCACCCCCGGACGACGAACGCCCCGACGCGGTGGAGGAGTTCGATCTCATCGACGAAGACGAGCTTCCCGAGCTGGCAGACTTCACGGACGAGGCCGATCCCACTGCCGAGTCCGAGGTGATGCACGCCGAGGTGACCTCGATCCCCACCACCGTCGGGTTCCCGGTGGTGGTGCCGCCCGTCTCCACCCTCACCCGAGAACAAGCTCAGCAGCGCGTGCGCTCCATCGCCCTCGAGATCCCCGTCGACGAGACGGACGACCTCCGAGCGGTGCGGGGGATCGGCGCCAGGATGGCCGAGCAGCTCGAGGAGATGAAGGTGGTCACCTATCGACAGCTCGTGGTGCTGGTGGACAAGCAGCCAGAGCTCATGGCGAAGGCCCTGAAGTCCACGGAGGGCCGGGTGACGAAGTGGGCCACGCAAGCTCGAAGACTTCACGAGTCCACCTACGGGGAGGCGCTGCCGTGACGCGCGCTGCGCGCGGGGCTCTCGTGGTCGGAGGTCTCGTCGTGGGACTGGGGCTGATCGCTTGGCTCGTGTCGGGGGGCGACGCGGAGACCGTTTCCGACGCCGTGCCCTCCCACGCGCTACACGAGCTCGCGTGGCCCGAGGAGGGTCCCGAGCGTCTCCTCGATGCGGCCCTGGAGCCCTCCGGTCCACCGCTGGAAGAGGTGGCGCAGCAACTGGCGGGCGCCGAGGGGGTGGTCTGCACGGTGGAGCCGAGCGTCGACGGAGGAACGGCGCGGCTCACCCTCGATGCCGACATCGCTGGGGACTGGCTCGCCGTGGCTGCGGCCCGCGCGCACGTGCTGGTGTTGTCGGAGATCCCGGCCGAGGGCTCCGGCACCCTGCGAGTGGAGGGGTTCGCACCCGAGCCGATCCGCTGGCAAGCTGCACGCGACGGAGCGGGCTCGTGCACGCCCGATCCGCTGGTGCTGCGACCTGCGGAGGCCGGGGTGGTGGGCACCGTCGGGGGGGCCGACGGGCCATCGGGGAGCTTCGGGCTGACGGCATGCGGCCAGGCGGCCACCGTCGACGCCGAAGGAGGGTTCTTTGCGGCGGCGGTGCCTGGCGAGCCCTGCGAGGTGGTGCTGCGTCGCCACTACGGGGTGTGGGAGTTCGTCGAGCGCGTCGAGGTGGTCCCGAGGATGGGACGCGACGAGGTGCTGGAGCTCGAGCTGCCCCCGTTCGAGGCGGTGCTGCCCCTGGTGGTGGAGGACGGGCGCGTGGGTGCGGTGTGGGACGAAGGCCAGGACTGGGCGGGTGCGGTGGTGCACACCGTCGACGGAGAGGCGGTTCCTGCCGACGCCGATGGCTTTCATCTCGCCACGGGCGGCCGTGCAGGCACCGTGGCGGAGGTGGAGCTGGAGCTCGACGGGGAGCGGCAGCTGGTGGAGGTGCCTCGCAAGGCGCTGACCTTCGAGGACTGGCTGGTTCGCTGAACCGCTGACTACAGCGCGTTCAACAGCTTGGCGATCCGCTTCGACAGCGCCGTGATGGCGGTGGGGTCGAGCGGTGGGGGAAGCTGTGCGGAGTAGGTCCCGTCCAGCTTCGACAGCAGCATGCCGGCGGCGGCGTCGAGCGCGATGTCCGAGCGCCACAGCTGCAGGAAGGATCCGCTACCCGCGCCCTGAATCCGCACCTCCGCTTCGTCGTCGAGATCGAAGGTCAGCGCCCCCCACATCTCGGGGCGGAGGCTCACCACCACCTGGGCCACGGCATCCATGACGGGCAGCCTCGCGCCACGGTGCTGCAGGGGATGGTCGACGATGGTGCGCAGCAGCGCTGGGGTGAGCAGTCCGCGGATCTCGTCGACGTCGATGTCGAGGCCCGGTCGGCTCGGTGTGGGCTCGGCGCTCGTGGGCGACTCCGTCGGGGCCGCGTCGGTCACGGTGGTGTCAGGGGGAGGTGGGGCGGTCTCCGCGGCGGTCACCACAGGCTCCACCGCCTCCGGCACGGACTGTGCCGCGGGCTCGGTGGCAGCCGGCACCACCACGCGAACCGTGTCGCCCGCCTTCACCTCGATGCACGCCACCGAATCCGCCAGCTCCGCCCGCACCGCGTCGCGGGCGTGGGACAGGAAGACCAGCACGTTGTTGCTGCGGCGCAGCTGCTCGTTGTCTGGCCAGTGAAGGAGCAGGGGCGCACCAGGGATCGGATCCACTCGCTTGCGGTGACCAGGAACGAGTCGCTCGGTCTCTCGCACGATGTAGGCCTGGTCCGTGCCCATCGTGGACAGGGCGCGCCAGATCCGGCCGAGGGCCTCACTGGGGTCGCTCTCGCGCAGGGCATCGGTGGTGCCCTCTACGAACTCCTGGGCCTTGACCAGGTTCTCGAAGCGCGTGCGGTCGGCGATGCCGGCGAACTCGATGCGCGCAGGCCTCGGCCAGGGGCGCAGCGTGCCCACGATGGGTCGCGTGCGCGACAGGAACGCGCGCAACACCGCGGGACAGTCCATGGGGCTCCCTTCGGCGTCGAAGGTCGTTCCCTGCACTGCCCCATGGAGGAGGAACGCGTTCGCCTCGTCGGCGAGGTACCGCTCCTTCAGCTCCTCGATCCAATCTGGCCAAGCCATACAAAACGGGTATCCACCGACGGGTGTTGCAGCGAATGGAGAACGGTCGTGATCCCCAACTCTCGGGAGGCCCGCATCGGCGAGGTGCTCATCTATGCACTCGAAGATCTCGAGGTGGCGGGTCGATGGCTCGTGGCCGACGATCGCGGGGGCGTGGGTGAAGCCCTTCGAGATCGCTGCGAGGTGGTGACGTGGTATCGAACGGCGCAGGGTGGGCAGAGCGCTGCGCCGTTGCCCCCATCAGGCCCCTTCGACGGCGTGGTCCTGCGGCTGCCCCGGGGCAGCGAGGCGATGCGCATGGTGTGGCACCTGGTGGCGAGTCAGCTGTCGGAGGACGGCGTCTTGGTGCTGGGGGGCGGCAACGACGAGGGGATCCGACCCACCGCGAAGCGTCTGAGGGATCTGTTCGACGACGTCGAGGTGGTCGCCACCCGTCGGCACTGTCGGGTGGTGGTGGGGCGACGACCCACCCCTGATCTTCGGGGAGCCCTGACGGACTGGCAGGCCAGTGTGGAGGCCGAGGTGGCTGGTGTGGATCTGCGCTGGGTGAGCTGGCCCACGCTGTTCGCCCACGGGCGGCTGGACGTGGGCACGCGTCAGCTGCTCGAGGCCCTGCCCCCTTTGGAGGGTCGAGTGCTGGACTTCGCCTGTGGCGCAGGCGTGATCGGGCAGTTCCTGCGTGCTCGCGGCGACGCCTGCACGGTGGACCAGTCCGACGTCTCCGCCCTCGCCACCCACGCAGCCGAGATCAACAACCCGGGTGCCCAGACGTGGACGGCAGACGGGATGCCCACGGAGGGGGGCCCCTGGAACCACATCGTGAGCAATCCGCCCATCCACCTGGGCAACGACAGCGACCACAGCATCGTGCAGGCGCTGGCCGCGACGACGCCACATCGGCTGGCGCGAGGCGGCCACCTCTGGCTGGTGGTGCAGGGAACGGTGCCGGTGAAGCGCACCTTGGCCGATGCCTTCGCGGCGGTGGACTGCGTGTCGCGCACGCCTGCCTTCTCGGTGTGGCGCGCGCGGAGGAAGCGGCTGCTTTGAGTTTCTGCCGTGGACCGGGCTCCGTCGGCAGAGCCAGCCTCATTCCAGGCGCTCGTCCACCTTGCCGTCGCCGTCGGTGTCGCGACCGGTGCGGATCACTTCACCGTCCTTCGAGAAGCGCTCCCAGACGTCGATCTTGCCGTCGCCGTCCTCGTCGCGCTCCTTGCGATCCAGGTAGACCGCTCCGTCGTCGTCCTGGATGTAGTACTTGAACATGTTCGGGACGCCGTCGTAGTCGGTGTCGTACTCCGACATCACCCGCACGCCGCGCTTGTAGTGATCGGTCCAGTCGAAGCGGCCGTCGTAGTCGGAGTCCATCTCCTCCCGCGACAGGTTCCCGTCGTCGTCGAAGAAGGTGATCACGTCGTACTTGCCGTCGTGATTGAGGTCCAGCTCCTTGCGGACCAACAGGCGCGGCGCGTCTGCCCTGGGCCGGTAGTAGTTGAGGATGTCGGTGGTGCCATCGGCGTCGAGGTCCACCTCCTGCTCCACCAATCCCTTGGTGGAGACCCGCTCGGTGATCCGGTTCACGTACTCCTCGGAAGGAGAGTTCTGCTTCTTCAAGAAGCACCCCCCCAGCAGGACGAAACCGAGGACGGGGACGATCGATGCGCGGAAGCGCGACGGGTGGTGCATGCCGACTCCATCGGACCTTGCCAACATACCCATCGGCTCGGTAGCGGCCAACCGTACAGCACTCATGCAGCAGGTTTGTGTCGGGTTGCGCAGGCGCGTGCTACCTTGTGGAACGCGTGGAGCCCGGGTGGGAGAGGGTCGTAGGCACCTGGTGATCGTCGACGACGAACCCGTCATCCTCAGTCTGTTGTCTTCGATGTTCGACGACGACGAGCGGGTCCGGGTGACGGCATGCCTCAATGGGACCGAGGCGCTTCAGGCCATGGCCTCGGGCATCGATCTGTTGCTCACCGACAAGAACCTCCCCGACGTCGGCGGCCTGGAGCTGGCGCGGAGAGCGCGCGACAGTCACCCCGACGTCCAGATCATCATCATCACGGGCTACGCCTCGCTGGACACCGCACTGGCCGCGATGGAGCTCGACGTCTTCGACTACATCGTCAAACCCCCGCGCGACATCCACGACGTCCGCCGAAAGGTGCACCAGGCGCTGGACAAGCAGCAGATGGGGCGCGAGAACCGGCGCCTCATGGCGAGCCTCACCCAGCGCAATGCCGAGCTCGAGGCAGCGCTCGCCGAGATCAAGGAGGTCCAGGCCGAGCTGATCCAGTCCGAGAAGCTCGCCGGCATCGGGACCTTGGCGGCGGGCATCGCGCACGAGATCAGCTCACCCCTGTTCGGGGTGATGGGTCTGGCGGAGGCCATCGTCGACGAAGACGACCACGAGCTGGTTCGCGGCTATGCAAAGGAGATCGTCGACTACTCGAAGTCCATCAAGGACATCGTCGTGCAGCTGTCGGGCTACTCCCGCACCGCCGAGACGGAATACTTCACGACGGTGGACCTGGGGAAGGTCATCGAAGACGCCGCCAAGCTCGTGGCTCGCTCCCTGTCCTTCGACCCGGGCAGGCTGCGCATCGAGGCCGCTCCCGCGCTCTACGTCAACGCGCGCACCTCGGAGATCCAGCAGGTGTTCGTGAACCTGATCAAGAACGCCGTGGAGGCCGCGGTGGAGCGCCACGGTAGGGGGGAGGCCGGACCTGCCTTCGCCGGAGAGGTGGTCCTGGCGGCGGGGCAGCATGGCGATCAGCACGTGTGGGCCGAGGTGCGCGACAACGGCTCGGGCATCGCCGCAGACCGGATCGGCGCCATCTTCGACCCGTTCTACACCACCAAACCTGCAGGCCGGGGAACCGGACTGGGGCTGAACATCGTCTATCGGATCGTGACCAAGTACCGGGGGCAGGTCACCGTGGACAGCGAGGTGGGGCAGGGCACCACCTTTTCGCTTCGCTTCCCCGTGGACGCGGACGGGCCCGAGTCGACCGACCGGTGAGGCTGTGGGTGCGGCTGGCACTGGCGATGGCCGGATTGGCCGTGCTGCCAGTGCTCTTCCTCGGCCTGACCGCCATTCGGACGGCTGCAGATCGAGCGGAACAGACCACCGAGGATCGCCTGGAGGTCCAGGCCACCATGCAAGCGGATCTGCTGGGCCGCTGGCTGACGGATCAGGCCCGGCTGCTCCAGGCCTATCCGTCGATGTTCGGGGACGAGTTCGTGGGTCGCATGGATGCTTCGTCTCAGACGGCGTTCCTGCGGCTGGTCTACCAGGGCCTCCCCGCTGCACAGCTGGTGGGCCTGCTGGATGGGAACGGCGCTGCGACCATCGACGTCGTCTCGGATCCGCGAGATCCGATCGATCCGATCAGGCTGCTCGGCACACTCCCTCTCCTGGAGGAGGTGGTGGCCCGTCCTGACGTGGTGCACCTGGGGCGTGCGGTTCGCACCGAAGGCAGCGACGTGCCGACGGTGACCCTGGCCGTCGTGGCTGGACAGGGAGCGACGCTCGCGGAGCAGCGGATCCTGGCGGCGACCTTGTCGTTGGAGCTGGCCTCCGATCTGATGGAGCAGGTCAGCGACGACCATGCGGTCGCACTGATCGACGCCGACGGTGTCCCTCTGATCGGGGGGCAGCACGCGTTGATCGAGCCCGAACACCTCACGCCGCTGATGGGAACGCGCTCCGTGGTGAGCACGTTGCCGGTGGCGGACTTCGGCAAGGCCGCCTTGGCGCCCGTGCCCGACACGACCTGGTCGCTGGTGGTGGCAAAGTCGGCCACGTCGGTGTTCTTGCCAGCCAGCGACATCTGGCGGCGCACGGTGCCCTCCGTGCTCCTGGCCGCCGCGGGTGCCCTGGGGCTCGCCCTGGTCGTGGCCAGCTCGGTGGTGAACCCGGTGGAGCGACTGCGGAGCGCGGTGCTGCAGGTGGCGGAGGGGGCATTCAGCGCCCGTGCAGCGGTGCGTCGAACCGACGAGATCGGAGACCTGGCTCGGGCCTTCGACCACATGGCGTCGCGACTGCAGTCGAACCAACAGGAGATCACGGCACAGCGCGAGGAGATCGAGCGGTTCAACCTGGAGCTGCAGGACCGTGTGGAGGAGCGCACCCGAGAGCTGAGGCAGGCCCAGGATCAACTGGTGCGCTCGGGGCAGCTCGCTGCAGTGGCCGAGCTGGGGGCCGGGCTGGCCCACGATCTGAACAACCCGCTCATGGGTGTACTGGGGATCGCACAGCTGCTGCGGACCCGGCTGCCCGACGACGCGATGGTGCGAGATCTGGAAGACCAAGCTCAGCGATGCCGTGAGGTGGTGGACACCCTCATGCGGGTCAACACGCTGCAGGACGGCGCCAGCGAAGCCCCCGTGGTGTCGCTCAACGTGGTGCTGGGCCAGGTGAGCGAGCTGGTGGACGCCGCCTTCCAGCAGCGAGGGGTCGCCCTCGAGGTTCCCCGATCGGCGGAGCGGCTGGACGTGCGTGCGGATCCGGCGGACTGCAGTCGCTTGCTCGCTCAGGTGCGGGGGGGTGTGCGCGCAGGCCTCGACGAGGGCGCCACGGTGCGGGTGGAGGCGAGCCGCGCGGGCGCGGACGTGGTGGTGACGGTTCGGGCGGATCGCCCGGTGGCGGCAGATCTGGACCGCCGTGACGATTGGATGGCGTCGGGTCACCGGCTGTGGGTGGCTCGACAGTGGGTGGCTCGCGCGGGTGGCAGCTTGGAGTCCGTCGACGACGGTACTGCCTGGCGCCTCGTGCTGAAGGGAGCGTGAGCTGTGCCGCGTTGGATGTTTCGGTCCCTGGGGTTGGTGGTGGTGGCGCTGGTCGTGGCGTCTGGATGGCTGTTGTGGGCGGGCCCCCTCGCGTCGCAGCGCCTGGTGCTGTCGGAGGTGCAGGGCGGCGTGGAGCTGAAGCGCAGCGACGTGGAGGTCTCCCCGGCGGCTGAGGCAGGCACGCAGCTACTCGCAGCCGATCGCCTGGAGACGTCGGCGGATGGCCGTGCCGTGCTGACCCTGGGTGCGGACAGCCACATTCGCGTGGGTCCGTCCTCGACGCTGCAGATCGTGGAGGTGACGGCCACAGGGGTGGCGGTGGAGCTCGAGGACGGAGCCGTGCGGGCCACCGTGCGCCCCGAATCCGGCAGCGTGCGCATCACGAATCGAGGCAGAGCCGTGCTCGCCACGCAGGGGGAGGTGGCGGTGGGTGTGCGCGACGACGTGCTGCAGGTGCAGGCCATCGAGGGACGTGTGGCGCTTGAGGGCATGGCCCTGAGCACGCTGGCCTCGGGCCGGCAGGTCACCGACGTCGGCGGTGAGATGGACCTGGCCCCCATCCCCGAAGATCTCCTGCTCGAGGTGCAGTGGCCGCCCGCACCGGCGCGCACCCGCGACGAGACGGGCACCATCGAAGGCCAGGCCGCACCCGGCGCCCTGATCACCATGACGTGCCCCGGTGGAGTGGTGGAGACCACCGCCGACGCCCGAGGAACATTCACGGCACAGGTCCCGCTCCGAGAGGGGAGCAATCCCTGTGAGATCCTCGCCATGGACGCCCTGGGTGGGCGGCGTGTGGAGCTGGGCACGCTCCAGATCCGCGACACGCAGGGCCCCACCTTGCGGGGTGGCGTACACTATCCCCAGTGATCGCGTGCCTCCTGGGATTCTCCTCGGTGGCCCATGGTGCCGAGGTCGAGATTGCGGTGCAGCGTGGGCAGTTGCACCCGGTGCGCGCCACCGCCGTGGTGATCGCGGCGTCGGACGAGGGCCGCCCCGTGACGGACGCACCCGAGCTGTACGTGGAGGGTGGGGTGGCCAGCCCGCTTCAGCCACTGCGCGACGGCGTATGGCGCACGCGGGTCACCTCGGGGGAGAGCACGGTGGTGCTTCGGGTGGGGGAGACCCGCAAGGAGCTGGCTGTGCAGCTCCCTCCAGCCACGGCCCTCAAGGTCCCGGCCCGCGTCGATGGGTGGACGCTCCAGCAGACCGTGCCCATCCGGATCACGGGTGAGGATCTGCCGGATCCTGGCTCGCTCCAGGTGGTCTCCAGCGGGGCTCGCCTCGTGGACATCGAGGTCGAAGAGGACGCGCTGGTGCTGCATCTGGATCCTGGGCGGGACCCGCACCCACGCGTGATCCCCGTCGGGATCCGGGACCGGCGCAGGGTGGAGCTGCCGGCCTGGTCGCTGCTGCGTCTGCGGGCGCGCCCGCGCGTGGACCTCGAGGCGGAGCCCGGGGCGAAGCTCACCCTGGCCCTCGGAGGTCGGCGCTACGGACCGTTCGAGGCCGACGCCAGAGGCCGGTTCCACCCACGCCTCGAGCAGTATCCGGGCGAGTCGGTGGCGCGGGCCACCGTGCGTGACGATCTGGGCAACGAGACGGTGGCCGAGGTGCCGCTGCTGACGCCCACCGAGCCCGTCCTCGACGCACTGGTGGAGGGGCAGTTCCACAAAGAGTCGCCAGCTCCCGTGCTGCACCTGTTCGCAGCGGACGCGGCAGGTCAGCCGAGCTCCGGCGCGCCGACGTGCCGTACTCCCACGGCGGATCTGCCCGTGGTGCGGGTGGACCGTCAGCGCTGGTGGGTGCCGGTGCCCGTGTCTGCCACCCCGGAGGACGTCCGGGTGGAGTGCACGCTCGGGGCCACCATCCAGACGTCTCGGGTGCGGGTGGCCAACGGCGTGGCCGAGTCGGTGTCCCTGCGCGTGTGGCCCACGGATCTGCGCACGGACTTCCCCGTGGCCGAGGTGCGCGTGGCCGTGCACGACCCTCGCGGCGAGCAGCTATCTCCCGACGGCCTGTCCGTGCATGCCGCCCGAGGGGAGGTCGCGCTGGATCTCAAGGGCTCGGTGGCGCGGGGCGAGTACACCGGCACCGAGGCGCTCGAGGCGGGCGAGGACGAGGTCGTGGCCACGTTCGTGGCAGGCCCCGGCGAGGGCCCGGTGGCAGACCTGCTGCTGGGGTGGGACCGCGTTCCCACCGCAGAGGGTGCGTCCGATCTGCGGCTGCACGCGAAGGCGTTGGACGCGTCTCGTCGGCCACTGGGAGGCATCCCCGTGGCGCTGAGGGCAGAAGGGGGTGCGGTCCGGTGGACCACCACCGGAGACGACGGATGGGCGTCGAGCAACGTGATCTTCGGTGCGCGGACCGGCCCGGTGCCGGTGGAGGCGCGCACCGCTCATCGCTCGGTGCACGGCGTGTTGCTTCCGGGGGAGGCCGCAGGTCCGGGGCCTGGTCGCCCGGATCTGTCCACGGCGCAGCGGCTGACGCTGAACCCAGGGCGGGTGGTGGGAATCAGTGTGGAGGCGGATCCGCCCGTGCTCCGTGCGGGACCTGGCTCCGTGGCGTACCTGCTGATTCGGCTGGAGGACCGAGCCGGCCAACCCATCGTGGACGAGGAAGTGGAGATCGAGGTGAGCGAGGGCTCGGTGGGACCCCTGCAGGCGCGCACGGACGGCACGCTGGTGGCCGAGTTCTCGCCGCTCCCCGCCGAGCGGTCACGCGAGGTGGAGATCACGGCGCGCACGGACGCGCTGCGCAGCACCACACGCCTCACGCTGCAGCCGCGCATCGTGAAGCTGTCGTTGGGGCCTTGGGTAGGCGCACAGACCAACTTCCAGGCCTTCGCAGGGCCCGCGCTGGGCATCGACATGGACGTTCGCACGCGCGGGCGCGTGTTCGGCGACTCGATGATGTTCCGCATCGGCGTTCAGGGCACCACCTTCACCACCACCGCCGAGACCGAGGTGGGACCCGATGCCCGACCGCGCTCCACCGTGATCCCTGCGACCTTGGCCGTGTTGTTCCGAGACGACCGGGGTCCATGGTCGGTGTGGTTGGGGGCCGGCGGCTCGGCAGCCCTGCACCTGTCCCGCCTCAAGTTCGGTGACGACGTCGTCTCTGCGGGGCAGCAGGCGCTTGTCGGGCCCGCCTTTCTCGGTGGGGGCGCCCGTCGCGCACTGGGGGGAGAGATCTTCGTCACCCTGCGAGCGCATTGGTTCCCCACCTCCAATGATGTAGGCTTGACGGGTAACCTCGGCGGTGTGAGCGCCGGCTTGGGGTATCGCTTGGTGTACTGATGCGGGATCTCGGCACATGCTGAC
Source organism: Myxococcales bacterium (assembly GCA_019634415.1). Lineage (GTDB taxonomy): Bacteria > Myxococcota_A > UBA796 > UBA796 > DRPG01. Next base: position 61,726 of record JAHQVJ010000174.1, read on the forward strand.
GGCGATGGCCTGGCTGATGGGCTGCACGCCACTGTCGCTTCCCGATCCCGAGATCGAGGGGGTCTCCCCGGCGTTCGCCTTCAACGGGCGCGAGCGCGAGATCTCCATCGAAGGAACCCGCTTCTACCCGGAGATCCGGGTGCCGGCCACGGGTGTGGCCAGAGTCGACAAGGCCTACGAGGGGTGGCTGACGGGCCCGGGAGGGCGCGTGCCCTTCTCCAGCATCAGCCTCGTCGACGACCGCGAGCTGTCGGCCACCGTACCGCTGGGCGTAGAGCCTGGTGACTACACCGTCACAGTGGTCGGGCCCGGTGGCGGCAGGGATACCTTCGAGGGGCCCTTCGTGGTCACCGACGAGCCCGTCAACCGCCTGCGGATGAGCACGGAGCAGCTCGCTCCCTACCGTGCTGGGGAGGCCCTGAAGCTGTCGGTGAGCGTGCTGGACCTCGCCGGGGAGATCGTGCAGGCACCCGTCGAGGTCGAGTTGGTGGCCCAGATGAAGGGCAGCGGCGCGAGCGTGGACGTGACGGGGGTTCAATCCACCCTCGTGGAGTGGGCGGCCACCGAGACCGGTGCGACGGGCGTTCTGCGGGATGGAGTGGGGGAGTTCACCTTTCTCACGCAGCAGACGGGGACCATGGAGGTCACGGTCAGTGGGCCCCTGCTCGACCGCGTTCCTCCGGTGGCGGAGCTGTACGATTTCTCCAACTCCCTGGACCTGGAGGTTCGCTTCGAGCTTCCCAAGAAGTACGACGACATCTTCGTCGCGGGGCGTGCCTTCAGCGTGTTCGCCGAGCTGGTGGACGCGTTCGGAAATCCGGTGGGAAATCGGCAGACCCTGCCCCTGTTCTTCAAGGCGGAACAAAGCCAGAACCTCGACTTCCTCCGCGAGGTGACCCTCGAGGGGCCCACGTACTTCGACGTCGTGCTGACGCAGGCGTCCGAGGTCGCGTGGCTGCAGTTCGGCACGGCCGACGATGCTTCGCGCTCGGCGATTCTCGAGGTGGTGCCCGCCGAGGCGGCCACGGTGGAGCTCGAGCCCTTCACCCCGGCGCCCGACTTCGATGGGGTCGTGCGAGTGAAGGCAGGCCAGGACGTCACCCTGACGGCGCGGTTCAACGACGCCTTCGGCAACCGCACCCAGATGTTCGAGGAGACCACCTTGGCTCCCGACTCCCTCGCGGGTTCGGGCTGTAGCCGCGCCACCACCCAGCGCGACTGTCAGGTGGTGTTCACCCGGGCCGATCCGAACCCGGTGGTGATCACCGCCTCCTCCCCCAACGGTGTGAGCGGCAGCTACGCCCCTGGGTACGTGGTGTCTCCCGGAGATCCGTACGGGCTGAGGGTGGACGTCGCCGCTCCGCCCACCTCGGGCGTTCCGTTTCGGGTCGAGGTCACCATCGTCGACGAGTGGGACAACGTGGTCGATGCCCGCGCCACCAAGCCGGTGGTGGTGGTGGCAGACACCGATCAGAACGATGCCACCTGCTTCGATGTCGGCTTCGGTACGGCGGGGGAGGTGTTGTTCGACTGCACCATGACCCTCGCTCGCCCCGACGCACAGCTCTTTGCGGAGATCCTGGGCTCTGTGGGCGGGCAGTCGGACACCTTCGAGGTGCAGAACGGACCACTCGAAGACGTGGTCGTCACCCCCACCGCGACCGTGGTGGAGGCGGGTGATCCGACCACCCTCACCCTGCAGGGCTTCGATCAGTTCGGGAACCCCTTCGTCCATCAGACGGACCCCGTGGTGAGTCTCGTGGACGACAGTGGCACCTGGTCGGAGCCGACGGCGATGTTCGTCGCAGGCACGAGCACGGTGAACGTGACGGGAGAGTTCACCGAGGCTGGCGAGACGTCGATCCATGTGTCGCAGCAGGGCGTGCCGAAGGGGTCCTCGCCGCTGATCCTGGTGGAGGCGGGGCCGCCAGCGGACCTCACGGCGACGCTGCTCGCGCCCTGGGCCTGGGTGGGCGTGCCCGCCGAGGTGGAGGTTCGCGCCGTAGACGCGTTCGGAAACCATGCCCAGTGGAACGGCACGGCGACCCTGTCGTCGGCGACCACCTCTAGCTCCGACGTGGTGGTCGCCATCAACGACGGGCGCGGGATCGGCGTCTACACCTGGGACGAGACCTCCTTCTCCGAGGTGCTGGACGCCACGGGCAACTCCTGGAGCAGCTCCAGCGACGAGCTGGTGGTGGCCGAGGACTGTGGTGTCGACAACCCCACGGCCCAGCTGCAGTTTGGTGGCCACGACGACGCCATCGCCTGTCTCGACGACGTGTCGGGGGTTGCCACCGTCACAGCGGATCTCGGTGCGTCCACGGCCAACACCGCGGTGCCCCTGTACGGCTACGCCGTTTCGGTGAACGGGCGAATGGCGCTGGCCGACACCTCCGCACAGATCGACGTGGATCTACCGGGTGCAGGCGGCTTCGATGTGATCGGGCTGGCCTTCGACGATGTGGGCTGTAGTGCCGAGGTCGCCGCCCTCGGCTGGGCGGGACCCGACGACGGCACGCCCGTGGGACCCATCGACGTGGTGCCCTCGGACACGTCGCTTCCGGTGCAGACCACCGCGCCGAACACGGTGCAGCTGTTGAACGTGGTGGACTGCTCGCGTGATCCGGCCTCCTCCGAAGAGGTCCGGGTGCGCTCGACCGTGGGCAGCCTCGCGGGGCCGGTGGCCACCGGCAGTGGGCTCGCCGTGACCCTCGACACCGGTGGGGACGGGCAGGTCGACCTCACGACGGGAGGAGGGATCTCCAACGGATCGGTGGACGTCGTGGCGTGGGTGCCGTCTGGCGCCGCGGGCGGTACGGCCTCGCTGGATCTCACAGGCGACAACGTGCTGCCCGTCGTGGTGTCACAGGATCCCGTGGGCAGCACGGCCATGGCGGTGTCCCAGATCCGGATCCTGTTCTCCGAGCCCATGGATCCTGGGCAGATCGGCCCTTCCGACTTCACGCTGTCGGGGCCGGGCGCCTCCGTGGTGCAGTCCGTCACGCTGGATGGGAACCGGACCCTCGCAGTGCTCGATCTCGACGCACCTGCGGATGCCAGCCTGGGCGCCTGGACGCTGACCATCGCCGATGACGTGCGCGACCCCGCCGGGAACCGGCTGAGCGGGGACTGGTCGGGAGCGCGCGCAGACTACGTGGGCACCTTCGGCGCCGCAGCCGCGGTGGACGCTGCGAGCTGTCCGTCGGTGACGCCCGCACGCTTCCGACCCGATGGCGACGACGGAGCAGGAGAGGAGGCCGACGCGGTGGAGGTGGTGGTGGAGAGCCTCACGGCTCCCGATCTCTGGGTCGTGGACGTGCTGGATTCCTCGGGCACACGGGTGCGGCACGAACGCCTGGTGCCCGTCGGTTCGGCCGACACGATCACGTGGGACGGGCGTGCTGCCAACGGCATCATCGTGCCGAACGGCACCTACACGATTCGCATTCGCCCCGACGACGGGTTCGGCAACCGGGCCACGGGCTGCGACGAGGTCGTGGTGGTCGACAACGCTGCAGCGCCCTGACGAGCACGCTGCAGGCCGCGCCAGCCGCTGGTCAGGTGGCCTGCTGGTAGAGGCGATAGCTCTCGAAGGCGGCGAAGGCGCCGATGAACGTGAGGAACATGCCGTACCCGGTGTAGCCGAGGACGGCGACGCCGATGCCGCACACGATGCCCACCATCCCGGTGGTGCGCATGGCGTCCCGCTGCCGGCGCATGGTGAGCGTGAGGCCCGCCAGTAGTGCGTTGCCACCGTCCAAGGGCAGCATGGGGATCAGGTTGATCAGGCTCCATCCGATGTTGACCCACAGCAGCTGGGTGACCAGCGTGCGGCTCCACAGCTCCGTGGGGGGCCACGTGGTGCTCACCCACCAGACCAGCAGGCCGAGCAGCAGGCCTGCAGCGGGGCCGGCCAGGCTGATCGCGAGCTGCTTCTTGGGGGTGGTCCGGGAGTGGGTGACGTGGCCACCGAGCCCGTGCAGCTCGATGTGGCCGACCTTCAGTCGGTAGTACTGGGCGACCAACGCATGGCCCAGCTCGTGCACGATGATCGAGATGAAGACGACGATGGGCCACGACACGATCGAGGCGAGGGGAGCTTGGTCTCCGAGCTGGATCAGGAGGTAGATCCCCAACAGCAGCAAGAAGGTCGCCTGTACGTTGACGCGAAAGCCGAGCAGCTTGAAGGACCACGACTGATCCATGAGGACACTCCTGCCAATGTCGGCGTGTCGATCCCTAACCTCTGCTCAGCACCATGCGAACCGGCCCCAGCGCCTGCTGCACCTCTGCCAGGGCCTCGGGAGTGGGGGAGGTCGCACCCGCATCGGCGGCCACCAGTGCCAGCGAGCCGATCGCAAAGGCAGGTCGGCCGTCTGCGGCCTCCAGAGGATGATCCTGCCCGCAGGCGCTGCAGGCGAACTGCCTGGGACCTCCGGAGCGCCATTCGGACAGCGCTCGCGCGAAGTCCGCCGTGACGACGTCACCTCGATCCGGACACCGCACCCGGAATCCACCCTGTCGATTGGCGTACAGCGTGGGTGCATCGGGTAGGTCGAGGCGCAGCCGAGCGAAGCCTTCGGGCATCCAGCGCCCCGCGTGCGGCCCGGGGCCGCCGTCGTTCGTGAGGATGCCGCGGGCCTCGAGCTGCTGCAGATATGCCTGCGCAGATCGGCGTGGTGCGGCATCGGGGTCCGTCGGCACCAGGTACACGTCGAGGCGATGGGAAGGACGCATGGGCTTTGGCGATAACCTGAGCATGCATGGGTGCAGCTCGTCGCGAACGACATCAACGACAGGCCCGGTCGCTCTCGCGCCGGATCGCACGTCGGGAGCGACCGCGGCTGGTGGCGTGGCGGTGGCCCCTCCTGGGATCGGTGTGGTGCCACGTGGCGCTGCTGCTCCTGTGGATCGCCACGGACGTCCGACCCGAACGCAGCGAGATCTCGGCTCCCCTGCAGGTGTCTCGCGTGACCTCGACCATCGCGATCGGGCATGGGGTGGCCGGCACCGAGGACCAGCTGGTGGCAGAGCGCAGCGTGGTGAGCACGGGGGTGGTGGTGTCTCGTCAGGCGGGCTCGACCACCGGGGCCCCCACACAGCCGACGCACACGCCACCGCACGCCGTGCCCCAAAGCCCGGAGCGTCCCGCCGAGGATCCCGCTGCCGCCGTGGACTACGTGCAGACACAGCCCGAGGACGGGGTGTCCGTGGCCCCCAGCGACACCGTGGCCATCAGCGCTCGCCACACCACGGCGCCGAGGCCGCAGCGCACACCCGTCACCTCCGAGCGCCGTGGCCCGCTCGTCGATCCATCCAGTGGGACCGCTGACGCAGGCGGGCTCCCCACGGTAGCGAGGCGAGAGGGCAGCGATCGCGCGCGCGCGGGGAACCGCCCCACGGTGCCCAGCGAGCCCGTGCCGATCACGGTGGGAGCGGGACGCGGCGGAGCGGCGGGCGCGGGCACCGCCGCTGGAGCGCCTGGTGCGGCAGGAACGCAGCGGGCCGGGGGGGCGGTGGCTCGGGCGGCATCGGGGAGCAGCGCGGGAGCGACGGGTCGGCCGGGTGGAGCAGGGCAGGTACAGCCGCAGCTGCGACCTGCACCCACCGGTGCCCATCCCATGCCCGACGCCCCCGGCTGGTGGCACCCTCTGGCCACACGGGTGGAGCCCGCTCGCGTGCGTGCTCGCGCCGCCTCTGCGACGGCGTCCGCGCCTGCCTACACCCAAGGTGACGGGCGCTCGACGGTGGAGCGGCCCGGAGTTCGTGCCGACCATGGAGGGGCGGGGCGCGCATCCGACGACGAGGCCCTGCCCGAGGAGGCCGTCAGTGTGGTCGGGACCGCCGGGCGCGTGGCGTCACCAGGAACGGCCGATCCCGTGGAGGAGCTGCGGGCCGATCTCGGCTTCGGAGCGCTGGACCGCGATCAGCTGCAGCCACGACCTGCTTGGGCGGGCCGGCTCGGTGCCGAGGGCCAAGCCGACAGCTCCCCCGACTCCGTGGCCGACGTGCCGATCCGCTGGGAAGCGGCCGTGGCAGCCGTGGGGACCCCACTGGGGGCTTGGGTGGAGCGAGCCGACGCGCTCATCGCACGGAAGTGGATGGGGCGGGATCTCGATCCCCACGACCGAGCGCGCGGCATCCAAGGGCAGGTGACCGTCCAGCTCGCCATCGCGCCGAACGGGCGCGTCACCGAGGTCCGCGTGACCCAGTCCAGCGGCAACGACACGCTGGATCGGATGGCGCTCGGCTCCATTCCTGCACGACTTCCTCGTCTTCCGCGCGAACATGCCGGCGGAACACTGCAGCATCGCGTCACGCTTCGATATCGAAATCCACTGGTCGCCCCAGGCCGCGAAGAATGAGCTGGCACAGGGGCATTGTCGGTAGGCGAACAGAACCGTACTGTACGGACTGGGGGAGGGCCGACTGAGGCGACGCGGACCAGGCGGAATCGGCATGCCTCGGCACGGAGCGCCAGCGCGCCTCGAGCGCCGACGGACCTCCCCGTTCCGTCCGGTGTGGCTGCTCCTCGCGGCACTGGTGCAGGCGCTGCTGTTGCTGCTGCTCGCGGTGATCGAGCCGTGGCTCGTGCCCCCCGACCGAGGCAACGCCCGTCCCGTCTCCCTCATGATCGTGCAGCCCCCACCCGAGGTGCCCCTCGACGAGGAGGACCCGGATCAGGACTACGAGGGCCAGATCGTGGAGGTGGCGCCGCCGCTGGAGGAGGAGGTCCCCGAGGACGCCGAGTACCTCGCCGAGTACGACCAGGTGGTGCCCGAGGAGACGCGAAGCGAGAAGTTCGAGATCAACCCCGAGGTGCTGTCGCCGGAGTTCAGCCGCGAGCAGCAGGCCGAGGAGCAAGACGTCGTCGATCTCAACGTGGAGAAGGAGTCCACCGGTGCCACGGTGGGCAATCATCGCTTCGATCCCAACGTCGATGGGACCATGGCGGCCATCCCGTCGCCCTGGGAGAAGACGAACCGTGAGGGTCCGATGGATCCCGTTCGCTCGTCCCAGCGGCAGGCCGTGCTGTCGGGCGCACCGCAGAACGACCTGCTGGACGAGGTGCGCGGGGAGGTCGTGTCCCTCAACACCTTGAAGTACCCCTACGCCGGCTACATGGACCGGATCCGGCGCCAGGTGAACTTCTGGTGGAAGCAGAACATCGACAATCTTCCCTCTTCTGCTCGCCTGTCCCAGAGCCGATACCTCACGGAGGTGGAGGTGATCCTCAACGCGGACGGTGCCCTGGAGCTCATCGAGGTCACCAGGGAGAGCGGGTCGGATCTGATGGATGACTGCGTGGTGCGCGCATTCCGTCTGGCTGGGCCGTTCGAGAATCCCCCGGAGGGATTGATCCAGAAGGACGGAAGGGTGTATCTGCCCGACTTCGACTTCACGGTCAGCTTTGGGACGGCGCGGATGCAATATCAGGGCATCGATCCCAGAGCGGGCGTCCAGTTTCCGGGCATTCTCAAGTCGCCGCGCTGAGCCCCCCCGTAGGCCACGGAGCGTAGATGGCAAACATCCGGCAGCAGATCAACATCGCTGCGCCCTCCCGAGAGGTGTGGAACGTGCTGACCTCCGCCGAGGGCTGGAAGCGGTGGTGGGCCGAAGAGGCACGCCTGGAGGCGCGCAGCGGCGGTCGCATCGTGCTCACGGTGGAAGGCGACGATGGGGAGCCCATCGAGGAGCGTGGGGTGTTCCACGAGCTTCGGCCCACGCGTAAGCTCGAGATCGCCTGGGATGCGACGAGTCCCGCCAAGACCAAGGGCACGCGCCTGCAGTTCACCATCTCTCGGGATGGCGACGAGACGCGCGTGGCCCTGATCCACTCTGGTGGCGGGATCCTCGACGACGAGGACGCTCGCGCCGACCTGGAGAAGGAGTGGCGCTCGGCCCTCAAGGCGCTGCGCCGCTCCATGGAAGGCGACTGACGCGGTATCGACGCTACTGGTGGTGCATCGACAGCTCGTTGCCCTCGGCGCTCGCCGCCGGATCGGTATCGATGGTGTCGGCCAGCAGTGGCAGCATCAGCGCCTGACCAGGCCGCAGGTGCTCGACGTCGATGGAGGGATTGAAGCTCTCCACGAGCCAGACGGGTAGGTCTCCGTTGAGCTTCGCGATGGTCCAAGCGGAGTCTCCCGTGCGCACGACGTAGAACTCGGTGCCCACGGTGCCCCCGCGGCTCGCCAGGTACCCCTCCACACGGCGGAGGTGATGAGCATCACGCGCGTGCTCGATGTGACCGCGGCGTTCGTGGCTCGCGGGAACCACGATCTCCGTGCCCACGGGCAAGGGGGCGTCCAGCGGCAGGGAGCTGGCATGGGCGATCGTCTCCACGGGGAGCTCTGCCCAGCGAGCGAAGTGATCCAGAGTCTCGCCACGGCGGAGCGTGTAAGCCTTGGAGGGCTCGTCCAGCTCGTGGTTCGCGTCGATCGTCGCGGCGGCGCTGACCTCCCTCGGGCTCGTGGACGCAAGCGATCGGTCGGGGCTCGAGACCTCTTGCACATCGTCCTCGGCGTCGGCCGAAGACAGGGTGACGGGCGCCTGCACGCCCGGCGCGGGGCCGTAGGTCGGCAGCTGCTGAGAGCGGGTCGGCCCGCACGCGGCGAGGGTGAGCAGCGACAGAGATGTGATGATGCGGAACATGGATCCTCCTGTGGGCCCCTGATCGGGGTCGACAGGGGAGATGCAGCCCTCGTGCCAATTCATGATTTTCGCGTCTTTCCGTGATTGTTCGTGAAAGTAAGGCTTTAGCGTGCATCATTCCGATTCAGAAAGCATTGTTATATCTCTTTATTATAGATGTGCTGCTTGATACTTGCTGATCGCCAAGTCCCGGATCCCTGGGGATCGGGCCTGTGGGCTCGCGCGACCTGGACACGGGCAGCCCAGCCGATACCAGGACTCCCCTGGAGACCTGATGAGCAAGGCGCGTGCGTCCGCCCACGAGGCCCTGAAGAGCCGCGACGTCGCGACGAGAGCAGCTGCTGTCCGGGACCTGTCGGCGTGTGGCTCCGCAGAGGATGTCGAGACGCTGCTCGGCTTCGCGAAGACCGACAAGAGCCCTTCCGTGCGGCTGTATGCGGCGGCGGCGGCAGCCGACGTGGCGATGCGCACGGCGTCGACTACGACCGGCGCGGTGCGTGAGGCATGGGTGGCGGCAGCGACGGGTGTGGATCCGGGGCAAAACCCCAGCCTGCTGATGGTGCTTGCGGCAGTGCCCACCCAGAAGGTGCTCGATCGGTTGGGTCGCACCCTTCGTGATCCGCGCTACGACGTGCGGGCGGGGGCCGCCACGGCGCTCCGACGCATGGCCTGCGCCCGAGGGAACCCACCTGCGGTGGCGCAGCGGCTGTCCACCACGTTCTCGGAGTGGCTGAAGGCAGGACGGCACCCGGCGGACGCGGTGCAGGAGCTGGTGCGCATCGGTGGGCAAGCAGCCCTCGCGCTGTCGGAGGAGGCGCACACCGCTGCCGCTGGCCGCGGGGTGGCTGCCGTGCTCGACGAGGCGCGCGATCGGCTGCAGCAGCGGGAGGAGCTGCCCACCTATGCAGGTGTGTGGGCGTCCTTCGGCGGTGACGTGATGCAGCCGGAGCCAGAGGAGCCCGAGACGTGGCTCGTGATCGACGAGGCGGGCGAGGTCGTGGGGCCCTCGACGCGGTCGACGGTGGCCTTGGACGGCCGAGCGTCGATCGATGGTGCGTCCGCGCGGCTGGTGTGGGCCACGCGTCCGGGAAGCGAGGGGGAGCTGCTGGCGCTGCAGCTGCCGGACCGCACCTTCTGGCAGTGCAGCGGAAAGGTCTTGGTGCAGGTGGGCACCGCATTCCAGGGACCGCTCGAGGCCGAGCCCGCTGCAGCGAGGGCCATGTCCCGCGCGCTGGAGCCAGTGGAGGGCGTCGTGGCCAAGCGCATGCGAGCCCGCATGCTGTGGCGTGGCGGCGACGCGAGTACGGCTTCGGAGCTGCTGGACGAGCTGGTGTCTCAGAAGAAACCCCACGCCGACGCCCTGTGGACCCTGGCCCAGATGCGTGCCGAGGCCGAGGATGTGGACGGAGCCACGGCTGCCGTCGCCCGCGCCCTCGAGCTGGCGCCCAAGAACTGCACCTGGCGGGAAGAGGCGAACAGCCTCGCCCGCGATCTGGCCGAGCGGGCCAGCAAGTAGGAGGAATCGATGTCTGCGGAGGACCTTCCCCCCGCCTACGACCCCCATGCTTCCGCCACGCGGTGGTCCGCCGCGTGGGAGGACGCCGAGCTGTACCGAGCCGATCCGGCCGCTCCGGGCGAGGCTTACTCCATCGTGATCCCGCCCCCCAACGTCACGGGCTCGCTGCACATGGGGCACGCCCTGAACAACACCCTGCAGGACGTGCTGATCCGCTACAAGCGGATGGACGGCTACAACGTGCTGTGGGTCCCCGGTACCGATCACGCGGGCATCGCCACCCAGTGGGTGGTGCGGCGGCAGATCGAAGCCGAGGGGGGCGACTTCTGGGAGATGGGTCGCGAGAAGTTCGTGGAGCGCGTGTGGTCCTGGAAGGCGGAGGCCGGCGGGACCATCACCAACCAGCTCAAGCGACTGGGCGTGTCGTGCGACTGGACGCGGGAGCGCTTCACCCTCGACGAAGACCTGCAGAAGGCGGTCTCAGAGCACTTCGTGCGCCTGTACGAGGAGGGCCTGATCTACCGCGGCCAGCGGCTGATCAACTGGGACCCCCTCGATCAGACCGCACTGTCCGATCTGGAGGTCGAGCACGACGAGGGGGTGGCTGCCGAGCTGTGGAGCTTCGCCTACCCGATCCGTGAGGAGGACGGCGGCGGCGAGATCGTGGTGGCCACCACCCGGCCCGAGACGATGCTGGGCGACACCGCCGTGGCGGTCCATCCCGACGACGAGCGCTACAAGCATCTGATCGGCAAGACCTTGCAGCATCCGGTGGTGGACCGGGAGATCCCCATCGTGGGGGACGCCATCCTGGTGGATCCGGAGTTCGGGACAGGGGCGGTGAAGGTCACGCCGGCCCACGACTTCAACGACTTCGAGGTGGGACTACGGCACGATCTGCCGATGATCAACATCCTGAACCTCGACGGCACGCTCAACGCCGAGGGAGGCCCCTTCGAGGGGCAGACGGTGGCCGAGGCGCGCGATGCGGTCAAGGCGCACATCGAGGAGATCGGGCTGTTTCGTGGGTCGCAGGACCACACCATGAACCTGGGGCGCAGCCAGCGCTCGGGGGCGGTGGTGGAGCCGATGCTGTCGACTCAGTGGTTCGTGCGCATGAAGCCGCTGGCGGGTCCGTCGCTGGCGGCGGTGGAGAACGGCTTCACCCGCTTCGTGCCCAAGCAGTGGGAGAACACCTACTACGCGTGGCTGCGCGACATCCGCGACTGGTGCATCTCGCGGCAGCTGTGGTGGGGGCACCGCATTCCGGCGTGGTACTGCGCCGACTGTGATCACGTCACGGTGGCGCGGTCCACCCCAGAGGTCTGTGAAGGCTGCGGGTCCGCCGCGATCAAGCAGGACTCGGACGTGCTCGACACGTGGTTCTCGTCGGCGCTGTGGCCCTTCTCCGTCTTCGGGTGGCCCGAGCAGACCGAGGACTTGGCGCGCTACTACCCCACGAGCGTGCTGATCACCGGGTTCGACATCATCTTCTTCTGGGTGGCCCGCATGATGTTCGCGGGGCAGCACTTCCTGGGCTCGGTGCCCTTCCGCGACGTCTACATCCATGCCCTGGTGCGCGACGCCTCGGGCCAGAAGATGAGCAAGACGAAGGGCAACGTCGTCGATCCGCTGGCCGTGATCGAGGAGTGGGGCGCGGACGCCTTCCGGTTCACGCTCGTGGCCTTCGCGGCCCAGGGCCGGGACGTGCTCTGGGACGAGAAGCGCGTGGAGGGCTACCATCGCTTCCAGACGAAGATCTGGCAGGCCCTGCGCTTCTGCTTCCTCAACGCGGAGGGCTACGAGCCCGACGGAGCGGTGAAGCTGGGCCCCTACGAGGAGTGGATCCGTGCCCGCACGGGGGCGGCAGTGCAGCGCGTGCGCACCGCGCTCGACGAGTACCGCTTCAACGAGGCGGCGGCCGAGATCCACGCCTTCGTGTGGGGGGAGTACTGCGACTGGTACTTGGAGCTGTCGAAGACCACGATCTACGACAAGCGAGCCTCCAAGGCGCGACACAACGGAGTCCGACACACGCTCTTCGAGACGATGGCGGTGATCGTGCGGCTGCTGCATCCGCTCATGCCGTTCCTCTCGGAGGAGATCTGGTCGCGGCTGCCCAACACCCAGGGCTTCGTGACCACAGCGGCCTACCCCAAGCCGAGTGACTTCGCCTCCGACGGTGACGAGGCGGTGCTGGCTGCCATCACCGAGCTGCAAGCGGCCATCACCGAGGTGCGTCGCATTCGCGGGGAGATGGAGATCGCGCTCAAGACGGAGCTGAAGGTGCACGTGGCGGACGCCGGCCTGGCGGACCGGCTCGGTGCTCACAAGCGCGCGCTGTGGGACCTCGCACGGGTGAAGGTGATCCACACCGACGATGCGCCCAAGGCCTCGGCCACGGGGGTGGTGTCGGGCCAGACGCTGGTGCTCCCCCTCGAGGGCGTGGTGGACATCTCGGCGGAGGTGGCTCGCCTGCAGAAGGTGCTCGCCAAGTGCGACAAGGACGTGGGTCAGCTCGAGAAGCGGCTGGGCAACAAGAATTTCGTGGATCGAGCGCCCGACGAGGTCGTGGAGGAGGTACGGGGCAAGCTCGCTGCGGCGTTGGCCCGCCGCGACACGCTGAAGAGCAGCCTCGATCGGCTCTCGGAGGCGCTGTGAGCCAGCTACGGGCCCTGATCTCGGCGGCCATCGACGAAGACCTGGGCCACGGGGACCTCACCACCGACGCCACCATCGATGGCTCGGCCACGGGTCGTGGCGAGGTGCTGGCCAAGCAAGACTTGGTGGTGTGTGGCCACGAGGCGGCTGCGGCGGTGTTCGAGGAGGTCTGCCGACGCGTCGGGGGCCAGGTGGACTACCAGCCCCTGATCGCCGACGCCGAGTCGGTGAGCGCGTCGACGGTGATCGGCACCGTCAGCGGGTCGCTTCGCTCCATCGTGATCGGCGAGCGCGTGGCGCTGAACCTGCTGATGAAGCTGTCGGGTATCGCCACCCACACTCGCCGCTACGTGGACGCCGCCGGCGACTCAGGCCTGGGCGTGGTGGACACGCGCAAGACCACGCCGGGTCTGCGCGCGCTGGAGAAATACGCGGTGCGCTGCGGTGGGGGGCGCAACCACCGCCACGCGCTGTTCGACGGTGTGATGGTGAAGGACAACCACATCACCGCCGTGGGGTCGCTGACCGAGGCGGTGGCGCGGGCGCGTGGCGCAGCTCACCACCTGGTGCGTGTGGAGGTGGAGGTGCGCACTCTGCAGGAGCTCGACGAGGCACTGGCCACCAGCGCCGACGTGATCCTGCTCGACAACATGGACGACACCATGCTCGCGGCAGCGGTGGCCAAGGCTCGCGCCGCGCGATCCGTGCTGCTCGAGGCGTCTGGCAACATCACGCCCGAGCGCATCGCCGCCATCCGCGATCTGGGGCTGGACTACGCCAGCGCTGGCGGGTTGATCCACCAAGCCGTGTGGGCCGATCTGTCGCTGAAGCTGCGGCAGGTGGATCGGTGAGGCTGGACGCCGAGCGGCTCCGAGCCGCCCTCGATCCGGCCCCCACGGTGCTCACCACCACGCCGTCCACCAACGACGCCCTGCGCGCCCTGGCGTCGGAGGGCGCTCCCCACGGCAGCGTGGTGCTCGCGGAGCACCAGACGGCGGGGCGGGGGCGGCTGGGGCGTCACTGGGAGAGCGCACCTGGCGCGAACCTGCTCATGAGCCTGCTCGTCCGCCGCCCCTTGCCGGCCGCCAAGGTGCCTCTGCTGTGTCTGGCTGCTGCTGTGGGGGTGGCTGCCGCCGCTGGGCCCAGCTTTCGGATCAAGTGGCCCAACGACGTGCTCGCCGCCGATGGCCGCAAGGTGGCCGGGATCCTGGCGGAGGCGGAGTGGGGCGCACAGGGGATGAGCTACGCCATCCTGGGGGTGGGGATCAACGTGGGTGAGGCGCCGCCGCTGGCCACTGCAGCGTCCCTTGCCGAGGTGAGCGGCGATCGCGACCGCACCGAGCTGGCCATCGAGGTGGTGCGCGCAGTACTGCAGCAGACCGACCTCGTCGACCGTGCGCCAGCGGACATGCTGGCCGCCTGGCGTGCGCGCAGCGCCACACTGGGGCGAGCGGTGGCGGTGGGGGAGATCTCGGGCGTGGCGATCGACATCGATCCAGACGGAGCGCTGCGGGTACGGGACGCCTCCGGCGCCGAACATCGCGTGCTCACGGGCGATGTGGACATGGTCGCTGGCAGATGTCCGTGAGTCGGGCCGAGGCACGCGTCCGGGCCTCGGCGGAGGCTGTGGTGACGCTCCGTCCCGGCGATCTGATCGGGCGCATGCCGGGCGCGGCCTTGCACATCTCGAATCCACGCATCTCCGAGGCCCATGCGCTGGTGACCCTGCGTGGCCCTCGCCTGATGCTGCAGGCGCTGCGCGGCCCCATGTCGTTCGAGGGCATCCACGTGCTCGAGGTGGTGATGCGGCCGGGCGTTCGGGTCCAGCTGTGCGACGGCGTCGAGCTGACGATCGAGTCGGTGGCGCTGCCCGAGTCGGTGTTGGGGGTCGCGGGACTGTCCGCAGACGTGCTGCCGCTGACGGCGTCCGTCCACTCGGTTCTCCTGGACGGCCCTCCTCGACTCGTCGCCCGGTTCGATCCCGAGGCGGCAGCGTGGCTGTGGACGTCGGAGACCGGCTGGACGATCCAGATCGGGAGGCAGCCGCCCAGGCCCTTCGAGGTCGATCGACGCTACGCCATCGGCCAGACCGAGATCCGCGGTGCACGGATCCCACTGGTGGTTGCCTCCTCGCGCTGCACCCGAGGCACGGGGCGTCCTCACCCAACCCTACGTGTGGTCGCACGCCACGACGCGGTGCACATCTTCGCCGAGGGACGGCCCGTCACGACGCTGTCGGGTCTTCCTGGTCGCATCCTCAGCGAGCTGGTGACCATCGGCCTTCCCGTCTCCTGGGAGGTGATCGCACGCTCCCTCTGGAGCGATGCCGATCCAAGCGCCCTTAGGACTCGGTGGGATCGGAATCTGCATCTGCTTCGCAGCAAGCTCAGAGCAGCCCGACTGCGATCCGACCTGGTCCGCTCAGACGGAACGGGGCTGGTCGAGGTCGTGCTCGTGCCCGGTGACGTGACGGTGGACGAGACCTGAAGGTCACCGGCACACACGGAGGGACGCCTCGCAGCGCACGACGTGCTCTCGGTCGGCTGTCACATCGAACGAGAGCACTGGCATGGCTGGTTCTCCACCGAAGGAGGCTTCCAGGGTCCACGGGCCTGGGGGCACCACGCCAGGCGCGACGCGCTCGGCTCCATTGCTGAGGTGTGCCTCGACGAGGTCACCGAGCACGGTCACCCGACCGAAGGGCTCCGGCTCGGGCTCGGGCAGTGGAACACGGGCTCTCCGTGCTCGGATCTGGGTCTGGGTAGGTTGGGGCGGCACAGGGGAGGCGACCGACTCCGGGAGGGGCTCCATCGGGGACCACTCCGAGGCGAGGGGCACCCCTTCGGGGGCATCTGCGACCAGCGGTGCCGCCACGCCGATGGCAGCCACGGCGCTCGCCAACCACCGCGTCGGGGAGCGAGTCGGGCCGTGCTGCCGTCCGCCGCCGAGCGGTGTGCGCCAGAGCGCGAGCAGGGCACCTGCGTCTGTCGGCCTCTGGCTGCGGTCGGGATGAAGGGCGGCCTTCAGGGCGCGTCGGATCCGCGATGGGGTGATGCCGTGCAGCGATGGTGGGGAGCCGTGAGCCACCGCGGCGAGAACCTCCAGGGCATTGTCGCCTGGGAACGCAGCGCGACCCGTCACCAGCTCGAACAGGAGACAACCGAGGGAGAACACGTCCGATCGTTCGTCCGCCGATCGGGCATCTCGGATCTGCTCGGGCGCCATGTAGCCGGGCGTGCCGATCAGGTCGCCGGTTCGGGTGTGTGCTCGGGCCGCTCCGACCCACTTGGCGACGCCGAAGTCCGCCACCTTGGCCACGACTCCGCTCGGCTGCGAGCAGAGCAGCACGTTCTCGGGTTTCAAGTCGCGATGGATCCAGCCTGCGCGGTGGGCATGGGCCACGCCGCGCAACACCATCTCGGCGATGCTGTCGACTTCGTCCGGACGCATTGGCCCGCGGGCCATTCGCTCGCGTAAGGTCTGTCCGTCCACCAGCTCCATCACCAACCCGGGACGCTCACCCACCTGGACGAGATCGGTGACGCCGACGATGTGCGGGTGCACCAGTCGCGACAGGACCTTTCCCTCAGCCAAGCCACGCTCCAGACCGACCCGGGGCACCTTCAGCGCGTGCCAGGAGTCCAGCTTCACGTGCTCGACCCGGTACACGTCGGCGGTTCCCCCTTGTCCCAGCAGTCCGTCCACGCGGTAGTTGCCGATGATCGCGCCGGGTGCCAGCAGCTCCCCGCTGCCAGGGAGTCCAGCGTCGAGGGCGCGCAGTACGTCCTGTGCGCAGGTGTCGGGGGAGCGAGCCAGCCGACCCGCCCGTGCCAGCGCTTCGGCGGCTTCGGTGTCCAGTGAGGGGGCCAACGCCTCGAGTAGATCGGCCAGCGCACGAAGGTCGTCACTCGGATGGCCCGCGCCCACGAAGCCGACGAGGACGGGGATGTGTCCGCCAGGTGCGGGCGACAGCAGCACGTGTTTCGACGTGAGCGCGCCGTGCACGAGGCCGTGATCGTGGGCCCAGACCAGCCCCTCAGCCAGGCCCCGTGCGATCAAGGCCGCGGCGTGAGCCGTCGGCCGAGCGTTGTCCAGTAGCCTGCCGAGGCTCGGCCCCTCGATGGCCTCGGTCACCACGCCCACGTGACCGTCGATGTCCAGGATGTCCAGGACACGCGCCAGGCGGGAGTGATGCAGAGTGGCCAGTCGTCGCCACGCCTCCAGCGCCTTCGAGCGCTCGAGCGCGGACTCGTTGACGTGGATCTCGAGTCGATGCCAGGAGCCAAGCGGCAGATGCTCGACCCGCCACGTCGGTGGATGGCCGTCCGGCTCGAGGCTGTGTAGGCGGTACCGGTCGACTCGGAGGCCTGTGCGAAGGTCTGCCACGATCCGGATGATGTCAGATCCTCAGAGGATGTGTCGCGAGCGCCTCCCTCGTACAGTCGCTTCGGGAGGTGCGAGGTGGTGCTGTGGTCGTCGACGCTGCTGTCTTGGGCCGCGGCCGCAGAGACGGCACCCTGCGACTCGTCTGTGGCAGGGCGCGCCGTCGAGCGATGGATTCGGCAGGGCGAGACCACCTATGGCGCGCTCGACGTCAAAGGGTTCTTCGAGGCGATCGAGCGAATCGAGCAGCGGCTGCGCTGCGTGGACGCCCGCCTGTCGGGGAATGTGGTGGCTCGGCTGCATCGCCTCGCGGGGCTCGCGGCATGGACGAGGTCCGACGAGTCGGAGACCACGTCGTCCTTCGTCGCGGCGCGTGTGGCCGATCCCGCACTGACCTTGCCCGAAGCATTGGCCCCCGAGGGACACCCTCTCCACGAGCTGTTCCGACGCGCCGTGCCTCCTCCGGAGAGATCCATGCGCCCGGTGACCCTGCCGGAAGGGGTGGCGATGTTCGTGGACGGGTACCGTGGTACCCAGCTCCCCACAGGTCGTTCTTGCGTGGTCCAGATCGTGGATCGCACGGGAACCCTCGTATCCACGGAGGTCGTCGGGCCGGAGGACCTGCCCTTCGTTCAGGTGCCCGACGTGCGGAGGCGAGCCGACCTGGCCCTGTCCCTTCAGCAGGGGTGGTGGCGTCGCTGGGCTGGATTCAGCTCGGGATGGAGCGAGGTGCGGTGGACCGTCGGCGACGAGGAGGAGGCCGACCAGCGTCAGATCCGCGTGCTGTTCGGGATGGTGGGAGGCGCTCCGTGGACGCCGTTGAGGCCTGATCCGAACCTCGCGCTCGGCGTGGATCTGTCCGTGGAGGCAGCGTTCGCGCTTCCGCCGGGCGACGGGACCTTGGTGTTCGGCACCGTGAGCACACTGGGCACGGTTCAGCTGGGTGCGTCGGCAGGGCCGGATGCGTCGTGGCGGGTCGGGCTGGCGCTGCTGGCCGGCCCCCAGACCGGGGCGGTGCTGCTTCATGAGGCCTACGTGAACCCCGAGGACGGGGCGCTCGTGAACGTGCGCGAGCGAGGGGAGCCGTTCGAGACCGGCTTCGTGCGACTGGTCACGGGTGCGGAACTCCGCGGAGAGGTGGATGGCGTCATCACCAGGCTCCGCTTCCTGTGGGCTCTTCCCGTGCGGCGGAACCGAGGGAGCGTGGCGTTCCGTTGGGGCCACCTCGGCGTGCAGTTCGGAATTGGAGGGTGAGATGATCTCGTGGACTCTCGTCGTGTGCGCGTCAGCGCTCGCGCAGTCGATCACGCACCGTGTGCCCCTGCAGCTCCTGCGTGGGGGGGCGTCGACCACGTCGTGGGCCCTGTCGGACACCGAGCTGCTGCTCGAGTACGAGGCAGCCGACTCTCGAACACACCTCGCCCTACTCCGGGGGGGCACGCGAGCGTGGGACGTGCCCAGCGCGCTACCCGACTGGGTCTGGAAGCCCAAGCTGGTGCTGCTTCCCTGGCCCGGCGTCAAGATGACCCTCGGGCCCACGGGCCGCGTTCTCCGAGGCTCGTCGTCGTATCTGTTGAGCCGCTCGGCACGCGGGGAGGTGCTCTACGGACGATCGCACGCCGCTGGGCTAGACATCCAGCGGATAGGTCCCGACGGCTCCTCCGAGTTGCTGCCCATTCCGGTGGATGACGGGGAGCGTGACTGGCACGCGGTACTGACCTCCGACAACGACGAGCACATCGCCGTCGTCACCACGTGGCATCGCTCGGATGCCGTGCACGTGCGGTTCCTCGACGCCGAGTTCGCCACGGTTCGGAGCCTGGAGCTGCAGCTGCCGTTTCGTGGGCGAGACCTGCGCGTGGACGGTCTGCGCAGGATGTTCCTAGATGATCATGGAGATCTGTACCTGATCCGGTATCGGAAGGGGTCGAGCCTCGAGGTGCAGCGTCACGCCGTGGACGGGTCCGTGGGTGCGCTGCCACTCCCCTCCGAGCGTTGGGCGTCCTACATGAGCGTGATGCCTCGCTCGCCTGGCGTGATCGACATCGTCGCACAGCACGACGCTGGGCGCGCTTCCACCGAGATCGTGTACTGGCGAGCCGACTTCGGCAGGGAGCAGGTGACGGTGGCCGACAGGCGGCGGCTGACCGATCTGGTGGACGGCGCTGGGGACCCCCGACTGCAGGAGATCGTCGGGGCCTATCCGACGTCGACGGGAGGAGCAGTGGTCGTGACCCAGTCCTACAAGCAGGTCGAGCGGACGACGTCGGGCTCTGCGAGGACGACGGGCGCCGCGCGCCAGATCACGACCTCCAAGCACAAGCTCGGAGACATGCTCCTGATCGGCTTCGACGACGCGGCCCTTCCGATCTGGCACCGGGTGATCGAGATGCGCAGCGACGAAGTCGCGTTCGGGCCCAAGGCGCTGGCCCGTGGCATCGATCTTCACGAGGATCGGCTGCGCATCCTCTACGTCGACCAGCGCCAGCGGCCAGCGGCCCGATTCGCCGTCGTCGACGCGCTCTCGGGACGGCTGGTTCTCGACAACGAGGTACCCATCGATCTGAGCTCCTTCGGGATCGTCCGTGGCAACACGGTCTACCTGGGCCCCGAAACGCTCACGCTGCTGGTGCAGGGGCGGCGCCAGGAGAGGGAGCTGTGGTGGGTGCAGCTACCCGACTGACGCGCGGTGGCGTTCCAGATCGTCGTCGGTGGCGCGGTGGGGTCCGAGCTCCGTGGGCCAGTCGCGCTGGTGGAAGGCGAGATCGGGTGCCGACGCCCCCGCTGCGTCGGGCACGAACAGCACGATCCGCTCGGGGGCGAGCTGCTGAAGGGCCTCCGCCGCCCGTCGGCGCACCACCACCACCTCGAGCCAGGTGCCGTGATCGTGCTGCACCAGGGCGGCGTCTCCGTTGCGGAGCGCCATCGCGATGCCGCTGGACACCTGCAGCTCCGAGACTGCGGCGCTGTCGGGCACTCGGTGGAAGAAGCGATGCCCCCGCCCCGCGGGCAGCCGGTTGCCGAGGATCAGGTTGCGCACCCGCAGGCGGTGCTCGAGGGCCTCGCGCTCCGCGCGGCGCGCCTGGAGCTCCTGCCGCCGCCGCTCGGCCTCGGCCTCGGCCTCGGCCTGCCGCTGTGCCTCGGCCTCACGTGCGAGCTCGGACTGGCGTCGGCGGCTGCCCTGCTCTGCCTTGCGGGCCTCCCTGAGCTCCCGTGCTGCCTTGCGGGCGCGCTTCTTGGACACCAAGCCCTTGGCCAGCAGCTGGTCGCGCAACGACATGGACGCCTCCCACGGCTCATGGATCGGTGGCCCGCACCAGTGTAGGACACCGTGCGATCATCCACCGGTCGCTGGGCGCCATAAAGGGGTCGGACATGGGAGGCGAACCATGAGCGAGCACGGCGCTCGGCGCGGATGGCGCAGCTGGCTGTTCGCCGATCCCGCTCCTCGTCGGGTGGGCAGTCCCGAGGAGGCGGCAGAGGCCTTCGAGCTGCAGCAGACCCTACAGCTGTGGCCCCGCCAGGCGCGCGAGCGCTTCGTGGGCAAGGCCGTTCGCACCTGGGGCCTGGTGCACGGGCACCGTGGACGCAGGCTGTATCTGGGCACGCGGGTGGGGGGCTCGGCGCAGGCGGTGTGTGTGGCCCACGTCCTCGACCCCTCCTACGCACCAGCCCCGGGAGCCCCGGTGGTGGTGCAGGGGACCTGCCGCGGGCTCGATCCACAGGGCCGCGCGGTGCTGCGACCCAGCCTGCTGGTGGACGACAGCCCCAAGCCCGACGAGCTGAGCGTCCGGCGCACCGGCGCACACCTCGTGCCCTACGGCGGGGGCGCGCTGGTGATGGGGGGCTGGGATGCACAGATGGCCGCGCCGGCGCTGTCGGTGGAGCAGGTGGACCACCTCGGCGTGAAGCACGCCACACAGCTGCCGGGGGACCGCCGTCCAGCAGCGGTGGTGGTGTCCCACGATGGTGTGGTCTTCGCCATCGGTGGCCGCCGTGGAGTGTCCGAGGCCGTCCGTGACGTGCATCGGTACAGCGCTGGCCACTGGCGCGAGGGCCCCGATCTGCCCGAGCCCTGGACAGATGGCGTGGCCGCCCCCGTGGGCGGAGGGATCTTGGTGGCGGGCGGAGTGGGGGACGGACGGCTCGTCGGACTCACCGACTTTCGCCGCAACGTGTGGTGGCTGGGGCCGCGGGCGATGGGCTGGGACGCGAGGGCCCAGCTGGTGCAGCCCAGGAAGGGGGGGCGTCTCTTCTCGCTGCACGACGGTCGAGCCATCTGGATCGGCGGCGTCACCCCGGAGGGGGAAGCACACACCGCCCTGATCTACGACGCCCACCGCAACACGTGGACGGAGCTCCCGTTGGGGCGAGCGCCCATCAGCCGGCGGGGCGCGGCGGTGCTCCGGGACGGCCGGATCCTGCTCGCCGGGGGGCACGTGGAGAAGATCCATCGCCGGCTCGGCGCCAGCAGCGCCGAGATGTCGAGCCACGTGCACCTGTTCGATCCCGATGGGCACATCTTGTCGGCCCTGCCCGGACTGTCCGTGGCGCGGCGCGATCCCACGGTGGTGGCGCTCCCCGACGGCACGGCCATGGTGCTCGGCGGAGAGGTCGAGGGCGACGACGGCGGGGTACGACCCAGCGCCGCGGTGGATCGCATCCACCCCGGACAGCGTGCGGTACAGCTGCAGTCGCCGCTGGTCGTGCCGCGAAGTCACCCAGGTGTCGCGCTGGTCCACCAAGCGGTGGCGGTGGTGGGAGGGCTCGGGCCGGGTCATCAGCCGCTGCGCAGCCTGGAGCGGCGTCACGTGCCTTCGCGCGTGCACCACGCCCAAGCCGAGGTGTACGACCTGTTCGGCCTCGACGAGCCCGAGGATGCGCCCACCGATCCCTTCACCGAGGATCTCAGCCGATCTCGTAGAGGTTGATGTAGCGGTTGCCGAGGATGGAGATCCGACCCAACACGGCCACCCCGTGCTCCTTCTCCATCTGCCGTGCACCCACCTCGGTGAGCAGGGGGCGACCCCGGTGGGCCGACAGGTTCATCATCCAGCGGGCCAGGTAGAACGGACCTGCCAGCTCCCAGCCCTCGCCGGGCCGGCGGCTCACGGGATCGAGCCGAGCCACCCCCGGCGCCACGCCCGCCGACAATCGGTAGCCCGAGCGCTGGGTGGCGTGCTTCATCGCGAGGGTGACGTTGACGGCGGTGGACAGCGACTCCCGCAGCTCACCGCCCACCCAACACACCAGCATGGTGCCGTCGGACTGCTCCCAGACCTCTCCGCCCGACTCCGACACCAGCCCCGCCCACTCCTGGGAGAGCTGAGCCAGCGACTTGCGCGGCGCCGACAGGGTGCGTGGTGGAGGGAAGGCCTCGCAGGCCACCACCACCACGCTCGACGGCTCCAGCTGCCCTTGACGACGCTGGGTGCGGGCGCGCTCGTCCTCCACCACGCTGCGCACGAAGGCCGACAGATCGTTGTTCGTGCCGCGGTGCCCCTCGCGCACCATGAGCACACCGATGTCCTCGAGCATCTGGGCCGCCGTGGCGTAGCGGCCCTCCGGCCGCGCAGCCAGCGACTTCAGGATGATGTGCTCGAGGTCCGCCGAGACGTCCGGGCGGTAGCCGCGAGGGGAGGGCACCTCGGCGCGGCGCACCCGCGCGATGGTCTCGTCGCGCGTCTTCGCCTTGAACAGGCGCCGGCCCGTGAGCAGCTCGAACAGCACGATGCCGAGTGAAAAGATGTCTGAGCGCCCGTCGAGAGCCTTGCCGTCGACCTGCTCGGGACTCATGTACGCGTACTTGCCCCGGATCACGTCGTGCAGGGACTTCGCCTGGAACGCAGCCCGGCTGATGCCGAAGTCGGTGATCTTGACCTCGCCCGCGTAGCTCACGAGCACGTTCTGCGGGCTGATGTCGCAGTGCACGATGCGCAGGGCACGGCCATCGTCGTCGCGTCGCTCGTGGGCGAAGGACAGGGCCTTGAGCACCTCGCAGATCACGTACAGGGCGAGGGGGATGGGGAACTGGCCCCGGTTCTTGGCCCGAGACACCAGCCGCGCCAGATCGAGGCCGTGCACGTACTCCTGGGCCATGTAGTACTGGCCGTTGACCTCATCGAGCTCGAAGACCTGCACGATGTTGACGTGGTGCAGGCGCACGGCGATCTTCGCCTCGTCGATGAAGAGCCGGATGAACTCCTCGTCGGTGGCGAGCGAAGGCAGCACCTTCTTGATGACGAGGATCTTCTCGAACCCCGCCAACCCGTAGGCGCGTGCTCGATAGACCTCGGCCATACCGCCGGTCGCGATCTTCTCGAGCAGGTGATAGTCGCCGAATTGCTGAGGCGTCGAGGACAAGCCAGCTCCGGGTCCATCGTAACGCGCGCTGCGCGACGACCATTCCATGCCGGAGTGGCTGCGTCAACCGGTAGGGCAATGCCAGGGAGGCTGTCGTGAAGGCGTTCGAGGAGCTGGTGCAGATCGTGGCTCGTCTGCGGGGTGAGAATGGCTGCCCATGGGATCTCGAGCAGACCCCCGAGTCGTTCCGCCCCTACATCATCGAGGAGGCCTACGAGGTCGTCGATGCGATCGATCGCCGAGACCGGCCGGAGCTGAAGAAGGAGCTGGGGGACGTGCTCTTCCAGATCGTCATGCTGGCGCGCATGGCGGAGGAGGCCGGCTGGTTCGATCTGGGCGACGTCGTGGCGGGCATCAACAAGAAGATGATCGATCGCCATCCCCACGTGTTCGATCCCACCTTCGACCGGAGCCAGGACTTTCAGGGGATCGAGGCCTGGGAGCGGCGCAAGGCCCTCGAGCGCGCGGGGCAGGGGTCGGCTCTGGACGGGGTGCCCGAGGCGCTGCCGGCTCTGCTGCGGGCCCATCGGGTGAGCGAGAAGGCATCGATGGTGGGGTTCGACTGGCCCGACGTGCAGGGTGTGCGCGCCAAGGTGACCGAGGAGCTCGCCGAGCTCGACGAGGCCCTGGAGCAGCAGGACGACGACGCGGTGGCCGAGGAGCTCGGAGACTTGATGCTGGCGATGGTCAACCTCGGGCGACACCTCCCCACGGGAGCCGAGGACGCGCTGCGCGGGGCCACGCGGAAGTTCGAGGCACGGTTCCGACGCGTGGAGGCGGCGCTCGCGGCGGAGGGGCGCTCCATCCACGCGGTGGACGCCGATGAGCTCGAGGAGATCTGGCGCACCACGGCCCGGATCGGGGAGGACGCGTGATCGGCTGGCTGTTCCTGCTGTTCACCGTGGTTCCGGCGCTCGAGCTGTATCTGCTGCTGCAGCTGGGCGCGGCCATGGGCGCGCTGAACACGTTCCTGCTGGTGGTGTTCACCGGCGTGGTGGGCGCCTGGCTGGCGCGCCGCGAGGGCACGGGGGTGCTCCTGCAGATGCAGCAGGATCTCCAGAGCGGGACGCCGCCCGCGGCGCGCATCACCGAAGGGGTGCTGGTGCTGGTGGGAGGGCTGCTGCTGGTCACTCCCGGGCTGCTCACGGATCTGACCGGCTTCGCCCTCATCGTGCCCGTCACTCGCCAGCTGCTGGCTCCGTTGATCCTCGCCTGGCTCGCCCGGCGCGTGAACGTGCAGATGGTGGGTGGCCCGGGATTCGAGGTGCCGCCGGGGGACTTCGGTGGGGAGGCAGAGCCCCGCGTGCGGGTGCGCCAAGGTCCGAGGCCAGCGGTGAGCGACGACTCCGACAGCCCTTTCTCCAACAAATTCGACGATCTGCCCTAGGATCCGGACATGTCCACGCCCGAAGACGAGGAGGGTGCTGCCCTGCAGGCCCTCGGTGAGCGCTTCATGGGGGCGCTGCGCCTCAAGGAAGCCGCCGACCTGGATCGAGCCGAAGAGGAGCTGCGCGCCATCGTGCGCGCGGAGCCACGGCTCGCCGAGCCCCACATGGAGCTCGCGCGGATCCTGCTCGACACCAACCGACTGCAGGAAGCGGAGAGTCACGCACGCGAGGCTCGGAGCCACCTGGAGGCAGGAGGTGTGTGGGTGGAGGAGGTGCCCGACAACGTGGTGCAGGCGCTGTCCCATGCATTGCTGGCGGAGATCCTGCGTCGGCGCGCCGACGAGGACGACGTGCTGTTCGGAGATCCCGAGCAGTTCCACGCCATGATCCGGGAGTCCAAGGAGCAGTTCGGCGCTGCTGCTGCGCTGGACGCCAAAGACGAGTACAGCAGCTATTACGCTTTCTTCTTGGGGATGGAGGGCCACGGCGGGCCGCCCCCGGAACTCGCGGGTCTCGCCATCGAGCCCGACGAAGACGATGCCTGAGGGCACCGCCACCGACCTGCTCGCCCTCGACGCCGAGCAGCTGACCGCGCTGGTGGTGTCGTTGGGGCAGCCCGCCTACCGCGGCCGACAGATCCGCTCCTGGATCTACGAGCGAGGGGCCGGCAGCTTCGACCAGATGACGGATCTGCCCAAGGCGCTGCGGGCGCAGCTTCGGGAGGTGGCACAGCTCGGAACCCTCGACGTGGCCACCGAACAGAGCAGCCGCGACGGCACGCGCAAGCGGCTGTATCGGCTCGGCACGGGCCACTTCGTGGAGAGCGTGCTGATGCCCTACGCCGATGGACGGCGCACGGCCTGCATCAGCACCCAGGCTGGCTGTGCCATGGGCTGTACCTTCTGCGCTACCGGCCAGATGGGCTTCGTCCGCCACCTGAGCGACGCCGAGATCGTCGAGCAGGCTTGGCGCTTCTCCCAGGAGCTGAAGCAGCAGGAACTGCGCTTGTCCAACGTGGTGCTCATGGGCATGGGGGAGCCCTTCCACAACTACGACCACACCCTCGCTGCCATCCGCCGCCTCATGTCGGATCTGGGGATCGGCGCGCGGCACATCACGGTGAGCACCGTGGGGCTCGTGCCCCAGATCCGTCGCTTTGCGCAGGAGGGGCTGCAGGTGCGGCTGGCGGTCAGCCTTCACGCCGTGCGCGACGAGGCGCGTGGCGCCATCATGCCTGTCAATCGACGCTGGCCGCTGGCCGAGCTGATGTCCGCCTGCCGCGACTACGCCGACGCCACGGGTCGACGGATCACCTTCGAGTGGGCGCTGATCGAGGGGGTGAACGACGACGCGGACACTGCCGAGGAGCTGGCGCAGCTGATTGGCGGCTTGCCCGCCCACGTCA
Source organism: Myxococcales bacterium (assembly GCA_019634415.1). Classification (GTDB taxonomy): domain Bacteria; phylum Myxococcota_A; class UBA796; order UBA796; genus DRPG01. The sequence continues at coordinate 88,100 of JAHQVJ010000174.1, forward strand.
ACCTGATCCCCCTCAACCCCACCCGTGGCTACGATGGCCGCCCCACCGCGGCGGGGCGCACCGACCGCTTCGTGCGCACGCTGCAGCGCCGTGGGATCGATGCCACCGTCCGGGTGCGGCGCGGGATCGACCTCGGCGTGACGCGCGCTGCGTTGGCTGAGCAGAGCGTGGTCCTGGAGCGCCAGCGGCACCCCACCGACGCCCCCCGGGAGCGACTGGACCGCGTGGCGATGGAGCTGTTCGAGGCGTTTCCCACGCGGTCGAGCGCCCGCAAGGCGGCGCGCCGAGGTGAGCTGGCCGTGGATGGGGTGATCAGCGAAGGCAGCCGCTGGGTGGAGCCAGGAAGCGAGGTGGCGCGGCTGCAGGGGCGGGTGGCGCCCCCGCCCCTGCGGGTGCCGCTCGAGGTGGTGCACGAAGATGCGCACCTGGCCGTGGTGATCAAGCCCAGCGGGCTGGCCACCAGCGGCCCGCGGCCGCGCACGCTGCAGCGGGCGTTGCTGCACAACCTGCAGCCCTCCGCCGAGCCCGACGCGATCCAGCCCACCCCCGCCCACCGCCTCGATGCCCCCACTCGAGGGCTCGTGGCCGTCGCCAAGACGCGGCGGGGCCTGGCTGGGTTGGGGTGGGCCTTCCAGGCGCGCGAGGTGCGCAAGCACTATCGAGCCGTGCTCGTGGGCCGGCTCGAGGGGGAGGGAACGGTGCAGGTGGACCTCGACGAGCGCCCCGCGGTCACACGGTACCGCGTGTGCGATCACGGCCGGAGTCTGCACTCTGGCTTCGTGACGCGTGTGGATCTGTGGCCGCACACGGGCCGCACGCATCAGATCCGGCGGCACATGGCCGGTCTCGGCCACCCGGTGCTGGGAGACGGGCTGTACGGCATCGACGGCCTGGTGTTGCGCGGCAAGGGGCTGTTCCTGTTCGCCCTTGGGTTGTCGCTGACCCATCCTGTGACGGGTGGCTCCCTCGAGCTGACGATCGCCGAGCCCTCCAAGGTGGAGAGCTTCCTCGCGCGGGAGGAGCGCCGGGTGGCGCGTCTGCGGCAAGCTGGGGCGTCAGCTCTCGATCAGCGCGAGCCGTAGGGCGGCCGCTGCCGGGCTGGCCCGCTCACCGTGGTGGATCACGTACAGCGTGCGCGCCTCTGGGGTGCGCGGATCGGGCACCGCCACCAGGCTGCCGTCCGACAGCTCCCGCTCCACCGCTCTGTGCGAGACCAGGGCCACCCCCATGCCCGCCACCACGTGGGCCTTGATGGCCACCAGGCTGGTGAGCTCCATCGCGATGCGAGCGTCGGGGAAGTGGCGCTCCAGCAGCTCCCGGTGGTTCGCACCCGTGGGGAAGGTCAGGTGGGGCGCATCGGAGGGATCGAGGGCGGGGGACGCCACCAGCACCAGCGGGTCGGTGCGCCACACCTCCACCGAGGTCGACGCCGTCTGATCGGTGCTCACGATCCCCAGATCGAGATCGCCCGACTCCACCCGCCGGAGCACCTCCGTGCTCGGGCACTCCCGCAGGTACAGCCCGATGGCCGGGTACTGCGCTCGGAAGCGCGTGAGGCCCTCGGGGAGCAGGTAGGAGCACGCCGTGGCCCCCGCTCCGATCCGCACCTCTCCTGCATCGAGCCCCTCCACCGCCGCCACCGCGCGTCGGCCCTGCTCGATGGCGCCCAGCGCGGACTCGGCCCAGGGCTTCAGCGCGAGGCCGGCAGCCGTGGGCGTGGCTCCCTGGGGTCCGCGATCGAGCAGCTTGCCGCCAAGCGCCTCCTCCAGTCGCTTGATGGAGGCAGACAGCGCGGGCTGCGACAAGAATGCCTTGCGAGCCGCCTCGGTGAAGGTCCCGTGCTGGCAGACCAGCAGGAAGTGACGAAGCTCGTCGGTCATTTGTATGACCTATTGCGTTCATCCAAAAGTTCCATTTTTCGAATGGCCCTCGACGAGGGATGGAGCGGGTGGAGGTCGCATGGGGCTTTGGATCTTGGCCGTCGGCTGGGTCGCGGGCATGGTGACGACGGTGGCGGGCATGGGGGGAGGCATGATCCTCATCCTGGCCTTGGCGGCCGGGAGCGGCGATCCGGTGTACGCCATCGCGGTGAGCACACCTGCGCTGCTGGTGGGCAATGCCCATCGGCTGTGGTTGTTTCGCGAGCACGTGCAGTGGTCGGTGGCGGCTCCCTTCGTGGTGGCCGCCGTTCCTGGAGCGATGGTGGGGGGAGCCTTCGTCACGACGTTGCCCGATGCCTGGGTTCAGACCGCGATGTTGCTGGCCGCCCTGTTGGCCATCGCGCGGTACGTCGGCTGGCTCGTGGTGAAGGTCACGCCGCTGGCGCTCGCGCCGATGGGCTTCGGGGTGGGGGTCGCGAGCACCGTGGGCGGCGCAGGTGCATTGGCGGGCCCGATCCTGCTGTCGGTGGGGCTGTCGGGCTCGGCGTACATCGCTACCATGTCGTTGAGCGCGCTGTCGATGCATCTGGGGCGACTGGTGGCCTTCGGCGCCACAGGTCAGGTGGACGGCCGGCTGCTCGTCCTGGCGCTGGGCCTGGCCGCGATGATCACGGTGGGCAATGCCATGGGACGCCGGGTGCGGCAGGCCCTCGAGGACGGGACGGTGCGGCGCCTGGAGCTGGGAACGGCGGTGGGGCTGGTGTTCCTGGCGGTGGGCGGCCTCGCGACCTGATGTGCCGGGTCGGTGCGGTGATCACAGGCTAAGCCGGTGAATGCTCGCACCGTATGCGGCCTTCGCCCGGGCCGCGTTCCAGCGCCAGTTCGCGTACCGCACCGCCAACTGGGCGGGGCTGTTCACCAACGTCTTCTTCTTGTTCTTTCGCGCGGCTGCCCTCGCCGCGTGCTTCGACGCGAGGAGCCAGATCGGTGGGCTGACCGTCCAGGACGTGGTGACCTACGTGACCGTGAGCCAGTCCCTGGTGATGGTGTGCCCGCAGTGGGGGGTGCTCGGGCTCGCGGTGAGCGTGCACACAGGCCAAGTGGCGATGGATCTGGTGCGTCCGGTGAACCTCGTGGGCATGTACCTGAGCCGTCGCCTGGCGATCTCCGGGTACTACGTGATCATGCGCATGCTGCCCCTGCTGGCCGTGGGACGGCTCGCGGGCCTGCTCTCGTTTCCACCGAGTCCGGCGCTGTGGCTGCCGTTCGCCTCGAGCGTCGTGCTCGCGGCCTGGATCGGGATCTGCCTGATCTTCCTGGTGGAGGTGAGCAGCTTCTGGTTCGAGGGAGATCGCGGCGTGCGCTACCTGGTCATGGGGCTGGCCGTGCTGCCATCGGGGCTGATCCTACCGGCAGACTTCTTCCCCGAGGCCGTGCAGACGGTGTTCGCCCTCACGCCCTTTCCCTACACGCTGTACGTGCCCACGGAGGTGTGGCTGGGGCGCTTGGGGGGCGTCTCGCTCCTGGCGAACCTGGGAGCACAGCTGGCCTGGGCGGTGGGCCTGACGATCGGGTGCCTGGTGGCGCTGTCCGCGGGCGAGCGACGCCTGCAGATCATGGGCGGGTGAGATGCGGGTCTATGCGCTGCTGCTGGCGGCCTCTCTGAAGGGGCAGATGGGCTTCCGGAGCTCGTTCCTGCTCGAGACGGTGGGGCGCTTCTGGCTCACGGCCCTGGAGCTCGTCGCAGTCTTCGTGATGTTCACCCACGTCGACGGCCTGGGCGGCTTCTCGCAGTGGGAGGTGGTGTACCTGTACGGGGTGGCGAGCCTGGCGCTGGGCCTGGCGGAGATCGCCACGGACGGCATGAAGGACATGCCCGAGCTCGTGCGCACGGGGGGACTGGACGTGGTGTTCGTGCGGCCCGTGCCGGCCCTGGTGCAGGTCCTCGGGCGCAAGTGCCGGCCCCACCACCTGGGTCGCGCAGGCCAGGGGGCGGTGGCGGTGGTGGCCGCACTGTGGGTGCTGCAGCTTCCCGTCGGCCCCCTACAGCTGTTCATGCTCACCGTGAACGTGGGAGGGTGCACCGCGATCTTCGTCGGGCTGTTCATCGCGAGCGCTGCCACCACGGTGTTCACGGTGCAGTCGTCCGAGGCGTTCAGCGCGTTCACCTACGGGGGCGTACAGATGACGCAGTTCCCGATCACCATCTACGGTCGACTGCTGCGAAGCCTGTTCCTGTGGATCGTGCCGCTCGGCTTCACGAGCTACTTCCCCGCGCTAGTGGTGCTGGGCAAGCCGGATGCCCTGGGCTTCGGCCCCCTCGTGCCCTTCGCTGCACCCTTGGTGGCGGGGGCCTTCCTGGGGGTGTGCCTGGCCTGGTGGTCCTATGCGCTGGGTCGCTACCAGAGCACGGGGAGCTGAGATGGGTGCCGTCGTCGCAGACGCGTTGAACAAGACCTTTCGCGTGCTCGATCACCGCCCGGGCCTGCTGGGGGCCGTGCGCAACCTGTTCTCGGCGGCCGGTCGGGACGTATCAGCCGTCCGCGACGTCTCCTTCACCATCGAGCCAGGCGAGATGGTGGGCTACGTCGGCCCCAACGGCTCTGGCAAGTCCACCACGCTGAAGATGCTGACCGGGATCCTGCGCCCCACGTCGGGCCAGGCGGTGGTCTGTGGGCTGTCGTCCACGGCGGACCGTCGCGCCCTCGCACGTCGGATCGGGGTGGTCTTCGGTCAGCGAACACAGCTGTGGTGGGACCTTCCGCCCATGGAGGGCTTTCGCTTGCTGCGGCACATCTACGGCGTGCCGCTGCCGGACTTCGAGCGGCGTCTCGAGGAGCTCGTGGAGCGCCTCGCGCTGGCCGACGTGCTGGACGTGCCGGTCCGCAAGCTGTCGCTGGGGCAGAAGATGCGGTGCGAGCTGGTGGCGGCCTTGCTCCACGGTCCCGAGGTGTTGTTCCTCGACGAGCCCACCATCGGGCTGGACGTGGTGGTCAAGGAGGAGCTGCACACCTTTCTGCGCGCCCTGAACGCCGATCACGGCACCACGATGCTGCTGACGTCGCACGATCTGGACGACATCGAGCAGCTCTGCTCGCGAGTGATCGTGATCGATCGCGGTGAGCGGCTACACGACGGGGATCTGGCCTCGCTCCACCGGCGCTATGGGCACGTGCGTCGGATCTCGCTGCAGCTGGCGGCCGCCGGCGAGGAGCCCTGGGCGCTGCCCGATGGCGCCTGGGTGGAGCGCTCCGAGGGGCGGCAGGTGGTGATCGCCTTCGATGCCGATCGCGTAGCTGCGCCGTTGCTCGTGCGGGGCGTGCTCTCGCACGTGGAGGTGGTGGATCTGGCCGTTCACGAGGCGCGCATCGAGGACGTGATCAAGCGGATCCATCGGGGGCCGGATCGGCCGCTGCCGGCGGCGGGTAGGGCAAGTCCACCGCCAGAAAGGTGATGTCGTCGGACCAGGGCGCCTCGGCGCGATGAGCCCGCACGCGCCGACGGACCTGCTCGCACACCGACCGCGCTGTCATGGCCTCGGTGGTGCAGGCCTCCCACAGCCGGCGATCCCCGAACTGGGCATCCTCGGGGGACTGCGCCTCGCGCACCCCGTCGGTGAACAAGGCGAGGACCTCCATGGGGCCGAAGGGCACCTGGCGAGACTGGTACTTGTGGGCAGCCACGGCACCCAGCGGTGGCGAGCCGTGCCCGCGGATGGGCTGCACGCCGGAGGGGCCGATCAGCAACGGGGGTGGGTGGCCTGCGTTGGCCACCTCGAGGGTGGAGGCAGCCAGATCGATCTGCACCGCCACCGCGGAGATCAGGTAGTCGTGGCCGAGGCCGTCGATGGCCACGCGGTTGAGGATGCTGAGCCATGTGGACGGAGGCAAGCTCGGACGGCTGCCCAGCGAGGCCGTCATGGCGGCACCGATGAGCAGGCTGCCCACCAGCGCGGCTTGCACGCCATGTCCGCTCACGTCGGCGATGAGCAGAAGATCGGTGGAGGGGCTGGTGGCGTGGGTGAGCCAGCAGTCACCCGAGCACAGCGAGGCGGCCTCGGTCCACGCCTCGACGTGGCAGTTGGCGGACTCGGTGCCGACCGCGTGCAGCTGGTCTTGCACCCGCGCGCCCTCTGCGAGATCGGCGTACAGGGTCTCGTCCGACGCGTCTCCATCGGGTGCTGCGAAGGCGGCCATGAGGATCCCCGTGGCCACACCCGCGGACAGCTCCCCGGTCGCGACCTGATCGATCACCTGCTGGATCCGCTGGCGGTCCATCAACCCTGATGCGCCGAGAAGAAGAAGATGGAGGGGATGTCGGCCTCGGACTTGGGAGCCCGACGCTGGGTCCACGATACCTGTGTGCTCCTCCCTGGCGTGACCTCCACCCGCAGCACGTCCGCTGCACGGAAGATGGTGAACATTCCGAGGCCGGCCCCCCCGTGGCTGGTGTCGAGGGTGACCACCCCGGAGCGATGGCTGTTGAGCCCGCGGGCCAGCGAGGCGAAGAACCGGCCCGAGGTGAGCTTGCCGAATGGATCCGTGGCGTCCAGCGAGATCTGATCGCAGCTGATCCACAGGGCGAGGGTGGGGGTCTGCTGGCCGTCGAGCACCACGTCCGCGGCGCGATCGGCTGCGTGCAGCGGGGCGCCGTGCTCGTCCACGGGGGCGTCGTAGATGGCGTTCATGAGCAGCTCGTGGCCCACCAGCGACAGCGTGTTGCACGAGCGGCGGGTCAACCCCGTCCGCCGCGCCACGCGCTCCAGATCTTGCACGATCTTGCGCGACTGACCCGTGCTCGACGGGCGCCACATCACGGCGGTGGAGCCCCAGGGCATGAGGTCGTGCCCGGTGGGCGCAGGCTCCGTGGGCACGAGCACGCGACGGGCCGCGTACATGAGCATCGGGCCGTCGTGGGCGTCGAGCAGGCCCACCACCGCGGGGACCTCGGAGGCGAGCGTCAGCATCTTCACGGACGCGCGCCGCCACAGCACGATCACTCGCGCCGAGGGAGCCACGATGGCGGCCTTGGCCACTGCGGCGGGGGCTGCGTCCTCGTCGACCACCACCAGGCGGGTGTGGGGCACCAGGTCGTCCAGGCTGGCACGCTCCACCTGAGCCCCGGGATCGACGGCTCGCACGGCGTCGCACACCGGTCCGACGACGGCGTCGTCGGGGGTGATCACCGCCACGCTGCGGGTCCGTGGGGTGATGGGCTGGCGCCAGACGGGAAACGGGGCTCGGGCGGGCCGTTGGCTCATGGCGATCCCAGGGAGGAGGCTATGAACTACCACGTTCGCCGCCCAGCGCCTCCCGCATCCCCGAGGTGATGGATCGGAACCGGACCCCGAGGTCGTCTCGGGTATCTGCATTGTCCCAGGCCAACCAAAGCGGCACCGGGAGCGGCAGGAGCACGGTCTTGGCGTGCAGCGCCTGTCGTGCGGCACGCGCCACCCGCCACAGGGACACGGGATCGCCCGTCACGTTGTAGGCGCGTCCGATGGAGCGAGGGTTGGCCAGGGCGCCCACGACGGCCGAGCCCACGTCGGCGGCGTGCACGTGGGGCACACCCACGGTGGGCACGATGCGGATGGAGCTGCGCATGGCGGAGACGTAGCGCTGGGTGAGCTTGGGATCCCGCGAGCCGTACACGGGACCGGGCCGCAGCACGGTGGGCTGTAGGCCGCGCGCCTGGGCCTGCCACATGATCTGCTCGGCGCGCGCCTTGGCGGCGGCGTAGCCGGGCTTGGTGACCCACCTCGTGAGTCCCCGTGGCCCCACGGGATGCGTGGGCGGCACACGCTGCCAGGGGCGCATGCAGCGGTACACCGCCACGCTGGAGATGTGCACTAGCCGCTGGATGCCCTGCTCGAGGGCGGCGCTCACGAGGTTCTGTTGGCCTCGTGCTTCGGCGTGCAGGCGCTCGTCCACGTCGTCGCGCGTGCCACCCACGGCGATGCTTGCGTTGCCCACCACCGCGTGAGCGCCGTGCAGGGCGCGCGACAGCGCGGGGGCATCGAGGAGGTCGGCGGCACGTAGCTGCACGCCGTGATGCTCCAGCCAGCGGGCTCGGTCCGGGTTTCGAACCACCCCGACCACCGTGGCTCCGGCTTCCACGAGGGCCTCGCAGATGTGGGAGCCGACGAATCCCGTGGCTCCGGTGACGGCCACCACTCGTCCCTGCAGCATGTTCATCCCCCGTGGACCCACCGTAGGGCGTCGCCGCACTCGCTGACGGTGACGGGGGCTGTCAGGGTCGACGGTCAGCGGTCGGCGGCCAGCGTCAGGGACAGGTCGTGGGAGCCCTTCACGGTGGCCAAGGTGACGTCGCTGCCGTCGGCGTCCTGCACCTCGACCTGCACGGCGAGCACCTCACCCGAGACCCACTCCCGGCTGTGCTCGATCGCTTCGCGCAGGTCGGAGTCGCGGGTGTGCACGGTCAGCCGGATCCGGTCGGTGACCGCGAGCCCGTCGTCGCGGCGTTGCTTCTGGACCGCGCTCACGAACTCGCGCGCGATCCCTTCGCGCAGCAACGCGTCGTCGAGCTCGGTGTCGAGGGCCACGATGAGCGATCCCTCGGTCTCGATCACCACGTCGGGGCGGGGATCGCGCCGCACGATCACGTCGTCGGCGGTCACGGGCTGGTCGAGCACGGACAGCTCCTCGCCAGCCTGCAGCTGCGCCCACTCGCTGGCGCCCCACCCGCTGATCACGGCAGCGGCTTGCTTCATCTCCTTGCCGTACCGGCGCCCGAGCGTCTTGAAGTTGGGCTTGCAGGTGAGCGTGGCCAGCTCGTCGCCTTCCGCGACCACCCGCACCTCCTTCACGTTGAGCTCCTCGGCGAGAAGCTCTGCGTGTGCTTCGATGCCGGCCCGTGCGTCGGCGTCGTGGTGCACGACGGTGATGGCGCGCAGCGGCTGGCGCGTCTTCAGGCGGTGCCGCTCTCGCAGGCGTCGCCCGAGGCGGACGACCTCGCGGGTGTCGGCCACCTGGCGCTCCAGGGCGGCGTCGATCACGTCGGTGCTCACGGTGGGCCAGTCACACAGGTGCACGCTGTCCTGGTCGCCCTGCTGGCACCCCGCCTGCACCACCAGGCTCTGGTAGAGCCCCTCGGCCTCGAAGGGCAAGAAGGGGGCGAGCACCTTCGCGAAGGTGACGAGGGTCTCGTACAGCGTGGCATAGGCCGCGGCCTTGTCGGCTTGGCCGTCGATGTCGTCCACCGAGCGCCAGAAGCGCCGACGGCACAGCCGGATGTACCAGTTGGTGAGGTCGTCGATGAAGCGGAGCACCGGCGGGACCACGTTGTACAGCTGGCTCTGCTCCATCTGCGCGTCCACCTCGGCGATCAGGCTCTGGAGGTGGCTCACCAGCCAGCGGTCGATCTCGGCCCGAGCTGCCACGGCAGGCCGCTCCGCGGACGGATCCCAGCCGTCGATGTTGGCGTACTGCACGAAGAAGCCGTGGGCGTTGTGCAGCGGGAGAAGCACGGTGCGCACCACCTCTCGCACCCCGGCTTCGCTGAACTTCAGGGGCTCGGCGCGTACCACGGGGCTGTTGATCAGATAGGCGCGCAGGGCGTCGGCACCATACTGGTCGAGGATCTCCTCGGGCGGCGGGAAGTTCTGCTTGGACTTGCTCATCTTCGAGCCGTCCTCGGCGAGCACCATTCCGTTCACCACACAGGTCAGGAACGAGGGCTCGTCGAACAGCGCGGTGGACAGCACCAGCAGCGTGTAGAACCAACCCCGCGTCTGGTCGAGACCCTCGGAGATGAACTGGGCCGGGTAGTTCGCCTCGAACGACTCCTTGTTCTCGAAGGGGTAGTGGGCCTGGCCGTAGGGCATGGAGCCCGACTCGAACCAGCAGTCGAAGACGTCGGAGATGCGGTGCATCGTGCCGCCGCACTCCGTGCAGTCGAAGGTGAGGTGGTCGATCTTGTGGGGATGCAGATCGTCCACCTCGGTGCTCGTGCGCTCCTGCAGCTCGGCGATGGAGCCCACGCAGAGGCGGTGGGACTCGTCGGCGTCGCACTGCCAGATGGGGATGGGCGTGCCCCAGAAGCGATTGCGGCTGACGTTCCAGTCTCGGGCATCCGCCAGCCAGTTGCCGAACCGCTTGCTGCCCACCGCCTCGGGCACCCAGCGGATCCGCTCGTTGTTGGCCACCATGCGATCCTTGATCTCGGTGACCTTCACGAACCACGCGGGCACCGCGCGGTAGATGAGGGGCGTGTCGGACCGCCAGCAGAAGGGGTAGCTGTGCACCAGGGTGTCGTGGCGCAGCAAGCGACCGGACTTCTTCAGCGCCTTGATGATGTCGGCGTCGGCTTCCTTGATGTTCCGGCCGGCCCAGGGGCCCACGGCGTCGGTGAAGCGCCCCTCGTCGTCGACGGACTGGAGCACCGAGATGCCGTGCTTCTTGCTCGCGGCGTAGTCGTCCTCACCGAAGTCCGGTGCCATGTGCACGAGCCCCGTGCCGTCCTCGGTGGTGACGTGATCCGACGCGATGACCACGAAGGCGTTGGGGTGGTCGGCAAAGTAGGGGAACAGGGGCTCGTAGGACGCACCCAGCAGATCGGCGCCGGTGACCGTCTCGATCACGGTGGCGTCTTTGCCCAGCACGGCCTGTAGCCGATCCTCGGCCACCACGAACACGCGGTCGTCGCCTTCGATCTTGGCGCGCACGTAGGTCAGCTCCGAGCCCACGGCGATGGCCAGGTTGCTCGGCAGCGTCCAGGGGGTGGTGGTCCACACCAAGAAGACGTCGCTGCCCACCTTGCTGGGCATGGTCACGGTGATGGCGGGGTCTTGGACCTCTCGGTAGTCGAGGTTCGCCTCGAAGTTCGACAGCGACGTGGACAGCCGCCACGAGTAGGGCATCACCCGGAACTCGCGGTAGATCAGGCCCTTGTCCCACAGCTGGCGGAAGGCCCACCACACGCTCTCCATGAACGTCGCGTCCATGGTCTTGTAGTCGTCGTCGAAGTCGACCCAGCGGCCGAGGCGCCCCACGATCCGGCGCCACTCGTCGACGTACTTCAGCACGCCTCCGCGGCAGGCCTCGTTGAACTCGGCCACGCCGTACTCGCGGACCTCCGAGGGCCCGGACAGGCCCAGCTCCTTCTCCATGAGCATCTCGATGGGCAGGCCGTGGGTGTCCCAGCCGAAGCGGCGCTCCACCCGATAGCCGCGCATGGTCCAGTAGCGAGGCACGGCATCCTTGATGGTGCCGGGCACGAGGTGTCCGTAGTGGGGGAGGCCGGTGGCGAAGGGAGGGCCATCGTAGAAGACGTAGGAGCGATCGGGGGAGCGCTGTTCCACCGAGCGCTCGAAGGCCGAAATTCGCTCCCAGAGCTGAAGGATCTCAGCTTCCTGACGCGGGAAGTCGGGGTCGCTCGTCAGGGGCGGGAACGCGGCCATCTGCCATCTCCTCGGTTGTCCCCTGGAGCTAGCGCAAGGCCCAGCCCTTTGCCACCGGAGCCGTCGCTAGGGTCCGTCGCAGTCCATGCCGTCGGCCCCGAAGGTGTTCAGGTTGCTGGTCGGGGTGACCAGCCCGGTGCTGTCCACCACCGAGATCTCCTCCCGGTTCAGCCAGTACAGCTCGGTCCCGGAGCTGTGCAGGTACACGCCGTCCACCCAGCCCTTGCCGTTCGTCACCAGGTCCGGGGGAGCCACGGACGCGCCGATGGAGCGCCACTGGAAGGTGTCGGTGGAGAACCAGTCGGGATGCACCACCAGATCGCCACGGACATCGAACGCCACCTGATCGAGCTGACCATGGGACACCCCGTTGATCCCACACTTGGCCTCCTCGAAGGAGGGGTACTGCGTCAGCAGCTCGCCCTGGCCGAAGGGCGACCGCAAGAACAGGCCGCACTCGGTGACGGCCACGCCCTCGCAGCGGGCGTAGGTCGTCTCGTGGGTGCCTGCGTCCATGTCGATGCGCACCAGGAAGCCGGCGTCGCTGCAGGCGAACAGCTCCTGACCGCTCCATCCGATGGCTCCGCGACTCGAGAACAGCAGGCCGAAGGGGTGGTAGGTGGCGGCCACGGGGCAGGAGCTGCCCGAGGACACGTCGAACAGCGAGATGTTGTTGTAGGTGGCGGTGGCGCAGATCGGGCCCCCACCAAGTGCTGGGCATTGCGCGGCGGCCCAGGTGGAGTCCGGTGCCGCAGGGCTCGGGCCGGGGGTGCAGCTCGGGGCCGACTCGGTGACGTTGGGTACGGCCGCGGAGCGCGCGATGATGGAGTCGGCGGCGTAGCACCCCACGTAGCTGTCGATGGTGTAGCCGAGGCCGTCGAGCTCGGTGTGAAGGGTGGCGGTGGGGTCGGTGTACCAGCCGCCCCCGGCGAGCTTGGCGTAGCCCTTCTTCTTCTGCTTCGCGATGACGGCCTTCAGGTCGATGACGGACACGCCCTCGGGCGCCGAGACGGTGCCGGGCTCGTAGCTCGCGGTGTAGATCGTGGTGATGGAGCCGGGCGCGGCCTCCGTCACGGTCCAGTCGAGGGGCTCGTACGACAGCAGCACCACCACCGTGGGCTCGGCGGGCTCGATGTGCACGTCAATGGCCTTGGTGTAGGACTCGTAGACCTCGAAGACGCGGGTGGCGACGGCGTCCACGTTGGGCAGGTAGTGCTCATCGAGGGCGTACTTGCACGTCGTGTCGAAGGTCACGCCTTCCACCGGCGCCTGGACCTTGAGGGTGCCGTCCACGATGCCCTGCAGCGCAGGTGGTAGATGGCTCGGCGGATCTGCGACCTTGCCGGCGATGAGCGAGCAGTCGAAGGGCGGCACGGTGGACGTGTCGCCCGTGGTGGTGGACGGCGTGCCCGTGTCGGTCCCGGTGTCGAGCGGCGTGTCCTCGGTGTCCGTGGTGGGGTCGGGGTCGTCCGACGTCGTGTTCGTCGTCGCGGTCGACGTGTTGGTCTCGCTGTTGGGGCCACAGGCCACGAGGCTGGCCATGGCCAGGAACTGAAGCATCACAACCTCCATGAACATGAAGGGAGTGTGCGAGGGCCCAGGTCCCGATCAACAAAACTGGCAAGGCGGCGTCAGTCCGTGACGGCGCCGCCCCATACCCAGTACACGCCCGCGATGCGGCTGTCGGCGCCGTTGTGAGGGAGCACGTTGTCGTCGATGTGTGCGCGACCCACCTGGATGTGCAGCACATCTCCGGCAAACCAGGTGTTCCACAGGGCAGCGGGGACCGTGAAGCTACCCGTGTCGGGGACCGCACAGCTGACCACGCCGTCGTCGATGAACTGCCCCTCGAACAGGTACTGCCGCAGGATCCAGATCAGCACGTAGTCGCCGCCCGAGCCCGACCAGCTCAAGCTGATGCTGGCGTCGGTGGTGGGCAGGTTGTCGCCGTGCAGGTTCGGCGACGTGACCTGGAAGGGGGCGGCCATCTCGATGGCTGTGGGCAGGTCGAAGGATGGAAAGTCGGGGCCCGCCACGGGATCGAGGTCATAGACGGCGCCGGTCTGCAGCACGGCGTTCAGATCGTCGTTGGTGTACCAGTCAGCACCGAAGGACTTCTCCACGCCTTCGTCGAGCGTGAAGCCGCCAGCCTGGTTGCTGAACCGGACCTGGGTTGCGCCGGTGGTGATGGCCTGGGGGTCCGCATCGTAGGTGTGGTCGAAGACGCAGCTGCCCTGCGAGGTGGTGTACTCCTGCCACAGCGTCCAGTTGGTGCCCGTGGAGAAGGCGAACCAGCCCGAGGAGTAGTTGGTGGGTGGGTCCGTCCAGTAGTCTCCAACCTGCTGGAAGAAGTCCACGGTGCCGATGGTGCCGGCCTCGCCGGTGGCGTCGGCCCAATACTGGAAGGCGTCGGTCAGGGTGTCGGTGCCCTCTGGGGAGCTGGCCACCACATCGACGTAGCCGGTGCTGGTGGTGGTGGGCAGCTCGACGACCAGCTCGTCGGGCTCGTGCTGCAGCACGTTGGCCGCCAGTCCCCCGATGCTCACGGTGGTGGACTCGTCGAAGCTGCCGTTCAGAACCACCCACTGGCCGCTGGCGTTGGAGCCGTAGGTGGGATTCAGATCGTCGATTCGGATCTCCACCGCTGACGGCGGGGCGTCCGTGGTCTCCTCTGTCGTCTCCAGGGGATCGGTGATCGGGTCGATCCCATTGGTTCGTTCGCCGTCGTCAGCGACCGAGCCGTAGTAGGTGAGGGAACCGCATCCGGTCAGGGTTCCCAAGGCTACACATAGAACGTGCCTCATCAGAACATCCGCAGTAAATCACTGGGATCATACCACCGACGAGGCGCGATCCCGCAGGTCTCGTAGACCTCGATGCGTCTCCACACCTGCGACGTGTCTCCTCCAATCGGGAGATCCGTGGATCTGCGCTTGAGGGCGCGCCTGCTTGGCCGCCCGCGTGGCCAAGGCCTCGATGACCTCGTCTGGCAGCGAGGTGCCCACGGCGACATCGGTGCCCGGTAGCACCTTCGGAAACGGCAGCATGGCGCCGATCACCACCGACAGGGAGGTGCACGTCCCGTCGGACAGGAAGCCCCCCGCGACGGCCACGGACAGCTGCGGGAAGTCCACGGCACCTCGGGCCCGCACCTTGCGGTACACGCTGCGATGGCCCTCCGTTGGCGCGGGTAGCTCGATGGCCGTGAGCAGCGCGTGCTCGGGCACGGTGTGGTTCTGCTCGAACCGGCCGTCCTTGGTATAGAGGTCCACCAGATCGATGCGCTGGGTCTCGCCATCGGGCAGGACGAAGCACAGCTGCGCCGAGAGGGCTGCCAGCATGGGCACCGAGTCGGAGCTCTGGGCGGCCACACAGGCCTTGGCGCTGCCGATGACGTGGCACCACGTTCCGTCTTTCTTCAGGCAGTACCCGACCGCCTGACGCCAAGGCAGGGACTGGTTGTAGAACAGGCAGCGCGTGTCCAGCATCACGTTGCCACCGATGGTGCCCATCCGACGGTGCTGCGGACCTGCGATGCTGCCGACGGCCTGAGCCAGGCCGGGGAGCTGGGCGACGACGTGATCGTGGGTGGCCACGGCGTGGAGCGTGGTGGCTGCGCCGATGGTGACGGAGCCATCGGGGCGTACCTGGATCCCGTTCATCTCCGAGACGGAGGCCAGCGACACCAGGTGGCGCGGCTCGTGCAGCCAGTGCTTCAGGTTGGGGAGTAGATCGGTGCCGCCGGCCACGTACAGCGCGTCGGCGAGCTCGGCCTTCAGCGCCACGGCCTCGGCAGCCGTGGTGGGTTGGTGCACCTCGAACTCGGGCATCCTAAGCATGGGGCCCCCCTGCGGCGCGGATGGCGTCCAGCACTCGTGAAGGCGTGAAGGGCATCACCCGCATGCGCACCCCCACGGCGTCGAAGATGGCGTTGGCGATGGCGGGAATGGCGGGATGGAGTGGGCCTTCCCCTGCCTCCTTCGCCCCGTAGGGACCACCGGGATCGATGGACTCCACGATGGACGACGCGATGGTGGGCGTGTCGAGGGAGGTCGCGATCCGGTAGTCGAGGAGGTTCGGCCCGATGTGGAGCCCGGCGGTGCGGTCGGGACCGTCTGGAGCGCGGCGACGCTTCTCCATGCCGTCGTAGTACGCCATGTCCTCGAGCACGGCCTCGCTCATGCCCATGTAGACCGACCCCTCGATCTGCCCTTCCACCATCACCGGGTTGAGCGCGCGGCCGCAGTCGTGTGCCGCCCAGATCCGCTCCACCTTCACCAGACCCGTGTCGGTGTCCACCTCCACCTCGGCGATGTGGGCCGTGGCGCTGTAGGCGGGCGAGGCGCCGATGGTGCCCCCTCGGTAGTCTCCGCCGAGCTGTCGCGTGCGATAGCCCCCAGCACTGGACAGCGGTGTGCCCACCTTGGCCTCGGCCAGGCGCAGTGCCTCGGCGACGTCGATGCCGCTGCTCGGGTCCGAGGCGAGCACGTAGCGGCCCGGGATCACCAGCAGGTCCTTCGGGTTGCACTCCATCTTCTCCGCGACCACGCGGATCAGCACGTCGCGCATGGCGCGACCGGCCTCTTGCGCTGCGATCCCCGCCATGTAGGTGACGCGCGAAGAGTAGGCACCGAGGTCCACGGGCGTGAGCTCGGTGTCGCCGCTGACCACGCGGATGTGGTCGGGGAGCACCCCGGTCTCCTCGGCGATGATGTAGGCGAGGACACCGTCGGAGCCCTGCCCGATGTCGTTGGTGCCCGAGAAGACGGTGAGCCGGCCGCTGCGATCGGCGAGCACCTGCACGCCCGACTGCGGCATCTCGTTGGGGTAGATGGGGTAGGCGGTGCCGCTGATGTACATGCTGGTGGCCACCCCCAAGCCACGGCCGTAGGGAAGCTTTCCGCGGCGCTCGCGCCACTCGCTGGCGGCCTCCACGGCGTCCAGACAGGCGGTGATGCCGCAGCTGGGCACGAACATGCCGTTCACGGTGTGCTCGTCGCCCTTCATGGCGTTGCGGCGTCGGATCTCGATGGGATCGAGTTCGAGCTGCTCGGCGAGCTCGTCGATGGCGGTCTCGAGGGGAAAGCGCGGCTGCACCGAGCCATGCCCTCTCTTGGGTCCGCAGCAGGGGGTGTTGGTGTAGACCCGGCGGGAGTGGAACCGGTACGTGCCGAACTTCAGGGGGCCCGGCAGGAGCTGGCCCGCGTAGTAGGTGGTGACCAGCCCGAAGGAGTGAAACGCACCGCCGTCGAGCACGATCTGGTTGTCCACCGCCGTGATGTGGCCCTCGGCATCGGCGGCGATGCGGAAGTGGAAGTCCATGGGGTGGCGACCGCGGTGGGCGTAGAACACCTCCTCGCGGGTGTAGAGGATCTTGACGGGACGACCTGCCTTGCGCGACAGCAGGGCGGCGCAGAACTCCAGATCGAAGGGCTCGGACTTGCCGCCGAAGGCCCCGCCCAACGTGGGCTGGATCACTCGGATCTTCGCGGGATCCACCTCGAGCACCTTGGCGAGCTCGCGGTGGAGGTAGTGCATGACCTGGGTGGCGCTGTAGACGGTGAGTCGACCGTCGGCGTCCCACGTGGCGATGGCGCAGTGGGGCTCGATGGGCGCGTGGGTGGAGCCCGAGTAGTGCCAGTCGTTCTCCACCACCACGGCGGCATCGGCCAGCGCCTCGTCCACGTCGCCGAACTCGAGCTGCACCGTCTTGCACACGTTGTCGGTGCGTGGGCGACCCTTCCAGTCCTGCTCGTGAACGAGCGGAGCCCCCTCGGCGAGGGCTGCCTGGGGCCCCACCACGGGCTCGAGCACCTCGTAGTCCACCTCGATGAGCTGCAGCGCCTGGTTGGCGACGTCTTCGCTCACGGCGGCCACGGCAGCCACCCCGTCGCCGACGTAGCGCACCTTGTCGACCGCCAGCGCGTGCTCGTCGGCGGTCCAGGGGATGACGCAGTAGGCCGTGGGGAGCTCGCTACCGACCACCACCGCGAGCACGCCTGGGAGGGCCTCGGCCTGGGTGGTGTCGATGCTGCGGATCCGGGCATGGGCGTGGGGCGAGCGGAGGATCTTGCCGTGGGCCATGCGCGGCAGCACGATGTCGTCGGTGTACTGGGTGGCGCCGGTGGCCTTGTCGATGGCGTCGGGCTTGCGGCCGCGGCTGCCGATCACCGAGAACCCCTCGGTGGGCTCACCGTGGGCCATGGGCAGCTGGCGCGGGAAGGGCAGCTTGTCTGGCTCGTCGGCGAACACCGTGGCGTTGCGCCGATCCGTGGCGGCCATCACCGCCTCGATGATCTTGGTGTAGCCGGTGCAGCGGCAGAGGTTGCCCGACAGGGCCTCGGCCACGTCGTCGTGAGTGGGGGAGGGGTTGTGCTGCAGCAGCGCGTGGGCGCTCATGATCATGCCTGGCTGACAGAAGCCACACTGCAGGGCGCCGCAGGCGTCGAAGGAGCGCTGGAGCGGCGTGGGCCCGTCGGCATCGGCGAGGCCCTCGATGGTGGTGATGGCGTGCCCGGGGTGGGTGACCCCGAGGGTGCAGCAGGCGAGCACGGGCTCGCCGTCCACGAGCACGGTGCAGGCGCCGCAGTCGCCCTTGTCGCATCCCTGCTTCGAGCCCGTGAGGCCGAGGGTGTAGCGAAGCACCTCGAGCAGGGAGTGATGGGCGGGGGCAGCGACCTCGTGGTCTTCGCCGTTGATGTTGAGCGTGTAGACCTGCTTCATGCCGCCCCCGATGCCGCCCTGCGCGAGCGCCGCACGTAACCTGCTCTCGATCGCAGCCC
Source organism: Myxococcales bacterium (assembly GCA_019634415.1). Lineage (GTDB taxonomy): Bacteria > Myxococcota_A > UBA796 > UBA796 > DRPG01. The sequence continues at coordinate 106,180 of JAHQVJ010000174.1, forward strand.
ACGGTCCTCGTCGTTCGGGTATGCTGAACATGTGTTCGGCGACGTCTGGAATCCGCCGGACCCGTCAGTCGTCCAGGGCGCAGACCAACCGGAGGCCCACGCCAGGGTGGTGATGCGTGGCCAGCTGGTAGCGGAGGGCCGGGCGCGCGAGCTGTGCGATCCCCAGGTGGTGGCCGCCGCGCACCCAGTGATGCTCGGGCCTCACACGCCCCTGTCGAGGTGCGGAGTCCCCGATGCACCAGTCGCGCACGTTGCCCCCCATTCCCCGCACTCCCCAGGGGCTCACGTCGAGAGGGAAGGCGGCGATGGACGCCGGCTGTGGCGCGCTCCCCCCGTGGCTGGCGGCCACGCAGCTCCAGGCCGGATCCAAGAAGTTGCCCCAGGGAAACATGCGCTCGTCCACGCCTCGAGCTGCGCGCTCCCACTCCCGCTCACGAGGCAGGCGCCAGGGTCGCCCGGAGCGCTTGGCGGTGTAGGCGGCGAAGGCGGTGGCTGCGTCGAAGGTGATGCCGCGCACGGGGCTCTGCGGATCTTCGCTGGCCGGGCGCGCGATGGCACCCGCGGGGGACGTCCAGCCGGCAGGGGCCGCGAACTTGGCCAGGTCGTCGCGGCCAGCGCGCAGCAACGCACTCAGGAAGGCCTCGTAGGCAGCGTTGGTGACGGGGTGACGCGCGATCAGGAAGCCGGGCA